>CAYNYG010000029.1:11510-48774 GCA_964401365.1 uncultured Planctomycetales bacterium | reverse complement strand
TTACTTCCGCAACCCGGCGCGAAACGCCACCAACGACGACATCCAGCGCGATTTCTGGCGGCAGCGCGAAACGGTGGGCGAGATCGCCTATCAGCGCGGCTGCCTCTTGGCGCTCCGCTGGCACTTCCTGGCGCGGCAGCACGGCGTCAGCGGCGGCGTGGACCTGCTCTTCCGCGCACTGGTCCACCGGGCCCAGGAGACCGGGTTCAAGATCTCGAATGAACGGCTCCGCGAGGCAGGTGTCAACCTGCTCGGGGATTGGTTCGGGCCCGATTTCGACCGCTTCGTCACCCGCGCCGAGACCATCGAGCTGCCCGCCGACGCGCTCGCACCAGAGTTCACCGGCACCGTCAAGCCGATCTACTCGTACGATGCAGGCTTCGACGAAACCTCCTACGCGGACAAGCGGGTGCGCGGTCTCAAGCCCGGCTCGTCGGCCGAGCAGGCCGGACTCCGCGACGGCGACGAGCTGCTGGGCTGGGATGTACGCCCCGACCCCGATTTCAAAGCCAAGGTCACCGTCCGCCGCGGCGCGCTCAAGCAGACCATCGCCTACTATCCGCGCGGCGAGCGCTTCGACGTCCTCCAGTTCTCGCCGACACGCCGCACCGCGACCGCGCCGACCGATTCTGCGACGTCCGGCCGGACCGATTCCCGGCCCTGAGCGGGGCGCGCGGCGGTGGGACGGTGCCCGCCGCCGGCGGAGCGGCACGTGCCGGCCGGTGTGCGGCGATTGCGCACCATGTCCCGGTGTTCGGAGGCGAACTCGTGGCCGACCTGGGTCCTCGTCTGCTGATGCGCGGCGTGCGGAAGCGCTTCGGCGCGACGTTGGCGCTGGCGGGGGTGGACTTCGAGGTTTCGCGGGGGGAGGTTCACGCACTGGTGGGTGAGAACGGGGCCGGCAAGAGCACGCTGATGAGAGTGCTGTCGGGCGCGCTGCGGGCGGACGCGGGCGAGATGCGGCTTGACGGTCGGCCGTACACGCCGCGAACGCCCGCCGACGGACGCCGCGCCGGGGTGGGCATGATCTACCAGGAACTGTCGCTGGCGCCGCACCTCTCGGTGACGGAGAACCTGATGCTGGGCGTCGAGCCGTGCCTTGGGCCGCTGATCCGGCGCCGCGCGATGCGGCGTCGGGCGGCGGAGGCGATGCAGAGCCTGGGCCGCGCCGATGTGCCGCTGGACGCGCCCGTCGGCGCGCTTTCCACGGCGGCGCAGCAACTGGTAGAGATCGGCCGCTCGCTGGTGGCCGGGTGCCGCGTGCTGGTGCTGGACGAACCGACCAGCAGCCTGACGAGCGAAGACGCGGAGCGCCTGTTCGCGCTCATCCGGCGGATGCGCGACGCGGGAACGGCGGTGGTGTACATCTCGCATGCGCTGGAGGAAGTGCAGGCCATCAGTGACCGCTACACGGTCCTGCGGGATGGGGCGTCCGTGGGCGGCGGGCCGACGGCGGGGTCCCGATTGGACGAGATGATCGCGCTCATGGTCGGCCGGCGCGTGTCGGAGCTGTATCCGCGATCGCGGCGCAGTCCCGGCGAAGTGGTGCTGGACGTGGGCGGGCTGTGCGGGCGGCGGATGCCGGTGGATGCATCGTTCAAGCTGCGGCGCGGCGAAGTGCTGGGGATCGCCGGACTGGTCGGCGCCGGGCGGACCGAGCTGCTTCGCGCGGTATTCGGGCTGGACGCGGTCGTGCGCGGCGAGGTGCGCGTGGCGCTGGCGGGCGGCCCCGCCCGCCCCGGCCGACGGGCCGATCCCGCGCTGCGCTGGCGGCAGGGGGTGGGGATCGTCAGCGAAGATCGCAAGAACGAGGGCCTGGCGCTCGGGCTGTCGGTCAGCGAGAACCTGTGCTTGCCGGCGCTGCGGCGTGTGGATCGGGCCGGGCTCTTGACGCGCGCCGCGCTGGACGTCGCCGCGCGATCCTGGCTCCGCGCCGCCGACGTCCGCTGTGCGTCGCCGCGGCAGCCGGCGGGGGACCTGTCCGGCGGCAATCAGCAGAAGGTCGCGCTGGCGCGGCTGCTGCACGCGGACGTGGACGTGCTGCTCCTCGACGAGCCGGCGCGAGGGATCGACGTCGGCGCCAAGGCGCACATCTATCGCCTCATCGACGCGCTGGCGGTCGGGGACGCGGCGGGCGGCCGAAAGCCGCGCGCCGTGCTGATCGTCAGCAGCTACGTGCCGGAGCTGCTGGGCGTGTGCGATCGCGTGGCGGTGATGCGTCGCGGGCGGCTCGGGCCGTTCCGCGAGGCGGGCGCGCTCGACGAGCACGCCATTCTGCGCGAGGCGACCGGCGCAGGCGCCGGTTCGGACGGTGGTCGCTGACGCGCGGCCGCCCGGCGTGCGCCCGTCCCGCGGCTGGCACGATCGTCGTCCGCCTACAATCCTCTCATGTGGATCCACGCTCGTTTCACCTGCACAGTCGTGGTTCTGGGGGCGATGGCTCATCCGCTGCGAGCCCAGGCGCCGCCGACCCTGACGCAGGCCCAGGCCCTGAAACGCCTGATTGACCTGGAGCGGTTGACCCGTCCGCCTGGACCGGGGGAGTCGTGGGGGATTGTCTCCAGCCGCGAGCGGCTGGAGCGCGCCGGCCCGCATGCGACGGATGCCGCCCGCTTCCTGCGCAGCGCCGACGGATGGGACGTGCTGGCCGAGCTGGACGGCCCGGGGATGGTCGTGCGCGTGGCCGTCGAGCGCCCCGACGGTGAGCTGCGCATCCACGTGGACGGGGACGAGGTTTTCGCCGGGCCGTGTGCCGCGCTCTTCGACGGTTCAGCCGCGCCGTTCGGGGCGCCGTTGTGCTGGAGCGCCGCGGACGTCGGGGCGGAGTGCCGGTTCCCGATGCCGTTTGCGAGATCGTGCCGGGTCGCCGCGCGGGGCTTCACGTCGCACTTCGTGCTGGAGCACCTGGCCGCGCCGCGCGGCGCGCGGGTCGAGCCGTTTCGGCGCGAGCTGGGTGCGGAGGCGCGGCAGGTCCTCGACGCGGTTGCAGCCGTCTGGAAGCGCGGCCTGGAGCCGGCCGAGCTGTTCGGGAATCGGAGGGTCTCGCCGCAGGGGGAGGAAGCGCACGTGAGCCGCGGCGATACGTTCACGTGGACGATCGACGGCGCAGGGACGATTCGCGAGCTGCTGTTGACCTGCACGGAGCCTTCGGCGATCCGACCGCCCTACACGCTGCGGCACTGCGTCCTGCGTCTCACCTGGGACGGAGATGCCGCGCCCGCGGTGGAAGCGCCGCTGCCGGACTTTTTCGGCTCGGGGTTCGATCGGCGGCCGGCGCATGGCTTGCCAATGGGGACGAACCTGCGGACGGAGCTGCCGATGGTGGCGCGGCGGCTGGATGACCAACGGCTGATGTACTGCCGGTTTCCGATGCCGTTTCAGCGCGGGGCGAAGCTCGAGATCGTGAACCTGAGCGACCGGGGCATTCCTTTCCTGCTGCTGCTGCGGGTCGATCCGTCCGCGCCCCCGTCCGACAGCCTGCGCTTCCACGCCCGCTACCGTCGCGAGATGCCACTGCGCGCGAAGGAGTTCGCGCTGCCCGAGGGCAGCGGTCCGGGCTGGCTGGTGGGCTACTCGCTGGCGCTGGACACGCCGGTCGAATGCGTCGTCGGCGACGTGCTGCGACTGGCGCTGGATTCGGGCGCCGCGGTCCGTGACACGCTGGGCTTCCAGCGCTGGCCGCGGGAGGGGTGGCGCTGGCCGCTGTCGGGTGCGACGCGTGCGGCGGTGGCGGGCAAGAGCGCGTGGTATCGCTGGCGCGTACCCGACGCCATTCCCTTTTCCAGCACGTTTCGTTGGACGGTGGACAGCCCGCCCTGCGACGCGCCGCCCGGGCTTTACGCCGGCGGTGTGGCGTTCTGGTACGGCCCCGCCGGGTCGGCGCCGCGCGGGTCCAGGCTGACCGCCGACGACCTGACCCCGCCCGGCCTGCGAATTCCCTTCGCGGTCGAGATCGAGGGCCACGTGCGCACGCGCGGCTGGGGCAGCGTGGTGCGGCAGAAGAGCGCCGGGGGCGTGGAATACTCCGGGGAGGCGGCGGCGTCCATCCAGGTCACGCGACCGGTTGACGTCGTGCTGCCCCTGAAGGCGGAGGGCGACGTGGAGTTGAGCCTGCGTCTCGATCCGTCCGCCGCAGTCGAGACGGTGGAGGTCACCGCGCCGGACGGGCAGACCACGTGGCAGGTCGGTACGCCGCGCCGCGCCGACGGGCTGTATCCCCTGGGGCGCGTGGCGTTGAAGGCCGGGGACAACCTGTTCAAGGTGCGCTGCACGCGGCGGTGCATCCTGGACTGCTGGATTGCGCGGCCGGCAGGGCCGTAGCGGCCGTCGCGCGGGGATGTCCGGGCGCACGCTTGCGAGCGGTTTTCTGCTTGACGCGGCCGCGCGCATCATGTAACCTATAGGTTACATATGACGCCGGATAGCATGGACGCTGTCTTTCAGGCGCTGGCGCATGCGCAGCGGCGTCGGATGCTCGACATCGTGACGGAGCGGCCCGGATGCAGCGTGAACGAACTCTGCGCCTACTTCGACATGAGCCGGATCGCCGTCATGAAGCACCTGCGCGTGCTGCACGACGCGATGCTGCTGGTTTCCGCCAAGGAGGGGCGCACGCGCCGCATCTTCTTCAACGCGGTCCCGATCCAGATGATCCATGACCGCTGGACCACGCAATACAGCCGCTTCTGGGCCGGGCGACTCATGGACGTCAAGGTCCGCGTCGAGTCGCGCCAGGCCCGAGCGGCGCGCCGCGGACGTCACGGCGGAGCGCCGCGGCGCAGATAGTCCGGCCCCTCGCGAGGAATCGAACGATGCCCGAGCGTGAACGCGCGGTCTTCAGGATCTTCATCCGTGGGACCCTCGACGCCGTCTGGCGCGAGATCACGCGCACCGACGCCCCGCAGCGCTGCATGTTCAACATGCGCCTGCACACCGATGGCCTGCGCCCCGGGGGCAAGATCCGCATGCGGACCGCCAGCGGGAAGTACACCGGCGTGGTCGGGGAGGTGCTCGAGTTCGACCCGCCGCGACGCTACGCGCACACCTTTCGCTTCACCAGCTACGACGACCCGGAATGCAGGGTCATCTACGACCTGCGCGAAGTCGCGGATGGGGTCGAGTTCACCTTGACGCTGGAAGACCTGCCGGCCGGCACGCGCACCGCCCGCGAGATGACGCGCGGCGCGACGATGATAGTCAATACCCTCAAGGCCGTCGTCGAGACCGGGCGACCCGCGCTGGGAACGCGGCTCCTGTTCGTCCTGTTCAAGATCATGGAGCCCTTCTCCCCCAGGCGGCTCCGCTCGGAAAACTGGCCGCTCTGACCGGCCCGTGAAACGCACATCGCAAGGAGACGCCTCGTGCCGCAGACGCCCGACGCCGCGACCGCGACCATGATCGCCAACCTGCCCTAAAACACCGGAAAGAGCCTGGAGCAGTGGCTCGACCTGCTCCGTCCCCGCGCTTTCACGAAGCACGGCGAGATCGTGAAGGTCCTCAAGTCCGAGCATGGCGTCGGCCACGGGTACGCGAATCTCATCGCGCACCACGCGCTGGCCCCGGCCGACCAGCCGCCCCCGGGAGACGACGCGCTGGTCAACGCCCAGTACGCCGGCGCCAAGGCCGCGCTGCGCCCGATCTACGAGGCGATCGTCGCCGCGGTCCGCCGCTTCGGTGGGGACGTCGAGGTCGCGCCGAAGAGGACGTACGTGAGCCTGCGGCGCAGGAAGCAGTTCGCGCTGATTCAGGCCTCGACGGCGACGCGCGTCGATGTCGGCATCCATCTCAAAGGCGACCCGCCGACGACGCGTCTCGAAGCATCCGGGAGCTTCAACGCGATGGTGAGCCATCGCGTCCGCGTTCAGACCGCCGCGGAGGCCGACCAGCAACTGGTCGGCTGGCTCAAACGCGCCTATGAGCAGGCGTGACGGCCTGGCGCCGTCACGGCTTGGGCGGGTTCTCCGACGGCGCGGGCTTGCCGCCGCCCTCCTTGTTCCGGTTGGCCAGCCCCGCCAACCGGTCGAAGTACTGCCGCTGCGCGGACTCGTACTGCCGCGGCAACTCCTCGCGGTCGATGGCCTCGGCCGCGTCGCGCAGCGCCGCCGCCACGGTCTCCCCCACCACCGCCTCAGCCCGTCCCTTCACCTGCTCTCCGCCCACCAGCGTCTGCCCGATGATCTTGCCGCGCTGCATGCGCGACTTGGCCTTTTCCACCTTGTACTGGTGCGGAGTCGGCTCCGCCCCGATCCGCGCGCCTTCGCCGAGTCCGGCCTTCGGGCCCTGCTGCCCGATGCGGTTTCGATCGCCCTCGGGCCCCTGGCAATTGCCCGCGGCGATGTCGTCCTTCAGGTTTTCCAGCTCGGCCATGCGCGCTTCGAGGTCGTTCAACTGCTGCTCAGCCATCTCCAGCTCGTCGAGCTGCTCCTGGGCCTCGGCCAGGACGCCTTCGCCTGATTCCGCGCTGGACTCGCCCGGCTCACCGCCCTGCTCCGGTTGACCTTGACCGCCCTGCTGGGCTTGCTGGCCCTTCTGCCCCTGGGACGGCTGTCCCTTCTGCGCCTGGGACTCCCCGCTGTCCGGCTTCGGATTCCCCTGGGCGGCCTTCTTCAGCGCGTCCGCCAGTTTCTGCGCCTGCTTCATCGCCTCCTTGTTGTTGGCCAGCTTCTGCGCGAGCTTTTCCACCTGCTCCTTCGAGAGGCCCTTACTTGCCAGCCGCTTCTTCAGCGCGTCCAGTTCCTTCTTGAGCTGGTCCGGGTCCATCTTCGAGAGCTGCTCGAGCATCTCCCGCGCCTGCTCCGCCGACATTCCGGCCTTGTTCTCCAGTTCCTTCTGCATCTGCTGCGCGCCGGCCGCCTGCGAGATCTGCCTGGAGATCGACTCGAGCTTCTTCCGCGCTTCGGCCGCCTGCCGCTTGGCTTCCGGATCGTCGCTCTTGGCGGCCGCCTCCAGGACCTTGCGCATCTCGTCCAGCGCCTGCTTGGCTGCGGCAAAGTCGCCCTGGGAAAGCGCGCTGGCCAGCTTCTCGTTCTCGGATGCCGAGGGGGCCGCCTCGAGGCCGGCCAGCATGCGCTTGAGCTGCTTGTGAACGTCTTCGCGGTCCGAGTTCTTCAGGTCGGCGAGCTTATTCGCCAGGCTCTCCAGCTCCTTGACCGCCTCGCGCCGCACGTCGTCGGGCTTCTCCGCCGGCGCCTGGGGCAGGGCCAGCTTCTCCACGTCTCTGGCAACGTCCGTCGCCGCCGGGTTGCTCTCCACCAGCGCGCGAATCTTCTCCTTCTGCTCCTCGAGCGCCGCAGCGATGTTGATCCGCTCGCGCTCGATCGCGGCGCGCTCCGCGTCGCTCTTGGACGTCTCCTCCGGCGACGAGGCGAAAAGATGCAGCGGTGGCAGGAACAACGTCACCCCCACCGCCAGCGCCACCGTGACCGCCGCCAGCGGCCACTGCCGCGGCGCGCACAGCGGGACGTGCGCGCGCACCGAGATCGCCCCCGCCGTCCGCTCCGCGTCGCGACGCGCTGCGACGGCGAACGCGTCACCGGACCTGGCGAACACCAGCGCCGTGCTGAGCCGTTCCTTCAGCCCCGCCGCCTGGTCCAGCGTGACGGCCGCCGCCAGCAGCTCGACCCGCCGCACCGCCGACAGCATCGCAGTCATCAGCAGCGCCAGGCCGATCGCCGCCCCGCCCGCCATCCACGCCGGCGTCCCCATGGCGAACACCCGTTCCGCCACCCAATACAGCGTCCAGGCTCCCGACACCAGCGTCACCACCCACGCCAGGTGAACCAACGCGCGGTTGAGTGCCAGCCGGGTTCGCGCCTGGCGGATCGAATGCTCGACGTTGGACATGGAACGCACCTCCACCTCGGCCGCCGGGCAGGGGCTCCCGACGCCCCCGCGCACACGATCGCGACACCGGATTGAGTATAGAAGCGCGGAGCACCCCCGGCAACGACAACCCCGGCCTCGCCGGCCCGACCGGCGTCGCGCAGAACGTCGGCGCGGCAAACTGGCAGGTGTGGTGGAGAAGGCACACGGACACGGAGCGTTCCCATAACCACGCCCGGCTGGGCGGGGTCACACCACGATCCGTTTCTCCGAGACGATCACGCCGCCCTCGTCCAGCGCGACGGCCCCGCGGCCGCCCTCCGACAAGGCCACGCGCTCCCCTGCCTTGGGCAAATCGACCGAAACGCCTTCCCGCGCACTGTGAACGTCGATCACCCGCAGCGACCCCGCCAGCGTCAGCGCCACCACGCGCGTCCCTTCGGTCGAGATCGCGAAATGCCGCGTGGGCGGTCCCGGAAGAGGGGCGGCGGTCGTCGCCCCCGGGGCAATCGTCAGCAGGTCGCCGCCGGCGGTCCGCACCACCAGACGGTCTTCCGCCGGCGAGAACTCCAGTTGCGCCGGTGGCTGTCCCGCCGGCAGCGGCACACGCCGGTGCCTCGAAAAGAACGAGCCCTTCAGCTCGCCCACGCGAATCTCCCGGTCCGTGCCTTCCGCCATCAGCTTACCGTCGCGCGAAATCGCGAACACGTGCGGGCGGATGCCCGCCGCGTCGAACTCCCGCAACCGTTTGCCCGACGCGAGGTCGAGCAGCTCATACTTGCGCCCCGCCGTCGCGCAGCACACCTCGCGCGAGTGTGGGATCGCGCGCACCGCCGTCACGCCGCGCTCCACGCGGATCAGGCGCGGCTCCTGCGCGCCGACGGCGTCCAGCACCCCCACGAACCCGCTGCCACCGAGCGCCAGCAGCGCCCCGTCGCGCGTCGCCGCCGCACACGTCAGCTCACCCGGCGGCGCGTAGCTCAGCGCCGCCCACTGCTCGTACGGCGAAGGCAGCATCATCACCTGTCCGGCGTACACCGCGAACACGCGATCCGTCTTGCGCGTGAACACCAGCGCAACCAGCCCCGACGCGGGCAGCTCCCCCGCCGGCTTCTTCCAGTTGTCGCCGACGCGGGTGGAGAGCCGCTGTCCGCGGATCGACCCCGAGCCGCTGGAGCGCGCGCTCACGGACGCCCGGCTCGATCCCGGCTCGCGCGGCGGCAGGCGCGGCTGGCCCGGCTCGGCCGGGACAATGGGTACCCCCCAACGCTCCGTCGGCGGTGCCCCGGACGACGACTGCGACGCGCCCGCGCCGCGCGACGACGGGCTGGGCGAATGAGCGACGGCGGGCGGCAGCGTCCGCGACGATCCGCCCACGCCGGCGCGAAGCGCACGCGCAAACTCCTCGCAGCTCGCGAAACGCTGCTCGGGACGCTTGGCCAGACCGCGGAGCAGCGCGGCGTTCGCCGCGACGGGGAGCCCGGGAACGGGCGCCGGGGGACGGTCGCGGTGGCCCGACATCACGGCCCAGATGTTGCCCTCGAAGGGTGGCCGGCCGGAGAACAGATAATAGGCCACGCAGGCGAGCGAGTACTGATCGCTGCGGCCGTCCTGGCGTTCGCCGGAGCACGCCTCGGGCGACATGTACGCGGGCGTTCCGGCGCGGTCGCCCCCGTCGCCGCTGATGCGCGACATGCTGGAGTGAATCTGCTCAGCGAGTCCGAAGTCGACGATCTGAAGATTGTCCCCGCCGGCCGAGCACAGCAGGTTCCCCGGCTTGATGTCGCGGTGCAGCACTTTCTGCGCGTGGGCATAGTCAAGCCCCTCCCCCGCCATCCGCACCAGCTCGGCCGCCAGCTCGGCCGTCGGGCCCTTCGGGCCGAACGAACCGCGCCAGGTGTTGAGCCCGACGCCCTCGACGTACTTCATCACGAGGTAGTACCCGTGAACCGTGTCCTGCCCCATGCGGTACACCGGGCAGATGAATTCGTGCTGAAGCGAGTGAATCCGCCGGAAACACTGCCGCACGCGCTCGACTTCCTCCATGTCCCGGCTGAGCGCCGGAGGCAGCAGCTTGACCGCGACGTGCCGCTCCTCTACGTCGCTGTAGGCCTTCCAGACCTGTCCGAACGAGCCTTCCCCGATCAGGGTCTCCAGTCGATACTCCTGGAGCATGTCCCCGGGTGACATCGGCGCCCCGAACGCCGACGGGCGGTTCGGCCGCGCTACGGTCGTCACGTCCATGGCCCCGGCCCCCGTCCCGGCGACCTGGGTCGCGTCCGCCGAAGCGCGGCTGATCAGCAGGCCGGCCAGACGTTCCTGAAACTCAGGCTCGCTCAGCAGGCCCTGGGCGCGCTGCTCGAGCAGCTCGCGCCGTTCGCGCTCGAATTGGCTCTCGTCCACGCCGCCCTGCTCCGCTCTGCAACACCCGCGGCTTCACTATACCTGCCTGCGCCACCGATCGTCTACCAAACAGATCCGGGAGCACGGCGCGCGCAAACCTGGGTGATAAGGCGACGGAACGGGCCCTTACGTCACGCACAATCGTTCGACGTGTGCCGCGACGCAGCGCTCCAGTACGCCCAGGTCGTAGCCCCCCTCCAGGACGCTCACGATTCGTCCGCCCGCGTGGGTGTCGGCCAACTGCACGATGGTCCGGGTGATCCAGTCGAAACCGTCGTCGCTGACCAGCATCTCCGCCAGCGGATCGACCTCGTGCGCGTCAAAGCCCGCTGAGAGCAGCACGACCTGCGGCCTGAACTCGTCAACGCGCGGGATGACCAGCCGCTCGAACGCGCTGCGGTACTCCTCGTCGCCCGCGCCCGGCAGGAGCGGCACGTTCAGCGTGAAGCCGCGCCCCGGCCCGACGCCCACCTCCCACTCGTACCCCGTTCCGGGATAGAGATGTCGCGGGTGGCCGTGCAGGCTGACGTAGAGCAGGGTGGGGTCTTCCTCGAAGATGTGCTGTGTGCCGTTGCCGTGATGGACGTCGAAGTCGAGGATGAGTACGCGGTCCAGGTCGGCTTCGTCGCGGAACACGCGGGCCGCCAGCGCCACGTTGTTGAGCAGGCAGAAGCCCATCGAACGGCCCACTTCGCAGTGGTGTCCGGGCGGGCGGACCGCGCAGAACGCCCGCCGCAGCTCGCCGCGCGCCACGCACCGGGCCGCCTCCACGGTAGCACCGGCCGCCAGGAGGGCGATTTCGTAGCTTTCGGGGCCGATGGCGCTGTCGCCCTCGTCGATATAGGGCTGCCCGTTGCGGCACGCAGCCCGCAGGCGCTCGACGTATTCGGGCGAATGGACGCGGTGAACGAGGTCCAGCGCGACCGGCGTCGGCGCGACGCGCGTCAGCCGCGCGGCCAGCCCGCGCGCCTCGAGCCCGCGCGTAATGGCGTCGTAGCGGGCGGGGCGCTCCGGATGCCCGGCTCCCGTAAGGTGCCGCTTGAAGATCGGATCCAGCACCAGGCCAACCGCGTCCATGTCACCTCACGCGGAACCCGCGCCTGCAACCGTGGTCGCCTTCGAGTCGGTCGGGTCGCGCGCGGGCCCGGCGAAAGCGTCCGGCTGGGCTTGAAAGTCGTTCCACCGGACGGATCGTGCCGCCACCGCCGCGTAGATGCGCCGCGCCCCGGCCTTGCGCAGCGCCTTCGACACCTCGTGCAACGTCGCGCCCGTCACGGCCAGGTTGTCGATGATGCAGACGCAGCGCCCCGCGACGCGCCCCGGCCGCGGAACGTCGAAACAGCCGCGGATGTTGTCGAAGCGGCCCGTGGCGGACGCGATCGTGAGCTGGCTCGGCGTGTGGCGCCGGCGGCGCACGGCGCGCGCCACGGGCAGGCCCAGCCGCCGTCCCAGGGCTGTCGCCAGCAGGGTGGCGTGCGGGCGGCGCCCGAACCAGCGGCGGCGCCAGTGCATCGGGACGGGTGTCAGAAAGTCGACTTCGTCAAGCCAGGCTGCGGCGCGGAGACGCCCGGCGAGCAGTTCCGCCAGCGCCTCGGCGCTGCGGTCGCTTCCGCCGTACTTGAGGCTCAGCACAAGCTCGCGCAGCTCGGGCACGTACGGTCCGATTCGCACCGTTCCCGCGACGTTCCAATGCCGCTCGCCACGGCACTGCGGGCAGTCATCCTCGGAGAGCGAGTACGGGTGCGCCGACCGGGCGCAGCGCCGGCAGTACGACACGTCCAGCGCCGCCCGCACGGCGCCTTCACACGCCACGCAAAGGAACGGTCGGCGGCTGTCCATCCACACGCCGCAGACGGCGCAAGTCTGAGGCATGAGCACGTCGTCGAGCCGCGCCAGCGCCGCCCGCAGAAGCCGCGCCGCGCTCCCGAGCGCGCGGGTGGCCGCGTCGTCGGCGTCCTTACTGGCCGTTCGCGGCGGCATCGTCGGCGAGCTCCGGTGCGTCGACCAGCTCCGCGCCGCCCTGGGCGTCGAGCTGAATGCGCTGGATGCGCTGCTCGGCCTCGGTCAGAATGGCGCGACACTGGCGCACCAGCCCCATGGCCTCTTCGTACTTGTCGATCGACTCCTCCAGACCGATCTCGCCCTTCTCCACGGCCTGGACGATCGCCTCGAGGCGGGTCATGGCATCCTCAAACCGAATCCGCCGCTGAGACTTCGCCATTGGCGCTCACCCACGCAGCGGCGCGCCGCGCGCGCCGCCGGACCTCAACTTGACAGGCGCTTCTCGATCAGCACGCCCACCACCTTCGGATCCGCCTTGCCGCCGGACACCTTCATCACCTGGCCCAGCAGAAACCCGCGCGCCGCCTGGAGCTTCCTGGGGTTCTCCCGCGCGTCGCGCACCGCCTTCTCGTTGGCCTGAAACGCGGCCTCGACCCACGCCGAGATCTGACCCTCGTCGCGACTCTGAAGCAGCCCCAGTTCCTGGGCCAGCGCCTCGGGCATCCCGTCGCCGCCCGCCGGGCCCGCCCGGTCGCGCCGCCGGACCATCTCGTCGGCGATCTGGGCGGCGGCGGTGGCGTTGATCGTTCCGTCCGCGGCCAGACGCGACAGCCGCGCCATGGCGCCGGCGCCGATCCCCACGCCGGCGATGGTCGTCCCGCGCTCGTTGGCGTGCCGGGCCCAGAAGCTCATGAAATGCCGCCCGAGCGTCACCGCGTCCCCGCCCGCCGCCAGGGCCGCGTCCAGCAGGTCGGCCGATGCGCGATCGTTCACCAGTGCCGGGGCCTCGCGCGGGGGGATCTTGTACTCCGCGATGAAGCGCTCTGTGCGGCAGATCGGCAGCTCTGGCATCTGCTCGCGAAGCGCGGCGATCCGCTCCCGGGAGATCGTGATCGGCACCAGGTCCGGATCGGGGAAGTAACGGTAGTCGTGCGCCTCTTCCTTGACGCGCTGCTCCACCGTCACCATGCGCTCGTCGTCCCACCCGCGGTTGGACTTGTTGCCCATCGCCGCCGTCGCGCCGTCCCGGCGCCACGCCTGCGACTGCCGCCGGATCTCGTAGTCGATCGCACCGTGCAACGAGCGGAAGGAGTTGAGGTTCTTCACCTCCACGATCGGCGTGCGGTGCTCGCACCCGTCGGCGACGATCCGCACGTTGATGTTGGGCTCGAAGCGCATCTGCCCCTTCTGCATGTTGGCTTCGCTCACGCCCAGATATCCCGCCAGCCGCTGCAGCTCCACCGCGAATTCGCGCGCCTCGTCGGCCGAGCGCAGGTCCGGCTCGGTCACGATTTCCAGCAGCGGCGTCCCGGCCCGGTTCAGGTCCACCGCCGTGCAGCCGGCGAAGTCGTGTACGTTCTTGCCCGCGTCCTCCTCCAGGTGCGCGCGGCGGATGCGGACCTTGGAGATGCGCCCGTCGAAGGGAAACTCCATGTATCCGCCGTACGCCAGCGGCAGGTCATACTGCGAAATCTGGTAGTTCTTCGGCAGGTCGGGGTAGTAGTAGCTCTTGCGGTCCCACTTCGTCGTCGGCGCAATCTCGCAGTTGAGCGCCAAACCCATCCGGATCGCGTATTCCACCGCTTGCGCGTTGATCACCGGCAGCGCACCGGGCAGCCCCAGGCACACCGGGCAGACGCGCGAGTTGGGCGGCGCACCGAACTCCACGGCGCACCCGCAGAACATCTTCGTCCGCGTGGCGAGCTGAACGTGAATCTCCAGCCCGATGATCGGCTCGACTTCGAGCCCGTCCACCAGCATCACTCCGGCTCCTCGTCGCTCCCCGCCGCGCGGTAGCGCGTCAACTCGCCCGCCGGCTCGAACCCCAGCCGCTCCAGCAGCGCGATCGCAGCCCGGTTGGTCGCCGGCAACGCCGCACACACCGGCCGAAGACCCCAGCGACGCGCGTCATCCAGCACCTGGCGGATGATAACGGACGCGACGCCGCGGCGGCGATGCGCGGCGCGGACAAACACGTCGCGGACGCGCCCGATCTCGCCCACCTGGTGCAATGCGCCGTAGCCCAGCGGCTCGTCCCCTTCCAGCGCCACGCGGGCGTCGTACTGCGCGTCGTCGAGGCGATCGAGCCACGCCGCGACCAGCTCGTCGCCGCCCGCGTGTCCGGCCCAGCGCTCGCGGAGCACGACCGTCGCGGCGCGGCGCATGGCCCGCGCCGGGAGAAGCCGCAGCCCGGACGGCACCGCCTCAGCGGACGCCGGGGGCGCCTGCCATGCCAGGTGCGTTTCGCAGACGTATCCCTCCGCGCCGAGCACCGCGTCCAGTACGCCCGCAGGCTGCGCGGCGCACGGCGCCAGCCACCCGCACCTCTGGCCACGACCGGCGAAGAAATCGTGGATGGACCCCAGGGCGGCCCCCGCCTCGGCCGCCCGCTCGATCAGCACCTCGGTGGCGAAGTGCAGCGGTGCGGCGGCGGGATACTGCGTGCTGAATCGCACGACCGCGTGATCAAGCGTTTCGGAATCGCCAACCTGCCCGTAATAGGCCCGGTCCGATGTTCGCACGGCGGAGACCACGGCCGGATTGCGGTTCATCCCCTGCGATTATAGCCCGCGCCGCCCGGGCCCGCGGGGGTCCGGGCCGACCACGACGAGCGTAGAATGATCCGCATGGCCGACGTCTCCGGCGACAGCCCGACCGCCGACGCCTCGAACCCGCGCGCCTGGCTCGCGCGCGCCGTCGCCGGCGACGAGCTGGCCCTCAACCAGCTCCTGCTCCACCATCACGACCACCTGGTCAACGAGCTGCGGCCGCTCATCCCGGAATCCGCCCGCGCGCTCATCTCGCCCGACGACGTGGCGCAGGACGCCTACGTGGCGGTGTTTCAGCGCATCGCGAGCTTCGAGCCGCGCGGCGACAGCGCGTTCTTCGGCTGGTTGCTGACCATCGCGCAGAACCGCCTGACCGACATGCTGCGCGCCCTGCGGGCCGACAAGCGCGGCGGGGGGCGCGTGGTCGCCGCCGACGACCTGGGCGGGGACGCGGAAATGAGCGGGCTGCTCGAGCTGCTGGCGCGACACTCGCGCACGCCCAGCCGCGTCGCCGCCGCGGACGAGGCGGCCGAGTCCGTGCGGCAAGCCCTGCGACGGATCCCGCCGGACTACCAGGACGCGCTGCGCCTGCGCTATGTCGAGGGCCTGCCGGTGGCCGCCATCGCGCGGCAGCTCGATCGCACGGAAGGCGCGGTCCACATGCTGTGCAACCGCGGGTTGCGGGCGCTGCGCGAGGCGATCGGCGACCCGTCGCAAATCATCTCCCGCATCCAATGAGCCGCGCTGAGTTACCGCGCCCGTCGTCGAGCTCCGACCGGACGGAAAACCGCGTGATCGCGGTGCTGGGCTGCACCGCGTCCGGCAAGGGCCGGCTGGCGCGCCGGCTTGCGCAGCGGCTGGGGGCCGAGATCGTCAGCATCGACTCGATGAAGGTCTACCGCGGGATGGACATCGGCACGGCCAAGCCGCCGCTCGAGGAGCGTGCCAGTGTCCCGCACCACCTGATCGACGTGGTCGAACCGTGGGAGTCGTTCAGCGCCGCGCGCTTCGTCGAGTTGGCCGTCCGGGCCATCGACGAGATTCACGCCCGTCGCCGCCCCGCCCTGGCCGTCGGTGGAACCATGCTCTATTTCACGAGCCTGTACCAGGGGATCTTCGAAGGCCCCGCGGCCGACGCCGAGTTGCGCGCCGCGCTTCGGCGACGAGCCGCGGAACAGGGCACCTCCGCCCTGCACGACGAGCTGTCCCGCGTCGATCCCGAGTCCGCGGCCCGAATCCACCGTCACGACCTGCGCCGCATCGAACGCGCTCTGGAGGTCCACGCCCTGACCGGCACCTCCATCAGCGCGCTGCAACGCGAATGGCGCCGCGGCACGCCCTTTCGCACCGACTGGGCCTGGACGCTGATCGGGCTGCACCGCCCGCGCGAAGAGGCCAACCGGCGCATCAACGAGCGCGTGCGGCGGATGATGGACGCCGGGCTGCTGGCGGAGGTGCGCCGCCTGGCCGCCGACCCGCGCGGGATGAGCATGCAGGCGCGGCAGGCCGTGGGCTACGCGGAGCTGCTGGCGCACCTGGCGGGCGCGCTGCCCCTGGAGGACGCCGTCGAGCGGATCAAGATCAACTCGCGGCGGCTGGCCAAGCAGCAGCGCACCTGGCTCAAGCGGGTGGCCGGATTGCGGATGATCGAGGCGGGCGACGAGGACCGCGCCGACGAGCTGGCGACGCGGGCACTCGCGATCCTGGACGCGGGTGGATCGTAGGCGCGAGGCGGGAGCGAAAACGGAAAGCGCCGCGGGACCGACCCGAGGGCCGGTCCCGCGCGGGGTTTCGACCGCAGGCGCGCCGGCGGGCGCTACGGGTTGTTCAGGCAGGCGATGAAGTCGTCGATGTCCTGACCGTTGGTCGAGCCGTTCCCGTCGGCGTCGGCGGCACACGGCGAGCAGCCGGTTCCGCCGTTCAGCACGTTGATGAAGTCGTCGATGTCCTGCCCGTTGACCGTGCCGTTGCAGTCAGTGTCGCACGGTTCGCACGGCGCCTGGCCCGGCGTGCGTGCGCCGAGATAGAGCAGTACGTTGTAGTCCTGGTCGGCAGTTCCGGTCCCGCCACCAGTGCACGGGTCGAACGAGCCGTCGCCGTCCCAGTCGTAGACGATCTCCGCCGCGATGACCAGGCCGCCGAGGTTCTCGGGAGCGGACGCCGGCCTGTTCGGGTCGGGGGCGCCACCGAGGTGAGCGGCCTCGCTGACGTTCATCGACCAGGCCGAATCCGAGGCGACGGAGTTGCTGTCGGCGATGGAGAGGAAGCTGATCAGCCACTCGCGCCCTGAGTTCATGCCCGGGAAGACGTCGTCCAGCTTGAAGACCAGGTCCAGCTCGTAGCAGAAGTTGGTCTCGTCGTAGACCGCGCAGATCAGCGCGTTGGTATAGTTGCCGGTGGCGTAGTCCTCGATGGCTGACAGGAAATAGATGTTGCCGACTGAGTCGAACATCGGGGCTGACATGGACGGACCGAAGGGCACGCCGCCGGTGACGTTGAAGAGCTGCGTGAGCTGCCCGATGGGCGTACCGCCCGGGCCGTCGAGAATCTGCGTCGTGGCGCCCCAGTTCATGGCGGCGATGGTCCACTGCACCGTTCCGTCGGGCGCGGCGCGGGCGACCGCGATGAAGTTGGCGGGGTCGTCGAGGGCCTGCGTGCCGTTATAGACGATGCCGGCGGCCAGGAGGTTGCCGGCGCGGTCGACGCCGATCGCGACCGGGGAGTTTCCTCCGCGGAAGGCGGTCTGGCTGCGGTAATGGTCGAACTGCATGGGAGCGGCCGGAATGACCGGGGCGCCGCCGCGGCAGTCGGTGATCGTCTGCGGCAGGAGCAGGCAGAGCGTGCCGGTGACGTTGCCCGCCGCGTTGAGCCCGAAGACGTTGAGCAGCTCCGTGGGGTTTCCGCTGGCGGTGGACTTTCCGAGGATGCAGCCCATGCCGTGGGTGCTGGCGACCAGCGGGTGGTTGCGGGTGGTATACGCGAGCGTGCCGCGATGGTCCGTGCCGCACAGGTGGGTCATGTCGCTGGTCATCCCGGCAAAGTCCGGGCCGCGTACAAACTCCCGGTTGAAGTTTGACCCGAGGATGAACGACGTCCCGCCGTTGACTTCCGCCGGCAGCGCGGCGGGCGGATTGTGCGTGACGGTGGAGCCGCGCAGCAGCCACTCTGTGGCGGCGGCGTCGGCGCCGGCGGGGAAGCTGCCGCTGAGGATGTTCAGGGCGGCACAATCGCGCTGCCCCAGGTCGACGCGGTAGTAGTTGTTGCCGGTGACGGCGGTTAGCCCGCACGCGGCCGCCGATCCCGCCCCGTCGGCGCGAATCATGGCGTTGCCGCTGGCGTCGACCGCACCGAGGCCGAACTGCGAGACGTTGCTGGCCGAGTCGCAGCTATTGGTGGCGGCCGCGACGCGCTTGACGTAGAGCCGGGTCGGTGCGGCGGGCTCATAGTTGACGATGGCGCCGATCACGCCGTTGAAGCTGGCGGCGGCGTCCGTGGTGCCGGCGTCCGCGGCGACCAGGCAGAACTGGTTGGTCGCGCCGGCGGGTGAGAGCGGCGCCCCGGGGTCGTTGACGGCGCCGTCGTCGTTGATGCCCAGGCCGGGCGCGTTCCAGAACGAGTAGCTGGGCGACGCCGCCGGCACACCCTGGAGCTGCACCCGGCTGAGCCCCTGGGCGCTCCAGAATCCGTTGAAGAACGCCGACGCCGACTTGCTCGACTTGACGAGGGGCGCGACGCCGAACTCGCGGCCCCAGGCCGTCGTCAGCGGCGCCAGGTCGACCACGTAGCTGTTGCACTGCTCACTGGCGGCCCAGGGCGACACGGCGTCGCCGGGCAGACACGGGGTTTTCGACACGCTGTCCTGTGCGGCGGCCGCCGACGCCAGCGCGCAGCCAAACACCCAACCTGTCATTTGTCTCATGGCTTTGCTTTCTCCCTTCGTTGCTTCTTTCCACTTCCGGATCGCACGGGTTCGCGGGCCGACGTGCCGCGCGACCCGAGCACGCTACATCGTGGACGTTAATGGGACGTGAAGGCGCGGGCGCCCGGGCGCCTACGGAATCACGTCGTTGTTATTCGCCTTGGTCATGCCCTCGTTGGCGGCTTTGACGATGCCGCCCGCCGGGTACCACAGGTGGATTTCGCGCGAGGCGCGATCGTTGTAGCGCCGTACCGATCCGTCGAAGTGCAGCGCGTTGATCGAACCGGGGTTGCTCTGGCAACCCCCCTCGCTGGACTTGCGGTCGCAGCCGTGGCGGTAACTCAATCCCAGGTTCTCGCCGTTGCTGGGGGAACCGGCGCCGACCGACTGTCCGTCCCAGTTCTTGGAGGATTGCGCCACGCCGTACGCCGTGTCGCCGGCCCACCATGCGCCTCCCGCCGTGAACGAGCCGAACGTCTGCGCCTGTGGGTTCACGTCATGGTCGAGCAGCTTGCTGTCCGGCAGATAGCGCGTGCCGTCGGCCGCCGCGACCTTCCGCGCCGCGGAGCCGACGCGGTCAATCCGGGATTCGTACGACGGGACTTCGACTTCCCAGTCCGTGTCCGCGGCCAGCGAAAGCACCGGAAAGCCCGAGCCCTCCAGCACGCCCAGGGGCCGGCCTTTGTCCCGCTGACCCCAGTACTGGAAGTAGACCGGCATGAGATAGCTGAGCGCCGACCAGCCGGTCAATTCGAAGTCGGACTTGTCCGGGCTGGCGTTCAACCCCGGCGGGTAGAGGATGGACGGAATGTTCTTCTGCGAGGGGCACTGGTAGCGGTTGATCAGCATCTTGAACCGCTTCGCACGCGTGTCTCCAAGGTCCGTGTCGTATCGAAGGATCGGCGTCATCCAGTCCCACGACTGCGCCGGAACGTGCGGCCGCCGCAGCTTGTCCGCCGCGCCGGGGGCCCCCGACAGCGCCCGCACCGCAACTCCGCTCGTGTTCACGCCCGGGATCCAGTCGTTGAACTCGCTGGCGTAGGTCATCAGCCCGTTGCCCAGCCCCTTCAGCATCGTCCCGCACACCGCCGCCCGCGCCTGCTCCCGGGCGCATTTCAGGCTCGGCAGCAGGATCGACATCAGCACGGCGATGATCGCCACCACTACCAGTAGCTCGATCAGCGTGAACCCGGATGGCAGGGTGGCATGGCGCCGCGTACCCGCGTCGCTAGCCACGTCCCGCGAAACGCGCGTGTCGGCGCCACGCTTGCTTCCGCCTGGCGGCGAAAGCACGTCACCCTCGCGCCGCGCACCCTCAGCCCGGCCGAACCTCGAGCGTGTTGAGATCGACATGCGTTTTTTCTCCCGGCATCTCTTTGAGCACCTGTCGGTAATGCGCGTCCACCCGCAGTTTGCCGTCCCGCCTCGAGCAGGGAAGCAAGGTCGCCCGCCCCGTCTTCGGGTTGGGCATCGGAACCGTGTTGATCGCGTCGCGGTCGAGCACGAACGTCTGCCCCGTCTCCACACACACGAAGTTGATGTCGTCCGACAGCCCGCCCCCGTCCCGCCCGAACATATAGTAGATCCCTCCCGCCGCCGCCAGAAGCACCGCGGCGACGCCCAGCTTCAGACGCTGACTGCTCTTTGGGTCCATCCGGGCTCCCGACTGCGGCCGCCTGGCCCGCGGCTCCACACAAGCCGCGACAACAACACCGCCTCATTCCGGCCCGATCGGCCGGGCAAGGCGGGTACTGCGGCGCCGCGCGTCAAACGCGTCCCTGCGGACAGGAGCGGCGAATTCAAGCCGGAGATGACACTCCAACGGGCCCGTCGCGAGTCCCTGCGGCGAGCATGCTAGGTTGATGAAGTTAAGACCATGTTAACGTCGGCCCGACGACCTGCAAGCGACGCGGGACGCCCCGCTACCGCGACCTGCCCCGCTCCCCGCCGTCCCCTACCCGGTCCGGGCGGTCCGCGGGTATGATCCACGTCGCGGCCCCGCGATCACCGTCGCCGCCCGCCGGCATGCCCGGCCGGAATCCGCGCTCGGCCGTGACGATTCCCGGGGTCGCGTCGCCATCCCGATACGATGGGCATCATGGAGAAACTGAGCCGCATGCTCTCCGCCGACCGTGAGTTGGCGCTGTTCCGCTTCCTCCAGGACACGGCCGCGCGCCTGGACGGGGCGCGCGAGGAGCGGCAGGTTCTGCGCTACTTTCTGCGGGCGGCGGGCGAGTTCTTCGGCGCGCCGATCGGGTGCGTCGCAGTCGCGACGCGCGGTGCGGGTCGGGTCGAGCTGCGTTACGCCGTCCCGCGCGAGGCGGCCTGGAACGCTCCGTTGCTGGAGGCCTTCCTGCGTGGGGACCATCCGGCCATTCCGTTCGACACGCTGCTGGCGCCGATCCGCCGCCGCGGCCGACCCTGGGGCGTGCTGGGGCTGCGGCGTGACAGCGGCGAGTTCGCCCGCGGCGAAGGCAAGGGCCTGGCGCGCGTCACGGCGACGCTGGGCGGGTTGCTGGACCGGCTCGACCACCAACGCATGCTGGACGTGCGTGCCCGCATCGACCGAAAGATCATGGAGCAGCTTCGCCCGCGCGACCTGTTCTACCAGATCCTCGACGGGCTGCGGTCGCTGACGCATTACGACCATTCGTCCGCCCTGCTCATGGCCGTCGACGAGGGCGAGGCCGTCGAGCTGGCCGCCGAGCAGATCGCCTGCCTCAAGTGCAAGAGCACCGGCATCGGCCGCCGCTTTCCGCTCGACCGCGAGCTTGCCGCCGCCCTGTGCGACGGCGTCGTGCGCACTTTCAACCGCGAGGGCGACCAGTGGCGCGCCTGCGACGATGCAGCCCCGCCTGGCCTGGCCCCACTGCTGGACTACAACCGGGTCGCGGGCGGCGACGCCTCGACGCGCGGCGCCCGGCACGACGGGCCCGCCCCGCGCGTGCTCCCGCGCGAGGGCAGCATGCTGTGCGCGCCGATCGTGACCAGCGGCGGACTGATCGGCCTGGTCAAGGTCGCCGCCATGCAGCCGGCCACCCTCGGCGCGTTCGAAGCGGAGATTCTCAAGCACTTCACCGCCCACGCCTCGGTCGCCATCCAGTACCTGCAACGCACCGAGTCGCTCGAAGGCCGCATCCTCGCGGCGGAGAAGAAGCACGCCGCCGCCGACATCGCCCGCGGCGTGTCGCACGACGTGAACAACGCGCTGGGCGCCATGCTCCCGCTGATTCAGCAGATGCGCGCCGACGCCGGCGAAGGAACGCTCGACGCCGCGCAGCTCCAGGCCGACCTCGAGCGGCTGGAGCAGTCGCTCCAGGTCAGCCGCCGAATCTTCAACGGCATGCTGTCGCTGGCGCGCTCCGGGTCACGTGCCCTGGGCGAGGCCAACCTGCGCCGCGCGCTGGACGGTACGCTGGCGATCCTGCGGCCCAGTATCGAGCGCCGCGGAATTCACCTTGAAGTCGACGTAACCGACGACCTGCCGGCGGTGCGCGGCGGGCAGAACGACCTCACCCAGTTGTTTCTCAACCTGTTCAGCAACGCGCGCGACGCCATGCCCAACGGTGGACGGCTTCTCGCGCGGGCGCGGCGGCGCGACGACGGGGTGGACGTCGAAATCTGCGACACCGGCTGCGGAATCCGGGCTGAGGACCTCCCGCGCGTCGAAGAGCCGTTCTTCTCCACCAAGGCCGACGGTAACGGGCTGGGACTTTCCATCTGCCGCTCCATCGTCACCGACCTCGGCGGCGATCTGCGCCTGACCAGCGAACCCGGGCGCGGCACCAACGTCCGCCTGCGGCTTCCGCTCGGATAGTCTCGACCCGCGTCGCGCCTCGCACCCCGCACGCCTACAGCAGGCTGCGCAGGGCGGCTACCACGCGGTCCACGTCCGCTTCGCTCACGCCGTTGTGGAACGGCAGCGCGATCGTGCGCGCGGCCAGCGCCTCGGTGACAGGGAAGTCGCCCGGCTTGTATCCGAACCGCTCGCGGTAGAAGGGTTGCAGGTGGATGGGGCTGAAGTAGTTGCTGCACCCGATGCCGCGCTGCGCCAGGCCGGCCAGGATCTCGTCCCGCCGCTGCTGGCTGTATTCGTCGCCGAGCCGCACGACGAACACGAACCAGCTCATGTGGACGTCGGCCGGGATGCGCTGCAGCGTCACGCGGCGCTCGTCGCAAAGTCGTTCGACGTACCACTGCGCCACGCGCGCCCGCCGCGCCAGAATCTCGCCCAGCCGCCGCATCTGCACGATCCCGACGGCGCAGTTGATGTCCGGCAGTCGGTAGTTGAATCCCAGCCGGGCGTGTGCCAGCCACCCGGCGTCCGGGTCGCGACCCTGGTTGCGCAGCGAGCGGCACAGGAAGGCGACTCGGTCGTCGCTCGTGACGATCATCCCGCCTTCGCCCGTGGTGATCTGCTTGTTGGGGTAGAACCCGAAACAGCCCGCGTCGGCCAGCGCCCCGGCCAGCCTGCCGCGGTAGGTCGAGCCCAGCGCCTCGCAACTGTCCTCGACCACGCGCAACCCGCGCCGCCGCGCCAGCGCCACGATCGCGTCCATGTCCGGGATCGATCCGAACACGTCCACCGGCAGGATCGCTCGCGTCCGCGGTGTGACGGCGGCCTCGATCCGCCGCGCGTCGATTTGCCACGTATCCGCCTCGATGTCGACAAACACCGGCCTCGCGCCCACGAACAGGATGCTGTTGCTCGACGCAATGAAGGAGAACGGCGTCGTCACCACCTCGTCCCCCGGCCCGATCTCCAGTCCCTGCCAGATCAGGTGCAGCCCGGACGTGCCGCTGTTGCACGCCACCGCGTGTTTCACCCCCAGCAGGCCCGTGAACGCCGCCTCGAATTCCGCCACGCGCGGGCCCAGGCTCAGTCGCGGCGTGCGGAGCACGTCAACCACGGCGGCGATCTCCGCGTCGGATATGTCGGGACTGGAGAGACTGATCGGGTCGGACACGGGTTCGCTTCCTTCCTTTAGGGCCGCCGCGCCGCCTTGCCGCCGCGTACCGCGTCGTTAGCATATCCAGACCGTTTGCGCCGGACAAAACTCCCCTGTATACGCGTCCGCCGACGGCGGGGTTCGATGTGGAGGTGGCCGCATGTCGCGCATACTGCCCGTTGTCCTGGCCCTGTCTCTGGCGCTCCACGCAGCGCCTGCCGCCCGCGCCGACCTTCCGGCCGGCGCCCTCGCGCCCGAGCTGAACGCGGCCGAGTGGTTGAATGCCGACCAGTCGGTCAAGCTGGCCGAGCTCAGGGGCATGGTCGTCGTTCTGTACTTCTGGGTCACTTTCCACGAAGGGGGGCAGCAGGCGCTGGGTCTGATTTCGTCGATCGAGAGCCATCCGGCCATCGGGCGCAAGCGCGGCGTTTACGTGATCGCGCTCACCGACGCCGACCGCAAGCGCACGCAGCAGACGCTCGAGCAGGAGAAGATCTTCTTCCCGGTGGGCGTCGGCAGCAGTTCCTACAAGGACTACCAGATCTCGGCGTTTCCCGGCGTGGCGGTGATCGATCCGCGCGGCAAGGTCGCCTATTGCGGCGTACTCTCGAGCGCGGACGAGATCGTCAAGAGAGTGCAGGAAGTGCTCAGCCGGACGCCGCCCACGCGCACGCATCCGAAGGAGGCGGTCGAGGCCGAAAAGCACCTGGCCGCGGCACGCGACGCGATGAAGGCCGATAACTTCCGCGGCGCGATCCGTGCGGCGCGCGAGGTGATGGAGCACGCGCTGCGTGGTGACCCGCTGCGGCGAGCGGCGCGGCAATGGCTCGACCTGGCCGACGCGATCGGCCGCGACCGCCTGGCCGGCGCCGACGCGGCGTCCGATCTCGGCAAGTTCCCCGAGGCCGTCCGCCTCCTGAAGGGGGTGGCGCGGCAGTTCGCGGGGGCGCCGTCCGGTGCCCGGGCGGCCGAGCGCCTGGACGCGCTGGCCAGGGCGCACCCCGAGGTGGCCGAGTTGTTGAAGGGCGACGAGCGCGAGAACAAGGCCCGCGCCAGGTTGTTCGAAGCGCAGGAGGCGTTGCGGGCGCGGGAGTTCGGGCGGGCGTACGCCGACCTCCAGAGCATCGCCAAGGAGTTCGACAAGACCGAATCCGCCGAGGCCGCCTTGCGCATCGCCGAGCGGATGAAGAAGAACGCGGCGATCTGGAGCGTGGTGCGCGACAGTGTTGCCGCCAAAGACTGCGAAGGCTGGCTGTCACAGGCGCGGGCGTTCATCGCGTCGCGCAAGTTCGACAAGGCCAAGGACGTGCTTCAGAAGATCATCGCGCAGTACCCCGACTCGCGCTTCGCCGAAGACGCGCGCAAAGAGCTGGCCAAACTGAAGTAACGACTCGCCGCGCCCGGCAGCGCCTCGCCCGGGATCCGCATGGAGCACGGCGCGTCCCCGACCTCGGGGGGACCCATTGGACACCGCCGCGCCCCCCCGTTAACGTGCATACCCTTCCAGGCGCGATCGTCCGAACCCTGTCTCCTCAGCAGTGAACATGCTCGTTCGCCACGAACGGCCGCGAAACGTCCACTGGTACCTCGCCGGGCCGATGTTGTTCGGCGACCTGGGTACCAGCCGCTTGTACGTGCTGGGCCTGGCTGCGTTCTACGCCGGGACGGCGGCGCCGTTCTACGTCGGCGCAGTCTGCTTCGTGCTGCTGTTGGTGGGCTGGGCCTACACCGTCGCTTGCCGCGTTACGCCGGACGGCGGCGGCGTGTACTCATCGGCGAGGCACCTCAACCCGACGTTGGGCGTGGTCGGCGCGACGCTCCTTTTCACGGACTACATCGTCACCGCGGCGCTCTCCGGCTACGACGCGATGATCTATTTCGGGGTGCCGCGGCCCTGGGCGCCGTGGCTCACGGTCGGCGCCATCGCGCTGATCGGCGCGTTGAACTACGTGGGACCGCGCCGCGCGGGGACGTTCGCGCTGGCCGTCGCCGTCGCCAGTATCGCCTTCACCGCCATTCTGGGGGCGTTCACGCTGCCTCACCTGGGCGACGGGCTGCGGGCCGTTCACCTGCCGGAGGTGGGGCCGGTACAGCAGTGGACGCGATTCGTTGCCGTGGTGCTGGCCCTGTCGGGCATCGAAGCCGTCGCCAACATGACCGGGATCATGGTCCCACCGGTCAGGAAAACCGCGAGGCTGGCCATCTGGCCGGTGGTCGGCGAAGTGGTGCTGCTCAACCTGATCCTGGTCGTCGCGCTGTGCTCGGTTCACATTGTCCCGCGTTACGGAAACCTGTCGGAGAAGGCCGCGGCGCGGGCGGCCTGGGAGGCCCTCTCTCCCGCGCAGCGCGACCTGACTCCCGCGCCCGCGCCCCTCACCCACGAGGAACACGACGTCACCGAGCGCGCCCTCTACGTGCTCTCCCGCCACTACGTCAGCGGCTGGTTCGCCACCGCCGCCAGCATCGTGTTCGGCCTGCTGCTTCTGTCAGCCGCGAACACCGCCGTTCTCGGCATGGTCAACATCCAGTACTCGATGAGCCGCGATCGCGAAGTGCCGGAGTTCCTGTCGCGGGTCAACACGTACGGCGTGCCCTGGTACGGTCTGTTCGCCGCCTGCGCGCTCCCGTCGCTGGTGGTGATCATCGCCGGCAACATTCAGAACCTGGCCGACATGTATGCCATCGGCGTGGTGGGCGCGATCTGCCTCAACCTCGCCTGCTGCGCGTATCACCGCGACTTCAAGATGAGCGTCCGCGAGCGGGTGGGACTGGTGGCGATCGCGGCGCTGATGGCGGTCATCTGGGTCACGATCGCGATCACCAAGGTCAAGGCGCTTGCCTTCCTGCTCGTCATCCTCACTGGCGGCATGCTGCTGCGATTCGTCGCGCGACGCCTGCCGGTCCGCCCCCCGGCTCCCGTCCCTGTCCCGCTCGCGGCGCCCGGCCTCACGCCGCTCGACCAGCTCCCGCCCGCGCCGGCGTTCGACCCGTCCAAGGGCAAGATCCTGGTCGCCAGTCGCGGCGCCACCAATCTCGTCCGCTTCGCCTTTGACGAGGCCCAGAAGCGCGGCTCCAACCTCTTCGTGCTTTTCGTGCGCCAGATCACGGTGCTCTACGGCGGCGAGGAGCGGCCGTTCGCGCTGGAAGAGGACCCCGAGGCCGCCGCCCTGTTCGCCAACTGCGAGCGGCTGGCGCGCGAGCTCCAGGTTCCCTACCAGCCCATCTTCTGCGTCAGCCCCGACCCGGCCTGGGTCATCCTCGATTTCGCCGCCACCTACGCCGCCGACATCGTCATTCTCGGCGTATCACGCCGCCTGGGCGTCGTTCGCGCGCTGCGCGGCGACGTGATCGCCTCCGTGGCCGACAACCTCCCGCCCGAAACCACGCTGCTCATTCACGCCTGATCCACGCGACGCGAACGCGGCCGGCTTCCTCCACGGTCCCGCCGTTCATACAATGCCGCCGCGGGGCAACCCGTCGCCGCGAGGACTGCCGATGCGGATCGTCATCGTAGGCTTCCCGATGTCGGGCAAGACCACGCTCTTCACCGCCATCTCGGGCGTAAAGCGCGACCATGTCCGCGCTTCCGACGAACTGCCCGCTGCCGTGCATGTCCCCGAGCCGCGGCTCGAATGGCTCCGCGACCTCTACAAGCCGCGCAAGTACACCGAGGCCACCATCACCTTCGTCGATCTCCCCGGCACGGCCGAGGGAGACTCGGAGCACGCCGGCCTCACCCGGCACCTGCCGACGCTGCGCGAGGCGGACGCGCTGCTGCTCATCGTGCGGGCCTTTGAGTCCGATTCCGTACCGGCTCACCGCCTCCGGATCGACCCGCGCGCCGACCTGAGCGAGCTGCGCGAGGAAATGCTGCTGGCGGACTTCGAAATCTGCTCCAACCGTCTCGACAAACTGCGCAAGGCCGTCGGCAAGCCCTCCAAGACCGTCGAGCACGACAAGCACGAACTCGCGCTCATGGAGCGCTGCCAGGCCGCCCTCGAGGCCAACCGGCCCCTCAGCTCCGTCGTACGCCCCGGGGAGGAGGAAAAGATGGTCCGCAGCTTCGGTTTCCTCACCCAGAAACCCGCCCTCACCGTCCTCAACGTGGGCGAAGCGCACGTCAACCAGCCCGCGGCCCTTCAGGACGAGCACGCCTTTTCGACCTTCGCCGTCTGCGCGCCCGTCGAGTCCGATCTCGTTCAGCTCGATCGCGCGGAGCGTCCCGAGTTCATGGCCAGCTACGGGATCGCCACCCTGGCGCGCGACCGTCTCATTCGCGCAAGCCTCGACGCGCTCGGCATGATCTGCTTCTTCACGGTCGGGGAAGACGAGGTCCGCGCCTGGCCCATCCCGCGCGGCGCCACCGCCGTCGAAGCCGCCGGCAAGATCCACACCGACCTGGCGCGCGGCTTCATCCGCGCCGAAGTCGTAGGCTACGACGACTTTCGAGCCGCCGGGTCGATGCGCGAGGCCAAGGCCGCCGGGAAGTTGCGGCAGGAAGCCCGCGGGTACGTCGTCCACGACGGCGACATCATCAACATCAAGTTCAATGTCTGACGGGATGCGCAGCGCGGCCGGACCTTCCCAGCGTCCCTCCGAGGACGCGGCGCGGCCGGCCGTGCAATGGGAGCGCACCAGCGCCCCCGCCCGGCGGCGCGTGTACCGGTCGCTGGCGATGGTGGTGCTGGTTTTCGCGGCGATGGTGACGCTCACGGTCCTTACCCGCGACGTGCAGGACATCGAGTACTGCCGCCGCGAGCTGCAATTCGCCGTCGCCAGGCTCGCGCAGAACCGCGACGCACTGCCCCTCGTCCTCCCGCAGCGCTCCCCGCGCGAAGCGCTCGTGTCCCACTACCGTTATCGCCCCTTCAACGTTTCCCTGCTCGAGGCCATCCGCCCGATCGGCGTGGCCTGCTGCGAGGACCGCCACCGCCTCCTCCTGCGGCGCGACGGCCGGCACGTGCTGCTCCACGACGGAACGCGATACATCATCCAGTGGGTGGACGAGGCCACCTTTCAGGCCAGTGCGGAAACGTGGGGGTTGGCGACGCTGGAGCGCTGAGCATTCGTCCGGGCGCCCGCCGCCGTGCGCAAGCGTCGCGCGGCGCGAGCCGTTATACTGGCACGCTTCGTGAAATGATGCGCGCCCCCCCCGAACTCACCGTCGTCATGCCCATGTACCAGGAGGAGGACAACGTCCGCCCGGTGCTGGCGCGCGTCACCGAGTCCCTGGCCGCCCAGCGCCGTTCCTTCGAGCTGATCGTCGTCAACGACGGCAGCCGCGATCGCACCGGGCCGCTCCTCGACGAGCTGGCGGCCGGCGACTCGCGCCTGCGCGTCATTCACCTGGCGCGAAACTACGGCCAGACCGCCGCCATGATGGCCGGTTTCCTGGCCGCGCGGGCCCCGGTTGTCGTCGCGCTCGACGGCGACGGGCAAAACGAGCCGGACGACATCGAGATGCTGGTCGACACGCTCGAGACTGGCTACGACGTCGTCAGCGGATGGCGCCGCGACCGCAAGGACCCCTGGTTGCGGTCCTTCGTCTCGCGCGTCGCCAACCGGCTCATCAGCTTCGTCACGGGCGTGCGCCTGCACGACTACGGCTGCACGCTGAAAGCCTACCGCGCCGCCATGATCCAGGACGCGCGCCTCTTCGGCGAAATGCACCGCTTCATCCCGGTCTACGCGTCCATGCACGGCGGCCGAATCTGCGAGCGCGTGGTGCGCCACCATCCGCGCGTCGCGGGGCGCAGCAAGTATGGCATGGGCCGCATCGTCAAGGTGCTGCTCGACCTGATGCTGGTGCGCCTCTTGCAGCGCTACGGGTCCAAGCCGATCCACTTCTTCGGAAAGATCACCCAATGGAGCTGGCTTGGCGCGCTGGCGTGCGTCACCTTCGCCGCCGGACAGGCCGTCGCGTCCAGCGACCCGTGGAAGGCGTTCTGGGGCAAGGCCCCGCTGGTCGGGTTGATCCTGTTCCTGCTCGGGTTCTTCGCGATCATGCTCGGACTTGTCGCCGAGCTGGCCATGCGGGCCGCCTTCGAGCATCGCGGGGGACGCTACTGGGACGAGGCGCGCCGCATCAACTTCTCTGCCGCCGCCCGCGAGGTCCCAGGAACTCCGGGCGGGTCCGGCGAACGCCAATCGGACGGGGCGGGAATGGGCCGCGCGACTCTCGCGCGGCGCGAGCGCGCCTTCGACGTGGAGGGCGTGCAGCGCCTGGAATGAGCCCGCGGGCCGTCCCGGTCAGTCCGCGATGACGCAGACCGCGGTGACGTCGTCCAGCGGATGGCCGATCCGCCGCAGCACGTCACATCGGGCCGCGAACTGATCCAGGGCCGCCGGGATGCCGCGCTGTCGCAGGGTCTCGAACCAGGGGGAGTCCACGATCATCTCGTCCGCGGGAGTCGCGCTGGCAGGCGGCAGCATTGCGGCGGCGCTGTCGTCGCAGCCGGGCGCGCCGCCTTCGGCGTTGGCGCAGGCGCCGCTCGCCTGGCGCGAGCCTTCGCCGGCCACCCTCGCGCACTGAGCCGCACCTCCCGTGCCGGCGCGGAGCAGGTCCGCCGCCCGGCCGAACGCCCGCCCGGCCAGCCCGCCGGTCAGGTGCGGCGTGGCGAGGTTCTCCACGCCGTCCGAGTAGATCAGCAGCCCGTCGCCGGGTCCGAGCGTGACGCTCTCCACGGCGAACCGGGCGTCCGCCATCACGCCCGCGACGCTTCCGGACGGGCGGAGGAGCTGCGCGCGGCCGTCCGCGCGCCGCAGGATCGGATAGGGCGCGCCGCCCCGCGCCACGCTCGCCACGCGCGTCCGCAGGTTGATCAGCGCGTACGTCACCGCCACGAATCGGCACTCCGACAAGCCGGCCTCCACCAGCTCCTCGTTCAGCCGCGCCAGAACCTCGTCCGGCTGGAGCAGCACGCTGCGCCCGCGGAACGAGTCCTTGCCGCGCAGCGCCCGCTTGATGAACACCGTCAGCAGCGCCGCCGGGATGCCGTGTCCGGTCGAATCCGCCAGGGCGATGCTGACGTGCTCGTCATCGAGCCGCTGCACGTCGTACATGTCGCCCGACACGAAATCCAGCGGCCGGTACACAACCCGAAACGACAAGCCGGCGACCTTCGGAAGCCGCGGCGGCAGGAACTCGCGCTGCATGCGGCTGGCGACGCGCAACTGCTCGCGATAGCGGCTGATGACGCCCGAGTCGCGCGCCGTGCGCGCGGCGGCGCCGCGGTGCAGCGCGTCGAGCGACCGCCCCACGTCCAGCAGCGTCGCAAGCCTGGCGGCCAACGCGTCCTCGCTCTCGCTGTCCGCGTAGGAGACCGGGACGGCGGCCGGGTGCTCGTAGCGCCGGCCGGGCGCGGCAACGGGTACCACCAGCGTCGCGCGCGGCCGGTCGGCAAGTCGATTCAACAGGGTCCGCATGCGGCCCGTGTCCGCGCCACCGCCGGGCACGATCACGACCGCGTCCGCGTCGAGGCACACCCCGGGGCCAAGAGCATCGGCCATCGGGCGGAAGCTCACCGTGGCCGCCGTCCGCCCCAACGCACGCTCCAGGTGCGGGGGGACGTCGGGGGCATCGAGCACAATCTGAATGTGCGGCTTTTGGCGCGGCATGCGATTCACTTCTTCAGATAGGCTTGGAGAGCGGCGCGGCGCCCCGCGGGATTCCCCAGCGGCAGCGTTGGCCTCCGCGTACTAGATCGGCCGAACCCGGCGAAAAATGCGATAGACGGCCAAGAATCCGTACGGCGCCGCGACCCTGCCGCGCCGCGTCCCCCGGGGCGCCTCACCGACGCAAGCCGCCCGATAAGGATTCAGTCGAGTTGCGAACACCCCGGCATGCGTCGTCTAGGGCTCGAACCTAGGACCCGCTGATTAAGAGTCAGCTGCTCTACCAACTGAGCTAACGACGCCCGGCCGCCTGCGCGGCCTCCGAAGAATGGTAATCGGACGCCGCGCGATCGTAAAGCGCCGGCGTTGGCGCCCGGGCGCCCGCCAGTCCAAAATAAACCCCTGCGGTTCGTCGAATCCCGGAAACCCGATGCATACCGGGTCGTGATCGAAACGCCGCGCGGGACGGCGATGTCGCCGCGGCCGGCTCAGGAGGACGCGATGAGTGCCCAGTGGTACTACGCCAACGGCGATCAGCCCGTCGGACCTCTCTCGCTGGACGAGCTCAACCGCAAGCTGGACGAGCTCGGCGGCGACGTGCTGGTCTACGGTCCCGGACTGAGCGCCTGGACCGCCGCGCGCCACGTGCCCCAATGCCGAACCTCCGCGGCCGCGCCGCCGCCCCCTGCCCCGGCGCGACGCGGCGACGACATCGACTTCCGACTGGTCGGCGACGACATGCAGTTTGTCGAGATCGACCTCGACCCGGGCGAGATGGTCATCGCCGAAGCCGGCTCCATGATGTACATGAGCCCCGCCATCCGCATGGACACCCGGTTCGGCGATCCAAGCTCCGATCAGGGCTTCTGGGGAAAGGTGCTCACCGCCGGCAAGCGCCTCATCACTGGCGAGTCGCTCTTCGTCGTCACCTTCACCTGCACCGGCCCCGGACGCGAGCGCGTGGCGTTCGCCGCGCCCTACCCCGGAAAAATCATCCCCATGGACCTCGACCAGCTCGGGGGCGAGCTCCTGTGCCAGAAAGACTCGTTCCTCTGCGCGGCGCGCGGCGTCAGCATCGGCATCGCCTTCGCCAAGCGACTGGGCGTGGGGTTGTTCGGTGGCGAAGGCTTCATCCTGCAACGTCTGACGGGCAGCGGTGTGGCGTTCGTCCACGCGGGCGGGACGCTTTGCGACAAGACGCTCGCGCCCGGTCAGGAACTCCGCGTCGACACCGGCTGCATCGTCGCGTTCCAGCCGTCCGTCAGCTACGACATCAAGTTCGTCGGCGGATTCAAGAACACCCTGTTCGGTGGCGAGGGGCTGTTCTTCGCCACGCTGCGCGGGCCCGGTCGCGTCTGGCTGCAATCCCTGCCGTTCGCCCGGCTGGCGGACCGTATTCACGCCACCGGCGGCGTCGTCGGCAAACGCAAGGAGGAGGGCAGCGTGCTCGGCACGCTGGGCGGCATTCTGGACGGCGATAATTCGTAAGCGCGTCGGACGACGCAGCGCGATGACGACGGCCGGCGCCCGGCGTGATCCGGACGACGGCCGTCTGACCACTCCTCCCCGATCTCCCTCTCCTCCCGCTCGCCCGCTTGCGACGCCGAGCGCCCTTCGCGGCAGTTACACCGATCGCCGCAACCCGCGCAGACCGACCAGCCCCAGCACCGCCAGAAGCGCCGCGCCCGGCGCAGGAATCAGCCCAAGCACGTCCTGCACGTTCCCCCCTTGATCATCCGTCAACACGAGCACCCGCACCCCGTGCAGGTGCGTCCAGCCGGCAGCCCCGACGGCCGCCGCGTCCATCAAGTCCTGCGCCAGCGCGCTGGTCGACCCCGGCATCGGCTCGTCCTCCAACTCCCAGAACGCCTCCTGGAGCGAGTCGGACGACGGATCGTCGCCATAGCTGTAGCCCGCGACCAGGTCATCGAGCGTGCCGTCGCGGTAGTGCAGGTAGAGCCAGGCCGACTCGAAGCTGAGCGGGTCGAAGCCGCTCGGTTCGCTGCCGTTCCGCGAGCCCGTGTCGGGTGAAAAGTTGTACGTCTCGCCGATGACCGCCCGCTCGGTGATCTCGACGCAGAACGTAATGAACTCCCCAAGCGTGTCCGTCGTCACCCGGAACTCGCCGCCACGCGACGTCAGCCGCGGGTGCGGATAACTCCCGGCCCCGAACCCATCGAAATGAAGTACATCGGCCCCCGCGATGGAACCACATCCCATCCAAACAAGCACAAAACCGCCCGCATGACGCAATCGGATCATGACCGCTCTCCCGAGCCCTCGTTGAAATGCTCGCCCAAGGGCCGACGACTGCCGTCGCGCCGAAGGTCACGCCCCCGGGGTCGCCACCCGTACCCGACGTGGCCTCTCTCTACTATATTTAACCGCCGGGTCGGCCCGTCGTTCCAGGCAAATGCGGATATTCGGACCGACCGATTATCGGAAGCGGTTACGGGCGTTATGGCGCCGCTTATTATGGGCCTTGAAAGCGACGGGATCGTCTCAGCCAGCCCGGAGCTTCTCCGCCTTGGCGGCGGCTTCCTCGATGACGCCCACGTACATGAACGCCGCCTCCGGGAGGTGGTCCCACTTGCCGTCGCAGAGTTCGCGGAAACTGCGCAGCGTCTCGCTCAGCTTGGTGTAGTTGCCAGGGAAGCCCGTGAACTGCTCGGCGACGAAGAACGGCTGGCTCAGGAAGCGCTCGATCTTGCGCGCCCGGCTCACGATGACCTTGTCCTCTTCGCTGAGCTCCTCCACGCCCAGGATGGCGATGATGTCCTGAAGGCTCTTGTAGCGCTGGAGGATTTCCTGCACGCGGCGCGCCACGCGGTAGTGCTCCTCGCCGACGACGCCGGGATCGAGGATGCGGCTTGACGATCCGAGCGGGTCGATGGCGGGATAGATGCCCTTCTCGGAAATCGAGCGGTCGAGCACGATGAACGCGTCCAGGTGCGTGAACGTCGTCGCCGGGGCCGGGTCGGTCAGGTCGTCGGCGGGCACGTAGATGGCCTGCACGCTGGTGACGGCCCCGGTGGTGGTGGAGGTGATGCGCTCCTGAAGCTCGCCCATCTCGGTCCCCAACGTGGGTTGGTACCCGACGGCCGACGGCATGCGGCCCAGCAGCGCCGACACCTCGGACCCGGCCTGCGTGAAGCGGAAGATGTTGTCGATGAAGAGCAGCGTGTCCGTGCCGGACTGGTCGCGGAAGTACTCGGCCATGGTCAGCGCGGTGAGCGCCGCCCGCAGGCGCGAGCCGGGCGGTTCGTTCATCTGGCCGAAAACCATTGCGGTCTGGTCGATGACGGACTTGCCGGTGTTCCCGATCTTGGCGTGCTGCATTTCGAGCCAGAGGTCGTTGCCCTCGCGGGTGCGTTCGCCCACCCCGGCGAACACGGAATAGCCCCCGTGCTGGGTGGCGATGCGGGCGATGAGCTCCTGGATCACGACGGTCTTTCCGAGGCCGGCGCCGCCGAACAGCCCGATCTTCCCGCCGCGGACGAAGGGGGTGAGCAGGTCGATCACCTTGATGCCGGTCTCGAACTGCTCGGTCTTGGGGGTGAGGTCAGCGAATTCGGGCGGCGTGCGGTGGATGGGCCGGCGTTCCGTGGCGTGGATGGGCCCGCGACCGTCGATCGTCTCGCCGACCAGGTTGAAGACGCGGCCCAGGGTGGGCTCGCCCACCGGGACGCTGATGGGCGCGCCGGTGTCGTGCACGTCGGACCCGCGGACCAGGCCGTCGGTGCTGCCCAGGGCGACCGCGCGGACGCGGCCGCCACCGAGGTGCTGCGCGACTTCGCACCAGAGCGTCTGCTCCTCGATGCGTCCGCCGACATCGCGACGTACGTTCACCTTGAGCGCGTTATAGATCTGCGGCATGTGCGCGGGGTCGAACTCGGCGTCGAGGGTCGAGCCGATGACCTGGGTTACCTTGCCGACGTTTTCCGTTGCAGCGACCATGATCGAACTCCTATTTCACCGCTTCCGCCCCGCCGACGATGTCCAGCAGCTCCATCGTGATCTGCGTCTGGCGGGCGCGGTTGTATCCGCGCGTCAGGCTGCGGATCATCTCGCCCGCGGCGTCCGTGGCCGACTTCATGGCCACCATGCGCGCCACCTGCTCGCTGACGATGGCGTCGTTGATGTACTGCATCAGGCGGATGCGCACCGTCTCCGGGATGAGCCGCGCCAGCAGCGACTCGGGCGCCGGCGAAAACTCGTAGTCGATCGTCTTTCCGCTCACCGCCGCCCCGGGCGCGTCCGCAGCGCGCGGCGGCTGCATGGGCAGCAACTGCACCGCGGTGGGCCGCTGCGACCCGACGCTGACGAACCGCATGTAGACGACTTCCACCCGCGCCACCTGTCCCTCGCGGTACATCTTCATGTAGCGCTCGGCCAGCTCCGCAACCCGCGCGTATTCGATCTTGTCCTCGACGTCGGTGATCTTGAACGCGACCGGTTGGCCGAGAAAGCGCAGGTAGTTCACGCCCTTCTTGCCGATCACGTCCATCACCGCCGCCAGCCCTCCCGCCGCCGCACGACGCTGCTGTTCGGTCGCCAGGCGCAGGACGGACGCGTTGTAGCCCCCGCACAGGCCGCGGTTGGAGGTCACGGCCAGGATCGCGCAGCCCGCTGCGTCACGGTTGGGCTGGAGAAGTCGGACGGCGTCGAGCGTGTCGCGGGCAAGCGGCGGCCCCGCGGCGCCACTCGCATCCCGGCCGGGTGCGCCGCCCGCGCCCCCGTCGGCCTGGGCCGCGGCCAGGATGCGCCGCACGGCCTCTGTGCCGGACAGCGCCTCGACCATCTCGGTCAGCTTGGCAGTGTAGGGCTTGGTCGCCGTGGCGCGCTGCAAACACTTCTGAAACCGCGCCGTGGCGATGAGCTGCATCGTCTGCGTGATCTTCCGGATGTTCTGAACCGCCTTGCGGCGTTTGACGATTGCGCGGGCCTTGGCCATGCGTGACTCGCAGGTTCGGGGACGGCGGCGGGCTAGTTCCCGGTGGTAAACCGCTTCTTGAAGTTCCCGACGATCTCCTTGAGCCTCGCGTCGAGCTCGTCGGTCATCTTGCGGTCCTTGGCCAGCGCCGCGCGTACCTCGGGAAACTCGTCGCGGTAGTGCTTCAGTAGCTGCTCCTCGAACTCGCGCACCCGCGGCAGAGGCACGTCGTCCAGGAAGCCGCGCGTCCCGGCGTGGATCGACAGAATCTGGTCGATGACGTCCATGGGCTGATACTGCGGCTGCTTGAGCAGCTCCACCATCCGTTTGCCGCGGTCGAGCTGGCGCTGCGTGACGGCGTCGAGTTCGGTGCCCAGCTGCGCGAAGGCCTCCAGGGCGCGGTACGCGGCCAGGTCGAGCCGCAATGAGCCGGCGATCTTCTTCATGGCCGGCACCTGCGCGTTTCCGCCGACGCGACTGACGGAGATGCCGACGTTGATGGCCGGCCGCACACCGGCGAAGAACAGGTCGGGTTCAAGATAGATCTGTCCGTCGGTGATCGAGATGACGTTGGTCGGGATGTAGGCCGACACTTCGCCTTCGAGGGTCTCGATGACGGGCAGCGCCGTGAGCGAGCCGCCAGACTTTCTGAGCCGGCGCGCTTCGTGTCCAGCGCCCAGCGCCTTGAGGTCGTGCTCCAGCGCGTGGATGTCCTGGTTGCCGACGTACACCTTACCGTTGACGCCCTGCTCGGTGTCGTCCGGAGCCTCGCTCTTGACGATGATGCGCCGCTCGGCCAGCTTGCAGGAGCGCTCCAGCAGGCGGCTGTGCAGGTAGAACACGTCGCCCGGATAGGCCTCGCGCCCCGGCGGACGGCGCAGCAGCAGCGAAAGCTGCCGATAGGCGGCCGCCTGCTTGCTCAGGTCGTCGTAGATGCACAGCGTGGCCCGTCCGTGCTCGTACATGAAGTATTCGGCCATGGCGCAGCCCGCGTAGGGCGCGATGTACTGGAGCGGGGCCGGGTCCGAGGCCGAGGCGACCACGACGATCGTGTAATCCATGGCGTGGTGCTTGC
>CAYNYG010000029.1:0-11500 GCA_964401365.1 uncultured Planctomycetales bacterium | reverse complement strand
GTGGAGGCGATGGTCGATTCCTTCTGGCCGATGGCGACGTAGACGCAGATCACGTCCCCACCACGCTGGTTGATGATCGTGTCGATGGCGATGGCGGTCTTGCCGGTCTTGCGATCGCCGATGATCAGCTCGCGCTGCCCGCGGCCGATGGGGATCATGCTGTCGATGGCCTTGACGCCCGTCTGAAGCGGCTCGTTGACCGGCTGGCGCTCGGCGATGCCCGGCGCGATGATTTCCAGGGGACGGCGGTGCGGCGTCTGGATGGCGCCCTTGGCGTCGAGCGGCTGCCCCAGCGGGTTGACCACGCGCCCAACCATCGCGTCGCCCACCGGAACGGAAAGCAGACGCCCGGTGGTGCGGACTTCTTCGCCCGCCTTGATGCCCAGAAAGTCGCCCAGGACGACCGCGCCGATCGAGTTCTCCTCCAGGTTGAACACCTGCCCGGTGGCGCCGCTGGCGAACTGGAGCATCTCGCTCGCCATCGCCTTGCGCAGCCCGTAGATGCGGGCGATGCCGTCGCCGACCTCGAGCACCTTGCCGACCTCGGCAACGTCGAGTTCGCGGCCGTACTGCGCGATTTCCTGCTGAATGATGGATGAGATTTCGTCCGCTCTCAGTTTCATGTCTGCCTCACGTCAGCGCCGGCGTGACCTCACGCCGCGCGTCCGGGCTTCCGTCAGCCCGGCTCGATCGCCGATCGGCGCACCTCAGCTCAGGCTGAGTCCGCGCGAACTGCGATCCAACAACCGCTCGTGCAGCACGTGCAGGTGCCGCCGCACCGAATGGTCGTAGCGCACCTCGCCGATCTCCACGACCAGTCCGCCGACCAGCTCCGGATCGACCGCGTACTCCACCACCGGGCGCCGGCCCGACACGCTGGCCGCCGTTACCGTGATGGCGTCCCGCTGCGACGCGTCGAGCTCCACCGCCGAGCGCACGTACACCTCGACCTCACCGGCCGCCTCTTCCATTCGCACCACGTAGCGCCGCAGCAGGTGCGGCAGCAGCGCGGCACGCCCGTTGCGGTTCATCACCAGCAGCGCGTTCAGCAGCACGTCGCTCACGCTGCCGCGGAACATCCGCTCCAGGCTCGCGGCCCGGCGTTCCGCGTCCAGCGACGTCGAGGACAGGAACGCCGCGAACGCCGCGTCGCGCCCGGCCAGCGCCACCAACTCCTCCAGCTCGCCGCGCACCGGCAGCACAATGCCTTGCTGCTGCGCCATCGCGAACAGCGCCGACGCGTAGACGTCGCTCACCGCCGCCAGCTCGTGAATCGATTCGGCCATCAGTTGCGGCTCCCGCCACCGTCGGCGCGGATGCGCTCGATGGCTTCGTTCACCAGCCGGCGGTGGTCCTCCTCGCCCAGCGACTTGGAGATGACCCGCGACGACACCTGCACCACCAGGTCGGCGGTCTGGTCGTAGAGCGCCTTCATCGCGTGCTGCGCGGCCAGCTCGATCTCGCGCCGCGCCCGCGCCAGCATCTCGTCCGCTTCCTTGCGCGCCTCGTCCTGTCCGCGGCGGCGCACCGCCTCGGCGTCGCGGCGGCCTTCTTCGACGATGGCCGTCGCCTCCACCCGCGCGCGGTCAATCTGCTCCCGGTAGCGGGCCAGCAGCTTGTCGGCTTCCTCCCGCTCGCGCCGGGCGCTGTCGATGGATTCCTGGATGAAGCGCTCGCGCGTCTGGAGCGCCGTGAGAATCTGCGGCCAGGCCGTCTTGTAGAGCACCAGGAACAGGGTGGTGAAAATGGCGATGGACCATAGGGCGGCCCCGGGATCGAACGACAGGATCGGGCGCGACTCGTGCGCCCCGCCCGCGTCGTGTGCGCCGCTCTTGCCGGCCTGTGCCGGACTGGCGTGGGCGGGGTCAGGGGCGTGCCCGGTCTGCTGCGGCCAGGCGGCCGTCGCCAGCAGCCCGGCCAGCAGGAGCGTCAGTCCGCGAATTCGCGCGTTGCTCATGCGGTTCCCTCGTTGCGGCTCGCCGGCGCGCCGCGCGGGACGAGCCGGTCGCAGAGCGGTGCAAGGTTCACGCCGCCCTGCTCGGACCGTTGACTACTTGATGGTGCTCACCGCACCCGCCATGGTGTTGCAGATGACCAGGGCGAAGAAAGTGAAGCCTTCGATCAGGGCGGCGGCGATGATCAGCGAGGTGAAGATGTTGCCCTTCACCTCGGGCTGACGCGCCATCGCCTCGACCGAGTTGCCCGCCAGGTGGCCGATGCCCTTGGCTGCCCCGATCGCAATCAGTCCCGCGCCGAGCCCGGCGCCCAGGCCGACCAGGCCCGCGTTGCCGAACAGCACCGTTCCCTCAGCCAGCATGTTCATCATGATGGGGATCTCCTCTCTTCGCTGGTTTCCGTCGTATGAACAGTCCGTTGCCGACCTTAAGTCAGGGGTAAGGCCAAGGCGTCGGCTGCCTCAACCGCGTATCGTGCCAGGCGACGAAGCGGGCCGTAGGGGGCCGCGGCACGTCGCCGTGAGTTCGTGTCTCCCGTCAGTGCTCCGGCGCCACCGACATGCTCAGGAACAGCGTGGTCAGGAACATGAAGATGTACGCCTGAAGGAACGCGACGAACAACTCCAGACAGCTCAGGGCCACGCAGCCCAGCCCGGCGCTCAGTCCGACCACCCAGTACATCCACCCGCTGGCCGCCGTGATCAGCCCCAGGATGGTCGCCAGCACCAGGTGGCCCGCCACCATGTTGGCGAACAGACGCACCATCAGCACAAAGGGCTTGATGACGGCGCCGAGCATCTCGAGCAGCAGCAGAATCAGCCACATCCCGACGTCGGCGACCGTCAGGGCCGCGCTTGCCAGCGGTCCGGTCCCCGGCGGGGGCTTGAACACGTGCGGAGCGAAATTCCACACGTAAAGCGGAAACGCCATCACCGCGGCCCGCGCGGGCGCCATGCCGTGTGCCGCGCGCCCATGTTCGTGCCCGGCCGCGTTCCCGTCCGACGCTGAGGCATCGGCATGTGCGTGGGCGTGTTCGTCGGGGTGCGCGTCTTCGTGGCCGTGATGCCCGTACGTTCCCGCTACGAGCTGGCGGTACACCTCGCGCGTGCCGCTGGCGTGGATCATGAGAAACGCGCAGATGGCCAGTCCGCCCGTGATGCCCATGTTGGCGGTGGCCGTTCCGCCCAGGTGGCCGACGGAGCCGCCGGTAAGCAGGTAGATGATGGAATCGAGCGGGATCATCCCGAGCAGATTGCAGAACAGGATGAAGAAGAACAGCGTCCAGAGGAACGGCATGTACTGGTCGGTGCGCTCCTTGAGCACAGGCCGCACGATGTCGCGCCGCAGCGCTTCCAGCACCGTTTCGATCAGGTTGACCGCGCCGCGCGGGGCGGCCGGGGGACCGCCGTTGCGCGCGTACTGCCGGGCGACCCACGGGAAAAGCAGATAACACAGCAGGGCCGCGACCACGGCCATGATGAGGTGGTTGGTGAACTGGAACGTCTTCGGGCCGAAGTCGATGTTGAGCAGCGGGATGGCGTCCCAGCGAAGCCAGTTGCCCACGTTGAAAGGCAGCAGGTCGAAGTAGCGGTGCGGAAGGACGTGCTCCTCCGCGCTTCCGGATGCAAGCGTCAGCCAGCCAGACACGGCCACCTCACTGTCCGCCCGCCGGTTGTCCGTGCGCGCGGGTCGTCGTCGCGGTCGCCAGGCGCCTCACGCTCGTGCATTCCGCCGGCGCGCGACCCGCCGCCGTTCCCGAATGTACGCTGGATCAGAGCGACCGCGATCGCGGTCTCGACCGCCATCAGCGGCAGGTAGAGCACCAGGAGCCAGTAGGTGAACGACGGGGCGTGAACGACGCCGGACATCTGGTAGGCGAACGCGGCCGGGATCGTCACGAGCAGGCGGACGGCCGTCCCCGCCAGCGCCGCCATGCCGACCTGCTCCGGCCGCGCCAGTGCCGCCCAGGCGAGCGGGACCATCGCCACCAGGGCGCCCGACATGCAGATCACAGTGGCGGGCCCGCGGGTGGCAATCCCGGCGGCGCCCCACCAGCTCGCCGCTGGGCGCGACCCGATCAGCAGGGACGCTGCCGCGGCAGCGACGATCGACACCAATTGTACGAGGACCAGCTTCACGTGTTGGTGTGGCGTCCTGCGACGCCGCCCGGGTCAGGTGATGTTCTTCGCTTCGCGGATCATTCGATACAGGCCGGCGGCCAGCCCCAGCAGTAATCCGATGAACAGGCCCCACGGGTTGGACCCGTAGCGGGCATCGATCCGCGATCCGACGTAGCCGAGCACCGCCAGGTACGCCAGAAACTCCAGGGCCAGCCCGTATTGCCGCGTCCATGCGGAGAGGATCGAGCCGGGTTTCTCGCCGTCGGGTTTTCCGCGCGACGGGGACATTGTGCAAAAGTTCACAAAGTCCGACCAAAAAGACGGGCGAATCGCCCGTTTCGTGCGGTCGATGACCTCATCGCCCGCCCCCGACGCCCGAATCCCCGTCAGGGGCGGCGAGTGTAGCGTTACCCGGGGCTGCGTCAAGAGCGCGGCGCGCTCGCGATTCGCCCGCGGCGCGGGGCTATGATGCTCCGGAGAAACGCGAGGACGCCGCGTGCCCCATCCCTATACGCGCGAGAGGATCGAGAACTGGGTCGGCGACTTCTGCGCGTCCGACGCCTTGTCGGACTTTGCGCCCGCGACGCAGGAGTTCGCCGCGCCGCTGCTGACCACGCTGCTGACCGCCGCCTGCGACCTCCGCGACCTGGAACCCGGCGATCTCGAGGTGCCCGACCTCAAACACGCCTTTACCGGCCCCGTCGCGCGGCTGAACCTGCCCGCGACGGCGCGCGGCGAGGCGCCCGACCTGTGCGCCGCGTTCCTGGCCCGACTGGAAGAGGACGGGCGTCTCGCCGACGGGCGGGCGCTCGGCGCCTACGTGCGCGCCCTTCGCCCTTCGTTCAGCGAGGTCGCAACCGGAAAGCCCAGGCCCATCACCCGCCCCGGCAGCCGGATCGGCCGAAACGACCCATGTCCGTGCGGCAGCGGGAAGAAGTACAAGAAGTGCTGCATGGAGCGGGGCGGCTGACGAGGCGGCCGGCGCGCAGAACCGGTCGGCCGCGCCCAACGGGACGCCGGCAGGGCGATCACGGGGGGACTGGAGACGAAGGGGCTCGAACCCTCAACCTCCGCATTGCGAACGCGGCGCTCTCCCAGTTGAGCTACGTCCCCGAAACCACCGCATTATAGATGGCGGCGGCGGGGCCGCAACCGCGGCGATCGGGTGAAGAAATGGCTCGGGCTGGCGTCATGAACGCGCGGCGCGGCTCGCTCGCCGCTCCTTTGGCGCTGCGGCGGCGCCTCAGCGCCGGCGCACCCGCACCGGGAGGCGCGGCGCCGGCCCGATTTCGCGTAGGCCGTGGTCCGGGGCACAAGGAGTTCGTCATGTACACCGTATGGACGTATTTCGGCTATCTGGCCGCCAGCGTCGTGCTCACCGTCTGGGTGGCCCACACGCTGCACAAGAACGGCCGCGTGTTCCTGCTGGACGCTTTTGGCCGCGCCGACCTGGCCGACTCGGTGAACCACCTGCTGGTGGTCGGGTTCTACCTGATCAACGTCGGGTACATCACGCTGGCGCTGAAGTACGGTCGCAAGCCGACGGACTTGCAGGAGTCCATCGAGTTCTTCTCGACCAAGCTCGGGCTGGTGCTGGTCGTGCTGGGAGTCATGCACTTTCTGAACCTGGCGGTGTTCGAGCGCGTTCGCCGGCGCGGGTCCCGCGGTTCCGCGTTGGTGCCGACCGTGTGACCCGGCCGCGCGTCGCTTCGCGGACGGCGCGCCCGGCGTCGTCCGCGGCGCCCCCGCCGAAGTTGGAGAAAGTGCGCGCCCCCGCGCGCTCTGCGCCGGCGGATCGGAGCGGGCCGCGCCGGGTCACTTCCCGGCCAGGCGGTCACGGACGACCTTGAACGCCGCCAGGGCCCGGTCCAGGTCTTCGCGCTCGTGCGCGGCGCTGATCTGGCAGCGGAGGCGCGCCTCGCCCTTCGGAACCACCGGGTATCCGAACCCGCTCACGTAGACGCCCTCCTCGAACAGCGCTCTCTGCATTGCGAACGCGGTCGGCGTCTCGCCCACGATGATCGGCACGATGGGCGTGAAGCCGGGGATGGGGTGCAGTCCGATGCCGTTGAGCCCGTCGCGAAAATAGGTGGTGTTGTCGCGGAGCTTCCGCAGGCGCTGCGGCTCGCTTTGCAGCACGTCGATCGCGGCCATCGACCCGTAGCAGACGGCCGGGGGCAGGGCGTTGCTGAAGAGCTGCGGCCGGGCCTTCTGGACCAGGTAGTCGCAGACGGTCTTCGAACCGGCGACGTACCCGCCGCACGCGCCGCCCAGCGCTTTGCCCAGCGTGCTGATCTGCACGGTTCCTTCGCCCAGCACGCCGAAGTGCTCGCCTGTGCCGCGGCCGGTCTCGCCGAGCACGCCGGTGGCGTGGGACTCGTCGATGACCAGCAGGGCGTCGTGGCGATCGGCCAGTTCCTTGAGCCGGGGCAGCTCGGCGACGTCGCCCTCCATGCTGAATACGCCGTCGGTGATGATGAGCTTGTTGCGGGCCGAGCGGCCCTCGGGGCTCGACAGCATGCGCTCGAGTTCGTCCAGGTCGCGGTGCTTGTAGATGAAGCGCCGCGCCTTGCTGAGGCGGATGGCGTCGATGATGGAGGCGTGGTTGAGCGCGTCGGAGAAGATCGCGTCCTCCGGGGTGGGGGCCAGCGTGGGCATGACGCCCACGTTGGCATCCCAGCAACTGATGAAGGTGGTGGCCGCTTCGCAGCCGAGAAAATCGCAGATGCGGCGCTCCAGCTCCAGGTGGCAGGTCATCGTCCCGCAGATGAAGCGCACCGAGGCCGTGCCCAGCCCGAACTTCCTGACGGCCTCCTGACCGGCGGCGACGACCCGCGGGTGATTGGCCAGGCCGAGGTAGTTGTTGGAGGAGAACATGAGGATGTCGCGGCCGTTCATGCGGGTGCGCGGGGCTTGTGGGGCCTGGAGCTCGAGGGGCTGCTTGTACTGGCCGGAATCGCGGAGTTCGGCCAGTTCGCGGGCGAGGGTCTGCTCGATGGTGGCCGGCATGGGCGGGTCTCCTGTTCGGAGCGTTCATTCTAGGGCAGGGGCGCGGAATGGCGAATTGCGAAGGAATCGGGCGGAAATCGCGGTCGCGGTCAGTTCTCGGCGCCGACCGGCTCGGGCACCGCGACCGGCGCTGCGGCGAGGGATTCGTATCGCTCGCGGCGGCCGCCCAGCGGCGACTTGCCCTGCGCGGAACGGGAGATGCCGTAGAACTCGGACTCGCGGGCGAGAAACGCCTCCACGACCTGGGGATCGAAGTGCTTGCCGCGGCCCTCGAGGATGACGCGACGGGCGAGTTCGTGGGACATGGCGCGCTTGTAGACGCGCTGGCTGGTGAGGGCGTCGTAGACGTCGGCCAGCGCCACGATTCGGGCCGAGAGCGGGATCTCGCTCCCCTTGAGCCCGAAGGGGTAGCCCGAGCCGTCCCACTTCTCGTGGTGCGCCAGCGCGATCTCGCACGCGGTGCGCAGGAACTCGTCGTCGCCGCCCAGACGGGCCTTGAGCGCCAGCAGGCAGGCGCCGCCGATCTCCGTGTGCCGCTCGATGATGGCCCGCTCGGCGCGGGTGAGCGGGCCGGGCTTGAGGAGCACCGCGTCGGGGACACCCACCTTGCCGATGTCGTGCAGCGACGAGGTGACGGCGAGGCGGCGGATGGCCTCGTCGTTGAGCTCCGGATGGCCCGATTGCAGCTCGCGCGCCAGGATCTGGACGTACTCGCTGATGCGCTCCAGGTGCTCACCGGTGTCGTCGTCGCGCGACTCGGCCAGCTTGGCCAGCCCGAAGATGATCGCGTCGCGTGTGCGCGTCAGCGCGTCCTCGCGCCGCCGCAACTGCACTTCGAGATCGGCGTTGCTGGCGGCCAGGCGGTCTTCGTAGCGAAGCATGATGGCCACGGTCACCAGCTTGTTGAACAGCACGATGATGATCGCCGCGACCAGCCCGACGATCATCACCGGGCGGGCGAAGTCGGCGGCCGACTCCGCGACACGCCGCGCGCTCTGGCACACCAGCACCTTGGCGCGTGCGTCGCGAATGTCGCGCACCGCCGCCAGGTGCGTCTCATCGAATAGCTCGACGCGGCCGGTGAGCACCTGCGACCCGCTGGCGGCGGCGGACAGCGGCACGGTCGCGCCCCCATCGTCGAGCCGCAGCCGTGCCTGCCCGGGCCGTTCCGATTGCGGCCCGTTCCAGGGAGCGGCGCCCGGCGGACAGACCCAGGTGCCGCCGTCGGCGTCGAGAATGGCGACGAACCCGCCGTGCGGAAGGCGCGCCTGCCGCAGGAGCGACTGGAGGCGCGACCAGCCGTCGCAGTCCGGGTCGATCGCGTCGATCTGGGATTGCTCGATCATGCCGGCCACGTCGGCGGCGATGAGCCGGTTGGTGATGATGGCGCTGGCCTCGAGCCGCCGCAGCAGCCCACCGGACAGCCAGTGCCCAAACCACAGGACGCCCCCCAGCAGACAGGCCGCTTGAGCGCCCGTGATAAGACAGATCAGCAGCCAGCGTCGTTTGATCATGCTTCCGTCACGCGCCGGGTGACGCTCGGCCTCCGCCGCAGCCGCCGCACCTGCCTGTACATCGGCGTTCTCGCGCAAGCCGTCCATTCCCAGCCGCTTGCGCCGGCGACCCCGATAATGGACGCCCGCGCGGGCCGTCCGACTAGAATCCCGCCCATGCCCGAGCTGCGCTGCGACATCGTGGACCTGTATCCGTTCCGGGAATCCCCCGACGCGGTCGAGTTCCTCCAGCTTCGACGGGCGGACGGCGACCTGCTGGGCGGCACCTGGCAGGCGGTCCATGGACGCGTCGAGACGGGCGAAACCGCCTGGCAGGCGGCGCTGCGCGAACTGCACGAGGAAACCGGGCTTCGACCGCGCCGGCTCTGGCAGGTGGACGCGATCAACGCCTTCTACGTCGCCCGGCTCGACTGCGTGCAGCTTTGTCCCTGCTTCGCGGCCGACATCGACCCCGTGGCCCAGGTGCGGTTGTGCCCGGAGCACTCGGCGTGGCGCTGGGTGCCGGTCGTTCGACGCCGCGCCGCGACGGGTCCGCGCACCGATGCGCCGCCGCCGTGGCGCGCCGCTTGGCGGTTGTCGCGGACGGCGCTGCGCCGCTTCATGTGGCCCGGGCAGCGCCGCGCGGTGCGCGAAATCGTGACCGAGATCGTCTTCGGATCCGCGGCGGAGCCCCATCTGCGCATCGATATCCCCCCGCCGCCGGCTGCCGCGCGTTCCGGGCCGGTGGAGCCTTCGACGTGACGGGCGGCCAGCGGCGACGGGCGAAATGGCGGATCGCGGCGGCCCTGGCCGTGCTCCTCCCCGGCTGCGCCATGCGCATCACGCCGCCCGTGGGACCGCTCGACCCGGTCCCGGTGTTCGTCGCCGACTACGGTCGTCACGGCAGTCTCCTCCTGCCCGACGGCGAGCGGGGCGCCGTCGAATTCGCATACGGCGAGTGGGAATGGTTCGCACTGGGTCGCACCGGTTGGTGGCGCGTTCCCGCGGTGCTGTTCCTGCCTACGTGCGGAACCCTGGCGCGCCGCGAACTGGGCGCCCCGGCCACGCGCGACGCGATCCAGCGCGCCGTCGCGCCTGTGGTGCTGCACGAGGTGGTCGTCGAGCGGGCACGCGTAGCCGAGCTGCGCCGCAGCCTCGAGGCCCGCTTCGCGCAGCACGCGGACGAGACGGTCACCGACGCGTTCGGGATGCGATTTCGGCCGGACCACGTCCAATACTCAATCCTGCATCACTGCAACAGCGAGGTGGCGGCTTGGCTGCGCGCGCTGGGATGCAGGGTGGAAGGCCAGCCGCTCGAGGCGGCGTTCGAGATCGTGCCCGCGCCGGCGGCGTCCGGGCCGACCTACTCGACGCCGCGGCCGTAGTACAGCACCTGGACGTCGTCCGCGGTGCCGGCCTGCCCGTCGGGGCCGACCTCGCGCGTGCGGAACGTAATCTCGTCGCGGTTGTTGAGCACGCCCGAGCGGTTGGTGCGGTCAAGCTCCGGGAGCGTGACGGACAGGACCTCCATCGTGGACGGGTTGGGCAGACCCGCGGCGCTGTCGGCCAGAACGAGCAATTGCAGCCCGGTCCAGAATGCCACGCCGGTTTCCACGGCGTCGCCCGCGTCCTCACCGCCGCCGCTGAAATAGCTGAGAAGCGCCCGGCCGTTGTCGTTCAGGGCCGCGCCGGGAGCGCCCCAGGTGACGGTCCGCCCGCTGAGCTGCGGGGGCGGAAGCGCGGCGAGGTCGAGCGTGCCGACGCTGGTGACCAGGTGCGGATGAGCCTCGGCGCGCACGATGCACGCGCCGTCGGCGTTGACGCCGGAGAGCAGCGCGTCGGCCGGCGTGCCGCCCGGGCCGGTGATTTCGCGCCACTGCGTGTTATCAAACAGCAGCACCGTGTCGCGCGTCTGCCCGCCGACGGTCAGCGGTGTGGCGACGGCGATCTGACCCTCCGAGCCGATCGCCAGCGCCGGGTAGACCTCGCCCGCGGCCCCGACCACAGCGCCGGCGGGAAGGCCCGGGAAACTGCGCCCGGTGGCGTTGTCGAGCACGCGGACCAGGTTGCCCCCGGACAGCAGGTAGACACCCTGGTCGCCATTCCCGCTCTTGTAGGCCGCCTGGAAAAGGAATTCGCCGGCGGGATTGAGGGTCGGCAGCGCGTCGAAGCGGCCCCAGGCGGCGCCGGCGCCCTGGTCGGGCACGTCGCCGGCTGGGCTGAGCCGTTCGTCGGCGATAGGGCTGATGGACACGCCGTTGCTGGTGTAGATGCCGGTGCCGAGGCCGAAACCGCCGCTCTTCGTGACATAGCTGTAGCTGGCGACGAATACGGCGATGCCGTCGTCGCTGACACCGGGCTGGAAGAACTCGGCGGTGAAGATCGGTCCGTTGCTGCCGGACTGCACGTCGTCGAACTCGCCGATGAGAAGGTTGGTGTCCACGACGCGGAGCATGTTGCCGTCCGAGGCGCGCCAGCGGTAGATGCCGACCATCTGCGCCGACCCGCGGCTCGGAACGGTGAAGAGCAGCCGGCCCGCGTCGGCCCAGGCGATCGGATACCGCGCGAGCTGAGCCGGCTTCAGGTCGCCGAAGTAATCGCTGGATCCGCGGCCCGGGACGGTGCCGACGCCGGCCGGATCGTCATCGAGGATGCGGCGCAGGTTGCCGTTTTCCCAGACGTAGAGGCCGACGTTGCCGCCCCCGCCGGTGTAGACGCCGAAGAACGCGATACGGCCGGCCTGGTCGATGATGGGGTCGCCGAACGCGGTGAACTTGGCGGCGTCGGGCTGGCCGGGGGGAGGGTCGCCGCTGCGCACGACGGCTTGCAGCGCGACGCTGCTGGGCGGCCCGCCGCTGCCGCCCGAGTCCCCGCCACCGCCGGAATCACCGCCGTCGCCCGAGTCCCCGCCACCGCCGGAATC
>CAYNYG010000028.1:35753-50062 GCA_964401365.1 uncultured Planctomycetales bacterium | reverse complement strand
GGGATCGGCTGGACGATGTACGCGGACCAGAGCCTGGGCAGCATCCTGCCCGGCCGGCCGGCCAAGTTCGCCGACCCGCAGCGCAACGTCTATTTCGTGGGGAACGGATACCAGTACCGCCCGCGCTGGTTCGTGACGATGGGAGCCGAGACGGGCTTCTTCGCGTACGAGCAGCCGAGCGCCGATCCGGCCGACGACAACACCAAGCGGATCGACGGCAGCCGGGTGTTTCTCGATCCGGAGCAACCGGACCGCGTGAACAACCGCAACTACGCGTACGGCTACAACTACCAGTTCCTGGGAAACACGCGGTTCAAGGGCGGATCGGAAGCGGGCGGGTTCATCCACTTTCCGGTGAAGATCGATCGCGTGGACGGGGCCCGCACGGTCCTGGCGGCCGACGCGCTCGGGACGGCGGCGGGCAAACCGGCGGCGTCGCGGACGGCGTATCGCCCGGACGGCAGCAGCGACCTGTACGCGGTCGGGAACCACGCCTGGTCCCTCGACCCGCCGCGCCTCACAGCCACGTCGGACACCTGCGACGACGCGAACCGTGCGCCGGAGCACCGCTCCGCGCCGGAGATGCGGCACAACGGCAAGGCGAACGTGCTCTGGTGCGACGGCCACGCGGCGCGGTCGAGCTACCGCGCCCTGGATTACGTCGAGAACCCGGACGGGAGCATCGCGGCGAGCAGCGCGGACGCGTCGAACCGCTGGTTCTCGGGGACCGGGCGTGACGACGATCCACCACCGATCCAGTGACGGGGGGGCGGCCTTGGAGAGCCGGCATTCAGGCGGCGGAGCCTGGTCCGGCGGCAGCGACGGGATTGGGAGCGACCGTCGGGACTGGGGCGGGTTGCACGTCCGACGGCGCTGGGAGCCGCGATCAACGGCGCCGACTCCAGTCCGGCCTGACCCGCCGCGACTCTCGACCGGCGCGGCGTGGGCATCGCCCTGACGCGCCAGGGTCGCAGGCACGTGGACGAGGCGATCGCGGCGCGACTCGACGGAGCCTGCGGCATCGAATCGGACTCGCTCGGACCCCGGTCGCGCGCTAGAATACGGCAGTCGGCAGCAACAGGCGTTGGCTGCGCGAATCCGGCTCGCCGGCGCGGGCGAGGCACGGTCAAAGCGCCTGCTTCGGGATTTGCGAAGTCTGCCGGCTCGAATCGGGTGAGAGTTGGGAATGAGTCGCGTGGCACCGCGGCGCGGCGGGCTGATCGCGAAGGGACTGTGGACGTCCGGCTTCGCGGTGGTCGTCGTGCTGCTGATGGCCTGGCTGGTGGGGATGTTCCGCACCAGGATCGGCGTGGATGCGGCGCGGCAAGAGGCATCCGAGTCCGGGGAGGGCACGGCCGTCAAAGTGCGGCAGGTGACGGTGCCGCGGGTGGAGACGGCGGTCGGGACGATTCAGCCGGTCCACCGCGTTGAGGTGGCGGCGCGGCTCCTGGCGCGGGTGGTTGAAGTCAATGCGGTGGCCGGGCAGCGCGTGTCGGAGGGGGAGATGCTGATCCGGCTCGACGACGCCGATCTCGCGGCGCGCGAGAACCAGGCGCGGGCGGCCCTGGAGCAGGCGACCGCCGAGCGGGATCAGGCACGGATCGAGGAGTCGCGCATCCGGGGGCTCTTTGAGAAGGACAACGCCGCGTCGGTGGAGCTGGACCGGGCGGTGACCGCGCTGAAGTCGGCGGAAGCGGCGGTGGAACAAGCCACCGAAGCACTCGGCGAAGCTCGGACGGTGCGGTCGTTCGCGACGGTGAGAAGTCCCATCACCGGGGTGGTGGTCGACAAGCGGGTCAACGTCGGCGACACCGCGGCGCCCGGGCAAGTCCTGGTTGCGCTGCTCGACCCGCAACGGATGCAGTTGGTGGCGCCGGTACGCGAGACGCTCAGCCGGCGGCTCAAGGTGGGACAGCCGATCGACGTCAGCATCGAAGTGCTGGAGCACCCGTGCACCGGGACGATCAGCGAGATCGTCCCCGAGTCGGATCCGGCCAGCCGCTCGTTCGCGATCAAGGTGACCGGTCCCTGCCCGGAGGGGGTATACGCCGGCATGTTCGGCCGGCTGCTGATCCCGCTCGATCCGGAGTCGATCCTGGTGATTCCGCGGGCTGCGGTTCGCCCGATCGGGCAACTGGAGATCGTCGTCGTGCGTACGGCGACCGGCGCTGAGCGTCGGGCCGTGCGGACCGGACGCGCCATCGGCGCGGACGTCGAGGTGCTGTCGGGGCTGTCGGCCGGGCAGGAGGTGCTGGTGCCGCGCTCCACCGACCCGTAGCGAGGGGACCGCATGCCCGGACCCAGGCCACCCGAAGCGCCCGACCCGACTCCCGCCGACGCCGAGCATCACCGGGGGTGGATCAACGGCGTCGTGCGGACGTTTCTGCACGGCAACCTGTCGGTCATCCTGCTGATACTGAGCGTCGCGCTGGGCGCGGTCGCGCTGCTGGTGACGCCGCGCGAGGAAGACCCGCAGATCGTCGTGCCGCTCGCCGACGTGTTCGTGTCGGCGCCGGGGTTGACGGCGCCGGAGGTCGAGCAGCAGGTTACGACGCCGCTGGAGCGCGTCCTGTACCAGATCGACGGGGTGGAGCACGTCTACTCGATGTCGCGGCCCGACGGTGCGATCGTCACGGTACGGTTTTTCGTGGGGCAGGACCGCGAGCGGGCGCTGATTCGGCTATTCAAGAAGCTGGAGGAGAGCCGGGACCTGGTCCCGCCGCACGTGCTGCGCGGGGGCGGGTGGATCATCAAGCCGGTCGAAATCGACGACGTGCCGATCGTCACGCTGACGCTGCGCGCGGCGCGCGACGCGGACGTGGACGAGTACGCGTTGCGGCGCGTGGGCGAGGAGCTGGCGCAGCGCCTGGCGGGCGTGAGCGACACGTCGCGGATCGCCGTGCACGGCGGGCTGTCGCGAGTGGTGCGGGTGGAGTTCGACCGCGAGGCGCTGCGATCGCGCCGGCTGGGGCTGCTGGAGGTGAAGGCGGCGCTGGAGGCGGCCAACGTGCTGCTGCCCGCGGGTATGTGGCAGCGTGACGACGCCGGCGTCGAAGCGCGGGTGGGGTCGGCGCTGCGCGATGCGCGGGAGGTCGGGCAGGTGGTGGTGGGCGTGTTCGACGACCGCCCGGTGCAGCTCTCGGACGTGGCGCGCGTGCTGGACGGTCCGCAGGAGCGCGTCTCCTACACCCGGCACGGATGGGGTCCGGCGCGCGGCTTCGAGCACCACGAGGATGCCGCCGGCACGCTGGCGTATCCCGCCGGCGGTCCCCACGCGGACGCGAGCGGTTCCGCGCCCAGCCCGGCGGTCACGATCGCCGTCTCCAAGAAGCGCAACACGAACGCGGTGAAGGTCGCGGCGGCCGTGATCGCGGCGGCGAAGGCCGTCGCGCCGCAGGTTGTGCCGGCGGGGATGGAGCTGGCGGTCACGCGCAACAGCGGGCGCACCGCCGACGAGAAGGTGAACGAGCTGGTCGAGAGTCTGTGGGTCGCGATCGTGATCGTGATCGGACTGCTGACGGTCGGTCTCGGGTGGCGCGAGGCGCTGGTGGTGGCCGTCGCGGTTCCAGTGGTGTTCGGGCTGACGCTGGCGGTGAACCTGCTGGCGGGATACACGATCAACCGGGTGACGCTCTTCGCCCTGATCCTGTCGCTGGGGTTGCTGGTGGACGACCCGATCGTGGACGTGGAGAACATCGCGCGGCACTTCGGGCTGCGCCGCAAGGCGACGCGCGAGCTGACGCTGGCGGCCGTGAGCGAGATCCGCCCGCCGCTGATTTCGGCCACGCTGGCGGTCATCGCGTCGTTCCTGCCGCTGTTCTTCATCACCGGCATGATGGGTCCGTACATGCGGCCGATGGCGCTGAACGTACCCGTGACGATGCTCATGTCGATGGCGGTCGCGTTCACGATCACACCCTGGCTGGCGTACCACGTTCTGAAGCGCCGCGACTGGGGCCGCGGCGGCCACGCGGAGGACGAGTTCGCCGCGGCGCGGTCAAGCGTCCAGTACCGCGTGCTCGGCCCGATGCTGCGTGTCCTGCTGACCCGCCCGGTCGTGGGCCGGGTGTTCCTCGGCGCGGTGATCCTGCTGACGGTCGGCGCGGCGCTGCTGGCCGCGGAGCGGCAGGTCCCGCTGAAGATGCTCCCCTTCGACAACAAGGCGGAGCTATTGCTCGTGCTGAACATGGACGAAGGCGTGTCCCTGGAGCGCACCGACGCCACCGTGCGGATGCTGGAATCGCGGCTGGCGCGCATCGCGGAGGTGACGGACTTCAGCGCCTACGTCGGGGAGCCTTCCCCGATCGACTTCAACGGGCTGGTGCGGCACTATTACCTGCGTCACGGCCCGCACTACGCGGAGATTCGCGTCAACCTGGTCGGCAAGAAGGCGCGGGCCGACGCGAGCCACACGCTGGCGCTGCGCGTTCGTGACGAGCTGACGGCCGTGGCCGCCGCATCCGGGGGACGGCTCAAGCTGGTCGAGCTCCCTCCCGGCCCGCCGGTGATCGACACGATCGCGGCCGAGGTGTACGGCGGGCCCGACACGCCCTACGCGGATATCTGCGCTGCGGCGGAGCTGGTGGCCCGGCGGCTTTCCGTCGAGCCGGGCGCGGTCGAGGTAGACGACACGGTCGAAGCCGCTCGGCAGGAGTGGGTCTTCGTGCCGGACTCGGGCAAGGCGGCCCTGTCGGGGGTGACCGTGGCCGAGATCGCACAGACGCTGCGCATCGCGCTGGCGGGCGCCGACGCGGGCATCCTGCACGTTCCGAGCGAGCGGCATGCGTTGCGGATCATCCTGCGGCTGCCCCTGGAGCAGCGCAGCGGGGCGGCGCTGCTGAGCGACCTTCATGTGCGCGGGCGCGGCGCGGGCGGTGCGGTGCTGGTCCCGCTGGCCGAACTCGGGCGCTGGGAGACGCGTCCGGCGCAGCAGACGATCTACCACAAGAACATGGAGCGGACGGCGTACGTGTTCGCCGAGGTGGCGGGACGCCCGCCGGCGGATGCGATCGTCGACGTTCTGGCGGACCTGACGCCGGCCGTGACCGACGATGCGCTCCGGGCGCCGGGCGGCTGGATCTCGGCCGCGACGCCGCGACCGCTGTCGGCGCGCTCGCACCTGAACCCGGGCGGAGGCGTGGCGTGGTGCACGGCCCCCGGTACGCGCGTCGTCTGGTCGGGGGAGGGCGAGTGGCAGATCACCTTGGACGTGTTCCGCGACCTGGGTCTCGCGTTCGCCGGCGCCCTGGTCGGCATCTACATCATCCTGGTCGCCCAGACCGGTTCGTTCCTGATCCCCGTAATCGTCATGCTGTCCATTCCGCTGACGATCCTGGGGATCATGCCCGGATTCTGGCTCCTGGGTGTGCTGGCCGGCGGGCAGGTCAGCGCGTACGGCGACCCGATCTTCTTCACCGCCACCGCCATGATCGGCATGATCGCACTGGCAGGAATCGTCACGCGCCAGTCCATCATCCTGGTGGACTTCATCCACCTGGCGCTGCGCCGCGGCCGGCCGCTGCTGGACGCAGTGATCGAGTCCGGCGTCGTGCGCCTGCGTCCGATCCTGCTCGTCGTCCTGGCGGCCATGCTTTCGGCGATCCCGATCACCATCGACCCCATCTTCTCAGGGCTGGCCTGGGCCCTGATCTTCGGCCTGATCGCTTCGACGCTTTTCACGCTGTTCGTCGTGCCGCTGGTCTACTACGCCCTCTACCGCCGCGTCCCGGGCCACGGGGCAGGCGCAAGCCTGCACTGACGACGCGGGCGTGCCGAGTTCCGCGCCGGTGCGTAACGCGTCGGGCGCGCGGTAACGCCGGCGGGCGTCTGCGCGCCAACCACCGCCTGCTTGAAGCGCCCGACGGACCGCGGGAGGCGCTGGCGAGGCAAGCGACGATCCGCCGGCCGCTCTTGCGGGATTCGACGCGTTCCCAGCCGGCTCCGGGGGCTTGGCGCGGCAGTTTCGCGGGCCGCGCGGGTCTCGTACCATGGTCCGCGCGGTCGGCGACGGTCGTCACCCGCCCCGGACCGGCGCGGAGTATGGTCGCGTGTTGAGCTTCGCCTGTTACGGGCGTGATCGGCAGCCCGAGCGCCTGCACATGGACACTGCCTACGCGGTCGGCGCCGACGGCGTCCCGGTGCGGGCCGACATCACCGCGAGCGACGGGTGCATCCGCGTGGTGCCGCGCGGCAGCGAGCCGGTCGGTCTGGCGCTGCTCTGGCCGGTCGCCGACGCCGGGAAAATCCTGGTCGAGACCACGCGATTGCCGCTGCGGCCCGAGACCTACAACCTGCACGTCGAGCTTGCCCGGCAGCGGCTGATGCGCATCAGCCTCAAGCGCGAGGAGTGGGGGTTGTTCGACTACCCCGGCATCGAGGAGATGTCGGCGGCGATCGACTCGGCGCGGGACGTGTTCGTCGCCGCCCTCCAGCATGCCGACGAACCGATGACCGCCGCCAAGCTGGCCGACCAGTCCCTGTCGCTGAGCGTGGCCGCGTCGGAGCGGCTGGCGCGCTTCCACGCGTCCGTGTTCCTGTCGCGGCGGCAACAGTCGAACGGCTTTGCGCGGCGCTATCTCGGCGTGGGCGTGGCCAACGTCCAGCCCACGCCGGCGTTGACCCAGCTCGTGGGGGAGCACTGCGACTTCGTACGCATCCCGTTCGTGTGGCGCGACATCCAGCCCAAGGAACAGGGCGTCACCTACGCCCATGCGGATGCGTGGATGAAGGCCTGCGCGGCGGCCAAGCTGCCGGTGCGCGCCGGGCCGGTTCTCAACCTGGGGGTGCGCTCGGTGCCCGACTGGATGTACCTCTGGGAGAACGACTTCGACACCATCGCCGACATGGCGCGCGAGCACGTGCGCCGCACGGTGAAGCGCTACGGCAGCGCCGTCACGAGCTGGGACGTGGTCACCGGACTGCACGCCGGCAGCGTGTTCGATCTGAGCATCGAACAGATCATGGACCTGACCCGGCTGGCCGCCGCAACCACCAAGCAGCTCGCGCCGCGGGCCCAGGTGATCCTGGAGATCGTGCAGCCCTGGGGCGAGTACTACGCGCGCAACCAGCGGACCATCCCCCCCCTGCTCTACGCCGAGATGGCGGTGCAGAGCGGAATCCCCTTCGACGCGTTCGGGCTTCAGCTCCTGTGTGGCAGCAACGGGTACCACGTTCGAGACCTCTTTCAGGTCAGCGCGCTCATCGACCGCCTGGCCAACCTTGGCAAACCCATCCACGTGTCGGCGCTGGCCTGCCCGTCGATCGACCCGGGGGTTTCCGGCAAGCCCGACGAGGGCGGCCGCTGGCACGGACCCTGGAACGAAGCCACGCAGGCCCAGTGGCTGGATGCCATGCTTGAAGTCGCGCTGTCCAAGCCCTACGTCGACACCGTGTGTCTGCGTGACCTGGTGGATTACGCGGATGCAACCATCCCCGGCGCGGCCGTGCTGCGCGCCGACCTGTGCCCCAAGCCGGCGCTGAACTCGATCATCGAACTGCGACGGAGGCTACGCCGGTGATCTCGGCAACTCCCCAGCCCACTCCCGAACGACCGGGCGCACGTGTGGCGCGCGGCCGCGGAATCGCCATCGCGAGTCTGCTGTTGGCCGGCTATGCCGCGGTGATCTCACCCCCGGCCGCGGCGTCGCGGCCTGTACCGTCGACAGCGCGGCTGCGGCTCGACCCGAACCAGGCGTCCGCCGCCGAACTCGAACTCCTGCCCGGGATCGGGCCCGGCCTGGCCAGCGCGATTCTGAAGCATCGCGCATCGGCGGCTGCCAGCCCGGCGTTTCGCCGGGCCGAGGACCTCGACGCAGTGCATCGCATCGGCCCGGGCATCCGCGAGCGCATGCGCCCGTACCTGCGGTTTTCGCCGGACCCGGACGCGCCGGGCGTGGTGGCGTCGTCGCCGGCGAGCTCGGCTCCGGCGCCCTGAGGGGTCCGCGTGCAGCCCATGCCCGTGATTCTGCGCCCGATCGTCAAGGCCAGGCCGTGGGGCGGGCGGCGCCTGGCGGAGCTATTCAAGAAGGGTTCGGCTGGAAGCGAGCCCGCAGGCGAGTCGTGGGAGCTGGTGGACCTTCCGCCCGACGAGTCCGTGGTGGCCGCCGGTCCGTTGGCGGGGCGCACGCTGCGGGCGTTGATGCACGAGTGGGGCGAGGCGCTGATGGGAGGCGTTCAGGCGGTCGACGGGCGCTTTCCGCTGCTGGTGAAGTTCATCGACGCGCGTGAGAGCCTCAGCATCCAGGTTCACCCCGGTTTCCAGGCGCGCGCGCAGGCCGCGGGCGCCCCGGAACCGGTCGTCGGCGCCGCCGCGCGCCCCAAGAGTGAGGCGTGGTACATTCTCGAGGCGGCGGATGGTGCCGAGCTGTACATCGGGCTGGCGGCGGGGGTGACGCGCGACGACGTACGCCGCGCCGCTGGAACGGGTGCAATTGTGGAGCTGCTGCGACGCTGGCCGGCCCGGCCAGGGCGCTGCTTCTACGTCCCCGGCGGGACGCCGCACGCGATCGGCGCCGGCGTGGTGTTGGCGGAGATTCAGACCCCGTCGGACACCACGTATCGGCTCTATGACTGGGAGCGGCGCGACGCAACCGGTCGCCCGCGCGACCTGCACGTGGACCAGGCGCTGGCGGCGCTCGAGTACGGCACCGATCCGGCGTTGATCGCGCAGCCGCGCCGGCACGTGTCGAGCGTGCTCTCGACGGCAACGCGCGCGGTGGCGTGCGAGCACTTCACGATCGAAGTCGTTCGCATGATCGCGGACGTGTCCGAGCCGATCGCCTTCGGCGACGTCGTGGTGTGGGTGATCCTCAGCGGTCAAGGCGCCGCCACCTGCGCGGCGGGCGCGTGCCCGTTCACGGCCGGGGACGTGATGCTGCTTCCGGCCGGGATCAAGGACGCGGTGGTTCGGACGGAGGCGGACTGCGTGTGGCTGGAGGTGAAGATCCCGGTTCGGAGCTCGCTTGCGGGGTACGCGCGCCCGGCGCCCGAACGGGCGGAACGTCGCGGGGGCACGGTGCCGCTCACGCGTCCCGGCCGCCCCGGCCCGGACGGCCCGCGGGAATAGGCCGCGTGCGGGCGATCCGACGCCGGCCATGCGGAACGCGCTTGCTGGACGATCAGGTCGCCCGTATACTTCCGGCGACAGCCTTCCAGCAATCGCCACAAGGCAAAATCGGAGCCGCAACCATGCGTATCGTGCGCAACCGATGGAAGAAGATACTGGCCGTGTGCGCCGTGGGCACCCTGTTTCAGTTCGCGACGGGTGGAGGTTGTCCACAGTTCGCGGCCAATCTCGGATTGTCCGCGTTCGACTTCTGCGCCGTCCTGAACTGCACCAGCGGCACGTTCTTCAATCTCTGCGACCCGATCGTGTTGTTCGTTGACTGTCTGTAACCCACGACGCGATGAGAACTTCCATGCGTATGACCCTTCGGATCGTTCGATGCGCGGCCGCGATCGCGACCAGCGGCGCTCTCTTCCAGATCGGCGGCTGCTCGCTGAGCGGAGCCCAGAACTTCCTGTCCGAGCTCAACCCCTGCGGCACGATCCTGCTGTGCGATCCGGTCGAGTTCCGCTTCCTGACGTCGGGATATCGCGGCCCCGGGGCGGATCCCGACATCGACCCGGCCTGCACCTTCCCGCCGTTCTGCGCGGGCGACCCGTTCGTATCCAGCGCCAATCAGCCCTGACGGGCGGCTCGCGTTGATCGAGCGACTGACGGTTCCCGCCGACGGCGACTTCCGCGCTCTGGCCACGCTGCTCGTCGACGCGGTGGATTCGGGCGCGGCGGTCAGTTTCCTCGCTCCCCTTTCGATCGAAGCCGCCGAAGCGTGGTGGCGCAGAACGTTTGCGACTGCCGACGGCGGCGCGATCTTCCTCGTCGCGCGGGCCGCGGGCGAGATCGTCGGCTCCGTCCAGCTTCACCCGGCCTGGGCGCCGAACCAGCCGCACCGCGCGGAAATCGCCAAGCTGATCGTGCATCGCCGCGCCCGACGGGGCGGGGTCGGAACCGGCCTGATGCGGGCGATCGAGGACGCGGCCCGCGACGCCGGGTTCCGGCTGCTGACGCTGGACGCGCGGCGCGGGGGCGCAGCCGAGACGCTCTACCGGAACACGGGCTGGACGGTGGCCGGGGTGATCCCGCGATATGCGATCGATCCGGACGGCGCGGGTCTGCACGACACGGTGATCTTCTACAAGGAACTGGCGCCGGGCGGCTCACCCGCGGGGGCGTGATACTCGCCCGACCGGCCGCCGGCCTTGTGCTCCAGCCGGATCGGGCCGATGGTGATCGCCTTCGACGCCGACTTGCACATGTCGTAGACGGTGAGCGCGGCGACACTGGCGGCCAGCAGCGCGTCGACTTCGCACCCGGTGCGAGCCTGCACGCGGGTCTCCACGGTGATGAGCAGGCTGTCGGGGGGGGCGGGGTCGATGCGGACGTCGACGTGCTCCGGCGCGATGCCGTGGCACAGCGGAATCAGCTCGGCGGTCCTCTTGGCCGCCAGTATCCCGGCCACCTTCGCCGTCGTCAGCACGTCGCCCTTCGGCACGCCGCGATGGCTCAGCAGTTCGAACGCCTCGCGCCCCAGCGTGATCCGGGCCGAGGCAATGGCGCGCCGCGCCGTGACCGGCTTGTCGGACACGTCCACCATCCGCACGCCAGCGGGGCCGACGTGGGTCAATCGTGGCTCATGCGCCATCGAGAAGCTCCGCGGGCCAGTTGAAGTCGGAGAAGATTCCCCCGGTGTGCCAGAACACCACGGGCCGCGCACGCCCCAGCCGCCCCTCGCGGACGGCCTCGCACACGGCGCAAAACGCCTTGGCCGTGTAGACCGGGTCGAGGATGACGCCTTCGCAGCGCGCCAGCTCGCGGAGCGACTGGATGGCACGTGCGTAGGGAATCGCGTACCCGTCACCGACGTACCCGCCGATGAAGCGCATCCGGTCGGCGTCGAATTCCACCGGCAGCGCGTAGGTCGCGATCGACGCCCGGCACAGCCGCTGAACCTCGCGCGCGTGGTAGCCGACGTCGTCGCTCACCGGAACGGCCCAAAGAGTTCGCTCAGGCCGCCACGACAGCAACGCGCCCAGCAGCGCCCCGGCGTAGGTGCCGCCCGAGGAAATCGCGACCACCACGTCGCACCCGCCGATGCCCGACGCGTCGAGCTGGTCGCCCAGCTCACGCGCCGCGCGAAGGTATCCCCAGCACCCCAGCGGCTCGGACGCCCCCATCGGCGTCCAGCGCGGGCGGCGGCCTTCCGCGGCCAGCTCGTTGCAGACGCCCGCGACGATCGCCTCGCGGCGTTCGTCGAAATCGGGCCGCGCGAAGCAGCGCGTCTCCGCGCCGAACAGCACGTCGAGCAGGTGATTGCCCCGCGGCGGCCCGTCCGGGGGCGGCGGCCGCAGCAGCAGCACACAGCGCAGGCCGACCCGGGCGCAGACGGCGGCGGTGGCTCGGCAATGGTTGGACTGGCTCGTGCCCTCGGTCACCAGCGTGTCGCAGCCCAGCCGCAGGGCGTCGGCAACCACGTATTCCAGCTTGCGGACCTTGTTGCCGCTCAGCTCCAGGCCGGTCAGGTCGTCGCGCTTCACCCACACCTCGCCGCCCAGGGTCGCCCCCAGGCGCGCCAGCCGCACCAGCGGCGTGGGGAGCAGTGCCAGCGGAATGCGATCGGGTTCAACCATGCAGCGCCCCGCGGGCGGCCGCGTCAGGGGCGCGATCCGCCGCGCACGCCGCACCTCGGGCGGGCGGCGGGCCATCCTTGACGCCGTGACGCATGAACTCCTACTATAAGCCCCATTCGAGCACCGGGGAAACCCGTCGGCGCGGCGGGCCGGTGGCTCAACTCGCTCAATTCGTTGGAGATCAGCGTGAACCTCACTCTCGACAACATCGCCGGGACAGTCAGCCTGGTGGGCGTGATCATCGCGATCCTGCGCCTGATGGGTTACTTCTTCTTCGGCATCTGACGCGCGGCACGCGCTGGGTCGAATGCGGGGGATTCGCCCGACCGCGCATGGCGGCCCCCCGCCATGCGTTTTTCACAGACGGGGCACCCGTTCGGGAACGCCGCGCAGTGGGCGCGAACGGAAATGAGACTGAAGGGACGGGGGGTCGGTGCACGACGCCGCGATTGGCGCGCCCCGCACCGATCAGGGCACGGCGGTGAAGATCAGCTCCACCCGCCCGCCGCCCGCGGCGCCGGGCGAACCGGCTGCAAGGTCGGGCCTGCCGTCGCCGTTCAGATCCCCGGCAGAAACGGCTGCTCCAAGCCGCGCGTCCGGCGCGTCGCCCACGACGTAGAGCGCGTCGAGCCCGCAGCTGGGGATGTCCAGCAGCGACACCGCGCTGACATCCTGCCCGCCGTAGACGAGATAGGCTGCGCCACGCGCCGCCTCCGCACCGGGGGCGCCGACGACGATGTCGTTCGCGCCGTCACCATCGATGTCCGCGCTGGCGACGCTCGTACCGAACTGGTCGCCCGGCTGCGTGCCCTGGATGACCGCGCCCGCGATGGCGCCGCCCACCTGACCCAGGTCGACCTCGGCCGGCAGCGGCTGGTTGTAGATGACGTACAGGCGGCCGCGGCCTGTGTCGTGTCCCGGCGCGCCGATCAGGACGTCGGGCCATCCGTCGCCGTCGACGTCAGCGGACGCCAGCGCGGCGCCGGCCAGGTCGCCCGCCTGTCCGCGGAAGACTACGCCCGGCACCTGCGTCCCTACGTCGCCAAGGTAGAGGTAATTCTCGCCCGCGTTGAGCAGGCCGCCGTGGCCGAACACGAGGTAGACCACGCCGGCGGCGTCGGCTCCCGCGCCGGGGGCGGCGATCAATACGTCGTCGTATTCGTCGCGGTTCCAGTCACCGGCGCCGGCCAGGGCCGCACCGGCGGCCCCGTCGCGGTCCGCACCCAGCGCCGCAACACCGGCCACGCGGTTGCCCAGGTCGTCGAGCGTCAGGGGCGCCTTGATGCGGCCGCCGGCGATCAAACCGGCGCGGCCCTCGAAGAGCTCGCCGTAGTGCGGCGCACCGACCGCATAGTCGGGGTCACCGTCCCCATTCAGGTCGCCCACACTCGCAACCGCCGCGCCAGCCGACTCGGGCCAGGTGCCGTCGATCAGCTCGGCGAAGCGTCCGTGCTCGGGCGACGGCGCGCCCCCGCCGGGGGGCGGATTCGTCTGGGGCAGATTGGCGAGGTTCAACTCGGCCAGACGGCGCGCGAGCTTCCCGTCCAGCAGCGTCGCGCGGCCGATCTCGAAGCCATCGGGCGCCAGCCCAGGCGAACCGACGAGCATTTCGGCGAACTCGTCGCCATTGGTCGAGTCCAGCAGCGCAACGGCGGCGCCGATCCGCGCCCCGGCCGCGTCACCTTCCATCCGCGTCGGCAGCTCGTCGACGCCAAGGATCAGAGGCCACGCGGGGGCGCCTTCGACGTAGTGTGCCGCGCCGGACTCGACGCCGCGGGTCGAGGTTGCGCGCGGATCGCCGATCAAGAGGTCGGCGTAGCCGTCCGCGTTCAGGTCGCGTGAGGCGTCCAGGGCCGCCCCGAGCTCGCCGCTCTGCCCGTTGGCGGTGATCGTGCAGCGCTCGCCGGCCCCGAAGTCGCCCGCAACGAAACGGCCCACGCGTCGTGCGCGCAGGCAGACCTGACCGGCGTAGACCACGACCGTGCTGAGCCCGTCGCTGATGCTGGCGCCGACGAAATAGGACTCGGCCGCCAGGTCGGTGGTGTCGACGATCTCCTGCCGGTCGTCGAGGTTGTCTTCGGATGCCGTGCGAAGCGCGGTGACGCCGTTCTCGAACACGGCGTCGTCGTCGAGGAAGAGCGTGATGGCGGCGTCGTCGTCGTCGTCCTGCCCGGCCCAGGCGATCACGAACGACCGTCCGCGCGTCACGGCGAGCTGATCGCGCGGCGCGGATACCACCAGACCCGGCGGGGCGTTGATTCGCACGCGTCCCGCGGGCGGGTCGGCGACCACCGTGGTCTGTCCGTCGACCAGCGTGGCGACCACGCGGAACAGGCCGGGGGAGAGCCCGGACGTGTCCCAGGCCACGTCAAGCCGCCCGGCGGCGGGTGCGTCGGTCAGGATGGCAACTTCGTTGCCGTTGGTCCCGTCAGCGTCCGGGTCGCCCAGCGCGCTCACCCGCGCCGCCGAGGAGAAGTTTTCCGCCAGCAGCGCGAACCCGATTAGCGCGCCGGCGTTGACCCGAACGTCGGACCCCAACCCGTCGATCGCGAGCGTCGGCGCGGGGGGAGGCTCCGAGGGAGGCGGCTCCGACGGCGGAGGCTCCGCGGGAGGCGGCTCCG
>CAYNYG010000028.1:0-35653 GCA_964401365.1 uncultured Planctomycetales bacterium | reverse complement strand
GGAGGCTCCGAGGGAGGCGGCTCCGACGGCGGAGGCTCCGCGGGAGGCGGCTCCGACGGCGGAGGCTCCGCGGGAGGCGGCTCCGCGGGCGGTGGCTCCGACGGAGGTGGTTCCGAAGGCGGTGGCTCCGACGGGGGGTTCGGATTCGGAATCGTGATGACGATCTCGTCCCCCGGCTCAAAATCCCGCCCCAGCGCAAACGACCCGATCGGCAGCGAGTAGGGCACGCCCGCCAGCACCGTCACTTCCGTCACGACCGAGTCGGCGAAGTCCGGGCCGATCACCAGCACGTCGCCGGATGCCTCGACCCGCCGCTCCACCAGGCGCACCAGCAGGCCCAGGACTCGCATCGTCACGCGCGTCACGGCCGGATCGGGGGATTCGTTGATGAAGCGCACCTTGACCCGCGCCGAGACGACCGACGGGATGTTCAGCCCGGACCCCCCGCCCGCGAACGTGCTGGCCACGCTGCCCGGATTGGTGTGCTCGGGCGACAAACTGGGGATGCAACCCCCAAGTCCGAGCCACAACGACAGCGAAACCGCGAGAACCGTCCGCCGTCGCATGTTCTGGTCTCCGCCCGGCTTCTCACCCGCCGCCAACGGGTGCGCGCCTATTCGTCGAGGAATCGCCCTCCGCGGGCTTACTGAAGCTTAGCACCCTCCCGGGTGCCGGTCAACGCGACTCGCGGAGCGGGTGCGATAAGAGCCGACCGGAACGCCCGCCCGGCTGGAAAAGCGCGGGCTCCCCGCGTTACGATGTCGCTGGATTTCGCACGTAAGGCGGTGCGATGCACGTTCACGTCCAGCACCGGGAGTTCACCATGCAACCGCGTCACCGAAGATCGGGCTCGTGGCTGGCGTTCGCCGCTCTGCTGAGCGCGACCGCGCTGGCCTGGAGCGACACCATCTCCCTCGGCAAGCCGTTCCCCACTTTCGAGGCCACCAACGCGGCCAACGGAGAGAAATTCGCGATCGAGGACCTGCGCGGCCGGATCGTGATCATCGACTTCTGGGCGACGTGGTGCCCTCCGTGCGTGGCGGAGCTCCCGAACGTCAAGAAGGCCTATGACAAGTACCACGAGCAGGGCATGGAGATCGTGAGCATCTCGCTCGATCAGAGCATCGATCGCTGCAAGAGCTTTATCAAGAACGAGAAGATGGACTGGATGCACGTCATCGAAGGCGGCGGCTGGGGAACGCGCCTGGCCAAGCAGTACGGAATCGACTCCATCCCGCGCATGTTCGTGCTGGACACCGAGGGCGTGGTTGTCGCCGAGGACGTGCGCGGCGAAGCGCTCCAGGCCGCGATCGAGAAGGCCTTGAAGACCACGCCGCCCCGACTGGGCAAGATCGCCGAGACGGCCGCTGCCAACGCGCTGAGCAAAGCCGAATCGCTGGTCAGCGGCAAGAAGTACGCCGATGCGATGAAGGCGCTGGAAGCGGTCCAGAAGCGCTATCCCGACACGGAGGCAGGCAAGACCGCCGGCGCCAGGCTCACCGAGCTGCGCGAGAGCAAAGAGGTTGCCGAGGCGATGAAGCAGGCAGCCCTGGAGAGGGAAGTCAAACAGGCCGAGAACCTGCTCAACATGGCCCGCTCGCTGGCCGAGGCCAAGAAGTACGACGCCGCGCGGAAGCGGTTCCAGGAAGTCATCGACAAGTTTCCGAAGTCGGAGGCGGCCGACACCGCGGCCACCGAGATGGCCAAGCTGCCCAAGTGAGGGACGGGGCCACCCTGGCCGCGGCGCGATCGGCGGGAGCAGCGTGTCGCCCGACGTAGTCGTCATCGGCGTGGGCGGCATGGGCAGCGCCGCGTGCCTGCATCTGGCGCGCCGCGGGCTGCGCGTGCTGGGCCTGGAGCAGTTCCAGGTCGCGCACGATCGCGGCAGCTCGCACGGCCGGACGCGGATCATCCGCAAGGCCTACTTCGAGCATCCCGACTACGTGCCGCTGCTGGAGCGCGCCTACGCCGGCTGGGACGCGCTCGCGGCGGATGCCCGCCTCAGTCTCTTCGCCCGCTGCGGGCTGTTCCTGGCGGGGCCCAGCGGGGGGCGGCTGGTGCGCGGCGTGCGCCTGGCCGCGGAGGTCCACCGCCTGCCCATCGAGTCCCTGGACGAGACCGCGGCCGCGGAGCGCTTTCCCGCCCTGCACACCGGTCCGGAGCTGGCCGTGCTCTTCGAGCGCGACGCAGGGTACCTGCGCGTCGAGGAATGCGTGGCGGCCCATGCGGCCCTCGCCCGGAGCTGCGGGGCCGAGATCCGCACGGGCGCCGCGGTGCGCGGCTGGACGAGCGACGGGCGAACGGTGCGCGTTCGCCTGGACGGGGAGGTGGTCGAGTCCGGCGCGCTGGCGATCTGCGGCGGGGCGTGGGCCGGGTCGCTGCTGGCCGACCTCGGTCTTCCGCTGACCGTCCGCCGCAAGGTGCAGCTCTGGTTCGAGGCGGCGGGCGACGGACTGCGGGCGGAGTCCGGGTGTCCCGTTTTCGCCTTCGACACGCCCGACGGGTTCTATTACGGCTTTCCGCGGATCGACGGCGAGCCGCGGATCAAGGCCGCCGAGCACACCGGCGGTGAGCCGGTGGACTGCCCGGACGCCGTCGAGCGTAGCCTGCGGCCCGGGGACAGCGAGCGTGTGGCGGCGTTCGTTTCGCGCTACCTGCGCGGCGCGGCGGGGCGCGTGGTGCACCACCAGGTGTGTCTCTACACGATGACCCCCGACGAGCATTTCATCGTTGACCGCCACCCGTCCTACGCCAACGTCGCACTGGCGGCGGGCTTCAGCGGGCACGGCTTCAAGTTCTGCCCGGTCATCGGAGAACGGCTGGCGGACCTGCTGACGCACGCGGCGCCCGACCCGGCGGGCGCGTTCCTGGGTCTCGATCGGCCCGCGCTGCGCAGTGCAGCGGCGCGCCGTCCGCCCGACTGACGCCGAACGTCAGCGCTCGCCGTACTCGCCCCAGGCCGCCCAATAGCGCGACGCGGTATTCCAGCCGGTGCCCCAGTTCTGGCGCGTGTCGAAGTAGCGGTTCTCGGCGTGCCCGTCGAGAAACAGCACGCTGTGGACGCTGAACTTGCGGTGGAACCCGCGGGTCTGGATGGCGCTCCAGACCGCGACGTCGAACGAGTCTTCCCACAGGGTGATGAAGCGCGACGACTCGGTCAGCATCTTGCGGCGCCAGAAGTCGTTGGTCGAGACCTTGTTCTCCGGGTTGGGCATGCTGCTGGGCTTGGTGTCCCACAGGTTCGTCCCCGAGCCGTAGAACGGGCCCGATCCCAGGTTGGCATGGTAGTTCTGGTCATAGCTGGTCCCGGCCGCGTCGTAGGTCGTGACCACCAGGTTGGGTTCCCCTTCGGGGTCGTTGTTGAACTGCGGTCCGAAGTCCGACGGGCAGCGATAGACGTTCAGCTCCATGACCGCCAGGTCGTTCTTGGTGCGGTCGTTCTCGCGCAGCTTTCCGAAAATGTTGGGAAACATGTAGCGGTTGTAGGGCTTCTTGTCCGGGCCGGGACGCGCGTAGAACCAGCCGATGTTCCACTGCGTGGTGTAGGCCCACTTCCCGCCGTAGAAGAACCCGTTGATGTAGGTCGACCCGCTGCACGACAGCGCGTCGTGGTGCGGAAAGGTCTCGCGGAAGTCGATCTGGTACTGCCCCTGGCTGTTGCCGGATTGCTTCAGGTTGGACAGGCACACCGCACGCTTGCCCTGCTCCCGCGCGCCCTGAAGCGCCGGCAGCAGGATCGAGATCAGCACGGCGATGATCGCGACCACGACCAGCAGCTCGATCAGTGTGAACGCTCGGCCTGCGCGTGCAGCGTTTCCCATGGCTGGCTCCAATGTCGGAACGGACAGGCCGCGCCATGCATGGCACAGGCGGCTCGGCTCGATCTGAACGGTGACGCGGCGCTCGGAAGTGATCGGCGCGAACGATTCCGTCACCGATACCATACCGCCCCGCATCGCCGCACGTCAAGATCGATTCGCCCCGCCGGTCAGCCTCTCCCCCCCGAACGGCGGGAGGCCGCGTCCCGACCTCGCGGGCTTGAAGCAGCGTCTGCGGCCATTGGGCCGATGCACGCGGCGCCGAACACGGTCGCGGCGCGCTTGTGAGCCGTGCGCCGACGCGATACAGTTCTGCGTGGTGGCGCTGTCGCCCGCGGCGACGGGTCTCACCGCGTCGCTCCCAGGAGTTGGGTTGAACGTCCCGCGCTTCATCCGCCGGCTGTTCCGCGAACCCTACGACGGGCTGCGCCATCATGGGGTCGTTGAGCCGGGCGTGCTCTATCGCTGTGGCCAACCGACGCCGGAGCAACTGGGTGACCTGATCGCCCGCTACGGCATCCGTACGGTGGTGAGCCTGCGCGGCTCGCGCGGCAGCGACGACGCCGACGCGTGGGAAGCGGCCGAGCGCGGCGTCTGCGACGCGCACGGGGTGTCGTTCGTCGCGCTACCCTGCAACCACAAGCGTCCGCCGACGTCCGACCAGGTGGAACGCTTTCTGGGACTGATGCGCGACGCGGCGCGACACCCGGTGCTGGTCCATTGCCGCATCGGGCAGCAGCGGACGATCCTGTTCTGCGCGCTGTACCGCATGCACGTTCAGGGCGTCGGAGCCGCGGACGCCCTGCGCGAAATGGACGCGCTGGGCTTCAAGAGCGGCCACCGCCGGCATCAGCGGTTGCTGAGCGCCTTTCACGAATTCGCGCCGCGCCGCCCGGCCGATGCGTCCGCGGTCGCCGGGCTCTAGTCGGCATTCCGGGATCGGGCACGCTCGCGATCGAGCGCCTTGGCCGCGCGGGACTCGCCGGACGGGTTCGACGGGTCTTCGGCGCACGTTCTACGATACCATGGGTTTCCAACGCCCGCTGCCATCGGAGTGCGCCCATGCCGCCCAAGTTGAAATGGACCGATTCCGAGGACGTCGCCATACTGCTGCACGAGAAGTACCCGGCGCTCGACCCGCTGGCGGTGCGCTTCACCGACCTGCACGCGTGGGTGTGCGACCTGCCGGAGTTCGGCGACGATCCCAAGGCCAGCAACGAAGCCAAGCTCGAAGCGATCCAGATGGCCTGGCTGGAAGAGTGGAAAGGCGCCCGCGACGACGAGGGAGACGAGTGAGCGCCGCGTCCCGCGCGGACAACGCGTACGAGGAGCTCACGGCGGCGCGGCACCGCGCGGGGCGCGTCCCGACCGGACGCGAACGGTGCGAGGCGATCCGTTGCTTCCGCTCGAGGCCGCCGCCTGGCGCCGTTCATGGTTTGATCGTCCGCCAGCGCATGGCGGGTGACCGTCCGCGATCCCGCGCGCCGCGAGGCTCCAATGTCGCCCAACGCGTTCGCCTTTGAACTCCCCGAGCGCCTCAAGGCCTTGCCGCCCTACCTCTTCGTCGAGATCGACCGCAGGAAGCGGGCCGCGATCGCAGCCGGGAAGGACGTCATCAACCTCGGCGTCGGCGACCCCGACCAGCCGACGCACGGCTTCATCGTCGACCGCATGGCCGAGGCTATCCGACGCCCCGCCAACCACCGCTACCCGCACGACCTGGGCTTCGGCGCGTTCCGCGAGCGCGTGGCGGCGTTCTTCCAGCAGCGCTACGGCGTGAAGCTCGACCCGCAGCGCGAAGTGCTGACCCTCATCGGCTCCAAGGAAGGGATCGGCCACCTGCCGCTGGCGACGGTCAATCCCGGTCAGACCGTGCTCATTCCCGAGCCCGGGTACCCCGTCTACCGCAGCTCGACCATCTTCGCCGGCGGCGTGCCCCAGGTCATGCCGCTGCGCGCCGAACGCGGCTGGCTGCCGGACCTGGACGCGATCGGGCCGGACGTGCTCCGCGCGACGCGGCTCATGCTGCTGAACTACCCGAACAACCCGACCGGCGCGGTCGCGACGCTCGAATTCTTCGAGCGGGTGGTGAGTCTGGCCCGGCGGTACGGATTCCTGGTGGCGCACGACGCGGCCTACAACGAGATGTACTTCGAGCCGCCCGCGCCGCCCAGCATCCTGGAGGTCCCGGGCGCCCGCGACGTGGCGATCGAGCTGCACTCGCTGTCCAAGACGTTCAACATGACCGGGTGGCGGCTGGGCTTCGCCGCGGGCAACGCCGACGTGCTGGACGCGCTGGCCCGCATCAAGGCCAACGTCGACTCCGGGCAGTTCTCCGCCGTCCAGGAGGCCGGCGCCGCCGCCTACGACGGGATCGGACGGCCCGAGCTGGCGGCCGCGATGGCGACCTATCGTGCGCGGCGCGACGCGCTGTGCGACGGGCTGCGGCGGATCGGGTGGCGCGTGGAGACGCCGCGGGCCACCTTCTACGTCTGGGTGCCCGCGCCCGAGGGGTATGACTCGATGGGGGCAGTGTCGCGCATCCTGGAAGAGGCGGCGGTGGTGTGCGTGCCCGGCACGGGGTTCGGCAAGCTGGGTGAGGGCTTCCTGCGGTTCGCGCTGACCGTGGACGTCGCGCGGGTGCACGAAGCGGTCGAGCGCATCGCGCGGATCCGGTGGTGAACCCGCACCCGGTCGCAGGGCCGTCCGGTACGATCGGAACGATGCGTCGAAGCCTGGCAGCAGCGGTCGCCCTGGCATCCTGCGTCTGCGTCGCCGGAGCGCTGCGGGGGCTGGCGGACGACCCGCGCCGCGCCGCCGCCGCGGGGGCGCTGGCACTGGCGGCCGCGGCGCTGAGCGCGGCCACGGCGCTCGGAGCGGCGTTCGGCCTGGCGCGCTGGCTGCGCCGCGTGGGGCTGGGGGTCGCGCTGTGCGTGCTGGTGGGGTCCGCGGGAACACTCGGCTACCTGCGCTGGGTGGCCCTGCCGCGTCTGGCGCGAGCGCCGGCGCGTACCGGTGCCGTGGCCACCCCAGCGGCCGACGCGCGGGGCGCATTGCAGCGCCTGGAGCTGCGTGCGGAAATCGAAGGGGTGATGCCGAGCCTCGCGTGGGTGGTCGGGGGGGCGATCTGCCTGACGGCGGCGGCGGCGCTGATGAAGCTGAGGAGCGATCCCTTGCGGGCCGACCGTGCCTGACGCACCGCCGCGGGGCACATCGGATGGCGAGCACCGCGGCGCGGGATCCGAGCCTTCGCCCTGGCAGCGCTTCATGGATGCCGAGGCGCCGCCGTCGTACCACCTCGCCGCGCGAACACGAACGTCGGCTTGCAGGCCCAGGTGATCGGGGCGGCACTTTGCCCGTCGGCCGCGAAGTCGGCCACCGCGTCGTAATGCGGACGCCACCACGCGTCGCCAAACGAACCTGCGCCGTCCGCGGTCAGCACCAGCCACTCCGGCAGCGTCGCGGGGTCGAACGCGACCGGCTTTCGCGCCGGCAGAAGCCGCACCCCGCGCCGCGTGAAGTCGATCGGCGGGACGGAGTAGGGCGCCGGCTCCTGAACGACTCCCAGCGTGTCCCCCGGGCCCATCACCCGCTCCAGAAGCCGCGCCGCGGCCGCGCGTGACTCGCCCGCGCTGTAGGCGTCGAACCAGACCGCGCGGAAGTAGTTCCACGGCGCCGCGGCCACGAGCGCCAGGACCAGGCACAGTCCGCATGCGACCGGTCGCCCGTGCGTGCGCCGCGCCAGAAGCGCGGCAGCGGCAGCGGCCAGCGCCAGGGCCGGAACGAGCAGAAACCGTGCGAACTCGGCCGGCTTGCCTGCGAGGATCAGGACGCCGACGACCACGTAGACCAGCGGCGCCGCGATTGCGACGGCCGCCGCCCGCGCGTCGCGCCGCAGCGCCAGCCCCGCGCCGGCCAGCCCGCCCAGCAGCGTCACCCCCCCGACGCCGATCAGCAGCAGCCACGACACGCTGGCGATCCCGGTCCCGATCGGGCCGAGGACGTACATCGCGGTGGAATTGCCAAGGTTGCTCGACAGCCGATCCGGATGGAACAGCGCGTTCCAGACCAGAAACGGATTCGTCGCCGCGTACGTCACGCCGGCCACGCCGACGGCGGCGGCCAGCCGCAGGCGCCGCCGCGCCTCCATCCGGGTCGCAAGAAGCAGCGCCGGGACCAGCGCGGCCGCGAACAGACCGGTCAGCACCAGTCCGAACGCACCACCCGCGAGCAGTCCGAGCGCCAGCGTCCGCCGCCACGTCGGCGCCGCGCGCCACGCCAGCGCCGTCACGATGGCGCACATCATCACGGCGGCCGACGCCAGGTGCGGCTTGGCCTCAATGACGGCGGTGATGAAGACCGGGCTGCCCGCGACCAGCACCGCCGCCATCCATCCCGCGCGCCGTCCGCCCGCCAGCCGCGCCAGCCGGCCGGTGGCCGCCAGCGCCACTACCCCGAACACCAGCGAGACGACGCGCGCCACCACGTAGAGCCGACCGAACCGCTCCGGGTGGTCGAGGTACGCGCCGGGGTCGGATCGGAGCTGCGCCAGCCCGACCCGATCGGCCGCCACCAGGGCGCCCGCTACCGCGTAGATGTACGCCCCGCCGTACTGGTACATGCGCGGATCGAAGTCGCCCGCCCGCGGGTTCATGCGCTGAAGCGCCATGAACGTGATCATCTCGTCCGGCTGGCGCGAAAAGAGGCGGTAGCGCCGCAGGATGGCGGCCCGGGCGGCGTCGTCCGGGGTGAGGTCGGTGATGCCGTTGCCGGCCGCGAGCGGGTCGAGGTCGGTGTCGGCGCCGGCCGGACGGGTGGCCCGCGCCGCCAGCGCCTGGGCGGCGCGGTAGCGCTCGGCGGGCCAGGGCGCTGCACCGCCGAAGAGCGTCGCGTCGCGCGACCGTGAGGGCAGCCCCCAGCCCAGCAGCGGCGCCATGGCGGCGGCCCACGCGGTGAGTGCCGCGCAACCGCCGATACGTCGCCAGTGGGTCCGCTTCCGCCGCACGCGGGAAGAGTAGGTGTCCCACGCGGTGCCGAGCAAGCGTGCCGGGTCGCACGCGCCGCCGGCCGCCGCGGGCGGCGCGGGTCAGCCGTCGCGCTTCAGGCCCATGCGGGCCACCATCTGGCGCAGGACGTGAGGCGAAACGCCCAGGTGGGCCGCGGCCCGGCTGAAGTCCCAGTGCGTCTCGAACAAGGCGCGCGAGACCATCAATCGCTGGCCGTAGGAGAGCGACGTCAGGGATTCGCCGCACACCGGCCGGATGAACCCCGCGCGAACGTCGGGGGGCAGGTGCTCGGGGGTGATCGGGTCCCCCTCGGCCAGGAGCAGCGCACGCTCGATGGCGGATTGGAGTTCACGGACGTTGCCGGGCCAGTGATAGCTGACCAGGATGGCCATGGCTTCGTCGGTGACGCCGCTCTGGCGCGAACGATGCTGGCGCGCAAAGGACTCGGTGAAGTACTTGGCGAGATAGGGGATGTCCTCGCGGCGCAGGCGCAGCGGCGGGACATGCAGCGGAAACACGTTCAGGCGGTAGAACAAGTCTTCGCGAAAGAGCCCGCGCTGCGCGAGCTTGAGCAGATCGCGGTGCGTGGTGGCGACGATCCGGGCGTCGCAATCCAGAGTGGCCGTGCTTCCCAGGCGGCTCAGCCGCCTTTCCTGAAGCACGCGCAGAAGCTTTCCCTGCGAGGCGGGGGCGAGGTCGCCGACCTCGTCGAGCAGAAGCGTCCCCCCGTGCGCGCGCTCGAATACCCCCGCGCGCGGGTGGGTCGCGCCGGTGTAGGCGCCGCGCTCGTGCCCGAAGATTTCGCTCTCCATGAGCGATTCCGGACACGCGGCGCAGTGGAAGACCACCATGGAGTGATCGCGCCGCGGGCTGAGCTTGTGGATGTACCGCGCCACCACTTCCTTGCCGGTACCGGTTTCGCCCGAGATGAGGACCGTGGACCGCGTCGATGCAATGCGCGCCGCCAGCTCAAACACACGCCGCATCGCGCGGCTGGCGCCCAGGACGGTTGTCTTGATCGCCAGGTCGATCGGGATTTCAGGGACCGGACGGGTCGGCATTGTGAGTGTCGCTGTCGTCATCGGATCCAACCTCCGCGAACGTGACGCCGCGCCCCTTCCCGATCCCGCAGGTTCGGCGCCCGTGACCTGTGCGCGGTCGTGCGCCGGCGCGCCGCGCGTAGCGCAGATCGCCGCCCCGACCGGCGAAGCGCGGTAGCCGCCACGCCCGGCGCGGACGGTGCGCCCCAACCTTCGGCGTCGGCCCTGACCCGTGTCGTCCAGTGTGGCGTCCGAGACGTCGTTTGTAAACATGCAATCGCTCGCCCGACTCCGATTCGCGCCCCGGGCGCGCTTGGTTTTCCGCCGCCGGCGGCTGGGCCCGACACAGAAGCGACAAAGGCCCCGTCGCCTTAACAGGAAATTGCCCCGGCGGCCTCGGACACAAACGCGAAATCGGCACCGCGCCGGTCACAAAGCGGTTTCGGTCGCTGGTGCCCGCCCTTCGAGCCGCGCCCGGCCCCAAACCGGCACGCTCACGGACGTGGGCCAGGGTTATCGGCAACGGCCGGCGACGCCGCGACCGGATGTTTTCAATACTAGAATGCAGCCTCGACCGCGCGTCGGCACGAATGGCGCGGCGAGCGAGACGGGACACGATGCAATCGTTGGGATGGTACATCCGGCGGCTGGCCGCGATGTCGCCGGCTGAGGTCGGCTGGCGCGTCCACTCGCAGTTGCGCGACCTGGCCGACCGCCTGCTGGTCGCGCGCCGGCAGCGCAGCGGTGCGTTCCAGGGAGATGAGGGGGTGCTCCGCGCGGCGCCGCCGTTCCGGGTGACGCCGGTCGCGGTCGGCGAGTGGGCGGAGGGCGGGGGCCCGCTCGGGCGCGCCGGGCTCGCGCGACTGCGCGAACGGGCCGACGCCATCGCAGACCATCGGCTCTCCTACTTCGACCTGCACGCCGTTGACCACGGACATCCGATCGACTGGCATCGCGACCACAAGTCGGGCGTGGCGGCGCCGCGCCGCTTCTCCGGGAGCATCGACTACCGCGACCACCGCGTAACGGGGGACTGCAAGTTCGTCTGGGAACCGAATCGGCACCAGCATCTCGTCGTGCTGGCGCGCGCGTATCGCGCCACGGGCGAGCGGCGCTACGCCGACGCCGTCGTCGAGCAGCTCGGTTCGTGGTTGGCGCAGAACCCGTATGGGACGGGGATGAACTGGCGCAGCCCGCTGGAGCTGGGGGTTCGGCTCATCAACTGGGTGTGGGCGCTGGACATGATCCGCGAGGCGGACGCGCTTCCGGCGCCGCTGGCCGGCGACCTGGTCCGCGCCGTTTCCATGCACGTGTGGGAGATCGCGCGGAAGTACTCGCGCGGGTCGTCGGCCAACAACCACCTGGTCGGAGAGGCCGCCGGCGTGTACGTCGCCACAAGCTACTTCCGCGGGCTGCCGGACGCGCCGCGACGGCGCGACGAGGCGCGGGACATCCTGCACGCGCAGATTGCGGCGCAGACGTCCGCGGACGGCGGCGGGCGCGAGCAGGCAGTCGGATACCAGCTCTTCGTGATGCAGTTCTTCACGATTGCGGGACTGGTGGGCCGCTGGAGCGGCGACGAGTTCGCCGGGCCGTACTGGCGCCGCATCGAGCAGATGTCGCGTTTCGTGCAGGCGCTGGGGGCGGCGGGGCCGATCCCGATGTTCGGCGATTACGACGACGGGTACGTGCTGGACCTGGGCAGCGGCCCGGGCGAATTCGACGCCTGGCTCGACGTCGCGGCCGCCCTGCGCCGCGACGCGACGCTGCGCCGCGCGCGGGAGGCGTGGTCGGAGCCGTGCGCCTGGCTCTTCCCGGCCGACGAGCTGGCTACACTGGGAGCAGACCGCGGCGCGGAGCGGCCGCTGCACTCGGTTGCCCTGGCCGACGCGGGACTGTACCTGCTTCAGCGCGGGTCCGGCGCGGAGCGCGTGAGCGTGGGGATCGACTGCGGCGAGCTGGGCCTCGGCCCGCTGGCGGCGCATGGGCATGCCGATGCGCTGGCCATCACACTGCGGGCGTTCGGGCGGGAGATCCTGACGGACACCGGCACGTACGACTACTTCACGTATCCGCGCTGGCGCGAGTACTTCCGCTCGACCGCGGCGCACAACACGGTTGAGGTCGACGGGCTGAGTCAGTCGGAGATGGTCGGGCCGTTCCTGTGGGGCAAGCGCGCGAACGCGCGGGTGCTGCAATGGTCGCCGCGCGACGACGGGGGGGAGTTCGCCGGCGAGCATGACGGGTATCGGCGACTGCCCGACCCCGTATCTCACCGCCGCTCGGTCTCGATGAACGCCGAGGGGATCGAGGTCTGGGACGTGCTGGAGGCCGTCGGAACGCACGAAGCCGTGCTGCGGCTGCACTTCGCGCCGGAGTGCCAGGTGACCCTGTCGGGCCGCACCTGCCGCGCCGTCGTGCCGGAGGGCATCGTGACGATCGACCTGGACCCCGCGGCAGCGTGGCAGGCGGTGCGGGAGGCGGCCGAGCCCATTGGCGGGTGGGTCAGTCGCGGATATCATCAGAAACAGGCAGCGACGACTCTCATCGGTCGTGTAAGGTGGAGCGGACGCGCAGCGTTGTCCTGCCGAATCCGGCCCCAGTTGGTATCGCGCACGGAAGGAACATCGGACCGGGCGCAGTTGCGCGACGTGCCGCGCTCGGCGTCCGGGCCCGGGGAGCCGGCTTCGGTGAAACCGCTGCTGAGGTAACGACGGGAAGCGCGGCGGCCGGGGTACGGCTTGGCACGCGCCGTCGAGGATGGCCGGAGGGAGTGCGGGCATGTCAACTCATACGCGTCCGGTGCGCGGCATCGTGCTGGCGGGCGTGCATCACTGGGACGGCTGCGTCTTCGAGCGCGCGTCGCCGCGGCCGCTGGTTCCGGTGGCGCTCTCGCCGCTCATCACGTATGCGCTGCGGTGGCTGCGTGTCGCGGGCGTGACGCGCGCGACGGTGTGCGCCAACAGCGTGTCGCGCTACGTTCGCTCGTGCCTGGGAGACGGCGGGCCGCTGGGGATGGACATCGACTACTTCGAGGACAACACCCCGCGCGGGCCGGCGGGCTGTGCGCACGACGCGGCCGCCGGCGCGGATGCGGACACCTTTGTCGTGGTGTACGGTTCGATCATCCCGGTGATCGAGCTGACGGCGATGCTGGAGCGGCACCTCGCCACGCGGGCGGCGGTGACGGTCGGGGTGACGCGCTCGCGAAGCGGGGGGGAGGAACACCTGTACCCGAACGGGACGTACGTGATGACCCGGGCGGCGCTGGAGTACGTGTCGCGTTCAGGTTATCAGGACATCAAGGAAGCGCTGATTCCACGATTGCACGCGAACGACCAGGCGGTCCTGCCGTACGCAATCTCGGGGGTGTGTCCGCGGGTGATGGGTCCGGATACGTACGTGTCGGTGAACGAGTGGGTTCTGCGGCGTCTTCTGCACGCCGATCGGACGCCGACCGGTTTTCGCCGCTGCGGCCCGGCGCTGGTGCACGAAACCTCGACGGTGGAGGAGCGGGCGAGGTTTATCGGACCGGTATTGGTGGGCGCCGGGTGCCGGATCGGTGCCGGCGCAACGATTGTCGGCCCGTCCGTGATCGGGGCGGACGGGTCAATCGACGCAGGCGCCATGATTAGCCGATCCCTGCTGTGGGACCGCTGCGCGGTTTCGGCAGGCGCGGCGGTGGATCAGAGCGTACTGACGCACGACGTGCGCGTGCCGGCCGGCGCGCGGCTGCGAAACGTGGTGGAGACGGCGCGGCGTCGCGGCGTGCATGGAGGTGGGGTGCGGTCGTGGGTTGCAGCGCTCGACCCGGGACCTGGATTCGAGCTGGAGCGCGAGCCGGCGCGTGCGGTTTGAGACGGAGCGCGAGGCGGCGGCTCGAGGCCGCGGACGGAAAGTCGATGGGACACTGATGGCGATAACCCCGCTGCACGAGGAAGAGGCACCGTCGACCGGCACGGAACTGGCCGCGGGTGCGCGCTACGACGAGTGGGACGGAGGCCCGGGCGGGGAGCCGGCCGTGGTGCGGCCGCGAGCCGTGGCCGTGTCCATCTTCACGCTGCTGCGTTACAAGTGGCTGATTCTGGGGGTGTTTGCGATCGTGGCCGGGGCGGGTTCGGCGGGGGTGTGGCTGCTGACGGTGCCGCAGTATCGCGCCGAAGCCCTGATCGAAGTCTCGCCGGTGATCCCGCGGCTGGTGTACAAGACGGAGGAGAGCGGCCCGATACCGCTCTACGAGCGGTTTCTCAACAGCCAGGCGGGGATCATGCGCAGCATTGTGCTGCAACGGGCGCTGGACCAGCCGACGCTTCAGCAGACGCGGTGGTACCGCGAGCCGGGGGGAGGGCTCACGGGGCCGCAGGGGACGCCGACCGAGCGTCTGAAAGCGCAGCTGTCGGTAAGCCCGCGGGCGGCCTCGAACCTGATCGAGGTGTCGATGGTCACGCCCCTGGCGCGCGAGGCCGCGACGATCGTGAACACGGTCGTGGACGAGTACATGAAGTACGTGGCGGAGCGCGGCAAGGGGAAGGGGGACGAGATTCTCAGCGCGCTGACGGAGCGTGTGAACACGTACTACTCGAGCGTGAAGCAGAAGGAAGAGACGGTGGCGCGGCTGATGCGCGACCTGGGGACGACGTTGCCGGAAACGATGCTGGTGGAGCGCCGCAAGCGACTGGACGAGCTGGAGCTGAACCTGGAGAACCTGAAGAAGGCTATCGCGACGGAGGAGTGGAAGCTCAAGCAGTTGGACGAGGTCATCAAGGCCCGCGGAGGCGCCGGCGCGGCGGCGTCGCAGCCCAGCGACACCATGCGGTACGAGACGGATTCGGAGTGGCGGCAGCTCAACGTGCAGGTGAAGTCGCAGCGGAACGAGATCGAGATTCAGAAGATGCGGATCGGGGCGGACAATCCGCGGCTCAAGGAGTTGCAGATGCGGCTGGAGCTGTCGATGGACATGCTCCAATCGCGCGAGCGGCAGATTGACGAGCGGTACCGCATGGAGGTGGGCCAGGGAGTGACGGGCGACGCGGGCACGTCGACGGTGGGGACGGCGCGGGACAAGCTGGTGAAAGGCATCGAGATGCTCCAGTATCAGAAGACGCTGATGGAGGACTCGGTGAGGACCCAGCGGGCGCAGGTCGACCGCACGCGCGAGCAGGTCGAGCAGCTCAACAAGGAGCAGGCGACGCTGGCGGACCTGCGGGCGTCGTACGACGAGGTGAAAAAGCGGCTGGACGAGAAGGAGATGGAACGGCACGCGCCGGGCGCGATCAAGATCGTGTCGATCGCCTACGCGCCCACGGTGCCGTACAAGGACCGCCGGGGGATCTTCACGGCCATGGCGGTGGTGGGCGGGCTGGCGCTGGGAGTGGGGCTGGCGTACGCGTGGGCGTCGCTGAGTCCGTCCATCCTGAACGTGGACCAGATCGGCTCGTCCCCCTCGGCGCCGTTCCTGGGACAGATTCCGCTCCAGCGCCCGGGACAGGCGCCTTCGGAGATGGACCTGCTGGTGCGCAACGAGTGCATCCGCATGGTGCGGACCGCGATGCTGCAACGCCTGGACCAGCGCCGCGGCAACGTGATCCTCGTGACCAGCGCCGGACCCGGCGCCGGCAAGACCTCCGTGGCGGTCCTGCTGGCCGAGAGCCTGGCGCACTGCGGGAAGCGCGTGCTGCTGGTCGATACCGACCTGCGCACACCAACCGTGGCGGCGCGGCTGGGACTCAGCAACGAGCCGGGTCTGCTGGCGACGCTGACGCAGCGCGCGGCCGACGACGCGGCGATCGTGTCGAACGGCTCGCCCGGGCTGAGCGTGCTGCCGGCGGGGACGATGTCGCACGTGGACGAAACGGAGATGCTGGCGGACGGGTCGTTCGTGGCGTGCCTGGCGCGGTGGCGCGCGAACTTCGACCTGGTGGTTCTGGACAGCCCGCCGATCCTGCCGGTGGCCGACGCGCGCATCATGTCGCGCTTCGCGGACGGAACGCTGCTGGTGGTTCGCGAGGGCAACTGCCGGCGCTCCGACCTGGTGGCGTGCCTGGCCCAGTTGCACGCCGCGGGCGGAAAGCTGCTGGGCACAGTGTTCATCGGGTCGAGCCGGCATCGCGGCTATGGGAGCCCGTACTACGGGTACCCGGCCCGGAAGGGGCGCGAGAAGCGCGAGCTGGTGCTGGACGTCGGGAGCACGGCGTGAGCCTGGTTCCGATCCTGATCGACTCAAGGCCGGAGTATCTGGCGCGGGAGGAGGGCTCGGCCTCGCTGCTCACATTGCCGATCGGGACGGGGAGCCTGCTTCGGGCTGCTGCGGCGTGGCTTCGGGAGTTCGGCCCGGAGCTGACGATCATCCCGACCTTCCCGACGGACGGGACGTACGACGATTCCCTGCGTCGCCTTCACGACGGGGTGCTGCGAATCCTCGCCCCGGAGCGCTTCGGGCGGCACGTGGCGGGCATGGAGCCGTCCGACTGGCTGCTCCTGGTGGACGTTCGGCACCATCCGCTGGCCGGCGTGCCGCTGGACGCGGTGCGGCGGATGACACGGGACGCGGGCTGGGCATCGCACGCGGTGACGCTGGACGGCAGCGCGGCCGAGGCCGCCGAATGTGTCCAGCTCGACGTCGAGGGGCGAATCCGCCGGATTCAACGGTTTTACAGCGGACGGACCTGGGTGCAATCCGCGGGCGTGGTGTTCTCGGTGATCCCGGCGGCGGCGCTGAAGCTGTCGGGCGAACCGGCGTTCTCCTCGCTGGGACGGCTGCGGCAGTCGCTGGCGGCGCGGAGCGTGCCGACGCGCGACGAGCCGGTCGAGGGTCCGACGCTGGACCTTGGGCGACAGCACGGCGCGCTGGAACTGATGGAGCTGACGATCGAGGTGCCGCGCGCCGCCGCGGCTCGCGACGGGTATCTCGAGTTGGCCGCCGGGGTGCTCGCGGCGTCGGACTGCGAGGTCTCGGCAACGGCGCAGCTCGTGGGGCCTCTGATCCTTCAGTCCGGCGCACGAATCGAGGACGAGGCGACGGTGCTGGGACCGGCCGTGGTGGGGTCCGGCGCGGTGGTCGGGCGCGGCGCGACGCTGGTGCAGTCGCTGCTGCTGCCGCGCGGGACGGTTACGAGCGGCGCGGTGGTGCGGCACACCGTGACGCAGCGGGACCAGGGAGTGACCGGGGAGGAAGAAGGCGAATCGGAGTTGATGCCGACCGCCCTGCTGGGGCGCGTCGTGGACCGCCGCCCGCGGTCGCGGCGGCTGTACGGGGCACTGAAGCTGGCGTCGGACGTGACGTTCGCCGCGGTCGGGCTGCTGCTGCTGGCGCCGCTGCTGCTGGTCGTCGCACTGTTGGTGAAACTGACGTCGAAGGGACCGGCGTTTTTCGGGCACGAGCGCGAGGGGCTGGACGGGCGCGTGTTCCGCTGCTGGAAGTTCCGCACCATGGTGCGCGACGCGCACCTGATGCAGCGCAAGCTGTACCAGACGAACACCGTGGACGGTCCGCAGTTCAAGATGCCGGACGATCCGCGCGTGACTCGGATCGGGCACTGGCTGCGGGCGACGAACATCGACGAGCTGCCGCAGCTCATCAACGTGCTGCTGGGCGAGATGAGCCTGATCGGGCCGCGGCCGTCGCCGTTCCGGGAGAACCAAATCTGCGTCCCGTGGCGCCAGGCGCGGCTGTCGGTGCGGCCGGGGATCACCGGCCTGTGGCAAATCTGCCGCAGCCGGCGCAGCAGCGGTGATTTCCACCAGTGGATCTTCTACGACATGCTGTACGTGGCGCACGCCTCGTTCTGGCTGGACGTCAAGATCCTGGCGGCCACGGTCCTGACGCTGGGCGGACGCTGGAAAGTTCCGTATACGTGGCTGATCTCGAGCCGCGCCCTGTATGACGACAGCCAGCTTGCGATGAGCTGGTCGCGGACCTCGACCGCGGAAAGCGTCGAGCGGGCGGCGGCGGTCTAGGCGGACACGGGTGATGACGGCGAGCCGAACCCAGGCCGACGAAACGCGCCGTGGCGCGTCCGAAGAGCCCGTCCGCGCGACGGGCGAAGGGCGCAGCGCGTCCGAGGCGCGCCGGCTGGTGACCCGGCTGCGCAGCATGGGCGCTCGCGTCCTGCGGCGAATGTACCTGCCGGGCGAGCGTACCTTCGTGTTCCGCCTGCGGGCGGGCGGCAGCGGGGATGCATCCGCCGCCGGCCGACCCGCAACGCCCGCGCGCGAACCGCTGGACGCCCTGGTCGCCGAGGGGACCAGCCAGCGCTACTCCGCCATTACGCTGCTGGGCCTGGCGGGCGAAGCCGACGGGTCCGTGCGCGAGATCCTGTCGGGCCACGGGCTGCACGACGTGTGCGCCCGCCTGATCCAGGACGCGCCGCGCGTAATGAACCTGGGTGACGCGGCCCTGATCTGCTGGGCGGCGCAGGCCCTGGAAGCGCCCGGCGCGGCAGCGACGCTTCAGCGCGTGCGCCAGCTCTACGAATCGGCGGCCGGTTTCAGGACGGTCGAGCTGGCATGGGTGGTGTCGGCCCTGAGCGGGACGGGCGCGGCGCTCCCGGGCGCGCACGAGCTGCGCGAGCGCGCCGTGCAGGCGCTGCTGTCAGCCTGGCGGCCCGAGGCCGGCGTCTTTCCCCACGACGTAGGCGCACACGTGCCCTTCACGCGGGCGCACGTCGCGTGCTTCGCGGACCAGGTGTACCCGATCCAGGCGCTGGCGCGACACTTCGCGGCGACGGGCTCGGCGGCATCGCGAGACGCGGCCCGGCGCTGCGCGGAGCGCATCTGCGAGTTGCAGGGCCCGGCCGGACAGTGGTGGTGGCACTACGACGCACGCAGCGGGCGGGTGCTGGAGAAGTACCCGGTGTACTACGTACACCAGGACGCGATGGGCCCGATGGCGCTGCTGGACGCGTGGCAGGCGCTGGACGGCGGCGCGGGTCCGATTGGCGGCCGCTTCGCGGCGGCGATCGAGCGCGGGCTGTCGTGGCTGGTGGCGGCGCCGGAGCTGGCGGGCGGGTCGCTGATCGACGACGCCGGAGACGTCGTGTGGCGCAAGGTGGCGCGGCGCGAGCCGAACAAGCTGTCGCGGAAGTTGCAGGCGGGCCTGAGCCGCCTGCATCCCGCACTGCGGGCCCCGGGCCTGGACCGGCTGTTTCCGCCGCGGTCCGTCGATCGGGAGACGCGTCCCTACCAGGTGGGCTGGTTGTTCTACGCCTGGCCCCCGAAACGGGCGGAGGCCTGGGCGGCCGGCGCGTAAGGCGCACGGTCGCGCGGGCGCGGCGGCCGGACGCGCGGGTCCGGAGCGGGTGACATGAGCGGCGACGTCGAGCGGATCATCGAGGAGCGGGTTGGCGCGGCGCGCGGCTGCGACGCGGGCGCGGCCGGCGTAGGCTGCGCGGGCGGGGCGGGACCCGGCGCGTCCACGCAGACGACGCCCGCTGCTTCGAATTCCGGCGCCGGGGGGATTCGGGACGCAATCCGGCGCATCCCGGTGGTCGAAGTGCTCGGGGTGCCGGTCCACGCGATGACCATGGCGCAGGCCGTGGACCTGTGCGACCTGGCGATCGAGCGGCGCGAGCGGCTTCTGATCGGCGTGGTCAACGCCGCCAAGATCGCCAACATGCGCCGCAGCGCGGGCCTGGATGAATCGGTGCGGATGGCGGACGTGGTGCTGGCGGACGGAATGGCCGTGGTGTGGGCGGCGCGGCTGCTGGGACGGCGCCTGCCGCAGCGCGTGGCGGGCATCGACCTCATGCACGCCCTGCTGGCGCGCGGCAGCGAGCGCGGCTACCGCGTGTACTGCCTGGGCGCAACGCAGGCGGTGCTCGACCGCGTGGCCGCCGAGATCGCGCGGCTCTACCCGGGCGTCGTGCTCGCCGGACACCAGCACGGCTACTTCGCGCGCGACGACGAGGCGCGCGTGGCGAACGACGTCGCGGCGGCGCGACCGGACGTGCTGCTGGTGGCGATGACGTCGCCGAAGAAGGAGGAGTTCCTGGCGCGCTGGGCGGAGCGGATGGCGGTGCCGGTCTGTCACGGCGTGGGCGGGTCGTTCGACGTGATGGCGGGGAAGGTGAAGCGCGCGCCGCGCCTCTGGCAGCGGCTGGGGCTCGAGTGGCTCTACCGCGTGAAGCAGGAGCCGGGCCGGCTGTGGAAGCGCTACCTGGTGACGAACTGCGTGTTCGGCTGGATGCTGCTGCGGGCGCTGGTGAGAGGGCGATGAGAACCGCGATGCAGGCGACGGAAATCGGGCCGGTGCCGTCGGGCGGTCGGGGGGCGGCCGTGCCGCGCGCCGGCGACGATCGGGTGGGCGTGATGCTTCTGACCAGCAGCCTGGAGCGCGGCGGGGCGGAGCGCCAGGTGGTGGAGCTGGCCAACACGCTGGACGAGACGCGGTACCGGGTGGTGGTGTGCTCGATGTCGCACGACAACCCGCTGGCGCCGCAGCTTCGCGACGCGGAGCGGCGCTTCGTGGTGGAGGCCAAGCGCGGCAAGTACGACTGGGGGCTGGTGTTCCGCATGGCGCGGCTGCTCAAGCGGCTGCGGATCGACGTGGTGCACTCGTACATGTTCGACGCCGAGATGGTGGGTCGACTGGCCGGTCGCCTGGCGGGCGTGCCGGCGGTGATCGACTCCAACCGCTGCCCACACCTGCGCCGCAGGAGGTTCAAGCTGTGGCTCTCGCGCGTGACGGCGGGCTGCTTCGACATGATGATCGCCAACTCGTGGGCCGGGCGAGACTTCGAGCATGAGCGGCAGGGGATCGCCCTGGAGCGGTTGTGCGTCATCCCCAACGGCGTGGACACGACGCGGTTCGCGCCGCGCGACGGATCGGCCAAGCGGGCCGAGCTGGGCGTCCCTCCCGCGACGCGGCTGGTCGGCATGTTCGCGCATTTCCGCGGCAACAAGAACCACCGCATGTACATCGAGGCGGCGGCGCAGGTGCTGCGGGCACGCGACGACGTGGTCTTCCTGTGCGTCGGCAAGCCGGACGGCGACGGAGCCGGCACCCGGTACGGCGCGGCGCGCGAGGCGGTGGCGCGGCACGGGATCGGCGACCGCGTGCGCTTCCTGGGCGACCGGTCCGACGTGGTCGAGCTCTACAACGCGTGCGACCTCAAGGTGCTCTGCTCGAACTTCGAGGGCACGCCCAACGTGGTGCTCGAGGCGATGGCGTCGGGGCTGCCGGTGATCGCAACCGACGTGAGCGACAACCGCAGGCTCATCGTCGACGGTGAAACCGGGTATGTTGTACCGCCCGACGACGACGCGGCGGCGGCGGCGCGGATCATGGAGCTGCTGGACGACGCGGAGAAACGGGCCCGGTTCGCCGCCGCCAGCCGCTCGCGCGTGGAGCGCGAATACTCCACCGAGGCCCTCGCCCGCCGGACCGCGGACGTCTACGAGAGCGTCCTGCGACGAAAACGCCCGGCGCGCGCCGCGCAGGGCTCCCGACACCCGGCGACCGAGTCCCGGCGCGGCGCGGACGCCACGCGGCGCACGATGTGATCGGATGAACCCACCGCTCCGACCGGCGTCCGGACGCGGAGGACAGGTGCCTGCCATGGCTGCCACGGCGATGCGAAGCGCGTTTCACGGACGGGTGCTCATGCCGCTGGCGTATTTCTGCCTGGGGGACGCGCGCTTCGAGCTGCTGGATGAGCTGCTGGAGCGCGACGGCTGGTCGATGGCCCGCATCCGCGAGCACCAGGGCGACCGGCTGACGCGGCTCCTCCACGTCTGCGCATTCCACAACCCCTACTGGTCGGAGGTCTTTCGTCGCTACGGCGTGCGGGCCAATGCGGACGACCCGTTCGCGGAGCTGGCCAAGCTGCCGGTGCTGACCAAGGACGAGCTGCGGGCCAACTGGCGCCGCATGCGGTCGACGCACCTGCCCGAGCGCTCGGTGCGGGTCGAGACCACCAGCGGATCGACCGGCATGCAGGTGCATGTGTACCTGAGCCGCTACTACGAGCAGCTTCACGCGGCGATGGAGTTCCGCATCCGCGCCTGGATGGGCATCGTCCCCGGCGACCGCTACCTGTCGATCCAGTCGCACGGTACCCATCATTCGACCCGAAAACGCGTGCTGCGCCGCGTCCGAACCGCGGTCGAGAACGGCATGATCATCGACGCCGGCACGATCGACCCGGCCGACACGCTCGAGCGCCTGCGTCGCGCGGCGGAATCGCACCCGGCGCACGTTCACGGCTACGCCAGCGGGGTGGCGGCGATGGCGCGGCTCTCGCAGGCGCACGGCCTGAAGTGGCCCGGCGTGCGCGCGGTGAGCACCACGGCCGAGCAGCTCCTCGAGGAGGACCGCGCCACGATCGAGCAGGCGTTCGGCGCACCGGTCTACGACCGCTACGGCAGCCGCGAGGTCATGTCGATCTCGATGCAGTGCGAGCAGGGGCGGCACCACGTCTTTGCCGACGTGAACATCGTCGAATTCGCCGACATCGACGAATCGGACGGCGAGTTGCAGGCGGTGGTGGTGACGCCCCTCGACAACGAGGCCATGCCGCTGCTGCGCTACCGCAACGGCGACTCGGCGGCGGCCGTCGCGGGCGCGTGCGCCTGTGGGCGGGCGCTGCCGCTCATGACCGCCTGCCGCGGGCGGATCTGCAACAACTTCCTCGCGCCGGACGGGCGGCTCGTGACCGGCACCTACTTCCGGCACTTCTTCTTTCACCAGGAGGGCTACCGCGGCTACCAGTGGCACCAGACGGCGCGGGATCACATCGACCTGTACGTGGCGCCCGAGGGCGGCACGCTCACCGCCGAGCAGAAGGCGCATCTGGCGCGCGTCCGCGAGCAGATCGAGCGCGACTTCCCGGCGCAGTTCCACCTCGACGTTCACGTCGTGCCCGAGGTCCCGCGCACCGCGGGCGGCAAGCACATGTGGATCCTGTCCGACCTGCTGCGGAACCAGTAGGCGCAGCGCCGACCGCGACCCGCGCGGCAACTCAGAATGCACATCGCGGATGGCAATCCGGGCGCGCTGCGACGGCTGGCCGGAGCGGTCGAGTCGCTCCTGGCCCGCGGCGCCGTCACCCTCATCCTGCTCGCGACGCTGGCGCTGGCGGCGCTGGGGCGGGCGTTGCGGCGAACGCGGACCCCGCCGCCCGGCACGCCGCCGACGCTGCTGCTCACCGGCACCTTCTACAACCCCGGCTGGTTCCGCTCGCACATCCTGCCGTTGAGCGCCTGCCAGGCGCTGGGGCGGATCGTGGTCGTCTGCGACGAGCCGCTCGAACCCTGCGCCCGGGTGACCTACGCGTGTCCCCCATCCTGGCTGCGGCACATCGTGGGGCGAAGCGCCGCACGGCTGCTCTGGCTGTGGCGCGCGGCGCGAAGCCTGCGGCCGGCGGCCATCATGGGCTACCACATCATGCCCAATGCGCTGATGGCGCTGGTGGTGGCGGCGCTCACCGGAACGCGCGCCATCTACCAGATGACCGGCGGCCCGGTGCAGATCGCCGGCGGCGGCGCCGGAAGCGAGAACGCGCTGCTGCGCCGGCAGCGCAAGGCGTCGCGGCTGCGCGAGCGGCTCATGTTCGCCGCCGTGCGCCGCTTCGACTGCGTGGTCGTCCGCGGGCGGCAGGCCGTCGAGTTCCTCCGCACCCGGCAGTTGGCGCGGGACGTGGTCATCATCCCCGGCAGCGTCGATTGCGAGCGGTTCGGGCGCCCCGGACCGCCAGGCCGGTTCGACCTGGTCGGAGTCGGGCGGCTGGTCCCGGTCAAGCGCTGGGACCGGCTGCTGCGGATCGTGGCGCAGACGCGCGCCGTTGCAGGCACGCCCCAGCCGGGCGGACCCGTGGGCAACGGGCTGACGCTGGCGATTGCCGGCGACGGACCGTTGGCCGGCACGCTTGCCGCGCTGGCGCGCGAGCTGGACATCGAGCCGAACGTGTCGCTGCTTGGGCGCCGCGAGGACGTGCCGGAGGTCCTGGCGTCGGGGCGCGTCTTCGCGCTCGCGTCAGAGAACGAGGGGCTGTCCATCGCGATGATTGAGGCGATGGCCGCCGGGCGGCCGGTGGTGGCCCCCAACGTGGGCGACCTGGCCGAGCTGCTTTCCGACGGGGAGAACGGCCTGTTCATCGACCCCGAACGCCCGGCGGACGCCGCGCGGCAGCTCGTCGAGCTGTTGCGCGACCCTGAGCGACTGGCGCGCATGTCGGCGGCGGCGCGGGAGCGCGCCGTGCGCGATTACAGCGTCGAATCCGTAGCTACAAAGTGGACCTCGCTCTTCCGCCGCCTGGCCTCCGAAGCGGACCCGGCCCCGTGAGGCTCCGCGCAGTCCGTTGCTGGACGGCGCGGACTCCGCGGCCCGCTTTCGAAACCCGCCCGACCTGCGTACTCTCCACTGGATGAAACGCGCCTGGTCTCGAAAGAACCTGTGGGAAAACTCGCCGCGATGGGTGCGGACGGCGGCGGGCGCCGTCTTGCGCGCCATCCCCCAGGAGCGCTTGCTGGGCGCCGGGTTCCGCGAGGCGCTGCGCTTCGTGCGGGAAGCGCAGAACTGGCCGGCGGCCCGCGCCGAGGCGTACCAGGTCGCCCAGCTCCGCGCCATCTGCACGCTGGCGCGCGACCGCACACCGTTCTATCGCCGCGTGTTCGATGCCGCCGGCGTCGATCCGGCGCGGGTCACGCCCGAGACGTTGCAGCGGCTCCCGACGATCGACCGCGGCACGCTCCGCGAGCACCTGGACGAAATGTGCGCCGTGCCGCCGCATGCCCCGGGCGTGGACCTGGTGACCACGGGCGGCACGAGCGGGGAGCCGTTGCGGTTCTACATCGGGTCGGGCCGCTCAGGCCCGGAATACGCCTACCTCGTGGTCGGGTGGGAGCGCGTTGGCTACCGGCTGCACCTGCCCCAGGCGGTGCTTCGCGGGCGCGTGGTCGCGCCGGACCGACACGGATTGCGGCACGAGTACGACCCGGTCCTGCGGCGGCATTACTACAGCAACTTCCACGCCGACGACCAGTCTCTGGCGCGATACCTGGACCACATCGCAACGCTGGGCCCCTGCTACCTGCACGTCTATCCCTCGTCGGTGACGGCCCTGGCGCGGCACCTCCAGCGAAGCGGGCGCCCGGCTCCGGCCAACATCCGCGGCATCCTGGCGGGCTCGGAGATCGTGTATCCAGAGCAGCGCGAGCTGGCGCAGCGCGTGCTGGGCGTCCGATATTATTCCTGGTACGGGCACTCGGAAAAGCTGGTCATGGCGGCGGAATGCGAACAGGCGACCGACTACCACGTATTTCCAACGTACGGCTACTGCGAGCTGCTGGACGAGTCGGGGCGGCGCGTCACGCAGGTGGGTCAGACCGGCGAGATCGTTGCGACCGGCTTCCTGAACACCGTGGTGCCCTTCATCCGTTACCGTACGGGCGACCTGGCGACGTACGCGGGCGAAAAGTGCGCGGCTTGCGGGCGGGAGCAGATGCTCCTGCGCGACATCCGCGGGCACCGGACGCAGGAAGTGCTCGTCGCCGCGGACGGCACCGCGATCTCATGGACCGCGCTGAACATGCACGATGATACCTTCGACCGCGTGCGGCAGTTCCAGTTCGTGCAGCACCGGCCGGGCGAGGCGACGCTGCGGCTGGTGGCGCTGGATGGTTTCTGCGCGGCGGACGAGGAGCGCATCCGCCGCAGGCTGAACGCCAAGCTCGAAGACCGCCTGGCGTTCGATGTCGAGCGCGTGGCGGAGATCGAGTTGACCCGCAGCGGGAAGTGCACCTACGTGGACCAGCGGATCGACGCCGCGCACCTGCATCCGCGCGGCACCACCCAGGATGAAGTGCGGACTCGATGAAGCAGGTTGTGCAGAACTATCACACCGGGGAGCTGACGGTGGAGGACGTGCCGGCGCCGCGGGCACGCGCCGGCAGCGTCCTGGTGCGGACGGCGTATTCGCTGGTCAGCGTGGGGACGGAGCGGATGAAGGTGGAGCAGGCGCGGATGAGCCTGCTGCAAAAGGCACGCGCCAGGCCCGACAAGGTGCGCCAGGTACTCCAGAGCGTGCGGCAGGTGGGGCTGACCGAGACCTACCGGAAGGTGATGGAGCGGCTCGACGCGCTGACCCCGCTGGGATACAGCCTGGCGGGCGTGGTGGAGGAGGTCGGAGCGGGGATCGACGAGTTCACCGCCGGCGCGCGCGTGGCCTGCGCGGGGGAAGCGATCGCGTGCCACGCCGAGTTCGTCTGCGTGCCGCGCAACCTGTGCGCGCGCGTCCCGGACGGCGTGGAGCTGCGCGACGCGGCGTTCACGACGGTCGGCGCCATCGCGCTGAACGGCGTGCGGCAGGCGGGCGTGACCGTCGGCGACAGCGTGCTGGTGGTGGGGCTGGGGCTGGTCGGGCTGCTGGCCGTGCAGATCCTTAAGGCCGCCGGCTGCAGGGTGATCGGCGTCGATCTGGATCCGGCCAAGGTGGAGCTGGCCCGCGCCTGCGGCGCGGACGTGGCGGCCCTGCGCAGCGACGCGGCGCTGGAGGACACCATTCGGCATGCGACGGGGGGCGCGGGGCCGGACGCGGCCTACATCGCGGCCAGCACGCCCAGCACCGACCCGATGGAGCTGTCGGGCCGGGTGCTGCGGGACCGCGGGCGGGTGGTGATCGTCGGCATGGTGAAGGTGGAGGCGGACTGGCGCGTTTACTACCAGAAGGAGCTGTCAGTCGTCATGGCGCGCTCCTACGGGCCGGGGCGCTACGACGCCAACTACGAGCAGCGCGGCATCGACTACCCGATCGGGTACGTGCGCTGGACGCAGCGGCGCAACCTGGAGGAGTTTCTGCGGCTGGTGGGGACCGGGCAGGTCAGGCCGAACGTGCTCTCCCCGGCGACATTCCCCCTGGAGCGCGCCCCGGAGGCGTACCGGCAGCTCAAGGAGAGCCCCGGCAAGCACGCCGTGGGAATCCTGTTCGAGTATCCGTCCGACGCGCGGCGTGAGCCGCGGGTCGCCGTTCACGCGCGGTCGGCCGGCGGCGCGGGCGTGTCCGGCGCGATCGGCGTGGGCGTGATCGGCGCCGGGAACTTCACCACCGGGACGCTCATTCCGGCCATCAAGCGCGTGGCGGGCATCGAGCTGCGGGCGATCTGCTCGGCCGGCGGGCTGACGGCCAAGAGCGCGGCCCGGCGACACGGGTTCGAGTTCGCCGACAGCGGCTTCGACGAGGTCCTGGCCGATCCGCGCATTCACGCGGTCGTGATCGCCACGCGGCACGACACCCACGCCCCCTTCGCGGCGGCGGCGCTGCGGGCGGGCAAGCACGTGTTCGTGGAAAAGCCGCTCGCCCTGACGCGCCCGCAGCTCGCCGACGTCCTGGCCGCCGCGGAGGTCAGCGGGCGCATCGTGATGCCGGGCTACAACCGGCGCTTCAGCCCCCTGGCGCTGGCGGTGCGCGAGTATTTCACCGGCCGGGCGAGCCCGGTCGAGGTGGTCGCGCGGGTGAACGCCGGGCGGCTGGCGTCCGACTCGTGGTACCTGGACGACCAGCAGGGCGGTTGGCGCATCGTCAGCGAGGGATGCCACTGGGTAGACCTGATCCAGTCGATCTGCGGGTCGCAGCCGGTGCGCGTGTTCGCCGACATGGTGGGCGGCGACGTCGCCGGCGAGCAGCGCGACAACTGCGCCGTGCAGCTTCGCATGGCGGACGGCTCGCTCGGGACGCTGGTCTACGTGGCCAACGGCGACCCGCTCTTCGAGAAGGAGCGCATCGAGGTTTTCGGCCAGGGGCGGACCGCGGTCATCGACAACTGGCGCAGCGCGCGGCTCAGCGCCGGCGGCAAGTCGCGCACCCTGCGCGGCAGCGGCAAGGGCCACGCGGAGGAGATGCAGGCGTTCTTCGACGCGGTGCGGCGCGGCGGACCGGCGCCGATCCCGCTCGGCGACGCCGTCGCCTGCACGCTGGCAACGCTGGCGGCGCAGGAGTCGGCCGTGGCCGGGCGCGCTCTCCGCGTCGGCTGGGACGATCCCGGCCCGCAGCCGCCGTCCGTGGACGACGACGCGGACACGGAGATCGGCCCGCGCACCGACGCGGCGGTGCCCGAGCCCCAAAGCGGTCCGGCGGCGGAGCAGGCGACGCAATGGGCGCCCTGACGCGGCAAAAGTGCATGCAGATCCGCGACCGGATCTATCCGCCGCAGGAACGGCCGGGCAACCTCCACCAGGCGGCAGTCGCGCGGGAGGGCGGACCGGGGCGGGCGCTGCTCGAGATCGGTTGCGGGCGCGAGGCGAAACTGCTGCGGCGCATGGCGGCGCACTTCGCCACCTGCACCGGCATGGACGTCGAGGTTTCGGAGGCGGCCCGCGGGGACGACTCGATCCGCATGATCCAGGGCGACGCGCACGCCATCCCGCTCGAAGATGCCTGCGTCGACGTGGTGTCGATGAAGAACGCGGTTGAGCACTTCGCCGACCCGGTGCGCGTCTTTCGCGAGTGCGCCCGCGTGCTGCGGCCCGGCGGACGCGTCATCATCCTCACGGTGAACCAGTGGTTCCCGCCGATCCTGCTGGCGCGCGGGTTGCCGCACGCGGCACGGCAGCGGATCAACCGCATCGTGTCGGGCACGGCCGACCAGGACACGTTTCCGACGCACTACCGCGCCAACAGCGCGCGCTCGCTGCGGGCGGCGGCCGCGGCGGCGGGGCTGCGCGTGGTCGAGCTGCGCTACCTGACCCAGCACCCGCAGTACATGATGTTCTCGGTGCTGGCGTATCGGCTCGGCATCGCGATGGAGCGCATGTTGCGCTGGAACGCGCTGGCGGGCTGGCGGCATTTCATTCACGCCGTCCTGGAGAAGGCCGACGGTTGCCAGGGCAGCGGGGAGCGCGTGCCTCGAGTCCGGCCCGGTCCCGCGCTGAGCGGACACGCTCGCGCCGCGGGTTCGCCCTGGATTGCGGAGTCCGGTGATGAATGACGTCGTGCCGCAGCCGCCGCGACCCGACCCGCCGCCTGCGCAGCCCGCGCACGCCGTCGGCGGCGCCGCGCCGTCTCAGACCGACCGCGTGCAGGGCTACTTCCGGGACGCGGCGGCGTCATGGGGCGGACGCTATCACAAGAAGCCGCGCGGCATGGCGGACCTCGACCTGCTGTTGCGGCGCGAAAACGTGCACCGGCTTCTGCGGCCGCTGCTGGCGAGTGCGGCCCGGCGGCTGCGCGTGCTCGACGTGGGCTGTGGCACGGGTGACGTGCTCGACGGGCTGCCGCGCGACTGCATGACGGTCACGGGCGTGGACATGGTGCCGGAGATGGTGGCCGAGGCGACCCGCACGCACCCGGGCGACACGTTCCTCGTGGCGGACGCGGCCGAGCTGCCCTTCCCGCCGGGCTCGATGGACGTGATCACCAGCCTGGGCGTGCTGGAGTACGTGCCCGATCCGTCGGCGGTGCTGCGCTCGATGTGGCGCGTGCTGGCGCCGGGCGGCCACCTCATCATGTCGTTTCCGAACCGGCTCAGCCTGTTCCGCCGGCTGAGGCCTTGGGAACGGGCGGCGGACCGGGCGGCGCTGGCGCTGCTGGCAGGGATCGGGTTGCGGCAGGCCGGTCCCGCGGGGACCTCTTCGTATGACCACGCGCACTGGTCCGCCCGGGAAGTGGACGCGCTGCTGTCCGCGTGCGGGTTCGCCGTGCGGCAGATGGCGTTTCAGAACTACGGACTGTGGGGGCGCGCGGGACGCTGGACGCTGAGCCTGGCGCTGTCGCGCTGGCTGTCACGGCGCTTCCACCGCGGCAACTTCGCCACCTCGCGTCTGGCGAGCACGATGGTGGTGCTGGCGCAGCGCAGCGAGGCGGGGCCGCCGCCCGGGCGCGACGCGCCCGCGGAGAGGGGGGGGGCGTAGCGTGCTGCGGCTGGGGCTGCTCTACGTCGCGGTCGTGGCGCTGATGTTCATCAGCGTGCGACGCTGGTACCTCGCGCTGTGCGGGCTGGTGGTGCTGACGGTGTTCACGCAGCACCCGAGCATGCCGACCAAGATGTTCGGCGTGCAGGGCTTGAACCCCTGGAACGCCGCGCTGATCGTGATCGCGTTCTTCTGGCTGACGAACCGCCAGCAGGAGCCGCCGGGCAGGAGTGTGCCCGGGGCCTACAAGCTGCTGCTGGCGCTCTACCTGCTGGTCCAACTGGCGTCGACCGGTGTCGCGGCGATGGACCTGTCGTCCTTGAAGGGCAAGGCCACCGGCCAGGGACTGGACTGGCTGGTGATCAACGGCATCGTCAACCCCTTCAAGTACGTGCTGGTTGGCCTGATGTTCTTCGACGGGGCACGCTCGCGGGCGCGCGCCTGGCAGGCGGTGGTCGCCGCGCTGGGCAGCGGCATGATCTACGGCTTCCTGATGTTCAAGTCGATGGGCCTGCGGGTGTTTTCGATCTCGCCCGAAGGCGCGCGGCGACTGACCGACAAGTTGGTCGGCCTCTTCGCCAACGACATGGCGGAGCTGCTCGCGTTCGTCATCTGGGGCGGGCTTTTCCTCACCCTGGCCTGGCCCAGAAGGTGGCAGCGCGCCGCGTGGCTGGCGGGCATCGCCGCCAACCTGCCGCCGTTCGTGGCCCTCAAGTCGCGCGCCGGGTTCCTGGCGTTCAGCGCGGTCGCCTTCGTGCTCGGCGTCATCCGCTACCGCATCATCCTGGTTCTGTTCCCCGTCGCCGTGGCCCTGGCGATCCTCATCGCGCCCGGCATTCGCGAACGGGTCATGACCGGCTTCGGCAAGGAGGGGACCGATCTGGACGAGGTGTCCGCCGGGCGGTTGACCAACATCTGGCCGCCGGTCTGGGCGCAGATCACCCAGGGCCCGGTGGTGGGCTGGGGGCGGTACGCGATCCTGCGCACCGAGTGCTATTGGGAAGTCCTCTCACGCGAGCGCGGCGTGCCGACCCACCCGCACTGCGCCTACCTGGAAATCCTGATCGACTCCGGTTTCGTCGGTTTGGGCGTCTGCCTGGCCGGTGTGGCCGGACTTGCCCGCGCGGGCTGGCGGCTGATGCGCGCCCGCGGCGACTGGCTCCTGCGCGGGGTGGGCACGGCCGGCCTGATCGCCACCGTGACGCTGCTGGCGTCGAGCGTGGCAGGCTCCTCGTTCTACGCCACCCAGAGCAAGGTGCCCTACCTCGTCATCTGGGGCCTGATGCTGCGCGCTCCCCTGCAACGCGAGCTGTGGCTGCCACGGCGGCCGGCGCGACCGGCCGCGCCGCGGCGCGGGCTTGCCGCACCGCCCCAGCCCGTGGAGGCGCCGGCGTGATTCCCCTGGTTTACATCGCCTCGCCCAGCTTCTCCGGCTCGACGCTGCTGACCTTCATGCTCAAGGCGCACCCGGAGCTGGCGACCATCGGGGAGCTGAAGTGGGCCGACCTCGACCTCGAGACCTACACCTGCTCGTGCGGCGCGCTCCTGCGCGAGTGCGGCTTCTGGCGGCAGGTCGTGGCCGGGATGGCGGCCCGCGGCATCGCGTTCAACCTCGACCGTCCGCCGACGGACTTCCGCGTCCGCCCGCACGCCGTCGCCGACCGCATCGTGCGCTCGCGGGTGCGCGGGGCCCTGTACGAGGCCGTGCGCGACACGCTCGTGGCCGTGATGCCGCCGTCGCGCGCCGCGTTCCCGTCCATCGCGCGCGTCAACCGCGAAGTGATGACCCTGGTGATGCGACTCCAGGGCGCAAGCTGGTTCGTCGATTCGTCGAAAGACCCGGTGCGACTCAAGTACCTGGTCGAGACCGGCGATTACGAGCCGCGCGTCATCCATCTGCTGCGCGACGGGCGCGGCGTGACGTACTCCTCCATCAAGAACAAGTCCATGACCGCCGAGACCGCCGCCCGCGACTGGCGCCGCACGCACGCCCAGATCGAGCGGCTGGCGCGGCGCATCGGGTCCGAGCGGGTGTTCACGCTCCGCTACGAGGACCTGTGCCGCGACGTGCCGCGCACCCTGGCGGCGCTGTTCACCTTCATCGGCGTCGACCCGGCGCGGGCGGCCGACGACTATCGCACCATCGAGCACCACATCCTGGGCAACCGGATGCGGCTGCGCAGCGGCAGCGAGGTGAAGCTCGACGAATCGTGGCGCGAGCACCTGCGGCCCGACGACCTGGCCGCCTTCGAGCGCGTGGCGGGCAGGGAGAACCGCGGCTATGGATACGGCGAGTAGCGCCCGGCGCGCGCAGCGCACGGCGATCCGCGAATGAAGGACGACTCGATGCCGCTGCTCTCGTCGCCCGGGGTCCCGCCCGCCGCGCGCCCGCCCGCGGACCCGCCCGCGCCGCGCATCAACCGCCGGGCGATCGCGCGCAACGTGCTGTCGAGCTGGGCCTGGCAGACGGTGGGCGTGCTGGCCAGCTTCATCGTCCCGCACCTGATCGACCGCCGGCTGGGGGGCGACGTCCTGGGCATCTGGGACCTGGGCTGGTCCCTGTGCTTCTACGTCGGCTGGATGCACCTGGGCATCACCGCGTCGGTGAATCGCTACGTGGCGCGCTACCGCACGATGGCGGACTGGGACGCCCTCAACGAGATCGCCAATACGTCGTTCGTGATGCTGGCCGCCAGCTTCCTGATCGGGGCGGCGCTGGCCGTGGTCTTCTCGATCGCCGTCCCGGTGCTGGTGCCCAAGGCGTCTCCCGAGGCGGTCGCAACCGGGCGCTGGGTGATCTTCCTCCTGGCGCTCTACTCGTCCATCCAGCTCCCCAGCAACGTGCTCAACGCGGTGCTCACCGGCTGTGACCGCTTCGACGTGCTGAACCTCATCCGCGGGACGGTGGACGTGCTCGCGGCGGCGGTGAACATCGCCACGCTCTACGCCGGCTTCGGTCTGGTGCTCGTGGCGTTCACGCTCCTGCTGGGCGAAGTCGTCAGCGGTGTGGCCAAGTACTTCGCGGCGCGGCGCATCTGCCCCGAGCTGCGCTTCGCGCCGCGCCGCGCCACGCGCAGGGCCGCCGGCGAGCTGCTGCGCTTCGGAGGCAAGACCGTCCTCCAGGGCGTCTTCCGCGGCAGCCTCTACCAGTTGAACGCGCTGATGATCGCCCAGTGGCTCATGCCGCAGTCGTTGGCGATCTTCTCGCGGCAACGCTCGCTGGTCATGAACGTGATGCAGTTCGTCCGCCAGTACGCGCAGGTCTTCATCCCCACCAGCAGTGCGCTCGATGCCGCCGACGACGACCAGGCCCAGCGGCGCCTGCTGCTGCAATCGTCGCGCTGGGGGCTGCTGGTGGCCCTGCCCCCGCTGGTGCTGCTGGCGTGCATGGGCGGCCCCATCCTGAACCTCTGGATGGGACCGGCCTACGAAGCGCCCTGGGTGCTCGGCGTCCTGGCCGTCGGGCACGTGCTCTCCGTGCTCCAGCTCAGCGCCAACGCAGTGCTGATGGGCATGAATCGCCACGGGCGGCCCGTCGTCTTCGAGGTGCTGACGTCGCTGGCGGGCGTGCTGCTGGGCGCGCTGCTGATGCGCGTGTTCGACCTGGGCATCTTCGGGGCGGCGATCGCGATCGCGCTGCCGCTGGCCCTGTTCAGCGGCGTGGTCGTGCCGATCTACGCCTGCGAGCTGCTCCGCGTGCGCTTCGGCGCGTTCGTGCGCGAGGTGGCCCTGACGCCGCTGGTCGCGGTGGCGCCGTTCGCCGCGGTGCTGATCGCCGCGCGGCTGGCGCTGGCGGACCGGCCTCTGGCAGCTCTGGCCGCCGGTCTCGCCGTCGGGGGCGTCGTGCTGGCGGCCGTCTACTGGCGCTTCGTGCTTCCGGCCGACCTCCGCGCCCGCCTGGGGGCCAGGGTCGGGCGCGGCACGCAACCACCGCAGGCCCCGCGCGACGCGGGCCGCTCGTCGGCGGCGGAGTAACGGCATGTGGCCACGGTCTCGAGCGGGCGTGATCCGGTACCGCCGCTGGCTGCGGCAGCGCGAGGCGGCGCTCATCATGCAGCGCGTGCTGCGCCGTTTCCCGCGCCTGGCCCACCTCAACCACGGACGCGGCCCGCGCATTCTCGAATTCGGCAGCGGCGAGGGACACCAGGTCCCGGTGCTGAAGCGCTTCGGCTCCGTGACCGCCTCGGACGTCTATCGCAGCCCGAACCTGCGGCTCGACGACGACGTGCCCTTCGTCCTGGCCGACGTCGCCCAGACGCCCTTCCCCGACGCCAGCTTCGACCTGATCTACTCCAACCACGTGCTCGAGCACGTGCCGCGCCTCGCGCTGGCGCTGCGCGAGATTCAGCGAATCGGCGCGCCAGGCTGCGTCTACGCCTTCTCGATGCCGACCCCTCTCTGGCTGTTCATGTGCCTGCCGGCCAAGTATCTCGATCGGGCGCAGCGCGGCGCGGACTGGATGGCGCGGCGCGTCGGCCTGCGGCCGCGCCGCGCATCCCACGTCGCGGAGGCCGAGACGCGCTCGCGCCACGGCCCCGACGCGCACGCGCCGCAGCGCCGCGGGCTGGCGAAGTGGCTCCTTCCCGGCGGGCATGGCGAGTTCCCCGAGTTCGGCCGGGCGTTCCGCGGGTTCCGGGCCAGCGCGTGGCGCAAACGGTTCGCAGACGCCGGGCTGGAGCTGGTCGAGCAGCGCAACCTGCTGCTCTACGCCACTGCGCGCTGGCCGTTCATTCCCGCCAACACGCTGCTCCCGCGGCTGGGGATCACGTCGAGCCGGCTGTTCCTGCTGCGGCGTCCGGACGCGCCGTCGGGCGCCCGGGAGTAAGCCCGTGCCGCCCGACGCGTCGTCCAGGCCCGGCAGCGTCTGCTTCGTGGCGCCCACCAACTACGCGCTGCTGGCGGGACGAAGCGACCTGCGGCACATCGGCGGGGCCGAGGTGCAGCGCGTGCTCATCGCGCGCGAGCTGGTCCGCCGCGGGTGGCGCGTCAGCTTCGTCACGCTGGACCACGGCCAGTCCGACGGCGAAGTACTCGACGGCATCACGGTCTACAAGACGTGCGGGCCGAGCGCGGGCTGGCCGGGGCTGCGCTTCGTGCATCCGCGCTGGACCGGCCTCTGTGCGGCGCTGCGGCGGGCGAACGCCGACGTGTATTACCAGCGCACCGCCGGCGCCGAGACCGGCCAGACGGCGCTCTGGTGCCGGCGCAACCGCCGGAAATTCGTGCTGGGTATCGCCAACGACCCGGAGTGCGACCGGCGTTTCGGGGGCCGGCACCGCTCATGGCGCGATCGCTGGCTGTATGCGATCGGGCTGCGGCGCGCGGACGCGGTGATCGCCCAGACCCGCTCGCAGCAGGAAATGCTGCGGCGGAATTTCGAGATCGAGGCGGCGCTGGTCCGCAGTTGCGCGCCCGACCCGGGCGAGCCGCCCGGCGATCTCGAACAGCGCCGCCGCGGGCGCGGGCTGCTCTGGGTGGGGCGCTTCAGCGTGCAGAAACGCGTCGATTGGCTGGCGGGCCTCGCGGCGCTGTCGCCGGACTGCCGCATCGAGGTTGCCGGCGGGAGCCGAAACGCCGCGCCCGACGCCCGAGCGGCGGCCGAGCGGCTGGCGGCGATGCCGCATGTCACGCTGCACGGCGTGGTGCCGCACGAGCGCATGGGCGAGCTGTACGACCGCGCGGCGCTGCTGATATCGACCAGCGCGTGGGAGGGCTATCCGAACGTGTTCATGGAAGCCTGGTCCCGCGCTGTGCCGACCGTGTCCACCTTCGATCCGGACGGGGTCGTCGCGGCCCACGGGATTGGAGCGGTTGGCGCGACGGTTGCCGAATTGCGTGCCGCCGCAGAGCGGTTGCTGGCATCGCCGGATGCGTACGCGGAGGCGTCGCGCCGGGCGCGGCAGTTCTTTCTGGCCAGCCACACTGTCGCCGCGACGGTCGACGCGTTCG
>CAYNYG010000027.1:42367-52674 GCA_964401365.1 uncultured Planctomycetales bacterium | reverse complement strand
ACGGGGATCGAAGAAGCGCCTGCGCTCGAGGATCAGCGGGGGCACCCAGTGCGGGTCGTTCGCGTGGATCGAGAACCAGGGCCGGATGAATCGGAGGGTGTCCCCGGGGAGCGAGATCGGGAGCACCTCGACCGAGCCCATTCACACCTCCGCAGGACGGGACGGGACCCGCGCAGCCCCCCCGACGCTGCACTGTAGGTCAGCGGGAGGGGGCGCGCCGCCGTTGCGCTTCCGCGGGCCGTCGGCCGCCTCAGCCGAAGCGGCCCGTGATGTAGTCCTGCGTGCGCTGGTCGCTGGGGCGCGTAAAGAGCGTGCTGGTCTGGTCCATCTCGATCAGGTCGCCCATGAGCAGAAACGCGGTGCGGTCCGAGACGCGTCCGGCCTGCTGCATGTTGTGGGTCACCATGACGACCGTGTAGCGCTGCTTGAGCTGGTCGATCAGGTCCTCGATCCGCGCGGTCGCGATCGGGTCGAGGGCCGAGCAGGGCTCATCCATCAGCAGCACGTCGGGCTGAAGCGCGATGGCCCGCGCAATGCACAGCCGCTGCTGCTGCCCACCGGACAGCGTCAGGGCGGACGCGCCGAGCTTGTCCTTCACCTCGTCCCACAGCGCCGCCGCCCGCAGCGACGACTCGACCAGCTCGGACAGGTCCCCCTGGTAGCCATTGATGGCGGCGCCCCAGGCCACGTTGCGGTAGATCGACTTGGGAAAGGGGTTGGGCTTCTGAAAGACCATGCCCACGCGGCGGCGCAGCTCGACCGGGTCGCAGCCGCGCTCGTAGATGTTGCGCCCGTCGAAGAAAATGGCCCCGTCGACCGCGACGCTTGGGACGAAGTCGTTCATGCGGTTCATCGCTCGCAACAACGTGCTCTTGCCGCACCCGGACGGGCCGATGATCGCCGTGACGCAGTTGGGTTCGATGTCGAGCGAAACCTGGCGGATGGCGGTGAACGTGCCGTACCGGATGGTCAGATCGCGCACGCGGATGACCGGCGGGGGGCGGCGCTCCACAGCCGTCGGCGGGTCGCTGGCGGCCGCGGACCGGGATGGCGGCAGGGTCGTGGGCATGCTCACGTCCTTCAGCGGCGAGAGGATCACAGCCGGCCCCTCTGACGCCAGGCGCGGATCGCAACCGCGGCGGTGTTCATGGCCATGAGCACGCCGAGCAGCACGACGATGCCCGCGGCGGCGAGTTCGTGGAAGATGCGCTTGGGCTGGCCGGCCCAGTCGAAGATCTGGAGCGGTAGCACCGTGTAGCTGTCGAACAGCGCGGTGGAGACCCAGGCGCGCACGCCCGCAAACGTCTGGGGGTAGTCCTCGAACAGCGAACCACCCGGCACGGCCGTCTGATACGTGACCGCGCCGATCAGGATCAGCGGCGCGGTTTCGCCGACGGCACGCGACATGGACAGGATCAGCCCGGTCATCACGCCCGGCGCCGCGGCCGGAAGCACGTGGTGCCACACCGTCTGCCAGCGCGTCGCCCCCAGTGCATACGCGGCCTGACGGACGCTGTCGGGGACGGCGGCGATCGCCTCACGCGCGGTGATGATGACCACCGGCAGCACCAGCAGCGACATCGTGAGCGAGCCGGCGAGCACGCTCCGGTCCAGCAGCATCCAACGGACGAAGACGGCCAGGCCCAGGATGCCGTAGACGATCGAGGGCACTCCGGCCAGATTGGCGACGTTCAGCGAGACCGCCCGGTAGAACCACGAGTTGCGCGCGTACTCCTGGAGATACACCGCCGCCCCCACACCGACCGGGATCGAGAACGTCGCCGTCAGAACGACCATCCAGATCGACCCGGCCAGGGCGCTCTTCACGCCCGCGTTGGCCGGGTTGAGCATCGACGGAAACCGCGTCAGGAACGCCGGGCTCAGCCGCTGCCAACCCTGCGCAACCACGTCGGCCAGCAGCACCACCAGCACGGCGACTGCCGCGGCGGTGAGCAGCAGGCACGCGCCCGCAACGGCGCGGCCCCAGCGCCGTCGTCGAGCCAGTCGCGGGCGAAACGTCGGCGGGCTCATTCGTACGCCTCGCGGAAACGACGGCGGACGCAATGCGCAACCAGGTTGATCGCCAGCGTGATCAGAAACAGCGTCAGCCCCACCGCAAAAATCGACTGGTACCCGATGGAGCCTGTGGGCGTGTCACCCAGGCTGATCTGCACGATGTAGCCGGTCATGGTCTGCACGCTGCGGAACGGGTTGAGCGTCAACACCGGGTTGATCCCGGCCGCCATCGCGACCGCCATCGTCTCGCCCACCGCCCGCGCCAGCCCCAGCAGCACCGCCGCCACCACCCCCGACATCGCCGACGGCAGCACGATCCGCGTCGACACTTCCAGCCGCGTGGCGGATAGCGCGTACGCGGCCTCGCGCAGGGTCCGCGGCACGGCACGGAACGCATCGTCGCACAACGACGAAATCGTGGGCAGGATCATGATGCCCACCACGATGGCCGCACTGGCCGCGTTGAACACCTCCGTGTCCGGCAGCAGCGGCCGGAGCACGCGCGGTGTGACGAACATCAGCGCAAAGTAGCCGTACACCACGCTCGGGATTCCAGCCAGGATCTCCAGCAGCGGCTTGAGAATCTGTCGCGCAAGCGGTGGCGCGTACTCGCTCAGGAATAGCGCCGCAGCCAGCCCGGCCGGCACCGCGACGAGCAGCGCTCCCCCGGCCACGAGGAACGTGCCGCACAGCAGCGGCAGCACGCCGAATGCCGGCGGCTCGAACACCGGAGCCCAGTGCGTTCCCGTAAGAAACTCGCCCACGCCCACCTGGCGGAAGAAGGGGACCGACTCGACGACGAGCACCGCGACGATCGCCAGCGTGGTGGAGACCGAGATCAGCGTGCAGCCCGCCAGCAGCGCCTGAATGACGCCCTCGCGGATTCTCCGCATCCAGCGCTGGGTCCCGGTCAGCATCGCGTCACGGAGCCACCGGCCGCGCGTACAGCTCGTCCAGCGACTTCTTGCGGTTGGCCGCGTCGGCCAGGAGCGTCCCGGTTACGCCCTTTTCGAACCGCTCGAGCACGGCGGCGTAGACTGCGTCGCTCAGCGCGATGTCCTGCACACTGGGGTGCTCGACGATGCGCCTGGCGTTCGTGAACGTGAACTTGATAAACGCGGCAACCTCGGGACGCTGGGCGGACGCCTTGTTGACATAGAGGAACAGCGGGCGACCCAGGGGGTGGTAGGAACCGTCCCGGACACTCTGCGGGCTGGGCAGGACCGGCTTGCCGTCGCCGCCGTCGATCGCGACCAGCTTGAGCCGGGCGCGGTTCTCCTCGTAGTAGCCGTACCCGAAGTAGGCCAGCGCGCCGCGGTCCCCCGCGACGCCCTGCACCAGAACGTTGTCGTCCTCGCTCCCGGAGTAGTCGCTGCGCGACGACTTCGCCTTGCCGACGATCACCTCGGTGAAATAGTCGAACGTGCCGCTGTCAGTCCCCGGCCCGTAGAGCTTGAGCGGCAGGTCGGGAAACCCGGGCCGCACGTCTTTCCAGTTCTTGATCGTGCTCCCCGGCGACCAGATGCGCTTGAGTTCGTCGGTCGTCAGGTAATCGCAGAACCCGTTGTCTTTGTGCACCACGACCGACAGGCCGTCATAGGCCAGCGGCAGCTCGATGAACTCGACGCCCAACGAGCGCGCCCGCGCCACCTCGTCAGCCGAGATCGGACGCGACGCGTCACTGATGTCGGTACGCAGCGACGGCTCCGATTCCAGAAACTTCTTGAAGCCCCCGCCCGTGCCCGATATCCCGACCGTAATCTGCACCTTGGGCTGTGTCTCGCGGAACATCTCGGCCGCGGCGGTTACCGCGGGCCCGACGGTACTCGAGCCATCGATCTTGATTCGACCGGTCAGGCGCTGCGCGGCGGCAGGCGCGGCACAGAGCACAATCTCCAGCGCGACTGCGACACCCATCAACCCGGCTGCTCGCTTCATCTCGCGTCTCCCGTCCGAGCGTTGCGCGGGCCGGGCGCACACCGCCCATGCGGGTGCCCGCCCATTACGCCCACGGTACTTCTAGTCGCGGATTATTAGGATCGCGCTAAGGCCGCCGCCCCACCCATGCCCTCCCATCCGCCTACCGCGACTCGCCCGCCGCCGAACTCGGCTGGCTCGCCGCCGGCGTCGCCGGAATGGGCGCGAGCCGAACCACGTACTCGGCGGATTCGGTGTGCCCACGCCAGTACTCGAGGTTGAACGCGGCAAGGTCGAGCCAGCCGATCATCGCGGGCGCCCGCGACGTCGACGCCTGGCTCGCGGGCGGTTGGAGCAAAGACTCCTGGCTCTCCGCCGCCATCGGTGGCTCCTGTCCCTCGGGCAGCCGGTCGTCCGGGCTCTCGGGCGTCACCACGAACATCAGCACGCCGTTGGTGGCCCACGTGAAGACATGGTTCCACGGCGACCGGTCGAGCTGAAAAACGCCCTCGGCGTCAGATCGCCCGACGAAGCTGGGCAACGCGCGGATCATCGGACGCGCATAGCTCCGACCTTTCGACACGAACAACGCAACCCGCGCATTGCCCGCACCCCCGCCCTCCGGCAGCCGCAGCCGAAAGCGGTTCACACGCGGAACATCTCGAAGATACTCGCCCAGAAACCCCCGCCGCCGACCGTGGTCGCGATTCAGCGAAGCCGCGACGTGCTCGCTGAGAACGGGCGCCGGCGGGGCGGCGAATTGACCGAGCGTTTCGGGCGGCGTCCTGAGCAGGTCGGGAAGTCCGCCCGGGCCGGCATAGCCGACTCCCGGCAACGCCAGGTTGTCCGCGCCGTCCACGGCAAGCAGCGAGTGGTCGCACCGGCCGAGCTGGTGCAGCACCTGCCGGAACAGCACCCAGTCCGTTCCGGTAAGCCGATCCAGACGCTCGTCGAAGTACGTCGCGCCGCCGCGCTGCGCGCTTGGCGTCACCGCCTCCGCGCCGAAGCCCCACACCACGTCGCAACCGCCCGTCGCGGCAGTGAACGGCACCGCGGACAGCCGCCGCGCGTCGGCACCTGCCTTGACGAAGCGCGGCCGGTCGCGGTCGACCGGGGCCAGCACCGCCGGCGCGTGGGTCCCGCCCGCTTCGCCCCAGCCGTCGGGGATTCGGTAGATCGCGTCCAGCCGCAGCCGTTCCAGCACACCTTCCGGACAGGAAGCGTATCGACTGTCTCGAAAATGGCCGTTCATGCGGCGAATCTGGAACTGCGCCCAGTCAGCGAAGCTGCGGTAGCCGGCGACGGACCCCTCGGCGAAGTACGCGTCAACGCTTTCCTCGACAAAGAGCGTCATCGCCAGGGCGTCCGTGCGGTCCGCGACCAGGTTGTTGCCGCGTTCGGATTCGGGAAGCAGCGCGTGCCGGTCAATCTCGAAGGCCACCGTGTGGGGCCCCTCCTGCCAGCGCCGCACCAGCGTGAACTGCGCGGTCTCCCCGGCGCGCAGCACACGCCGATGCGCGCCTTCGTCGGCGGCCTGCCCATCGAAGAGCCACGCGTATTCAAAGCACTCCGCCGCTCCGCCCCCGACGTTGCGAACGGTCGCCGTGTACACCACCTCCGCGCCGGACTCGGGCCAGCCGCCGTCTGCGGCGGTCAGTTTCCCCGGCCCGATCGGACCCAGCCCGTCCTCATCATTGTCGACGTCCTCGTAGCTGTAGACCGGGCCGCCCAGCCGCGGCGTTCGCGCGATGTACTGCACCGACAGGTCGGGCCGGGCCGGGTCGCCCTCCCGCGCCGCGACCACGCTCGCCCACGCGCAGGCAACGCCGGTGGCCCACACCTTGAGGTTGCCGTGCACGTTCATCGCATCCCTCGCCGCGCCCGCCGGCCCACCGCGTCCCGCCGCGCGCCGGTCAGGCGGAGTCGCGCCAAGAATAACGCAGCCGCCCGCCGCCGGCGCGGCACCGCGTCCGGCGCCGGACCGGCGCCGCGGCGCCGAGATCGCCTACGCGCCGCTCGCGCACGCCGCTACGATCCGTCCCATGTCGCACGACGAGTGGATGCTCCGCGCCGTCAAGCAGGCCCGCGCCGGACTCGCGGACGGGCAGAGCCCGTTCGGCGCCGTCCTGGTGCGCGGGGGGCGGCTGGTCGCGGCGGGGCACAACGAAGTGGTGAAAGCCTGCGATCCGACCGCGCATGCGGAAGTGGTCGCCATCCGCCGCGGCGCGGCGGCGCTGGGCGGGATCGACCTGCGCGGCTGCGTCATGTACACGACCTGCGAGCCGTGCCCCATGTGCGCCGCGGCGATCCACTGGGCCAAGCTGGACGAGGTCTATTTCGGCGCAACCATCGCACATGCCGCCGCCGCGGGATTCAGCGAGCTGCGCCTGCCGGCCGGCGAGCTCTACGCGCGCGGCCGGAGCCCGGTGCGCGCGACGGGGGGCATTCTGGCCGAGCAGTGCGCCGCGCTCTTCGCCGAGTGGTTGGCACGCCCGGATCGCGTGCCGTACTGATCGCCGCCGGCCACCGCGGTTGAATCCGCCGTCAGCCTCCCAGGCAGGCGATGAAGTCGCCGATGTCGAGCCGTTGCCCCGCCCGGGGGGGACGGGATTGCAGGTGCCTCGTCGAGCCGGCGTGTCCCGCGGCGGTTCCGCGCGCCTATGATGCCGACATCGTGATGCCCACCGCACGCATCCTGGACGGCGCAGCCGCCGCGGCCGAAATCCGCGACCGCGTGGCGCGGGACGCGGCCGCGTTCCGCGCGGCACACGGGCCGATCCGCCTGTGCGCGGTGCTGGTGGGCAGCGACCACGCCGGGCAGCTCTATGCCCGGTCGCAGGCGCGGCAGTGCCAGCGGGTGGGGATCGACTATGAGCTGCTCGAGCTGCCGGTCTGGACGAACGAGACCCAACTCCTGGAGGAGATCGCCCGGCTGAACGCGGACCCGGGTGTGACCGGCATCATGCTGCACATGCCGCTGCCGGCCGGCATCGACGCCTCCGCGGCCCAGTACGCGATCGATCCCTACAAGGACGTCGAGGGCGTTAATCCGGCCAACATCGGACTGCTGTTCTATGGTCAGCCCATCATCGCGCCCTGCACGGCGCTGGCGGTGCGTGAGCTGCTGACCCGCAGTGGGACGGAGCTGCGCGGCGCGCACGCCGTCGTCGTCGGCCAGGGACGCATCGTCGGTAAACCGATCACGATGTTCCTGCTGGAGCAACTGGCGACCGTGACGGCGTGCCACGCGGCCACGCGCGATCTGGCGCTGCACACGCGGCAGGCCGACCTCCTGATTGTCGCGGTGGGCCAACCGCAGTTCATCACCGCCGATTTCGTCAAGCCCGGTGCGGTCGTCATCGACGTGGGCATCAATTCGGTGAAATCGCGCGACGCGACCGGGCAGGAGGTGCAGCGGACCGTAGGCGACGTCGACGTGCAGAGCGTGTCGCGCGTCGCGTCCGCCGTCAGCCCGGTGCCGGGCGGCGTCGGACCGCTGACCGTCGCCACGCTGCTGCGTAACACGGTCGAGGCCGCCCGCAAGCAAATGGCGCGCCGATGATGGCCGCCAACCGGAATTGAGGCACGGGACCCAGGATCGCATGGAGAACCGCGAACGAAGCGCGCATCAGGCCGGTCGCCGGCGCGCCAATTCGCTGCCTAGTAGATCTGCTTGCCCAGCGCCGACAGCACCAGCTCGACCCCCACTTCGGCCGTTTCGTTCCGCGTGCCCAGAATGGGGTTGATCTCGACCAGGTCGATGGCCGCGACGTGCTCCGTGTCGGCCAGCATCTCCATCGCCAGGTGCGCCTCGCGATAGGTCAGCCCGCCCCACACCGGCGTCCCGGTGCCCGGCGCCTCCTCCGGGTCAAGCACGTCCATGTCGATCTGCACGTGAATGCCCGCCGTCCCGGTCGAGGCCGCCCGGATCGCGTCGCGCATCACCGCCCCCATGCCGCGCTCGTCGATGTCGCGGATCGTGAAGACGTTCACCCCCGCGTCGCGCAGCAGCGCGCGCTCGCCCGCGTCCAGCGCCCGAACGCCCACCAGCGAGACGTTGCGCGGGTCCACCTTCGCATCGGCCCGCGCGATGTTCGTCAGGCGCGGGTCGCCCAGTCCCAGGCAGATCGCCAGGCTCATGCCGTGGATGTTGCCGCTGGGCGTGGTCTCCGGGGTGTTGAAATCACCGTGCGCGTCGAGCCAGACGACCCCGAGCTTCTCCCCGCGGCTGGCGAAGTAGTCGGCCGTTCCCGCCACGCTTCCGATCGCGATGCTGTGGTCGCCGCCCAGCACCAGCGGGAACCGCCCGTCGTGCAGGGTCTGCCGGACCGTGGCAGCCAGAATCGAGTTGACCGCGACCACCCCGTCGGCGAAGCGGAGGTCGGCCCGCCCGAACGTCACCGTCTCCGGAATGGTCACTTCCAGGTCCCCCATGTCGTCCACGTCGTGCCCTTCTTCGGCCAGTCGGCGCTCGATTTCCGCGACGCGCAGCGCGGAAGGCCCCATATCCACTCCGCGCCGCCCGGCGCCGAGGTCGATCGGCACTCCAATGATCAATACGCGCTTGCCCATGTCCGGTTTCCGGCCGACTGACAGAGTCTAGGCGGCCGACCGGTGCCGCGCCAAACCGCCTGCCAGGGCCCCAAGCCGCGTGCCACGCGGTCCGGTATTTTGCGTTGTCGAAACCGGGGCGGGTGCGTACGATACGCGCGGCTGTCGGTGGACGTTCGGCGACCGAACGCCCGCGGGGTGCCGGAGGTTTTCCCATGCCGCGCTGCTGTGGCCGATTAGGTCGAATTGCCGCAACGCTGGTCCTGCTCGGCTGCCTGGCAGCGCCGGCACTTGCGCAGGACGAAGAGCAGCCGGCCGAGTTTCCCGATGTCGAGCTGAAGGAGCGCACCAAGCCCTACGTCCAGTGGGTGCTGGGTACGCTGTTCATCGCCGCCGTCATCGGGCTGGCCATGAAGAACCCGCATCGAACCCACCTGGACTAGGACGCCGCCCGATTCGTTACGGCCCGGGCGGACGGCGCGCGGCGTCGTCCCCGCGAGCCGGGCGAGCGTCGGATGCGCCGGCAACGGGCCGCGCCACGATCACTTTCCCTCTCTGGAGGCCGCCACATGGTCAAGAAATCGGTCCTGGCTGCGCTGATCTGCGTAAACGTCTGGATCGGGGCCGCCCTGATCCTGCCGCGCCTGGCGCCGGCGGCGGCGTTGGCGCAGGTCGCCGGCACCTCCGGCAATTACCTGATGGTCTCGGGCGAGATTCAGGACAACTACGACGCCGCCTACCTGATCGACCTGAAGGAGCTGCGCCTCTACGCGCTCTATTACGACCGCGGGACGCGGCGGATGGAGCTGGGCGGAATGCGGAACCTGGAACGCGACTTCCGGAACAAGGAGTAGGCCGATGCAAGACTCATCCGGGATCGATCGGACCAGCCGGCCGCTGGACACGCAGACGTTCGCGATCGGCGTGCTGAGCGTGACGGCGTGCGTGCTGCTGGTGGCGTTCCTGCTGGTCGGCGAAGCGCCGCGGCCGGCGTGGGCGTCGGGCCAGGGAGATCGCGGCGGCGATTACCTTCTGTCGACCGTGCAGCTCAGCGAATCGGTCGAGGCGGTGGCGGTCATCGACGCGGCGTCGAAGCTGATGAACGTCTACAGCTACGACTACAACCGCAAGTCGATCGAGCTGGTCTCGCCACGCATCCGGCTCGACAAGCTCCCCAACGGAGAGCGCAAGCGAGGCGGGTGAGAACGGGAAGGGCGAGCCGCGTTTGCCGTTCGTCGGGCTACGGCAGCACGGCGCCGTCGGGGGTCTCGGTCGGCTTGCCCCAGGTGCCGGTGAGTTGCTTGCACTTGGGACATTCGATGTTTCGGCCTTCGCGGCGGCGGCCCATGGCCTCGCGCCCCTTCAACTCGAAGGTCTCCTTGCAGGCCGAGCAGTAGAGGAACCAGCTCTCGTTGGCCATCGGGCCGAGGTCCTCGTTGGGATCGTGGGTCATGTAGCGGTACCCCCAGTACCCGGCGGCGGAAACGGCGGCGATGACCAGAATCGTGAGCAGCCCGCGGTTGACCGCCGGCCGCTCCTCTTCGACTGTCCTCCTGGGCACGTCACTCTCCTTGCGAGATGGACCTTGGCCGGGGCAACGGACGTCAGCCGGCCGGTGGGTGCATTCTCGCCGGGCGGCGTGTGCGTGTCCATGCGGCCCGTGGCGAGGGTGGTGTGACCGCCGGCGAGTCGGCGCGCCTTACGGGCGCGGCATGCATGGTCCTCCGACCGGCCGACGGGGTGACGTCCGATGAGCCTGCTCCGGCGGTTGCCGTGCAGGCGCACTCGCTTGCGCTTCGTGCTCGGACTGCGCTCGTGCTCGG
>CAYNYG010000027.1:0-42267 GCA_964401365.1 uncultured Planctomycetales bacterium | reverse complement strand
TGCGCTTCGTGCTCGGGTTGCGGAAGCGGCTGAGCCCGTCGGGGAGGGGCCCAGCCGGCATGTTTCAGTTCGAATCCGAGCGGCTGCCTGATAAACGACGGCTACTCGATTTCGATCAGGCTTTGGTAGCGGTCACAGGGCCAGCCTTTATACCCGGCGGGGATCTGGTTCATGAGGAACGCCGTTCCGGCCGAGTTCTTGACGCGGACGAACGCGCCGACGACCGGGTGGCTGTTGGTGGTCTGCCAGGTTCTGCCGTGTCGCATGACGTACCAGGCGGGGACGTTTTTGGTCATGTTCATCTGGTTTGCCAGGTTGCTGTCGATGACGGCCAGGCGGTCGACCTTGATGGAGCGGCCCGAGCCGTCGGCCATGCCGACGTTGTCGGTCATGATCTGACGGTGCCAACCGGCGACGCGGATGTGGTCGGGATCCCAGCCGCTGACCTCCTGACGGCTGAAGTTATAGAACATGGGCTCGCAGTACATGGCGGTGCGGGAGGTATTGATGAGCGAGGACATCTTGTGCCCCCAGGGCGAGCAGGAGAAGAAACCGGTTGAATACCCGCCGCTGGGCCAAAGGAACCCGGCGTAATTGACGCGATAGCTGTTGCCGAGCATTTCGTAGCAGGGGATTTTGGCGGCCTCGTCGGGCGCATCCTGAAGGGCGCTGTTTTCGGGGAAGCCCTGGTCCGAGGGGCACTGGTAGACGCGCAGGCCGCCGTCGTCGCCGCGGTAGACGTCGCCGCCGTAGATGTAGGCGTTGAGGGGCCGCGTGGCGGCGGCCCAGTCCCCGTTGGCCTTGGTGAGCACGTCGGTCTGGGAGCCGCCGGTGAGCGGCATTTTCTTGGTCGCGGTCTGCCCGCCGTAGTTGAACGGGACGGCGGTCCGCCAGCCCCACTCCTGGCCGCTGAACCCGTCGCCGTGCTTCTGGGAGACGGTCATCTTGTGAATCGGCACGGCATGCTCGCGGCGGTCCTCGGTGGAGTAGCCGTGGGAACCCTGCGCGATGCTGCGCATGTTGGTGAGGCACTTGGCGCGCTTGCCCTGCTCGCGCGCGCCGGCGAGGCTAGGGAGGAGGATGGAGATCAAGAGCGCGATGATCGCGACGACGACCAGGAGCTCGATGAGAGTGAAAGCGGGCAGTGTACGCCGAGACATGCGGTTCTCCTCAAAGCGTCGCCGTCGCCCGACGGCGTTGCGCAGCACGCGCTCTACGGTTGCAAGGGACTCGCGAAGCTCGCGAGGTCGGACCTGGTCGAAAACGTGCGCCTTGCGCGCCCAGAGGGCTGCGCAAGCTTCCCATGAGTCTAGCACAGCGCGGCGGAGGGCTCAATACGGAATTCTGCAAAAAAACGGCTGAGGGCGGCACGACTGGCGCGGCCCTGCGCGCCGCCTGGCCGGGGCACGGCTTGCCGGTGGAGCTGCGCGCGAACAGAATGAGGCCGCACCCTGGAAGGGCCGGGCATGGCGCGACGAACCAAGAAGGTACGGGGGCGAGCCGCGCGGGGCGTAAGGCGAGCGGCGCGCGGCGGGAAGGGGGTGGAACGGCCTCAGCCCGATGCATGCGAAGTGGTTACGCGGCTGAGGGGACTGTATCCCGAGGCGGTGTGCGGGCTGCGGCATTCGTCGGCGTACGAGCTGCTTGTGGCGACGATGCTGTCGGCGCAATGCACCGACCAGCGTGTGAACCTGGTCGCGCCGGAGGTTTTCGCGCGTTATCCGGACCCCGAGGCGCTGGCGGACGCGGACGCGAAGGAGCTGGAGGGCTTGATCCGGTCCACGGGGTTTTATCGGAACAAGGCGCGGAACCTGATCGGCATGGCGCGTACGGTGCGCGACCGATTCGGGGGCGCGATTCCGGAGAGCATGGAGGGATTGCTGACGTTGCCCGGGGTGGCGCGGAAGACGGCCAACGTGGTGCTGGGGACGTGGTATCGGCGGAACGACGGAGTGGTGGTGGACACGCACGTCGGGCGGCTTGCGGTGCGGCTGGGGTTGGCGCCGTGTGCGCGGGACGGGAAGGACGCGGTGCGGATCGAGCGGGAGCTGATGGAGCGGGTGCCGCGCGAGGCGTGGACGTTTCTGGGCCACGCGCTGATCCAGCACGGGCGGCAGGTGTGCCGGGCGCGCAAGCCGAGGTGCGGCGAGTGCGGGTTGTCGGACGTGTGTCCGTCGTGCGTGGTGGAGCGTGAGGCGGCGCTATAATGGCGCGCGGGGCCGTGGGCGGGGACTGCGAGGTTGCGTGGAGTATCGAAGAGCGCTGGAAGCGGTAGGGGATCAGTCGGTCGGCGCGTGGGCGCGACGCCGGCGGCGGCGCAAGCTGGTGATGGCGGCGGGCGGGGTGGCGCTGATCGGCGGGGCGGCGGTCCTGTACGAGGCGCTGCGCTCCCGGCCGCTGGACCGGACGCTACCGCGGTACTTCGCGGTGGTGGAGTGCGTAACGTGCAAGGCGCGGTCGGCGTTGCCGGTGACGCCGGAGACGCGGTTCCCGCAGGTGTGCGGTGCGTGCGGGGAGCGAGCGGTGTGGCCGGTGTGGCGGTGTCGGCGGGTGGGCTGCGGTAAGGAGTTTGTGAGGACGGGGAGCTCGAAGGCGCCGTCGTGTCCGGAGTGCGGGGCGTACAGCGTGGGGGCGCTGACGACGCAGCCGTCCGGGGGCGGGTAGGGAGGGAGGCAGGGGTTGCCGCGGCGTCGCGGCGGTTGGGGGCGTGCGGTGCTCGCGGAGTCGCGGAAGGACGTATCGGGGAGAATGGCCGGGCGGCGCGGGACGGAATTGCTCGACATCAGCGCTTGGCCGACGGACAATTGAGAAGGTTCGCACATCCGCGGCCGCCGAAAGACGACATGAAGGTCTGCTTCACCAGCGATTTGCACGGACGCGAGGCGCTCTATGGCCAGCTTGATGCGCTGATCGAGTGCGAGCGTCCGCGGGTGCTCATGCTCGGGGGCGACCTGCTGGACGAGGGGGAGATCGACGACCCGATCGCGACGCAGGGAGGATACCTGGAATCGCGGTTCATGCCGCGCGTGGAAGGATGGCGCGTGCGGGTGCCCGAGATGCAAGTGGTGTGCATCCTGGGCAACCACGACTGGCAGCCGACGCTCGAGGCGTTTCGACGGCACCACCGAGCGGGCCACGTCACGCTGCTGTGGCACGAGGAGCCGTGGTCGCTCGATGGAGTAACGTTCGTGGGGTTCTCGCTGACGCCGCCCACGCCGTACTGGGTGAAGGATTTCGAGCGGCTGGACCTGCCGGACGATCCGACGCCGCTGACGGGCGGCGTGACGTGGTGCGCGCGGCAGGGTGGGCCGGTGACGCGAACGCCGCAGGAATGCTTCGGAGGGCGGGAGTCGCTGAGGCAGGAGCTGGCGCGGGTTCCGGCGTGCGTCGGGCGGTGGATTCTGGTTGCGCACGCCCCGCCGTATCAGTCGCACCTTGACCGGCTGCCGCACGTGGCCCATCCGGTGGGATCGCGCGCGGTTCGGGAGTTCATCCAGTCGCGGCAACCGCTGTGCTCGCTGCACGGCCACATTCACGAGTCGCCGGCGGTGAGCGGGCGGTTCAGCGAGCGGATCGGGGAGACGCTGAGCGTGAACCCCGGTCAGGGGATCGAGAGCCTTCAGGCGGTGGTGTTCGACACGGACGATCCGGCGGGGACGCTGCGCCACACGGTGTTTCGATGACACGGGCGGCGGGGGCGCGCGGGGTGGTGCTGATCGGGGCGCGTGGCAGCGGCAAGACGAGCGTGGGTCGGGCGCTGGCGTCGGCGCTGGGGTGGGAGTTCGTGGACATTGACGAGCGGATCGAGCGCCGCGCCGGGCGGACGATCGCCGAGATCTTCGCGGGCGAGGGCGAGGGGGGATTTCGCGCGCTGGAGACGCGAGCGATCGGAGAGATTGCCGGCGACGGGTGCGGTCCGCGCGTGGTGAGCGCGGGCGGCGGGGCGGTGCTGAGGGTGGAGAACCGCCGGGCGCTGCGCGGCGTCGGTCCGTGCGTGTGGCTGACGGCGACGGTGGAAACGCTGCTGAGGCGCGTGGGGTCCGACCCGGGCGGCGCGTCGCGGCGGCCCGCGCTGAGCCGGGCGCCGGCGGGCGTGGAAATGGAGGCGGTGCTGCGGGCGCGGGAGCCGCTGTACCGGGAAATGGCGGACGTGATCATCGACACGGAGCGGCTGACGCCGGAAGATGTCGTTCGCGAAGTCACGGCAGCGCTGAGTCTCCGTTGAAGCGCCCCGCGGGGAGGCCGGTGTCGACCTTGCGCGACGAAGTCGCGCGGCCGTGACGTACGGAGCGGGGCTTGCGCGGAATCCGTCAGGATGCTGGTGCTCGTCAGCATATCGGTCTGGCTGCTGGGACTGTGCATCGGCAGCTTTCTGAACGTCGTGGTCTATCGACTGCCGCGCGGGCTGTCGGTGGCGTCGCCGAGGCGTTCGTTCTGCCCGGCGTGCGGACGTACGATCGCGGCGAAGGACAACATCCCGGTATGGAGCTGGCTGCGTCTGAAGGGCCGGTGCCGCGAATGCGGCGCGGCGATCTCGATGCAGTATCCGGTGGTGGAGTCGATGACGGGGATGCTGTTCGTCCTGGTGTTTCATCTGCTGGTAGTCGCGCCGCGCGGGGAGGGGGCGGAGGGCGCGGCGGACTACGCGGGGGTGGCGGCGTGGCTGGTGCTGACGGCGGCGATGGTGGCGTGCTCGGCGATGGACATCGTCTCGTACAGCATCTGCGCCGCCGTCACGGACCTGTGCATCGTTCTGGGCGTGCTCGTGCACGCGTTGTCCCTGGCGGACGCGGACGGATTCCGGGCGGCGGCGGACCCGCTGACCGGGGGCGGCGTGGCCGCCGCGTGCGCGGGCCTTCTGACGGCCTATGTTCGGAGTCGCCGCGCGCGGGCCGCCGACCCGGGGACGAGCTGCGCGGAGGCGGACGGGGGCTTGCCGGGGGCGTTGGCGGGCGCTGCGCCGGGGGTCTTGCTGGGGGCGTACATGGCGATCGGCGTGAGCGCGGTGCTGTCGCTGGGCGGGATAGTGCTGGCGGGATGGTCTCGGCCGTCGCCGGCGCTGGCGACGCTGCTTGCGTCGTGCGCGCTTGCGACGGTGTTCATCACGCTGGTGGTAGCGGGCGGGCAGCGGCGTGAGGCGGACGCGGAGCTTCACGCGGCGATTGCGCGCGAGTCGCCGCGGGCGCGGCACGTGGCGCTGGTCGAGTTGGCGTGGCTGTCGCCGGCGATCGTGGCGGGACTGGCCGGGGTGGTGGTACTCACGTACTGGCCGGCGGCCGCGGTCGCATGGCGCTGGGTGACAGGCGTGCGGGTGGGTCCGTTGGGACCGGTCAGCGGCGCCGCGCTTGCGGTGCAGGGCGCTGTGATCGCGGCGGCGGCGGGCTGGCTGCTGCGGATCGGATTCACGCTGGTTTTCGGCCGGGAGGCATTCGGGACGGGCGACATTTTCATACTGGCTGCGGCGGGAGCGTGTGCGGGGTGGGAGATTGCGATCATCGGACTCGGGTTCTCGATTGGGTTGGCGTTGCTGGGGTGGAGCATCGGGCTGGTAATGAAGAGCACGGAGATGATCCCGTTCGGGCCGTGGCTGGCGCTGGGTTTCGTGACGGCGCTGTGGCTGAGGCAGCCTGTGCGGGCGGTGGTTGAGGTGTACGTTGAGGGGCTCAAGGTAACATGGGAGCGTGCGCCGAACCTGCTATATGTGATGGCCGGGGTGCTGCTGGTGGGCGGCGTGGGGGCCGTCGCGGCGGCGCGACTGCTGCGGCGCTGGCTCGAGCGAGGCGGCGGCGAGCGTGCGCAGGAGTAGCCTCCGGCGGCGCGCGACGGGGCGCGTGAAGCGCTTCATTGCGTGGCGCGCGGGGCAGGGATACTGTGGAGCAGTTCAAGGATTCAGAAACTCTCACAACATTCCGAGAATTCCGTTGACCGAGCTGCGCGGCAGGGCTAGTTTGCAGACAGCGTGGACGGGCCCGCCATGCACACTTCATTGCGACGAGTAGACATGACGCCGCATTCCGACGCGGGACAGTCGTCGTCCAGAGAGCCGCGAACGGAGCTGCGCGACTCCGTTGCGGCGCCGACCCTGGGCGAGGCGTTTGAACGGATCGAGCGCGAGCTGCTGACGCTGCAACGCCTGGCTCTGGTGGGACGCTCGGCGGCGATGATGGCGCACGAGCTGAACAACATTCTCACGCCGATCCTGGCGCGGAGCGACGACGCCGCGGACCATGGGGATGCGGAGCGAATGCGGGTGGCGCTGCGGAAGACGGCGGTGCAAGCCCGCCGCGCGATTGAGGTGACGCGGCATTTCATGGCGGTGGGCGACCCGTCACCGGGCGAGGCGCGGCCGTGCGCGGTGCTGGACTCGGTCAAGGAGGCGATCGAGACGTTTGTGCGGCCGCTGGAGAAGGAAGGGATTGCGCTGACGCTGGCGATCGACGGGCGGTTGCGCGTCAAGGCGGCACCGGTGCTGCTGCACCAGTTTCTATTCAACCTGCTGCACAATGCCCGCAACGCGCTTGGGGGACGCAAGGGCAGCATTCAGGTGAGTGCCGCGGCGGATGGGGAGCATGTGCGGCTGGAGATTTCGGACACGGGTGTGGGAATGCCGCGGGAGACGGTGCAGCGATTCGTGAACCCGTTTTTCCGGGCGGACGAGACGGAGCGCCCGGATCAATACCCGCCGGTCGGGTTGGGGTTTGCGGTATGCCGACAGATCGTGCGGGCGCACGGGGGCAAGATCGAGGTGGCGGAACGGGATGGGCCGGGATTCGCGGTGCAGGTGCAGTGGCCGGCGGCGTGACGCGGCAAGGGGTCAGCGGAGCGCAAGGATGACGTTGACGAGGACGCTCACGGCGAGGGCGGCACCGAGCAGGACGGTGAGCAGGCCAGGCGTTGGGGCTCCCGATGCCCGGGGTTCGAGCGACGGGTCCTTGCGGTGCGCGTCGCCGGTGGTGAGGGTGTGGAGCGTGTCATGGTCGAGGCGTGACTGTGCGTATCGCGTCTGCTGCCCGCGCGCCAGGCGCTCGAGGTCTTCGAGGAGCTCGCGGGCGGAGGGGTAGCGCTCGTCGCGATTCTTGGCCATCATCATCTCGATCATCGCGCCGCAGCCGGAGGAAAGGTGGGTGACGATGTGGTCGGGCGGGACGAGGGGTTCCTTGAGGTGCTTGTGCATGACGGCGGACGGAGTGGGCGCCTCGAAGGGGACGCGGCCTGTGACCATGTGATAGAAGGTGGCGCCGAGGGAGTAGAGGTCGGCGCGGGCGTCGATGTCGACCTGGCCGCGGATCTGCTCGGGACTGATGTAGTAGGGGGTGCCGTAGGCGCGGCCGGCCTCGGCCATGGCGGCCTCGAGGTCAGTCATTTCGCGTGCCAGGCCCATGTCGGCGAGCTTCGCGACGCGATCGCGTGTGAGCATGATGTTTTTGGGCTTGACGTCGCGGTGGACAAAGCCGCGCTCGTGCGCGTGCTGGAGAGCGCGTGCGACCTGGTTGATGATCTCGATGGCCTCGCGTTCGGGAAAGACCTTCCCGGTCGCGAGCTCGTCGTAGACGGTCGAACCCTCGACGAACTCCATGACGAAATAGTGGAACCCGCCGGCTTCGCCGACGTCGATGGCCTGAACGATGTTGTTGTGGTTGAGCTGGGCGGCGGCGCGGCCCTCACGGTAGAAGCGATCGACGAACTCGCGGTTGTCGCTCATGCGTCGGGGGAGGACCTTGATGGCGACGATGCGGTCGAGGCTGAGTTGTCGGGCGCGGTAGACGGTGGCCATGGCGCCGGCGCCGACCTTATTGAGGATCTGATAACCTGGAATCTGCTGAGCGGGGCGGTTGCCGGAGTCCTCGTTGCCACCGACCAGGCGCTGGAGCTGGGTGCGTGTCAGATACCCGCATTCGACGAGGCAATCCCCCAGGCGGTGGCCTGCGCCGTCGGCGCGCTCGCGTAAGGCGCGCTCCGCGAGCCTCAGTTCCTCCGTCGTGACGAGCCGGCGCTCTACCACGAGCCGACCGATCTCGCTATCTTCATTCCGAGCCACGCGAACTACCGATGCGGGCGACGACCGTTAGCTAAAGGGATACGCGCGTTCAACCGGCTACGGAATGCTATTCGGCGAGATGAGACCGGTCAAACGACGGGCGCGAGACGAGACCTGCGCGAGGTGTGTGTGATTGCTGGACGACCCTCTGAGCGGACTCCATTCCTCGGGTTTGCGCGCGGCGCGGCGTCCCCCCCCGCCGGCACCGTCCGATACCTGCTGATCCTGGCGACGCTCGCGCCCTGCGCGGCACGCGCGCAGCAGACGGTCGCGGTGAGCGACGAATCGGTCGATGAGGCCATCCGCAGGGGCGTGGCGTGGATCAAGTCGCAGCGGAAGGACGACAACTGGGACCATCTGGGCACCGAAGGCCGGTTCCATGGGGGCGAGACGTCGCTGGCGCTGCTGGCGCTGCTGACAGCCGGGGAGGACCCGCAGAAGACCGACATGGCGGCTTCGCTGAAGTGGCTTGCGTCGCAGAAGCTCGTGGCGACATACGTGTACGGCATCCGGGCGGCGGCTCTGGCGCACGTCCCGAGCAGCACGTACCGTGCCGCGTTGCAGGCGGACACGGAGTGGTTGCTGAAGAACGTGAACCCCAAGAGCGGCAGCATGGCAGGCGGCTACGACTACGAGGGGCCGGGGGGCACGGGGAACGCGGCGGACAATTCGAACAGCCAGTACGGCGTGCTGGGGACGTGGCTGGCGTCGGATGCCGGGATCACGGTCCCGGAGTCGTATTGGACGCTGGTGCAGGAATACTGGCTGGGCGGTCAGGGAACGGAGGGGGGGTGGGGCTACCGCCGCAATGACGCGCGAGCCACGGGGAGCATGACCGCGGCGGGCCTGGCGTGCCTGTTCGTCATCCTGGACAAGGCGTACGCGCACGACGAAGGCGCCTTTGACGGGGTGAAGTCCCCGCTGTGCGGCAAGCACAAGGAGGCGTACGGGATCCTCGCGGCGATCCAGCGCGGACTGGACTGGTTCGGCCGGGAGTACACCCCGGACAACCCGCACGGCGAGTCGAACTGGCGGTACTACTACCTTTACGGCGTCGAGCGTGTGGGGCGTGCGAGCGGGACGAAGTACTTCCGGCAGCGCGACTGGTTCCGGGAAGGGGCGGCGTGGCTGCTGTCGCAGCAGCAGGCGGACGGCCGCTGGGAGGGGGGCGACACGGCGTTCCACAGCACGTGCTTTGCGGTCATGTTCCTGGCGCACGGGCGAGCCCCGCTGCTGTTCAACAAGCTCCAGCACGGAGACGACTGGAACAACAAGATCCGAGACGTGGCGGGGCTGACGCACTACGCGCAGAAGCGGCTGGAGCGGCTGCTGAACTGGCAGATCGTGAACCTGGGCGGATCGCTCGACGACCTGCTGGAAGCGCCGATTCTGTACATGAGCGGGCACCGCGCGATGCGCTTCAGCGACGAGGACTGCGCCAAGCTGCGGCTGTATGCGCAGCGCGGGGGACTGATCCTGGGGGTCGCGTGTTGCAGCAGCGACGAGTTTTCCGCGGGTTTTCGCGACCTGGCGCGGCGGCTATTCCCGCAGTTCGAGATGCGCCCGGTCGCGGAGAGCAGTCCGCTGCTGAGCCGGGAGCTGGTGGCCGACATCAAGGATGCGCCGCCGCTGTTCGAGGTGCACAGCGGCACGCGGGTCCTGATGCTGCTGTCCCCCAAGGACATCTGCGCCCCGTGGAACCAGTACCGCCTCCAGCGCTGGGAGAACTACTTTCAGCTTGGATGCAACCTGTACGCCTACGCGACCGACCGTTCCGCGATCCGGAGCCGCCTCCAGTCACCGGAAATCCCGGTCAAGCAGACCACGATCAAGCGCACGATCCGCGTGGCCCGGATCAAGCACCCCGGGCTGTGGGACCCAGAGCCGTACGGCTGGACGCGGCTGGGCGCGTACCTGAACAACGAGACGGGGACGAAACTGGAGCTGAGCGAGGGGATCGCTCTGGATTCCCCGCGTCTTGCGGTATACAAGGTCGCGTACTTGACGGGAAGCGGTCCGCTGGAGCTCAGTCCGGCGGAGCTGTCGGCACTGCGCGCGTACCTGTATTCAGGCGGGACGCTGCTGGCGGACGCCGCCGTCGGATCGCAGGAATTCGCCAACTCGCTGGACTCGGCCCTGCAAGGCACGCTGGGCGCGCCGCTGAAGTACCTGGAGCGTGATTCGTTCCTGTTTGGCGGCGGGAGCATCCCGGACGGGGTGTCGCTGGAGAACATCGTCTATCGCCGCGCCGCGCGGCGCGAGACTCGGGGCCAGACACTTCCGCGGTTGCGGGTGTTCGAGATCGGGCAGCGGCTGGCGGTCATATTCTCGCCGTACGACGTGAGCGCCAGCCTGCTGGGTACGGCGGTGTACAACTGCCGAGGGTACGAGCCGGAGAGCGCGTTGCGGCTGGCACGCAACATGCTGCTTTACGGGCATTTATCCACCGCTGAGAAGGCCCGCGCCGCGAAGGGCGGCGCCTCGAAGCCGTGACCGGGGGCATGCGAATCGGAGGTGACGATGAAGCCCGAGCCGATCCTGGCGAAGCTGTACGAGTTGCGCAAGGACGCTTCCGGCGACCCGGATGACCTCGAGTACGTCGCGCTGAACCACGCGTTCTGCTTCATCTCGTACAACATGGCGCGGTTTCAGGAGTACCTGGACGAAGCGGAGCGGGGGACGGCCGGCGGGTCGGCCGATGCAGGCAACGATGTGCGGAAGCGCGATGTGAAACCGTAAAACGTTTTTTCACAACGAGTTACGGATCATGCCGCGCGCCGAAATGCCAGGGGGAGGCGGGCGTTGTGCCTTGTGTGCGACGTGCGAGTCGCCCGCCGATAGGATAGTGAAGCGGGATCGCCGCGCCGGAGAATCACCATGCGTCAGTGGGTCGTTGTGAGTGCGTTGCTGTCAAGCACAATCATCTGGGCGCAAGAGCGACCGGGGCAGGCGATGCCGGCGGCGGCGGCCCGGGCCGGTACCGACCGGCTTCAGACGATCATGGAGAAGATCGCCGCGGAGCTGAACCTGGAGGCGCAGCAGCGGATCAAGCTGGATGAGATCGTGAGCGCGTACCTCCAGGAGCTCGGCGAACGTCGCCGCAAGTGGTTCGAGCTGCGGCAGGCGGAGAAGGCCGGCGACAGCGCCCGAGCGGAGCTGCTGCGGGCCGAGTTGCAGGACGCGGGCTCGACCAATCCGCAGAGCACGGTGCCGGCGATCCTGGGTGAACTCGAGCCGCACCTGCGCCCCGACCAGCGGGAGAAGCTGCCGGCGATCGAGGAGCGATTCACGCGGCGGGGCGGGGGCGCCAACGAGCTGACGGCGCTGGCGAACCTGGCAGCGGAGCTCAACCTGAGCCCGGAGCAGAAGGAGCAGTACAACGCGCTGGTGGGGGAGTACCGCGAGCAGACGGCGCGGGACGCGTCGCGCATGATCGAAGTCGCCGGGCTGTACAAGGAGCTGGAGGAGGCGCGGCGGTCCGGGGACGAGTCCCGCGCGGCTGACCTGCAAAAGCGCATGGGCGAGGCGCAGCCCGACCGCCGCGGACAGCTCGAGAAGCTGCTGGACCAGATCGAACGGATCCTGGACACCGACCAGCGGCGGACGTTCGTCGAGCGGCGTGACGACGTGGTTTCGGCGCTGACAGCGCGCGGTGGCGGCCCGGACGTGCGGACGATGCTGCGGACGGCCAAGCGTCTCAAGCTCGAGGACGACCAGAAGGCGCGGCTGGCCGAGGTCGAGCGCGAGGCCGAGGAGGCGTTGCGCGGGCTGAAGGCGCGCGACCGCGACGGTCGCCTGCGCCTGGCGAACCAGGTGCGGAAGGACATTCTGGCGATCCTCACGCCGGAGCAGCAGCGTGACTTCGAGCGGCAGCTCGATCGGCGGGCGGGGCGTCGCGCGTCGGAGGGCGGCGAGAAGCGAGCGCCGGGCAAGCGTGGCGGCAAGAAGGCGCCGGACGAGCCGGCCAACCCCTGACTACGGCGCGGCGGACCGTGGTTGGGGGGGCGCGAAGCCGCCCGAACCGGGGCGCGGCGCTGCCGTGTAGCGCTGCCCGGTGGCCGTTCGAAGATTGTCGGCACCACGGGGTTCGGATACGCTCCGTCCGCCGGCTGTCGCACGGCCGGGTCCGGAGGCGCACGGCTTGGATTTTCGACTCGACGACGACCAGCGACAGCTTCAGCAGGCGCTGCGTGACTTCTGCGACAACGTCGTGGCGCCGCGCGCCGCTCAGCGGGACGAGGAGGGGCGTTTCGAAGATGGACTCATCGGGCAGCTCGCGGAGATGGGGCTGTTCGGCGCGTACGTTCCGACGGAGTACGGAGGGGCGGGGCTGGACGTCGTGTCGTACGTCATGGCGATCGAGGAGCTGTCGCGGGCGTGCGCTGCGACCGGGATCCTGGTTTCGGCGCATCACTCGCTGTGCGTGGATCCGATCCTGAACTTCGGCACGGAGGAGCAGAAGCGGCGGCTGCTTCCGGAGCTGGCGTCGGGTCGCAAGATCGGGTGCTTCTCGCTGACGGAGCCGGGCAGCGGTTCGGACGCCGGGGCGGCGCGGTGCACCGCGGTCGAGCAGGGCGACGCGTTTCGGATCACGGGGACGAAGTGCTTTGTGACGAACGGGCTGGAGGCAGAGGTCGCGGTCGTGTTCGCGGTGACGAACCCGACCGACGAGCGCCGGCGTTTGTCGGCCTTCATCGTCGAGCGCGGCATGCCGGGGTTTCGGGTGGGGAAGAAGGAGAAGAAGCTCGGCATCCGGGCCAGCAGCACGACCGAGTTCATCTTCGAGGACTGCGTCGTGCCGCGGGCGAACCTGCTGGGGGAGGTGGGGCGTGGGCTGCGCGTGGCGCTGACGACGCTGGATGGGGGCCGGCTGGGCGTTGCCGCGCAGGCGGTCGGGATCGCACAGGCGTGTCTGGACGCGAGCGTGGCGTATTCGAAGACGCGGCACCAGTTCAATACTCCGATCGCGAACTTTCAGGCGATCCAGTGGAAGCTGGCGGACATGGCGGCCGAGATCGGCGCCTCGCGGCTGCTGTGCTGGCGTGGCGCGTGGCTCAAGCAGAACAAGCGGCCCTACTCCGCGGAGGCCGCCGCCGCCAAGCTGTACGCCAGCGAGATGGCCAGCCGCGCGGCGGGGGCGGCGATCCAGGTATTTGGCGGGTACGGGTATTGCCAGGACTACCCGGTGGAGCGGTTCTACCGCGACGCCAAGATCACCGAGCTCTACGAAGGGACGAGCGAGATCCAGCGCTTCGTGATCGCCCGGCAGCTCGTGCAGGAGCCGGGCTGGGTTTCGCGCTGAGGCATGCGGGGCGTGTAGGGCGGGCGAATTCGGCGGGCTGCGGATGGCGCGACGGGTCTGTCACTGAGGGCTGCGCGCTTGCGCCGGCCGTTGGAAGACGGCCAGCACGCGGCCGGCGGCCTGCTCGGGGGGGCGTTCGAAGAGGTAGGGGTCGCGGAGCTCATACAGGCCCAGCAGCGAGAGCGGCCCGTCGGCGAATGCGCTCTGGACGAACTCGGGGGCGTCATAGGCTCGCAGGTCGAAGCGGTCGATCCAGGTCTGCGGCGGCCCGTGGCCGCGGACCTCAAACGTCCACGTGATGCCGGAGCGGCGGGTGTCGGGGGTGGGCGGGCGCACGACGCACCAGGCGGCCCGCACGAGCTGCTCGCCGCGGGCGACGGTCCAGACCGCGGGCCGGTGAGCGCGGGAGGCCTCGTAGGCGATGCCCAGCTCGAGGTCGGCGGCGAAGACGCCGCCCGGGGCCAGATGCTGCGCGACGCAGCGCCAGAGGCCGGCGACGGCGGCGTCGTCGGTGAGATGGCGCACGGTGTTGGCCGACGTGAAGACGAGGTGAAACTCGCGGTGGAGATGAAAGTCGGCCATGTTGCCATGGACGATCTCCGCGCCGGTGCGCATGCGTGCGAGTGCGCACATGGCGGGGCTGAGTTCGAGGCCGACGGGGTCGATGCCGCGTTCGCGGAGCGCCGGGAGCAGGCGGGCGGTACCGCAGCCGAGCTCCAGCGCGGTGCGGGGCTGCAAGCCGGCCTGGCGGCAGACGAAGAGCAGGCGCTCGATCTCGGGGCTGGGGTCCCAGGCGCAGCCGAGGTCGTAGATTTCGGGCGGGATGGTGCAGCCGTCGTAGAGGTCGCTCACGGCGCCGGGTGACCCAGGAGTTGCAGGATTCGTCCGGCGGTGGCGCCGCGGTGGATGGTCATCTGCGGATTGGCGTCGGCTTTTTTGCCGGCGAAGACGGTGGTGGTCGAGACGGCCATACCGATCGCATTCCCGGCGTGGTCGAGGATGGGAGCGCCGCTGGAGCCGACGCCGAAATCGGCGGTGATTTCGATGACTGGCGTCGGGACGCGCTCCAGGGCGCTCAGTTCGCCGCTGATGCCGCCGTACTTGACGGCGCGTCGCGCGACGACTCCTGTGGACAAGCTGTAGAGGTGGTGCCGGGGGTGGGAGAGGACGGCGGCGTCAGCGCCGGCGGGCGCGTCGTCGCGGAGCGGGATGGGCGACAGGTCGCCGCCGGGGAGGCGCACGATGGCCACGTCGTCGGCCTCGCTGGCGGCGAGGATTTCGAGCACGGGAAGCACGCGTCCGTCGCGTGTTGCGGCGACGACGAAATGCGCATCGTCGCCGCTGAAGCTGTGGCGCGCCGTCGCGGCCAGGCCGTCGGCGGTCAGGACGAACGCGCAGCCCTCGCTGGCGTGGTGCCAGCGGGGGCAATGGTCGCACTTGTAGATGCGGCACAGCACCAGCACACCCGGGCAGCGGCGGCGGTACAGCTCCTGCGGATGCAGGACGAGGCTGGCCGGGCGCGGGAGGCGCGCGGGGCGGTCGAGCCGCGCGCGGTCAAGCTGCGGGCGAAGCTGGCCGAGCGTGCGCGCGGCGCCGGACTCGCACAGGCGTCCGGCGTCGGCCTCCAGGGCGCGCATGAAGCGATCGTCGTCGATGACGTCCGGCGCGGGGGCCAGCGAGCGGCACGCGGCGGCCAGGAGGAGCGAGACGACGGGCCAGACCCGCCGCGCGGCGCTGCGGGTCGGCGGCCGGCACATGCTGGACGCCGGACTACTCAACCTTCCACTCCAGGACTCCACCCGACGCGCCGTCCTGAAGCTGCACCTCGACGCGCAGGGCCGTGGTCCGCAGCGGATCGAAGGTGGTCACATTGAAACGGTCGCGTTCGACGCCCAGGGCGTCGGGCGATTCCACGGGCAGCCAGTCGTTGCCGGACCGGAAGAGCAGCCGCCACGACTTCGGCACGCGGCACCGGCCGCGCTGCCCGTCGTCGACCCAGTAGATTGCGACGCGGCGGACCTGCGTGACGGCGGGGAAGTCGAGCTGGACCCATTCCCGCGTGCCGAGGTGGTCGCGCCAGGTGTGGCGTGGGACGTCGGGGTCGTGGGACGCGGCGGGCTGCTTCTGGTCGTTGATGGCGTGGACCGTGTCGCCGGGGCCGGTGTGCGAGGCCGAGGCACGTGCCCGCGAGGCGATGGTAGGCTCGGGGGTGTCGGCGACGTGGTCGGCGGAGGCGGGCATCCAGACCGCCATGGGCCCGACTTTGCGGTGGGCCCAGGCGTAGTAGGGGACAGCGCGCGCCGCGCAGGCCGACGTCTGGGCCGTCGCGCCGGCGCGTTTGCGGACGCGCTGGGCGGCGAGGTCGATTACGCCCACGCCGCCGAGGAGGTTGGATTGGAAGCTCCAGTGGGCGGCGGAGTTGGGCGGGATTACCAGGTCGTCGACGCGGTCGCCGTTGTCGACGGCCTCGAAGCAGTAGACCAGCGGTCCGCGTTCGATCGCCACGCGGCCGGCGTCGGCCTTCACGCGCTCGTGGGCGACGGCGCGGCGGACGTGCATGGGCAGGTCGAGCTGGACGACGTCGCCGGGCGAGAACTCGCGGCGAAGGAGCGCGTAGCCGGGGTCCAGTTGGAGCGCCGCCGGCGCGCCGTTGACGCTGAGGGTCGGCTTGCCGGTGGAGGGGTCGGCGTAGCGATACAGATCGCCGGGGACGGGCCGGTCCGCGGTCCAGCCGGGAATCCGGAGCCGCAGCTCGAGGGTTGCGCTGCGCTGGGGGGTGACCGTGAGGCGAACCGTGCCGTCCCAGGGGTAGCGCGTCTCCTGGCGGATGGTCACGGTCTGGTCCGCGACGGGGAGCGCGGCGGTGCCGGCCACGTAGAGGTTGACGTAGACAACGTCGTCGCGAACGGCGTATGCGTAGCCGGGGAGCGACGGCAGGAAGCGTACGACGTTGACGGGGCAGCAGGCGCAGGCGAACCAGTCGGCGCGGCCGAGGGTGCCCTGGTTGAAGGGCGTCACGCCGTCGCAGGCCAGGGGGTTGGGATAGAAGAAGCGGTCACCGGAGAGCGAGACGCCGGGCAGCACGGCGTTGTAGATCACGCGCTCGAGCAGATCGACGTACTTCGAATCACCGTGGAGCAGAAACATGCGCTGGCTCCAGAGGGCCAGCGCGATCGCCGCGCAGGTTTCGTTGTAGGCGGTGCGGTTGGGAAGGTCGTAGTCGTCGCCGAAGCCCTCGTTGTGCCGATGGGCGCCGATGCCGCCGGTCAGGTACATGCGTCGCGAGACCAGGTGCTCCCAGAGACGGTTGAGGGCCTGGACATAGGCCGGCTGCCCCGCGATCGCCGCCACGTCGGCCATGCCGCTGTAGAGATACGCACCGCGAACGGCATGGCCGACGGGCTCGGTCTGCTCGATCACGGGGCGATGGTCCTGGCAATACTCGCCGTAGGTAGGCCGCAGGTCGGCGCGGCCGCGCATGTCGATGAAGAATTTCGCCAGGTCGAGGTAGTCCCGGCGGCCGGTGACGCGGTAGAGCTTGACGAGCGCGAGCTCGATCTCCGGATGGCCGGGGACGTCGCGGCGCTGACCGGCGGCGGGGCCGAAGGTGGCCGCCACGAGGTCGGCGCTGCGCAGGGCGACGTCGAGCAGCGTGCGTTTGCCGGTGGCCTGGAAGTGCGCCACGGCGGCCTCGTAGAGGTGGCCCATGTTGTAGAGTTCGTGACTGTGGGCCAGGTTGGACCAGCGTGTCGCGCCGGCCTCCTTGCGTGTGATCTGACCGCCCTGGATGGTGCGGATGGTGTAGAGATAGCCGTCAGGCTCCTGCGCGGCGGCGATTTTTTGGATGAGCGCGTCGAGGTAGGCGTCGAGCTGCGGGTCGGGGTGCGTGGCCAGCGAGTACGAGGCGCCCTCAATCACCTTGTAGACGTCGGAGTCGTTGAAGTGGATGCCTTCGAACTGTCCGGACTCGAGCTTGCCGGCGATGGCGAAGTTTCGGATGCGGCCTGTCTTCTCGCATTGTTCGAAGTTGCAGCGGACGGAGACGAGGCGGTTGGTGTCGAGGCGCGGCTTCCAGAACGCGTCGGTGAAGTGGACGTCGGTGAAGGGCACGGGGCGGATGGGGTAGTCGCCCGTGGGCTGCGTGGGCGCGGTCGCGGATTGCGGGACGAACGTCACGAGAACGGTCATGAATGCCACCGTCAGCATGTGGGTGCACCTTCCTGGCCCCGTGGCGGCCGCGGACCCGCGATTGTAACCGGCCCGCCCCGAGGCCGGGTCGGGGCGTGGCCGGGGCATTGCACGAAAGGCGGCGTGCGCTAGGATGGGGGCCGTATGAGCGGGCTACCGCGCGTGGGCCGGCTGCTGGCGATCGACCTGGGCGCCCGGCGTATCGGCCTGGCGATCTGCGACGGGGCGCAGCGGATCGCATCGCCGCTGCGCACGGTTGCGAACCCGGGGTCGGTCGCGGGCGCGGTGGAGCAGGTGCGGAAGGCGGCCCGAGACGAGGGCGCGGCCGGGCTGGTGGTGGGACTGCCGGTGAACATGGACGGGAGCGACAGCGAGCAGACGCGGAGGGCGCGGGCGTTCGCCGACGCGTTGGCCGTGGCGGCGGGGTTGCCGGTGGAGCTGGTCGACGAGCGTTTGACGACGTACGAAGCCGGGGTGCGGATGCGCGCGCTGAAGGGAGCGGGCAAGCGAGACAAGGACCGCCGCAACGCGCTCGCCGCACAGGTGATCCTTGAGACGTACTTTGCGGCGCGGGGCGGGGAATGAAGCGTCGCGGGGCCATTGCCGGCGACCCGGATCCTTCGTCATAATCGACCGTGGAATTGCTCGAGAACATCGTAAGGCGGCGGCCGCTGGGCCGCGTGCGTGGAGGCTGCCCATGAACGACCGGGTCAAGCAGATATTGAGCTGGTACGAATCGGACTGCCCTGGGACGCTGGCGAACCTGCGCCGGCTGCTGGGGACGGGGACGCTGGCCGACACGGGCAAGCTGGTCATCTTGCCGGTCGACCAGGGGTTTGAGCACGGACCGGCGCGCAGCTTTGCGGCGAACCCGCCGGGATACAACCCGCACTATCACTTTGAGCTGGCGCTGGAGGCGGGCTGCAACGCGTACGCGGCGCCGCTCGGGTTCCTGGAGGCGGGGGCGCGCAGTTTCGCGGGGGAGCTCCCGCTGATCCTGAAGCTCAACAACAACGACTCGCTGTTCGCGACGCGGAACCCATGCCAGGCGATCACGGCGTCGGTCGAGCACGCGCATCGGCTGGGGTGTGCGGCGATCGGCTTCACCATCTACCCCGGGTCGGCGAACTCGCAGACCCAGTATGAGCAGCTCAACGCCCTGGCCGAAGAGGCGAAAAGCGCGGGGTTGGCGGTGGTGGTGTGGAGCTACCCGCGCGGGGAAGGGCTGAGCAAGGAGGGCGAGACCGGGATCGACGTGTGCTGCTACGCGGCGCAGATCGCGGCGCAGCTTGGAGCGCACATCATCAAGGTCAAGCCGCCGACGGAACACGTGGAGCAGGCCGAGGCCAAGAAGGTGTACGAGAAGTGCCGGATCCCGATCGGGACGCTGGCGGAGCGGGTGCGGCACGTGGTGCAGAGCGCCTTCGACGGGCGGCGGATCGTGATCTTCTCTGGCGGCGCCGCCAAGGACGACGCGGCGCTCTACGAGGAAATCCGCGGGCTGCGCGACGGGGGCGCGTTCGGATCGATCATCGGCCGCAACGCGTTCCAGAGGCCGCGGAAGGACGCGGTTCCGATGCTGCGCAAGATCATGAGCATCTACGCTGGAAAGGAGTAGGCGGGCTGCGGTTCCGTAGCGCCGTGCGGCGGGGAGTGGCGAGCGATTTCACGTGTCCACTGTTGAAATCCGGACTCGATTTCGGGCAGAATGACGGATTAAGGAACCGTGTCAGGCGGTCGGCGCGTCGAAGGAGCCAACGACGCACGACTACCGGCGCGGTTCCCCTTGTTTGGGCGGGTCACGCCAGCCCGTTCGTCGCGGGCCACCACGAAACGTGCCCCAAGGCAGCGGCGTCTGCCGAGCGGATCGCGCGGCGCCCGGGCCCAGTCGCACGGCGGTTGCGTGTCCGTAGTTCTCGGGCTGGGTAGGGCCGCTGCGCCCGCGCCCGGTGACGATGAAGGCGACACAGCCGACGTCGGGCAGTTGGAAAACGAGGGGTGCGTGGTCGGCCTGCTCTTCGGGGCTGTCGCCGCCGCGAAGGTCGTAGGTCGCCGCGTCGACGCCGTCGGCGGCACGTACGACGTGGAGGGTGAGGTCCTTGGCGAAGATCAGCTCCTCGCGGCCGTCACCGTCCACATCGTAGGCCGCCGCCCCGCGCGCGATGGAGAACGGGCTGGCGAACTTGCGTTCCCAGCGGACGCGGCCGCTGGCGTCGAGCAGGTGCGCGTGCATCCCGAAGACGGCGATCTCCGGGACACCGTCGCCGTGGGCGTCGACCAGGGTGGTGGGGGCAAAGACCATGCCTTCCATCTCATGCTTCAGCTCGGCCATCCAGCGCACGGCGCCGGTGTCGCCTTCGAGCATCCAGACGTGCCCTTTGCGGTCAGCCAGCACGACCTCCGGCGCCGCGTGGGGCGCGCCGTCGGCGGGCAGGGACGCGGCCGGTCGCGCCGCCCCGCCCGCCACCGAGCTGTGCGGCGCTGCGTCGGCGTCGAACACACTCACACCGTGGTAGACCCAGTCGCCCGTGTCGAAATGCCACAGTTCGCGGCCGTCGCGTCCGTCGAGGGCGCGGAGCCGGTTGTCGCCCATCCAATTGTTGACGAGCACGTCGAGCGTGGCGTCGCCATTCAGGTGAGCGAGGGCGGGCTCGGACTGCACGCAACCGGGGACCTCGGCCGTCCAGACCAGCTTGCCGGTTGTGCCGTCGAGCACGTTGACGTGCCCGGTGCGGCGCGTTCGGCCGTCGAACATGGTGCCGTAGACGATCTCGACGGTTCCGTCGCCGTTCAGATCGGCGGCAGCGGGGGGTGAGTCGGTGCCACTCTGTCCCTTGAACGTCCAGACGACGGCACCGTTTCCGTCGAGGCAGAAGAGGGTACCTGTGGCGGAGTCGCCGAAGATCGCCTCGGCGAGGCCGTCGCGGTCCACGTCGGCGAGCAGGACGGAGGTGTCGATGGGACCGCGCTCGGACTTGAAGCTCCAGAGCCGGGAACCGTCGCGGGCGCGAACGGCGTACAGGTGCTCGTCGTTGAAGTAGGTGCCGAAGACGATCTCGTCGCGTCCGTCGCCGTCGACGTCGCCCAGCGCGGCCGAGCCGAAGGAGGGGGCCGAGGTTGGGAATCGCCACAGGCAGGCAGTCGTAGCGGAGTGGGTGGCGGGAGCCGACGTGGAAGCCGGGACCCGCTGAGTGGACAGAAGCATGGCGATCAGGAGCGGGGACAATCGCGGCCTTTCGCGGGTTCAGGTGCGGCGCGCGCGGCGTTCGCGATCCGCGCCGGCCCAGATTGAACTCTTGAACCGGGCGGATGATACCGCGGCCGGGTCTGGGGTTCCCGGGGCGGGGCGGGGCCGCGGGCTTGGTGGGCGTGGCGGAACGTGCTACCGTGCGTTCGCGGGAGCGTCGGAGGCGCGACATGCGACGATGCGGGATTTCGGTGGTGGTGATGGTGGCGCAATGGGCGCATGCCGATTGGGAACCCGTTTCACCGCTCCCGGAGCCGCGGGCCCGCGGCGCCGGAGCACTGGTGGGGGGCCAGTTTTACTTTCTCGGCGGCGAGTCGGCCGGTGCAGGCCGCCCGCTTGAGTGCTGGCGACTGGACGTGGCGGCGGACGCGTGGTATCCGATCGCCAGTCTCCCCGCTCCGGGGATCAGCAACATCGACGCGGCGGTGGTCGGGGGGCGTGTCTACGTCATTGGGGGTTTCACGGGGTCCGCGGGGCTGAACCGGGTCCTGTGGTACGATCCGGTCGCGAACGCGTGGTACGAGGATACGACGGACCCAGCCCCGGTGACGGTATTCGCGCACGCGTGCGTGGGGTTCGAGGGGCGGGTGTACGTGATCGGGGGTTATCAGAACGGCGCCGTGTCCGGTACGACGCTGGCGTACGACCCGGCCGCCGCCGACGGCGTGCGGTGGGCCTGGCAGGCGAGCCTGAACGAACCGCGCCAGTTTCATGCGGCCGCGGTCGTGAACGGGGAGATCTGGGTTGCGGGAGGGGTCGGAAACGACGTCGGGGAGCAGAAGCGTGGAACGGAATCGTACGACCCGAACCAGAATGCGTGGACGGTGCGGCCGGAGCTGGCCACACCGCGTGGGGGTCCGGGTCTCTACGGGGTCGATGGAAGACCGTACGTGGCGGCGGGCGGCTGGAACGAATGGCACACCAGCGGCGAGGCGTTGCAGGCGGACGGGTGGAAAGCGGGTGAAGCGGTCGGGGCCGGCGCGCGGACGTTCGCTTACGACGGGAACGAGACGTGGCTGGTGAAGGCCGGTGGATGGGCTGGGGCATACCTCGCGGACGCGGAGGTCTTCCGCGTCGAAGCGCAATGCGCGGCGTGCGACGCCAACTGCGACGGATCGGTGAACGGACGGGACATCGAGCCGTTCCGTGCGCTGCTCATTGGGGGGGCTCCCTGCGGGACGTGCGCTGGCGACGTGAACGGCGACGGGTCGATCAACGGGCTGGATATCGCCGGCATGGTGCAGTGCCTCACCGGATAGCGGGGTCGGCGCGGGGCGAGGGGGCATGCGAGAGTGGCGCGTGGCGGAAAGCGCGCGAGACCTTCTAAGTGACGCGGCATCTGACGATAGGACAGATTGGACGACCCGGGCGACGCGGGCGTCGCCGCCCGCGCGAACCGGGGACCGACCTCGTGAAGGAACCGGAGCACCCATGCCACCCGCCATTGCCCACCGACCCCGCCAGGCCGCGGCGCCGCGCGGAGCGTTCCGCGCCGACGCGCGCCCCGTGAGTCCCGAAACATCCGACTCGGCGCGACCCGGCGTCGCGACCCCCGTCCTCCAACAGCAGACCGTCGTGGACCCGACGAACGAGCAGATCCAGCGGCGGGCGTACGAAATCTACCTGAGCCGCAACGGCCGCCCCGGAAGTGCGCTCCTCGACTGGTTCGAAGCCGAACAGCAGTTGCGCTGCGATGCCCGTCGCGCGGCCGAAGCGGGCGGGGAGTAGGGTCCGATTGTCGCGGCCCTGCCGGAGAACGGACGGGGTTGCGGCTCGTGTCAACCGGTAAGGCAGGCTACGAAGGCCTCGATGTCGAGGCCGTTGATCGACCCGTCGCCGTTGGCATCGCTGTTGCAGGGTGAACAGGACGACGGCGCACCCTGAAGCGCCTGCACGAAACCCTGGATGTCCTGCCCGTTGACCGACCCGTCGCAGTTGGTGTCGCAGGGGTCACAGGCCGGCGCGGAGCGGTACGCCTTCACGTTGGTTCCGACGCCGGCGATGACGAGGGTGCCCAGGCGGCCGAGCGAGGGGGTGCCGATGTTGGAGTTCGGGAGCGGTTCGCTCCAGCGGAGGGTCAGATCGGCGTTGAAGGAATAGAGCCGGCCGAGCGTGAACGAGCCGTTCGAGAGGAACACTTTGCCAGCGGCGTCGACGGCCATGCGCGGCTGCGCGACGAAGTCGCTGTCGATCGGGCCGGAGTTGCTGAGCAGCGTGCCATCGGCGGGGTGGAGGCGGTGGATTTCGTCGCCGGGGGCCATCATGTAGACCGACGCGTCGGGGCCGGCGCCGAACTCGGAGACGACGGTCCATCGGGCGGGCACGTGCCAGCGTTCCACCAGTTCCGTGCCGGTGTCCTGGAAGGCATAGAAGAAGTCGGTGTTGACGTTGTTCTGCGTCCGAGAGAGGTAGACGGTTCCGTCGGGACCGCAGAAGGGGGTGTTCTGCACGGTAAAGCCGGGCATGACGGGGCTTTGGTACTCGAAGGCGCCGCTGGTGAGATCGAAGCGTTTGATGACGGTACCGCCCGGAGCGGCGTCGGCGACGTAGAAGGCGTCGCCGAAGATACAGCCGCCGCACTGGCCGCTGACGGAGCCGACCCGCGCGGCATGCCAGACGGTGGAACCATCCTCGGCGTTGAGGCGGTGGATGTCACGGAAGTCGGCCACGAGCAGGTCGCCGTCGGGCGCGAAGACGACGCCGTCGTAGGCGCCTGCGGCGGTCAGGTCCTGCGAGATCCAGGCGGTGCTGCCGTCGGAAGCGTCCAGGGCGTACATCGCGGCGGAGACGGAAGCGCCGTTGCCGGAGCGCGAGGCGTAGACGCGTCCGTCGCGAGCGCCGGCGATCCAGGTGGTCCAATCGCCCTCGTTGAAGGGGATGTGGGTTGCCCACAGCTCCTCGCCGGTGTTGAGGTTCATGGCGACCACGGGCGAGCCGTTGGGCTCCCCGCTGGGGGGGAACCCGGTCTGGCGGACCATGAAGACACGGTCGCCCTCAATCACCGGCTGCCAGGCGATGATCGACGGTCGCCCGCCGGACCAGAGCAAGTCCTGGGCCGTCGGACCGATCTCGGTGGTCAGGCCGTTGCGGCACGCGTTGCCGCCCGAGTTGTTCCAATCCGCGGCGAACGCGCCGGCGGCGGCCAGGAGCGCGGCGGCGGCCGGGCCGATCGAGTTGGGTGACATCGAAGTCCTCCGGAGGGTTCCACCCATTGTACCGAAGGCGCCGGCGGCGCCGGACGCTCGTCCGACGGCGTTGCCTGGCGGCAGCGTGGCGTCCTGGCGCTACCGGGGATGCGAAGCGCCAGCCGCCCCGGTACGCGTCGGCTGGAACCGGGGGTGAACGAGGAAGGGAAGGGAGGCTCGGTGGCGATTCTTCGCGCGGGTGATAGACTCTCGCGCGAGCCTGCATGCGTCACGAAGCGTCACGGTGGCCGGCCGACCTGTTTCCGTATCGCCAGCACGAGTTCGCGCGTCCGGCGGGGGTGATGCGCTACGTGGACGAGGGGCGCGGCGCGGCGGTGGTCTGCGTCCACGGGAACCCGACCTGGTCGTTCTACTTCCGCGGTCTGATTGCCGGTCTGCGCGAGACGCATCGCGTGGTGGCACCCGACCACGTGGGGTGCGGGTGGTCGGACCGGCCATCGGAGCGGAAGTACGCGTACCGTTTGCGGTCGCGCATCGACGACCTGGAGGCGTTGCTGGAGCATCTGGGACTGAGCGCGGGCGTGACGCTGTTGGGGCACGATTGGGGCGGGATGATTGCGGCCGGAGTGGCCGTGCGGCGACCGTCACGGGTGTCGCGGCTGGTGATGATGAACACGGCGGCGTTCCTGCCACCGCCGGGGAAGCGACTGCCGTGGCGGCTGCGTGTGCTCCGGGCGAATCCTGGGCTGGCGGCGGCGGCGGTGCTGGGCGGGAACGCCTTTGTGCGACTGGCGACGCGAATGGCGGTGGTGCGGCCTCTGCCGCGCGCGGTGCGAGCGGCGTACCTGGCGCCGTACGGGACGTGGAGTCGGCGGCGGGCGACGCTGCGGTTCGTGCAGGACATTCCGCTGCACGAGGGGGACAGGAGCTACGGGCTGGTGCGCGAGATCGACGAGCGGCTGGAGACGCTGGGCGGGCGGCCGATGCTGCTGGTGTGGGGACTGCGTGATTTCGTGTTTGACGGCGACTACCTTGCCGAGTGGCGGCGTCGATTCCCGGAGGCGGAGGTCCTTGCGTTCGCCGACGCGGGACACTGGGTTCTGGAGGACGCGGGGGAACGGGTGGTTGAACGGGTGCGCGCGTTTCTCGCGCGGCCCGCGCCGGGCGCAAAGCAGGCCGTGGGGGTGGCAGGGAGCGACGCGTGAAGGCAGCCGGGGAGGGGACCGGGCGGCGGGTGGAGGGGGGGTCGCGGGCCGCGGCCAAGAGGGTGGTTGAGGATAAAAGGGGAGCGATGAACCTGGCGGCGCGACTGACGGAGATGGCGCGGATCGACCCGGAGCGGGCGGCGGTGATCTGCGCGCGGCGTGGTCGCAGCGCCGACGATCCGCGGTACGAGTCGTGGTCGTTCTCGCGGCTGGACGCGGAGAGCCGGCGGATGGCGTGCGGGCTGGCGGCGTCGGGAATCGGGCGCGGCGTGCGCACGGTCCTGATGGTGCCGCCGGGACTGGATTTTTTTGCGCTGGTGTTCGGGCTGCTGCGGGTGGGGGCGGTGCCGGCGGTGATCGATCCTGGGATGGGGCGTGCGAACCTGGTGCGGTGCCTGGCGACCGTGGAGGCGGAGGCGTTCATCGGGGTGCCGCTGGCGCAGGTGCTGAGGTGCGTCCATCGGAAAGCGTTCCGAAGCGTACGGCGAGTGGTAACGGTCGGGCGGCGCTGGCTGTGGGGCGGGATGACGCTGGAGGACGTGCGGCGGGCGGGGGAGCGGGGCGGCGGGTTCGACGGGGCGGCGGCGCAGACGTCGGGGGCGGACGCGGCGGCCATCCTGTTCACGAGCGGGAGCACCGGCCCGGCCAAGGGGGTGGTGTACCGCCAGGCGACGTTCGACGCGCAGTTGCGGGTGCTGCGCGACGAGTTCGGCGTGGGTCCGGGGGACGTTGACGTGGCGACGTTTCCGCTGTTTGCCCTGTTCGATCCGGTCCTGGGCGCGACGGCGATCGTACCGGACATGGACGCGACACGGCCGGCGAGGGCCGATCCGCGGAAGCTGATGCGCGCGATCACGGACCATCGGGCGACGAGTGTGTTCGTGTCGCCGGCGCTGCTGAAGCGGCTTGGGGAATTCGGGCGTGCGCGGGGCGTGGTTCTGCCGACGCTGCGGCGGGTGATCTCGGCCGGGGCGCCGGTATCGCACCAGGCGCTGGAAGACTTTGCGGGGATGCTGTCGGGTGGGGCGCGGATCATCACGCCGTATGGGGCGACGGAAGCGCTGCCGGTGTCGCGGATCGAGCATGTCGAGGTGCTGTCGGAGACTCGTGCGACGACGCTGCGAGGCGGCGGGGTGTGTGTGGGCCGGCCGGTGTTGGGCGTGGAGGCGCGGGTGATCGCGATCCGGGACGAGGCCATCGGCGCGTGGCGGGATGGGCTGGTTGTGCCACCAGGGGAAATCGGGGAGATCGTGGTGCGGGGCGACGTGGTGACCGAGGAGTATTGGGGCAGTCGCGCGGCGACGGAGCTGGCCAAGATCGCCGATGGTCGCGGCGGCGTGTGGCACCGAATGGGCGACGTTGGATACACGGACGATTCCGGGCGACTGTGGTTCTGCGGTCGCAAGGCGCAGCGTGTGGCGACGGCGGAGGGGGTCCTGTACACGATCCCGTGCGAGGCGGTATTCAACCAGCACCCGTTCGTGGCCCGGACGGCGCTGGTAGGCGTGGGCGATCCGGGCCGGCAGCGCGCGGTACTGTGCGTCGAGCTTCGCGCGGATCGGCGGCGTGCGAACCGGGCCACGGTAGCGACGGAGCTGCTGGCGCTGGGCGCGCGGCACCCGCATACCGCGGGGATCCAGACGATCCTGTTTCACTCGGGTTTTCCGGTGGACGTGAGGCACAACGCGAAGATCTTCCGGGAGCGGCTTGCGGCGTGGGCGGCGCGGCGGGTGAAGCTGCCATGAAGGCGAGGGCGCTGGTGACCGGGGGCGGGGGCTTTCTGGGGCGGGCGATCGTGGAGCAGCTTGTGGGCGAGGGTCGCTGCGTGCGGAGCTACTCAAGGGGCGCGTATCCCGAGCTGGAGGCGGCGGGCGTGGAGTGCGTGCGGGGTGAGCTGGAGGACGCGGAGGCGGTGCGGCGCGCCTGCGACGGATGCGGCGTGGTGTTTCACGCGGCGGCGAAGGCGGGCGTGTGGGGCTCGTGGGAATCGTACTACCGGCCGAACGTGTCGGGCACGCGGAACGTGGTGCGCGCTTGCCGCGCGGCGGGTGTGCCGTTCCTGGTCTACACGAGCTCGCCCAGCGTGGTGTTTGACGGGGGGGACATGGAGGGAGTGGACGAGTCGGTGCCGTACGCGACGAGGTACCGCGCGCACTACCCGCGGTCGAAGGCGCTGGCGGAGCAAGCGGTGCGCGAGGCGGACGGGGCTGGGCTGCGGACGGTGGCGCTGCGGCCGCACCTGATCTGGGGCCCGCGCGACAATCACCTGGTGCCGCGGATCCTGACACGGGCGCGGTGGCTGCGGCGGATCGGGAGGGAAAACAAGCGGGTGGATTCGAGCTACGTAGAGGACGCGGCGCGGGCGCACGTGCTGGCGGCGGCGCGGCTGGAGGCGGGCGCGGAGGTCGGGGGACGGGTGTACTTCATCAGCCAAGGGGAGCCCTGGCCGGTGTGGGACCTGGTGAACGGCATCCTGGCGGCGGCGGGGTTGCCGCCCGTGACGCGCCGGGTGTCACGGTGGAAGGCGGAGCTGGCGGCGGCGGTGCTGGAAAACGTGTACGGCATGATGGGCCTGGGCGGTGAGCCGCGGCTGACGCGGTTCGTGGTGGAGGAGCTTTGCGCGGCACACTGGTTCGACATCGGGGCGGCGCGGCGCGATCTGGGGTACGAGCCGAGCGTAACGATATCGGAGGGGCTGGCGCGACTGCGGGGGTGGCTTCGGGGCGACTCGCGCGGGGCGTGAGCCCGACAGCGGTGGGCCGACATCTGCGGGCGACCGCTGGCGCACCGTTCGCGGAGGCGGGGGCTACAGCTCGTGGCGGATGGCCCAGAGGTCGGGGAAGACGGGTTTGAAGAGGCTCTGCTTGAGGAAGGCGACGCCGGGCGATCCGCCGGTACCGCGCTTGGCGCCGATGGTGCGTTCGACGAGCTTGACGTGGCGGTAGCGCCACTCCTGGAGTCCCTCGTCGAAATCGGTCATGGATTCGAGCAGGATGGCCAGGTCGGGTCGCGTGCGGTAGAGGCGCAGCAGGCCGGCCTGGACGCGGGCGTCGGGTTCGTTGGAGGAGCGCAGGTCCCGGGCGCGCAGGTCGTGCGGGACGTCGACACCGTAGTGGGCGAGGAAGTCGTAGAAGTGGTCGATAATGCTGCGCTGGTCGAGGCGGCGGATGAGGGCCTGGAAACCGGGTGAAGCGACGCCGTAGAGGGCTGCGAAGTTGAGGTCGGCGCGTTTCTGGCCGAGGAGGAACTCCAGCTCGCGGAACTGAGCGGACTGGAAGCCGGAGGCGGTCTCGAGGCGGTCGCGGAAGCTGGTGAAGGACATGGGGGTCATGGTCTCGAGGATGTCGAGCTGTCCGACCAGGGTCTTCATGACGGTGCGGACGCGTTTGAAGGTGTGAATCGCGCCGTAGAGATCGCCGGCGGTGAAATCGGCACGGACCTTGTCCAGCTCGTGCAGCAGGAGCTTGAACCACAGCTCGTAGACCTGGTGAATGACGATGAAGAGCATCTCGTCATGCTCGGGCGGGTCGGAGCGTGGCTGCTGGAGGCCGAGCATGGCGTCGAGCTTGAGGTAATCGGCGTAGGTGAGGGGCATGGAGGGCATGGTAATCGGGCGGCGGACGCGGCCGAAAGCGAATGCAGCGAGGCGATCGCGGGCGTGCGCAGGATGGTCGACGGCGGGTCGCCGTTTCCCGGGCTCAGCGACGCGCGCCGGTCGCGCCTGCCGACGCGAAGGGGGTCCTGATGGCGGATCTTCGCGGGCTCGTCGAGCGGGCGGATACCGGGACGGGCACGCGTTGCTCCGATCGAAGATCGGCGAGTCGACCGATGGCGTCTCCGCGAGTCCCGGCTTAAACGAGGGCGGCTAGGGAATGTGGGCCTCGGGCAGCTTCTGTTTGGGCTGCTTGACCCAGGTGCTGTGATACTCCCCGTCCTCGATCTGCTGAGCAACGGTGGTGAGCTTGAGCGGCTTGAACGTGTCGCACATGACGGCCAGCTCGCTGGTGCGCTTCACGCCGATGCTGCCCTCGTAGGCGCCCGGGTGAGGGCCGTGCGGCACACCGGCGGGGTGAAGGCTGATCGAGCCGCTGTCGATGCCGCGGCGGCTGGTGAAGTTGCCGGCGTCGTAGAGGATGATTTCGTCGCAGTGCACGCTGGCGTGGCCGTAGGGGCAGGGGATGGCGTTCTCGTGGTAGTCGAGGATGCGTGGGACGAACGAGCAGATGACGAAGTCGTTTCCGGCGAAGGTAAGGTGGATGGTGGGCGGCAGGTGAATGAGCCCGGTTTTCGGCTGGTAGTCGTGGATCGAGAACGCGGTGGGGTAGACGAACCCGTCCCAGCCGACGACCTCACAGGGGAAGTGGGCGTGCTCGTGCGTGGTGAGCAGGTCGTCCTTCTTGACCACGAGCCGGTAAGGCGGGCTGCCGTGCCGGGCGGCGTCGAAGCGGAGCAGCTCGGCGGGGAGGCGAAAGTCGCGGTGCGAATACGGGGCGTCCATGGTGAGCTGTCCAGCGCGGTTTCGGAACTGCCGCGGAATGTCGATGTGTCCGCGGCCCTCGAAGACGAGCAGCTCACACCTGTCGCCGTCGGGCACGAGGCGGTAGGGCACGTTGCGCGGAACGTTGACGTAGTCGCCCTGGCGATAGGGCAGGACGCCCATGAGGGACTCGACGGCGCCCCCGCCGCGATAGGCGTAGTAGCACTCGTCACCGTCACCGTTCGAGAAAAAGCGGGTGGAGGCGGTGGTGGGCTTGAGCATGCCGACGTGCAGGTCGCTGTTGACGAAGAGGGTGCGGCGAGCGTCGAGGAAGTCACCCTGGACTGTGAGGTCTTGCGTGCGGAGGTGGCGACGGAGAAGCGGGAGCCCCTCGACGGCCTGCACCGGGCAGAAGCCGGGGATGCTGAAGCGTTCGACCGAGAGTTCGTCGGTGGGGGGAACGCGGTAGTAGAGGATGGTGAACGGGCCGTCGAAGCCCTCGCGTGTGAGGCAGTGCTCCATGAGGAGCGTGCCGTCGTCGTCGTAGAGCGTCGTATGCGGCTTGGGCGGGAACTTTCCCAGACAGTGTCGCTGGATCATGGTGCTCGCTCCGTGCGGGCGGCAGCGGTCGAGCTGCCGTCCGGCAGGCACATGTTATTCGACAACGGCGGAGGCGGCGGCGTCAACCGCGCGACCGGGAGGACGCGTGCGTTCTGCGCCCATCTCCCGAATAATGCGTGCATGTTCGCCCCAGGCGCGACGCCGATGGCGATGCGCGGGGCATGCAGGCGCCGCGGCGAAGCGCCGGGCGCCGGAGGTTCGCATGACGCACCTGCTGACCGGCGGTCCGCTCGGATCTTCGCGCCGCGCGTTCATTCATCAGGCGGTCGCCGCGGGGGCGTTTGCATTCGCCGCCCTGCGGGACGACGCACACGACCGGGTGCTGGCGGCGACGCGGGCGGACGACGCGCGTTCGCCGGAGGAGGTGGCGGCCGACGAGGACTACTGGCGGGAGATCCAGCAGGCGTTCGCGATCGACCGCAGCATGATCAACCTGAACAACGGGGGGGTCAGCCCTGCGCCGCGTGTGGTGATGGATGCGCTGCGGCGGCATCAGGACTACTCCAACCACGCGCCGTCGCGGACGATGTGGCGCGATCTGGACCCGCACGTCGAGACCAGCCGCGCGCGGCTGGCGCGGGCGTTCGGCTGCTCGCCGGAAGAGATGGCGATCACGCGCAACGCGAGCGAGTCCCTTGAGACGTGCATTTACGGCCTGGACCTGAAGCCGGGCGATGAGGTGCTGGCGACGGACCAGGACTACCCGCGGATGCTGACGACGTTCCGGCAGCGCGAGAAGCGCGAGGGGATCGTCCTGAAGACCTTTCCGATTCCCACGCCGCCCGACGACCTTTCGCAGCTCGTGGCGGCGTATGAGCGCAACATCAGCTCCCGGACGCGGCTGATCCTGTGCTGCCACGTCATCAATCTGACGGGGCAGATCCTGCCGGTGCGCGAGATCGTTGCATTGGGGCGCAGGCACGGCCTGCCGGTTGTGGTCGACGGCGCGCACGCCTTCGGGCACCTGGCGTTTCGGCGCGACGAACTCGAGTGCGACTACTACGGCACCAGCCTGCACAAGTGGCTGACGGCGCCGCTGGGGACCGGGTTTCTCTACGTGCGGCGCGAGAAGATTCCGGAGCTGTGGCCGCTCATGGCGGCGGTGGAGCCGCGCGGGGACGACATCCGCAAGTACGAGGAGATCGGGACGCACCCGGCGGCGCCGCGGCTGGCGATCAGCGAGGCGGCCACGCTGTACGAGCTGATCGGGGCGGCGCGGAAGGAGGCCCGCCTGCGGTACCTGCGCGACCGATGGGCGCGGCGGCTGGCGCAGGACCCGCGTGTCAAGCTGTTCTGCCGACTGGAGCCGCGGCACTCCTGCGGGATCGCGACGTTTGCGGTGGAGGGCGTTGAAGCGTCGGCGCTGTCGGACCATCTGTGGTCGAAGCATCGCGTGTTCACCATCCCGATCGAGCACGCGTCGGTGAAGGGGATCCGGGTGAGCCCCAACGTGTACACGACGCTGGACGAGATCGACCTGTTCGCCGAGGCGGTCGAGTCGGTGCTGGCCCGCGGGCTGCCGGCGAGCGCGCCCTGAGTGTCGATGCGATATTCCCGCGTGCACATCGAAGGTCTCGGCTACGAACTGGCGCCGCGGGTCGTCACGTCCGACGAGCTGGAGCAGCGGCTGGCGCCGGCGTACGCGGCGCTGCACATTCAGCCCGGCCAGCTCTTGGCGCTGACCGGGATCCGCGAACGCCGCTGGTGGGACGATGGGCAACGGCTCGGCGCGATGGCGGCGCGTGCCGGGCGCAAGGCGCTGGACGCGGCCGGGCTGGCGGCGGACCAGCTCGGAATGTTGCTGTATGCGGGGGTTTGCCGCGAGAACCTGGAGCCGGCGACCGCGTGCAGCGTGGCGGCGGAGCTGGGCGTTCCACGGGACGCGGACGTGCATGACGTATCGAACGCATGCCTGGCGGTGATGAACGGGATCATGCAGATCGCCAACGCGATCGAGCTGAGGCAGATCCGGGCCGGGCTGGTGCTGTCGGCGGAGTCGGCCCGGCAGATCGTGGAGCTGACGATCGAGCGGCTGAACCGGGAGCCGACGATGGAGAACTTCCGGCTGTCGCTGGCGACGCTCACGGGCGGCTCGGGGGCGGCCGCGGTCGTCGTGGTGGACGAATCGCTGTCGCTGGGCGGGCGGCGGGTCCTGGGTGGGGTCACGCGGAACGACACGCGCTTTCATGAACTGTGCCGCTGGGGGCCGGACACCGGCATTCCGGCGTCGGCGCCGATGGTGATGCGCACGGACGGCATCGGCGTGCTCAACCATGGCGTGGCCCTGGGCGTCGAAACGTGGGGCGCGCTGCGGGCCGAGCTGGATTGGCCCGCGGACGCGCCCGAGCGCATCATCGCGCACCAGGTCGGCGCACCGCACCGGACGACGGTGCTGGAGGCGATCGGCGTCCCGCCGCAGCGTGATTTTGCCACGTTCGAATACCTGGGCAACATCGGCACGGTTTCGCTGCCGCTGACGGCGGCGATCGCGGAGGAGCGCGGGTTTCTGCAAGCCGGGGACCGCGTGGCCCTGTGCGGCATCGGGAGCGGGCTGAACTGCCTCATGCTGGGGGTGGGATGGTGACGCGCGTTCGCGTGGGACGAATCGGTCGTTGAGGGTCCGGGGCGCGGCTCGCGATCACGCACGACGGTTTCGTTGCCGCGAAGCTCCCGTCGGCGTAAGCTCCCGGACCATTCGGGTGAGCCGGACCGGAGCCGGCCTGACAACCAACGACAGTCAAGGGAGCGCGAGCCATGACGGGAGACCGGGGATCGCTTGCAGGTTGCGGGATCGCGTTGAGCGTTGCGCTTTTCATCGCATCGGCCGAAGCACAGATCACCGTTCCCGGCGCGACGGGGGCTGACGGGGCCTTCACCCGCAACAGCGGGAACATCGAGATCGACTTATCCCTGGCGGACGACGGCGTCTGGGACCAGGGCGGAGGCGGCGACGAGAACGGCGACGGAACCGGCGACGGCGTGTACGACAGCGAAAAGTGGGCGGTGGTATTCAAGTTCACCAGCGTGACAATCGGCAACAATGTAACGGTCACGTTCAAACAGCATCCGTCGCGCGCGCCGGTCGTATTCCTCGTCAGCGGGAGCGTCACCCTCGCCCCCAACGCCGCAATCAACCTCGACGGCGCCACCGGCGTCAACAATGCCCCCGCCGAATCGGGGCCCGGGGGATTTCGTGGCGGTCATTCCAGCAACAACGCCGGTCAGGGCTCGGGCGGCTTCGGACCCGGCGGGAGCCCCTACCAGGCCGGCGCCCACGGCCACGGCGGAAGCTACGCGACCCTTGGCGGATCGTGTGGCCGACCCGGCGCCAGCGGTTCGACCTACGGTAACGCGGCGGCGTTCCCCCTGCTCGGCGGCTCGGGCGGCGCGTCCGTCTGGAATAATGCCGGCTACGCGCCCGGCGGTGGCGGCGGCGCCATCCTGATCGCCGCGACCGACGCCATTGCGATCGACGGGAGCATCCGCGCCAACGGCGGCGTCGGCTTTGGACCCGCCGGCGGCAGCAGCAAACCCGGCGGCAGCGGCGGCGCCATCCGACTGATCGCCCACACTATCACCGGAACTTCCGGCATTCTCCGCGCCGTCGGGCAAGGCGACTGCGTCGGGGGGAATGGCCGCATCCGTCTCGAAGCCAACACCATCTCCCAATCCATCGATTCGAACCCATCCGCGGCCACGGGCTATCCCGGCGCATCCGCCGCCGTCTTCCCACCTGCCTCCGCGCCGACCGTGCGCATCGCGCAAGTCGACACGAAGCTGATCGACAACGATCCGCGTGCCAGCTTCGACTTCGGCAGCCAGGACGCGTCCATCTGCAACGTGAACGGCGTCACGGTGGTTCTGGAATGTGCGAACGTCCCGCTGAACTCGAACGTGTACGTACGCGCAACACCCACGTCCGGTTCTGACGCGATCTATATCGCGACGTATCAGAGCGGCGATCTGAGCGCGTCGATCTGGCACGCCACCGGCGTCGTGCTGCCCAACGGCTTCTCGGCGCTCCAGGCGCGCGTGGTGCTGCCGTGACGCGGTCCGCCCGATCAGTGATGGCGGCCGCGGTCGCCGGGATCGCGCTGGCGTCAGTCGCCGCGTGGCGCCAGACGGAGCCTGATGACCCGTCACCGCCGCTGCCTCCGGTCTACCAGTTCGGCCCAGACGTGATGTCGCGCGAAGTGACGGTCTTCAACGACCTCGTGAACCCGGCGGAGTTCTCCGACGCGATTTCGCGCGAGGTTTCACTTTTTAACGCGTACCTGGACGGCCAACCGTGCGAGATACCCATCACCGACGTCGTCTCGCGCGAGGTTGCGGTCCATTACCGCGCCCCGTGCGACATGAATTGCGATGGAACCGTCAACGGGCAGGACGTCACGGCATTCCGGGACCTGCTGAAGGGAATCGGCATGCCGTGCGACATCTGCACCGGAGACTCGAACGGCGACGGGTCGATCAACGCATTCGACATCGAGCGGTTCGCGGAGTGCCTGACAAACCCATGATGGCGCCGGCCACGTGTGCTTCCGCACGGTGGCAGACGAGAATCCGGGTTTCCGTGTCGGGTACGCCGGGTGGTCAGCGTCCCTCGTAGAGGCGCTGGCCCAGGAAGTCATCGAGGGCCGGCTCGGCCAGGATTTTTTTCACGGTGGCATCGATGTCGTACTCGAGGCGGACGAACTCGATCTGTCGGATGGGCTCGCCGATCGGATCGCCGTTGGACTGGGCCGGCTCCCCGCCGATGGCGTCGAAGGAGTTGTAGATCACGACGTAGCTGGCGCGTGGGTCGCGGTCGCGCGGCTGGCCGACGCTGCCGACGTTGACGATGGCGCGCTCGTCGCCGACCTCGTAGAAGGGGGCGTCGGGCAGCTCGTTGGGGGGGTCGAAGTAGGGGTCGTCCAGGAAGACGCCGGGCTGGTGGGTGTGGCCGACGAAGCAGAGGGAGACGTCGAGCCGCTCGAAGTTGGACATGATCTTCTGCGGGTTGGTGAAGACGTCCTCGGGGAAGAGGTACTCGTTGATGGGGCGTCGCGGGGAGGCGTGAACGAAGAGGGCGTCGCCGAGCTGGCGGCGCACGGGGAGCGCGCCGAAGTACTTCCAGCGGTCATTGCGCAGGGCCGCGGACGATTCGTCCTCCAGGAGCCGCCGGGTCCAGTAGCAGGCGCGCTCGGCGGGCAGGTTGAAGTTGCAGGGCTCGTAAAGGACGGCGTGATCGTGATTTCCCATGAGCGAGAAGCGGCAGCGCTCGCGCACGAGGTCGAGGCACTCCTTGGGGTTGGGCCCGTACCCGACGATGTCCCCCAAGCAGAGCACGTGGCCGATGCCGCGGCGGTCGACGTCGGCCAGCACGGCCTGAAGCGCCTCGAGGTTCGAGTGAATGTCGCTGATGATGGCGTACATCAGGGAGGGGTCGGTTCCGCGTCCGGGCGGTTGGGAGACGCGGCGGGGGCCGGGTGCGGTGCGTCAGCTTCCTCGGGGATCAACTCCACCCAGTTTTCGCGAATGGGGTAACGCACGCGGCAGCCGGTGCAGACCAGCCAGTCACCGTCCCGTGCCAGGCGTGCGCGGCAGGAGGGGCGCGGGCATGCGAGGATGTCGAGCAGGGTATCGTCAAATGCCATATGCGCCTCGCCGCAGCCGGCAGCGTTCCGAGCCACGTAGTATAGGTCCCGAGGGGCGGCGCGACAAACCGCGCGCTGCGCCGCGGGCGCGGCTAGTCGCCGATTTCGCGGCATTGGATGTGAATGTCGTGCGGCGCCAGGCGCTCGAAGAAAGCGTCGGGGGGAACGGAGGATTCGAGCGGTCGGGCGCCGGGAGGGACGATTCCGGCGGCCTGCATGTGTGCGACGATGGCGGTCGGAAACCCGGTGGTGCGCTCCATGGCGGTGAACCCGGTGCGTTCGTCGTGACGGTCGAGCAGGTCGAAGACGAGGGTGCGCGGAGCGCCGGCGTGTCGGCCGCGGACGGTGACGCGCAGCACGACCAGGTCGCGGACGTCGGGGAAACGGAGGCGCTCCTCGAAGAGCCGCCGCATGGCGGCCTTGGGGTTGATCCGCACACCGTCGGCGAAGCGAATGGACTCCTCGAAGCAGCCCAGGTCGAAGAGGGCGCGGATGACGGCGAAGTGCCCCGGATAGCGCACGGTCTTGTAGTCATAGGTCTTGAGTCGGCCGGCGAACGTCTGCGGGCAGGTGCTCGTTCCGCCGGAAGTGACGGCCGCCTCGCAGTTCCCGACGGGCGGCGGGAATTCGATGGCTTCCAGCTCGGTGAGGGTGGGGACGAGGGTGATTACGCCGTCGCGCAGGAACTCGCCCATGCCGCTGTATTCGTTGATCAGGCCCTGGAAGTTGAAGACCATTTTGTAGCCGAGGGGGCCGACGCGCTGCTGCGGCAGTCCACCGCAGCGGACGTGGACGTGCTCGGGCTGGTCCATGCGGGAGAGGCCGTAGGCGGCGAGGTGGTTACCCAGGCCCGGCGCGAGGCCGCAGTCGGGCACGACGCTGACACCGGCGGCCAGGGCTGCGTGGTGCCGCGTGAGCTGCTGGCGGACGACGTCGGTGTTGCCGCCAAGGTCACACAGCGAGCAACCGGCGGCGATGGCGGCGTCGGTGAGCTCGACGTTGAAGCGGTAGGGAACCGCGGAGACGACGGCGTGCGACCCGCGAAGAACGCGCGCCAGGTCCTCGCCGCGCGAGACGTCGCAGACCTGGCTGGTGACTTCTGCGCCCCCCGGGTCCAGCAGGGACCGCACGCGTGCGGCGGACGCGTCCGCGATGGCAGGATTCGAGTCGGCCAGCGTGACGCGGGCCGCGTCCCCGTGGCGGGCGAGATCGTAGGCGATGGCGGTGCCCTGACGTCCGGCTCCGAGCACGACGTAGCGAAAGGCCATGGCGTTGACCTCCAACGGGCTGGGCAGGAGTGTATCGCGGCGGTGAAGGCGCCGCCGCGGTTGACGGTGGGCGACTGCCGCGCCCACAATGTCCTAATCGGGCCAGTCAAGGCAGGCGACCACCCCGGAGGCGATCCATGTCCAGCGCGACGCTCACACCGAAAGATGTCAAGATCGGGCCGACGCAGTTGCTGATCGGGGGGGAATGGCAGGCGTCCGCCAGCGGCAAGACGTTCGAGACGATCAACCCGGCCACCGAGGAGGTCATCGCGCGGGTGGCGGAGGCGGACGCGCCGGACGTAGACCGGGCGGTCGCGGCCGCGCGGCGTGCCTTCGACGACGGCCCGTGGACGAGGATGTCAGCCACCGAGCGCGGGCGGCTGATGTACAAGCTGGCGGACCTGATCGAGGCCAACCGCAAGGAGCTTGCGGCGCTGGAGACGCTGGACAACGGCAAGCCGCTGGGGGACTCGCTGAAGGCCGACCTGCCGCTGACGATCCTGTGCTACCGGTACTACGCCGGCTGGGCGGACAAGATTCACGGGAAGACGATCCCGGTGAACGGCCCCTACTTCTGCTACACGCGGCACGAGCCTGTGGGGGTAGCGGGGCAGATCATCCCCTGGAACTTTCCGCTGCTGATGCAGGCCTGGAAGCTTGCGCCGGCGCTGGCGGCGGGTTGCACGGTGGTGCTGAAGGCCGCGGAGCAGACGCCGCTCACGGCGCTGCGTGTGGGGGAGCTGATCCAAGAGGCGGGGTTCCCGCCTGGGGTGGTCAATATCCTGACCGGGTATGGGCCGACGGCGGGGCAGGCGCTGGCGCGGCACATGGACGTGGACAAGGTGGCCTTCACGGGGTCGACCGAGGTGGGACACCTGATCATGAAGTACGCGGCGGAGAGCAACCTGAAGCGAGTGACGCTCGAGCTGGGCGGCAAGAGCCCCAACATTGTGTTCGGGGACACGGACATGGACGCCGCGGTCGAAGGCGCCTACTTCGGGCTGTTCTTCAATCAGGGACAGTGCTGCTGCGCCGGGAGCCGGCTCTACGTAGAGGAGAGAGCGCACGACGAGTTCGTCCACAAGATCGTCGACAAGGCCAAGTCGCGGAAGGTGGGCGATCCGTTCGCGCGCGAGACGCAGCAGGGCCCGCAGGTGGACAAGGAGCAGTTCAACAAGGTGATGGGCTACATCGACGCGGGAAAGAAGGAAGGGGCCAAGATGCTGGTGGGCGGCGGGCGCGCCGGCGAGAAGGGCTACTTCGTGCAGCCCACGGTGTTCGACGACGTGCAGGAGAACATGAAGATCGCGCAGGAGGAGATCTTCGGCCCGGTGATGAGCATCATCAAGTTCAAGGACGTGGACGACGTCGTGCGCCGCGCCAACAAGACGATCTACGGGCTGGCGGCGGCGGTCTGGACCCGCGACATCGAAAAGGCGCACGCGATCGCCAACCGCGTCCGGGCGGGCACGGTGTGGGTCAACTGCTACGACGTGTTCGACGCGGCGGCCCCGTTCGGCGGGTACAAGCAGAGCGGAATCGGGCGCGAGCTGGGCGAGTACGGACTGGCGAACTACACCGAGGTGAAGACGGTCACGGTGAAAATCTAGGGGCGGCGCGGGCCCGAGGACCGGGCGGGACCGGGGCGGCGCGAATTCGCGCGCGTTCGACGACGAGGCGCTGAACGCGGCGCGCGTCCTACCCTTCGTGATGCTCCCGGGGGCTTGGCAAAGGGGATGTGCGCGCTGAGGGGCGGCGCGCGCCCGCGGGATGGCCGCGGACGGCCGATTCAGCCTCGGCGCGGCGGCGCGCGTAGAATCAGTGTTCCCGACGAGCGCGAGGCGCCAGGCGGCCAGTTATGGGGCGAAATTCGTTGAGTGAGGCCGCCGGATTCGCTAAGCTGCGGCGTGGCGAACATGCGTGGGGCATGCGCCCTGGCACCGTTTCCCGCAACCTGCGTTCAAAGGAGTTCCTAATGCGCTGGTCCCGGTATTGTCTTCTCGCATTTCCCATCCTGGCGTGCAGCGCGCTTGCAGCCGATCGGCAAGCGGCGGCGCAGCGATTTCTGGAAGCGAACCCCGGCACAGGTCTGTATGAGCTGCACGGGCGAGTGATGCGGGTCTACGGCACGCCGTCCGGTTATGGGCTGACGGCGGAGGAGGCTGCGGCGCGGTGGGTGGCACAGAACGCCGACGTTCTGGGCGCCGACGCGGCCGATCTTGTTCCCGTGAGCCTGCTGACGGACGGCCGACACACGACGGGCGTGATGTACGATCGCGCCACGGACAGCTACAAGTTCACGCTGGTCTATTTTTCGCAGTTCCGCGGCGGGATCCCGGTCTTTCGCGCCGACGTGCGTCTGCTGTGCCGGAACGCGGCCGGCAACCCGATCGTGCTGGTGTCGAACGGACTGCGCGAACTGGGGGACTTCCAGCCTGGGAGCCCGGAGTTTCCGGCGGATGCCGTGCCGGGCGCGGTTGTGGCGGTGTACCCGGAAATGCTGAATTTCAGCGAGCCGGTGCTGACGATCTGGGGCGGTGTCGATTTTGATGTGGTGGAGCCGCGGCTGGCGTGGCAGGTTGAAGCCGACAACGGCATGGTTTTCACGGAGGAAGAGGCCCGGCGGCTGCTGCTGGTGGACGCGGCGAGCGGGGCGATCCTGTACGACGAGGACATGATTCTGCACACGGACGTGACCGGCAACGTGAGCGGTCTGGCGACGCAGGGCTGGGGCGCGGACATCTGCGGCCCGGAGGAGTCCGAGGCACTGCCCTGGGCGCGGGTGCAGATCTCGGGCGGCAACACGGCCTACGCGGACGCGGACGGAAACTTCACGATCCCGAACGGCGGCAGCGGACAGGTGACCGTCACGAGCGGTCTGAACGGGCAATGGTTCCAGGTGCTCAACGCGGCCGGGGCGGAGACGGTGCTGTCGATGAACGTGACGCCGCCGGGACCGGCGAACTTCGTGCACAACTCGGCGAACAACTCGGAGCTTCAACGGGCCGAGGTGAACGCGTACCTGCACGCCAACGTGGTGCGCGACTATGCGCTGCTGTACAACCCGAACTACCCGACGATCGCGAACCAGACCAACTTCCCGGCCAACGTGTTCGTATCCGGCACGTGCAACGCCTTCTACAACGGCAGCTCGATCAACTTCTACCCGGCTGGGGGCGGGTGCGCCGACACGGCCTTCTCGGTGGTCGTGCACCACGAATACGGCCACCACCTGGTGGCGACCGCCGGAAGCGGGCAGGGCGCGTACGGCGAGGGCATGTCGGATTGCATGGGCGTGATCATCACCGACACGTCCGTGCTGGCGCTGGGCTTCCAGAACAACTGTAGCGTCGGCATCCGCGACGCCGACAACAACTGCCAGTACCAGACCAGCGGCTGCTCGAGCTGCGGCAGCGAAGTGCACGCGTGCGGCATGCTGATCTCCGGCTGCGTGTGGGACACGCGGACCAACCTGCTGGGAACCAACCCCGACACGTATCGCGAGATCATCTCGAATCTCACGGTCAACAGCATTCTGCTGCACTCGGGTACCAGCATCACGCCGAGCATCACCATCGACTTCCTGACACTGGACGACGACAACGGGGACATCAACGACGGCACGCCGCACTACGCCGAGATCAACGGCGGATTCTCGGCGCACAACATGGCCGGGCCGGTGATCCAGCCGTTGAAGTTCGAGTATCCGAACGGCCGGCCGGAGTTCGTCGACCCCGCGGGCGGCGACGCGCTGCGCGTGGACGTTTCCGCCCTGACCGGTCAGCCGCAGCCCAACACGGGCAAGCTGTACTACCGCCTCGGCACGTCGGGCAGCTTCACCAGCGTGAACATGACCGACCTGTCCTCCAACGAGTACACGGTCGACTTCCCGGCCGCCCCATGCGGGACGACGATCCAGTACTACGTGAGCGCCGAGACGACCGGCGCCGTCGAGGTCTTCAATCCGGCCGGCGCGCCGGCGAGCGTGTACAGCACGCTGGCGGCGTACGGACTCAACAACACGTTCACCGACGACTTCGAGACCAGCCAGGGCTGGACGGTCGAGAACGTAAGCCTTACGGCCGGCGCGTGGGAGCGCGCCGTCCCGAACGGCGGCGGGGCGCGTGGCGACCCGGCGGCGGACAACGATCCGAGCGGCGCGGGCTACTGCTTCGTCACGCAGAACGGCGCCGGGGACACCGACGTCGACGGCGGACCGACGCGCATGATCTCGCCCACGTTCAATCTCTCGAGCAGCGGCAGCTACGTCATCAGCTACGCCCGCTGGTTCACCAACGACGACAACGACGCGGATCGGCTGGACGTGCACGTCTCCAACAACAACGGTTCGACCTGGGTGCTGGTCGAGAGCGTGGCCAACAGCAACGGCTGGATCGCGCGGTCGTTCAACCTGAACGACTATGTTGCGCCGAGCGCGCAGGTGAAGATCCGCTTCAGCGCCACCGACAACCCCAACAACTCGGTGACGGAGGGCGGCATCGACTCGTTCTCCATCCAGGAGGTTGATTGCACTCCGCCGACGCTGCCGAAGGGTGACGCCAACTGCGACGGGTCGGTCAACGGGCAGGACATCAGCGCGTTCTCGCTGGCGCTGTCCGATCCGACCGGCTACGGACAGCAGTATCCGGACTGCAGCATCCTTCAGGTGGACATGAACGATGACGGCTCGGTGAACGGGCAGGACATTGAAGGATTCGTGGATGCCCTGACGCCCTGATCGCCGTCCGAAACGGCGCCGGACGAGCCGCCGGCCGGCCGTCCCGCGAGCAGGATTGACCTTCGCCCCGCGGCGCTCAAGCGGCGTCGCGGGGCGATGCATTGCGCAGCCTGCCCGCGGTGTCAGCGCCGCGGCCCCGGCGCGCCCGCGCCCGGCGCCAGCGGCACGGCCGCCTTGCCGGCCGCGACGGTCATGATGGGCCGGCCGCAGCGCTTGGCGGCGTACATCGCGGCGTCCGCCTGGGCCAGCATGGCGTCGGCGCTGTCGGCGTGGTCGTCTTGCAGGGAGGCGATGCCAATGGACATCGCCGGCCGCTCCGAGACTTCGCCGAGGGTGCGGGCGTGCTGGGTGAACATCGCGCACAGGCGCTCCATCACCGCGACCGCCTCGGCCAGCGCGAC
>CAYNYG010000026.1:0-54343 GCA_964401365.1 uncultured Planctomycetales bacterium | reverse complement strand
ATGGGTCCGAGCACGAAGCGCCAGCGAGTGTCCGAAGCGCAGGCGACGGATCCTCGGTCCCAGGTTCTATCGATCCAGCGTTGGTCTTATCCAGGTCACTCGCCGGCGCTTCGTGCTCGGATTCAAGGGTGTAGCGCCATGCTCAAGTCCGCAGTTCATGCGTCACCCTCGAGGCGACCCAAAGTCGATCTCGAAGAGCCGATACCCCGTGCAGTGCATCCCGTGCCGCTGGTACACCGCCTGGGCGCGGGCGTTGGCGCGCTCGACGTAGAGCCGCAGGCCGCACACCGTCGGGTCAGCGCGGGCCCGGGCTTCGACCCAGTCGTGCAGGGCCTTGTACACCCCTCGCCCGCGGTAACCCGGCCAGACGTACACGCTCTGAATCCACCAGAACGTGCCGTTGCGCCAATCGCTCCACTCACTGGTGACCAGCAACTGCCCGACGAGGGCACCGGCTACTTCGGCGACGAAGTAATGCCCCTTGGCCGGGTCGCGCAGGACGGCAGCGACGCCGGGGACGATGTGCTGCGGGTCGAGCTGGCGACCCTCCGTTTCCAGCGCCATGGCGACATTGCCGGCGACGAGTCGCGGCGCGTCTTCCTGGCGCGCGGGGCGGACCAGCGGCGGGTCGTCGCGTTCCACGGAATCGGGGTCCTCGACCGGATGGCGCCACAAGCGACACGCAGGCGCCGGCCGTGCGACGGGGATGATACGCGGAAGTGACCGGCTGGACGGGTGAAGTGCGAATCGGCGAACGGGGATGAATCTCAGTTTCGGTCGCGAATCCGGGCGCGAGCGGCGCGTTTGAACGCCGATTCGCAGCACCCGGCGTGACTCATCGCCGCTCAGCCGGCTGCGATGCGACCGCCTGCCGCTGCCGGCGGGTGGGAAGCCGATCCAGCCGCGGGACGAGCTGCCGCTCGAAAATCTGCCGGATGGGCTCCTGCAAGCGCGCGGCGGCTTGGTCGAGCTCCCGCTCGCGGGCGGACCGATCCGCCGGCGGGAGCTTCTCCAGATCGGCTCGGCGTGCGTCGAGCGCCTCAAAATCGTGCCGGCGCGCGTCGAGGGCTTGCTTCGCCTGCGCCTGGCAGTCGCGCAGCACGCTGAAGGCGGCTTGCGACTGCCCGTCATCCAGCCGGTAGTGCGCGATGTGGGCCCGCGTGTACGCCTCCCACATGCCGACGGACTCCGGACTGACGACCCGCTGGGTCGCAGCGATCCCGGGAGCGCCGGTCGGCGCGAGAATCCCGTCCGCGGCGGCGCCGATGCTGCGACCCGCGCCGTTGCGGTGCGGCGAGTGCTTGTCCATGAACGCTTCCACGGTCGGTCCGCGCCGCACCAGCCCCTCTTTCAGCAGCCGGTCGAACTCGTCCTGGGGTGCGATGCGGTCACCGATCCAGAAGCCGTGGCCGTCCGGCAGTGACACGAACATGCCGGGTTCAAGTCCGATGTGACTCGCGTCGAGCCGCCGTGGATGCTCGGGCCGGTTGAACTCGGCCGAGACGACTTCCTCGGTGGCGAGGCTTCCTGCGCCGACTGCCGTGTACTCGACCCGCGACGGGAACCACGTGTCGCCGTACTGCGCCAGCGTCACCAGGGCCTGCCGCCGAACAACACCGTTGTGAAGCTCCTCGATCCGCACCGCGTTCCAGCCCTTGTGCGGGTTGATGAACCATCGGACAGCCGTACCGTTGTCGAGCTGCATTTCGACTTCGAAGCCATCGGCGGTCTCCCGCTCGTGGAACCGTCGCTGCCCGTTGTAGCCGGGAGGATAGCTCCAGAGCACGTCGTCCAGGTTCGTCGGGCTCACGGAGATCGGCAGCATTCCGAGTGTGCGGACGTCCGCGACCTGCGCCCCGGTTTGGGAAAGCGCAGCGTCCACGTCGCCGACCCCGTAATCCCAGTAACCATCAGCATTCCTCAGTTCATTGAACGGCTTGGCGACGGGGCTGCCCGACCGCGTAAAGCCGACAACTCCCGCGGACGTCCCCATGTTCCAGTGCGCCTTGTCACCGCTGCCGAACAGGTGACGGTGATAGTATGGCTCCCTGAGTCGGTTGGCGACGCTCGTGCGGCGCCAAAGGACGTCGGCGGTCGAAATGCCCGCACGAGCGCTCTCGAAGGCAACCAATGGCGCCGGCACGCGCTCCTGGACGGCCAGGAATACCGCCACGTTGCAGAACGAGACGAGCGACAGTGGCAACTCCACGGGGAAGCACCCGATCGTGACGCGGTCCTGGCGCGGACGCACTATTCCCAGCACGCCTCGTCGATGTGGAAGTAACGATAACCGCAGTCCCCGCTGCAATCCCCACTGCTGCACTCGGCGTATGTGTACTCGTCCGATGAAGTGCATGCCGGGAACTGCGCGTCACATGGGCCGTTGTTGACGCCGCTTGGATTGTTACAGACTTTCTCGCGCCAGCACGAGACACACTCTCTGTAGATGATGCGGCAATTCGGGTCGTTCAGCGTCGGGCACGTCATCATGCCGCGCTTGTAGGAGACGCAGGAGCGATGGTCCGATTGGCAATGGCCGGCGCCAAAATCGCACGCGCAGTTGTCGTTTTCGTTCGAAATACATCCGTAGCACGAATGGGCAGGAGCGGCCACGTATCCGCAGCCGACCACTTCCGCCGATCGGGCCGCCGCAACCAGGCTGACAATCGCTAGCGCCGAACACACGTTCGAGACGGTTCGCATCATCGCGATCCCTCATCACCGTGACGCACGCTACCTCCCCCCCAACTGTCAAGCCGCCTGCGTCACGAGCCGGCTGGCATAGACCGTTCCGCGGCGGCAAAGGCCCGATCCTCGGAGGCGTGGTGAATCCCTCATCGCGGCGGGCCCTGCGTGTCGTCGGCGGCGGTGGGGCGGGGCTCGAACGCGTTGAAGCGCACCTCGAACTCGGCGCCGCCGTCGGGCGGGCTGCGAAGCTCGATGTCGCCGTCCAGCTCGGAGACGATCTTCTTGGCGGCGGTCAGGCCCAGCCCGGTGCCGCCGTGGCCCTTGGTCGAATGAAACGCCTCGAAGATGCGTTCGCGCTCCGCGGGCGGCACGCCGGGGCCGTTGTCGGCGACGGTCAGGACGGCGCGGCGGTGGACCGGGTCGTAGCGGGTGGCGATGTTGACGCGTCCGGCACCGCGCGGGACGGCCTCGATGGCGTTGTTGAGCAGGTTGAGGATGACCTGGTGCGCGCCGTCGTGGTCGAGGGGCACGGGCGGGAGCTGTTCGTCAAGGTCGGTGAGCAGCATGACCCTGGCGTCGTCGGCCTGCGGTTGGACGAGCTGCACGACGTCCTGCACGACGGCGTTGAGCTGGAGCATCTCCAGCCGCGGTTCGCGCTCCTTGCTGAAGGCGAGCATGTTCAGGGTCAGGTTGTAGATCTTGTCGAGGTTGCGGTTGACGATGCCCCAGCCCTGCGTGGTGACCGCGAAGTCGCGCCGGTCCAGCCCGCGCTTCAGCACGTCGGCGCCGCTGCGCATGCCCTGGAGGATGTTCTTGATGTAGTGCGACAGGTACGCGACCGCCTCGCCGGCGGCGGCAAGCCGCTCGCGCTCCATCTGGCTTCGGACGAGGCGGGCGTTCTCGATGGCCAGGCCGGTCTGGGCGCCGATCGCGGTGAGCAGGCGCAGCTCAGGCTCGGTGTAGGTATGTCGAGGGACGGGCGAGTCCAGGTGGATGACGCCCAGGACGCGGTCGCGGGCGATGATGGGTACGCAGATCACCGAGCGCATGCCGAGATTCTGCACGCTCTTGCCGCTCTCGAAGCGCTTGTCGGTGACGACGTTGGTGCACAGCACGCCTTCCAGCGACTGGACGACGTGCTCCATGATGGTGCGCGAGGCGATGATGCCGCCGGAGTTGCTGTCGGCCTTGGCACGCGCGGAGCGGTAGCGGACGACCTCGGGCAGCAGTTCGCCGCTGGTCTCGGAGCGGAGAAAGACGACGCAGCGGTCGGCGCTGACTTCCTCGAAGACGATGTCGACCACGCGCGCCAGCAACTGCTCGACCGGCAGGAAATGCCCAATGACGTCGCTGAGCTCCCGAATGACCTTCCAGGCCTTGACGGCGTCGGCGGTCTCGGGGGCGGCCATGACGACGCTGTCGTCGTTGGCGGCGACGCTGGCCATGATGGCCGAGTCGATCTGCCCGCTGCCGGCGTCGAGCGCGACCAGGTCGTGCGGGATGTTGCGACCGGTGAGCTGTTCGATGGTCTCGTCGCCGGTATAGACCAGCAGCGTGCTGCCGAGGCGGACCTGATCGCCGTGCTTGAGGTGGACGGGCTTGGCGAGGCGCCGGCCGTTCACGTACGTGCCGTTGGCGCTCTGGAGATCGGCGATCATCCACCCCCCGGAGACGGGACGCAGCTCGGCGTGCCGCCGGCTTACGGTGCGGTCGGTGATCGGAACGGGTTCGAGTCCCCGTCCGAGCACGACGATCTCGTCGGCGGTCTTGAAAGTCCGACCCTTGTCGGGGCCCTGTAGCACTACCAGGGTTGCCAAACTGCACCTCTCGCACCGGACCGGCTCGGCGCGCGCTCCCGCCGACAACCCTCGACCGGTGCCGCGCCCGCGCCAATCCGCAACGGCGGCATGATACCGCGGGTTCGCTTGAGGATGGACGCTGCCGCGGATGCGATCCGGGTTCGCGTGCGTGCCGACCTGGCCGGGGTCAGGAGGCCTGGCGCTGCGCGCGGGGGCCGTTGCCGGTCGCGGCGCGCAGCAGGCGCACCTTGGACGCCTGGAGCCCCTTGTCCGTGGTGCGCACCTCGTATTCGACCTCGTCGTGGTCGCGCAGCGCGCGGAAGCCGTCTCCCTCGATGCTGCTGTAGTGCACGAAGACGTCGCCGCCGGCCTCACCCACGATGAACCCGTAGCCCTTCTTTGCGTCGAACCACTTGACCTGTCCCGTGCTCATCGAGACAACCTCCGTGGAACCGCTCCCAGATGTGCCGCGGGGCGGGTCCGCGTCGCAACTCCCGCCTGCCCGGGAGCCATGGGGGGCGCGCCGCCGGAGCTACAACCTCCGAGCGGCCGGGATCGTTCTCCGCGCCGTGGGGCAGGACCTGGACATGAGCGCGGCCGAACCGATCGGCCCACACGTACGAGTCAGTCTCGGACCGCGCCGCGCGCGGCGCAGCCGGAACGTGCGTTTATCTTCGAACGGCCGCCCGGCACGATGACGTGCGGAATTCGCCGGGCGGGCTTCACTCCTCGCGAAGGGCCGCCTTGCGCGAGAGCTTGATGCGGCCCTGGTCGTCAATCGCGATCACTTTTACGCGAACGCTCTCGCCGATTTGCAGCACGTCCGCCACCGAACGGACGCGCTTCTCGTCCAACTCACTGATGTGACACAGTCCGTCCTGGCCGCCGGCGATCTCGATGAACGCTCCGAAGTCCTTGATCGACGCGACCCGGCCTTCGTATATCTTACCAACTTGAACGTCCTGCGCCACCGCCTCGATCATCGACTTTGCGCGCTCGGCGGCGGCGGCGTCCACACAGGAGATCAGCACGGTGCCGTCGTCCTCGATGTGGACTTCGGCGCCGGTCTCGGCCTCGATGCCCTTGATGCCCTTGCCGCCCGGGCCGATGACCTTGCCGATCTTCTCCGGGTTGATCTTGAGGCTCAGAATCCGCGGGGCGAACATGCTGATGCTGTCGCGCGGCTTGGCGATGGCCTTGGTCATCTCGGCCAGGATCGAATTGTTGGCCTTGCGGGCGCGGGCCAGGGCTTCGACGATCTGCGCGTGGGTCAGCCCGCGGCGCTTGAGGTCGAGCTGCACGCCCGTGATGCCCTCGCGCGTGGCGGCGACCTTGAAGTCCATGTCGCCGAAGTGGTCCTCCTCCCCGATGATGTCCGTGAGCAGCGCGTATTTGCCGTCCTCTTCGACCAGGCCGACCGAGATGCCGGCGACCGGGGAGTGGATGGGGACGCCGGCGTCCATGAGGCTCAGCGTTCCCCCGCACACGGACGCCATCGAGCTCGAACCGTTGGACTCCAGGATGTCGCTCACGATCCGGATCGTGTAGGGGAACTTCTCGGGATCGGGCAGCACGGCTTCCAGGCTCTTTTCCGCCAGGGCCCCGTGCCCGATCTCACGCCGACCCGGCGACCCGATGCGGCGCACCTCGCCGACGGAAAACGGCGGGAAATTGTAGTGCAGCATGAACTTCTTGCTGTAGTCCTCCAGCAACTCGTCCACCATCTGCTCGTCCGAGGACGTGCCCAGCGTCACCGTCACCACGGCCTGCGTCTCGCCCCGGGTGAACAACGCCGACCCGTGCGTCCGCGGCAGCCAGCCCAGCTCGATCGAGATGGGGCGGATTTCGTCGTTCTTGCGGCCGTCGGGCCGATGCCCCGCCAGGATCCCCTCCCGCACGACCATGCGCTCGACGTCGCCCAGGATGCGCTTGATCTCGGCCGGGTCGTGCTCAGGCTTTTCCACCTCCGGCGGGCAGTATTCGGCGACGATCTTGTCGTAGATCGCCTTGACCGCGTCGTTGCGCTCCTGCTTGCCCTTGATGCGCTTGGCCTGCTTCAACGCCTCGCGCGACTTGGACTCGATGGCGCGGATCAGCTCGGTGTTGGTTTCCGGGGGCGTCCAGGTCCGCGGCGGCGCCGCAAGCCGCGCCAGCTCCGTCAGCATCTCCGCCACGGGGATCACCCCCTGCTCGTGGCCGTAGCGGATCGCCTCGGCGATGACCTCCTCCGAAAGCTCGCGGGCGCCGACTTCGATCATGTTGACCGATTCGAGCGTGCCCCCCAGGCGCATGTCGAGATCGGAGTACTCCATCTGCGCCATCGTCGGGTTGACGATGAAGCGCCCTTCGACACGCCCGATGCGAGTCGCGCCCAGAGGTCCGTCGAACGGCAGCGGCGAGACCGCCACCGCCGCCGCGGCCGAGATCATCCCCAGCACGTCCGGGTCGTTCTGCATGTCGGACGAGAGCACCATCACCTGAATCTGAACTTCGTCGACGAAACCATCCGGAAAGAGCGGCCGCATCGGGCGGTCGATCATCCGCATGGTCAGCACTTCCTTGTGCGTCGGTCGGCCTTCGCGCTTGAAGAACCCGCCGGGGAACTTGCCGGCCGCGGACATCTTCTCGCGGTAATCGACCGTCAGCGGGAAGAAGTCGATCCCCGGCCGGGGGGGAGCCGTTACGACCGTGCCCAGCACGATCGTGTCGCCGTAGCGCACCAGCGCCGATCCATGAGCCTGTCTGGCGACTTTTCCGGATTCAATGGTGAGCAGCCGGCCCCCGATCTCGCGTTCAAGTTTCACAGTCATAGTGTTCTGTTTTTGTTACCTGGGGAAATGCAGTAGTCCTTCACACGCTTCTTGTACGTCCGCGCACCGCGCAGGCCTCCCCCGGGGCACGGCCCGCGCACCAGCCTTACTTACGCAGTCCCAGGCGCGTGATGATCGCCTGGTACCGGGGCCGGGAATCATTCTGGAGATACTTCAGGAGCGACGAGCGCTTGCCCACCATCTTCAGCAGTCCGCGCCGCGAAGAATGGTCCTTCGTGTGCGTCTTCAGATGCTCGGTGAGCTGGGTGATGCGCTCCGTCAGCAGGGCCACCTGGACCTCAACCGATCCGGTGTCGCCGTCGTGCCGTTTGTTCTCGCCTACGATTTGCTGCTTCCGGTCGGTCCCAATCGCCATTTGCCCTCATCCTTACCGTTCCGACACTTGGGCGGGCGCCAGCCGCGAACCGGGCCGGGATCGACCAGCCAGCGCCGCCTGATTCAACGTCGGGCGGAAGTATACGGCCGGTCCGGACGGCCAGCAATGCCCATCGCCGTCGCGTCCACCGGGCGCGACGCCTCGGCCGACCGGCTAAGATACGGGGAGGAGCGGCTTGGGTGCCGCCGCCGCTCCGTTCGCCGAGGTGCCGCGTGGACGTCTGGAAGGAATTCGAGCAGAACGAGATCACGCACAGCGCCGCCCATCATCTGATGGCGATCCACGACCTCTTGCAGGGCCAGGGGTACGCGAGAGTTTCGGACGTGGCCCGAGTCCTCAACATTACCCGCGGAAGCGTCTCGATCTCGCTGCAACCCCTGAAAAAGGCCGGTCTCATCCTCCAGGACGAAAACCGCCATCTGCGGCTCTCGGAGATCGGGAACCGGCTGGTCGATCAAATCCGCGCGAAACGCGTCGTCATGCAGCGACTGCTCACCGACGTCGTGGGCGTCGCGCCGAACCAGGCCGAGATCGACGCCTGCAAGATCGAGCACCTCATCAGCAAGGAATCGGCACGCAGGATCGTGTCGTTGCTGCGCTTCTTCGATTCGGGCGACCAGGCCGTGACCCAGTTCGTCGCCGCCCTGCGCCGATTCGACCCGTCCTGCGGCGGCAACATGGACGCCTGTCCGAGTTGCCAGTCCACCTGCCTGGCCGAATCCGTGCGCGGCTGAACTTGCCTCGCGCGCTCGACCTGCCAGCCGTTTCCGTGCCCCGGGTCGAGCATTATCGGTGCCGGGCCGTTAGATTTCTCCGGTCATGCCCGGCGGCGCGCTCGTCATCAGCTTCGATTTCGAAATGGCCTGGGGGCTGCGGCGCAGCGCGCTTCGCACGGACGCGCTAGTGGGGGTCGAACGAGTTCGCGACGTCGTCGACGGCCTGTTGGCGATCTTCCGGGAGCACGCCATCTCCGCCACCTGGGCCACGATCGGCCACCTGATGGTCCGGTCGAAGGACTGCGTGGACGGGCGGTTCCCGATCGGCTGGCCCGCGCCGCACTACGACTGGTTCCAGGGCGGGTGGCTGGACCGGATTCCACGGGTCGACGAGCCGGGCGCCGACCGCTTCTACGCGCCCGACCTCATCGAGAAGCTCCTGGCCAGCCCGGTCTATCAGGAGCTCGGCGCGCATACGTTCACGCACGTCATGGTCGGGCACCCGGCCTGTACGCGCGAGATCGCCCGGGCCGAGTTCGACGCGTGCCAGACGCTCGCGCGGGGCTGGGGACGGACGCTCCGCAGCGTCGTGTTCCCCTGGAACCGGGCCGGACACCTGTCCGTGCTGGAAGAAACAGGCTTCGCCTGCTACCGCGCCATCAACTCGGAGTGGTACTGGTTCGGAGCTGCCGAGAAGATCGGCACACCCCTGGGGCAGAGCGCGGCGCGCCGCGTCGCACGCCGCCTCACTCTGCCGCTGCGCTGGCTGGACGAACGGCTGCGCGTAGCGCCGCCCCTGCCCCCGGCCCGCCGGGTCGGGCGGCTGTGGGAGATTCCGCACAGCATGTTCTTTTCGGGTTTTGGTGGAGTCGGACGCTTCGTGTCGACCGCCGACCGCGTCGCGAAAGCTATCAAGGGACTCCAAGCGGCGGCGGAACGCGGGCGAATCTTCAGCCTGTACACGCACCCCGAAAACTTCCTGCCCGACCCTCACGCGCTACTGGAGGCGTTCGGCGCGATCTGTGCGGCGGCCGCCAAATTGCGCGACGCCGGGGAGATCCGCATCCTGCCCATGGAGTCGGTCGCGGCCGAGCTGGACGCGGGCGCGGGCGCGGGATGGCTGTCGAGCGCGAGCTGACGCGCCCGGTTATCGGAACAGGATTTCCGTGACCGCGGCATCGACCTTTTCGAGTTGCGTGGCGGCGCGGACGTAGTCGATGGGCGCCGGTTGCGTGGATTGGGGGGCTCGGAGCGGTGCGCGGACCGGTACGTTGCGCGAATCACTGCTGGATAGCAGCTTCTCGACCTCCGCGCTGACGAGGTAGTCGACCAGCCGCCGGGCCGCGTCCCCATGCGGCGCGTCGCGAACGAGGGCGACCGTGCAGGGAATCCAGAGCGACGCAGCATCGTGGTCGAGTGTCGGATAGGTCAGATCGATGGCGGCGCCGCGCTGTTGGGCCACCCAGACGTCGTCGGTATCCGTGGCGCACAGGTCGGTGGTCCCTTGCAGCACCGCCTGGACCGCCAGGCTGTTGCCGTCGGTGACGCGCGTTCCGGCGGCCCGCAGCGATTGCAGGAACGCGCGACCGTCGGCTTCGCCCCAGCGGTCGAAAATGGCCGCCAGGTGCCCGCGCGTCGTGCCGAAGAGCGGATTGGCGAAGGCGAGCCGGCGGGCGACGTCGTCGCGCCCGACGTCGCGCCAGCAGGCGGGGACGCGTTCGCGCGGGATGCGGCGCGGGTCGTAGGCCAGGACGCGCGCCCGCGCGGCCACGCCCGTCCACAGCCCATCGGGGTCCTTCCATTCGGGGGGTACGTCCGCGGCGGCGGGTGAGCGGTAGGGCGCCAGCAGGCCGGCGCGGGCGAGCTCGACGGTGCCGAAGACCTCGCTCGACCACCACACGTCGCACTTGGGGCGGCTTGCTTCGCGAAATACGCGCCGCACCAGGCCCGTGGTCTTGCCGGCCTCGGTGTCGTACTGGGCGGCCACGCGGATGCCGTGGTCGCGCTCGAAGCGCGCCAGCACGTCGGCCGCGAAGGGCTGGTCGACCGAGGTGTAGACCACGACCCGAGGCGCCTCGTCGCGCCCGCACGCCGTCGCGAGCAGCGCCAGGAGGCACGACAGCGGCGTGGAAAAACTTGAGCTGGGGCGTGGAATCATGCCGGAGTTTACTCAACTCGTGGGGGAGCGGTTCCGATACACCATGAAAACAGTGACGGCTCGACGCCGTCCGCGTTCACCCTTGGGAGATTCAGATGCCGAACACCTCGTATCGCAAGTATGGCTCGTACAGCATTTCGAGCCGCCCGTCGACCTCGCGCGGCTCGACGAGCTACAACGCGCGAGCCTACTCGCCCACGCAGTTCAAGAACGCCACCAAGTGCATCCAGCAGTCGATCGGCTCGTTCCGCAACATCGCCACGCAGTTCAGCGGCGCGGGCAAGGTCACGGCGTTCTCGCCCACGACGGTCAACAAGTGGATCAAGTACGTGAACGGCGGGACGTGCGTGTACAAGTTCACCAACGAGCAGTTCTGCCGCTACTTCGGCACGCGCTTCCACACGCCCACCAGTCCGATGTACGCGGCTCGCTACCTCAAGAACAGGTTCGGCGCCGGCATCAAGGACGTCGCCCGCGGTAAGGGCGGGTCGTGGCTGGTCGCCGCCTCCGCGAACGTGTCCAGCGGACCGTTCAAGAACTACAAGTGGTGAACGGCGGAACGCAGCCGACCGGCTGCGACGCGCAGGAACGGCCCGGCCCGGCGCGACCCGCGCCGGGCCGGGGTCCTGATGCGCGGCGCGTCCCCCGTCATTCATCCTCGCCGGCCCCCTCCGGGCGGCTGCGCCGCGACGGCCGACCCTCCAGCACGTCGCGCATGTCCCGCAGCGACGCCTCGATCCGCCGCCGGAGACGCGACGGTTCCGGTGGGAGCAGGGCCAGCGCACCCTGGTCGACTTCGATCGCCGCGTGCAGATCGTCGTTGGCGCGCAGTGCCGCCGCCAGCGCATGCAGCAGGTTGGGATCGTTGCCCTTGCTGAGCGCCACCGCCCGCCGGGCGTAGCCCAGCGCCGCGCGCGGATCGCGCAGATCCTCCGGCCTGCACCGCAGCAGCAGCATCGCAAAGCTCGACAGGGTCGTCGCGTCCGCCTGCTCGCTCTCGGCCGATGCACGCAACGCGTCGATGGCCATCACCATGTTCGTGCGCGCCTCGTCGTGCTGCCCGAGCTGCCACAGCACCGCCGAGAGCGCGCGGCGCCCCTTCGCCAGGTACTCGCGGTACTGCGGAATGCTGACGTCGGACTCGGCCACGGGCTCGATCACCTCGATCATCTGCCGATAGCTCGCGGCGGCCTCCTCAGGCTTGCCCCGGTCGCGGGCGAGGTCGCCCAGGTGGAACAGGCCCGATGCCCGCAGGGCCACCAGGTGCAGGTTGTCGGGCTCGCTTTCGGCCAGGCGCGTGATGATGTCGATGGACTTTCGATAGCACTCGTCCGCCTCGTCCGGGCGCTCGTTGACGGCGTGGTAGCGCCCCAGAGCCTCGAGACTGGTCGCGAGCGAACGCTGATACGTGCTGTTCTTGGGCTCGACGGCGACGAGCGCGGCGTTGGCGTTCACGGCCCGCTGGTAATAGTCCCCCGCGGCCACCGTCTCGTTGGCCCGCGCCGAGAAGTCCCCCAGCCGTGACAGCGTGTAGGCCACGCGGTAGCGCGCATCCGCGTTGTGCGGCTCTTCGCTGACGATCCGTTCGAGCGTCTCGAGCGAGCGCATGTAGTACTCGCGCGCCGTGGGCAGGTTCCCGTCCTCGCGGGCGAAGTCCGCCAGGCGCGAGTAGCTCTGCGCGAGCCAGTTGCGGTAGAGCATCGACTCGGGCTGCCGCTCCACCAGCTTGAGCTCCAGGTCCAGCTTGCGCCGCACGTGGTCCAGCGACTCCCGCAGGTTGCCCGACATCATGGCCAGGTTCGCGTCGCCCGTGATGCTGCACGCCATCATCTCGATGAAGCGCGGCTCTTCGGGGTTGACCTCGTACAACTCGGACGCTGCTTCGCGGCAGGCGTCGTAGTTGAGGCGGGCTTCGGCCAGGTTGCCCGTGCCGGCCGCCAGGTCCCCCAGGCGGTAATACGCCAGCGCCAGGTCGTGCCGCAGGTTGAGGTCGTTCGGGTGGTCCTTGCGTGCTTCGACCACGGATTCGAAGAAGCGGTGGAACAGCTCGCGCGCCCGGTCCGTTTCGCCCAGCGCCAGGTACGCCTCCCCCATCTGCCGCAGGCTCAGCCACACGTAGCGGTTGCTCTCCAGGTCGTCGGGGTTCTTCTCCGCCAGCGCGGCGAGCTGTTCGTGTGCCTGCTCCAGCAGCGAGCGTTGCAGCTCCCGCGCGCCCGTGACCGTCCGCAGCTTGTTGCAGGTCGCGAACAGCTCCCGCGCACGCGCGGCACGCTCGAGGCTGACCGTGCGCGTAGCCGCCTTCGTTCGCTCCGCCGCCAGGCGGATGGTGCGCGCCTGCCACGTCGTCGCCCCGATCGCGCCTGCCACCGTCACCGCCAGGACCGCCGCGCTTCCCACCAGGATGCGGTTCCTGCGGGCGAACTTGCCCAGGCGATAGATCACGGTCGCCGGCGCCGCCTGGATCGGCTCGTCGCGCAGGTAGCGGCGCAAGTCGTCGGCCAGGTCCTTGGCGCTGCCGTAGCGCCGCGCCTTATCCTTCTCCAGCGCCCGACCGGTGATGGTCTGAAGATCGCCTCGCAGCGCGCGGTCGATCGACCCGACCGGAACCGGGTCGTCCTCGCTCAATACACGCAGAATCTCGGGCAACGACTTGCGCTCGAGCATGTGCGGCGTGCGCCCGGTCAGCAGCTCGTACAGGACGGCCCCCAGGATGTACACGTCGGTGCGCTCGTCCACCGCGTCCGGATTGCCGGTCGCCTGCTCGGGGCTCATGTACGGGATGGTGCCCACCAACTGCCCGGCGTGCGTCGCCAGCGTCCCGCCCAGGTCGTGCTCCGTCAGCCGCGCCACGCCGAAATCCAGGATCTTCGGCTGCCCAAGCTCGTCCACCAGGATGTTGCCGGGCTTCAGATCGCGGTGGATCACGCCGCGGCGGTGCGCGTAATGCACGGCGTCGCATACGCGCGCAAAGAGCTCAAGGCGTCGCGGCGTCTCCAGCTTCTCGCGGCGGACGTACTCGTTGAGCGATACGCCGCTGACGCGCTCCATCGCGATGTAGGCGCACAGGCCGAGCTTGGGATCGGTGATTGTGCCGGCTTCGTAGATCTGCGCGATGCCGGGGTGCTGAAGGCGGGCCAGCGCCTGGGCCTCGGAGTGGAAGCGACGCAAGGCGGCCGGCGACGCGCTTCCCGGGGGCAGGACCTTCAGCGCCACGGAACGCGTGGGCGCGTCCTGCTCGGCCTCGTACACGACGCCCATTCCGCCGCGGCCCAGCACCGCCAGGACGCGGTAGGCGCCCAGCCGCGTGCCGATCGGCAGGTCGTTGCCCGCGGCCGTTGCTTCCGGCGCGCTCGAACCGGGCCCGATTCTGATCAGCCGCGGCGGGTCCGAGCACAGCGTGGGAGCCTCGGAATCGGCGGCCTCGTCGTGAAACCGCAGCAGAGATTCCAGCTCGTTCCGCAGCTCGGCGTCGGACGCGCAGTGCGAGTCGATCCACGCGCCGCGGTCGTGCAGCGGCACGATGCGCGCTTCCGCAAACAGGTTCTTGACCTGGACCCAGCGTTCTCGGTCCATGGCCGCCTCCGCCGCCCGATAACGTCGCCGCGGCCCGGCCGGCGCGCCGCGCGTTGCGGCGCGCACGCCACGTCCCCTCGGTTCATTCAGGGGTGTCCCGGTGTCGCGGCCCTTGTACACCCAAGCGTAACTTCGCGCCGCCTAGCGCGACAATTCTCTTTTCAGCCAGGCCCGCGCCAGCGACCAATCTTCCTCGATCGCGCGTTTCGATCGCTCCAGGACGGCCGCCACGTCGTCGACCGTCAGGCCCCCGAAGAACCGCAGCTCCACCACGCGGGCGAGGTGCGGGTCGACCGCGGCCAGATTGGTCAGCGCCTCCTCGATCGCCAGAACGTCAACCACCGGTTCGCCCCCCTCGGCCACCGGCTCGTCCAGCGTGATCTTCTTCACGTCCCCGCCGCGCTTCTGCGCCCGGTGGGCCCGCGCGTGATCGACCAGCACGCGGCGCATCGTTTCAGCGGCGATGGCTCGGAAATGCGCCCCGTCCAGTTCCGTGATGCGCGGGACGTCGACCAGGCGCAGAAATGCCTCGTGAACCAGCGCCGTGGGTTGAAGCGTGTGATTGGGGCGTTCGTTGGAAAGAAACCCCGACGCCAGCCGCCGCAGCTCGTCGTAGACGATCTGCATCAACTCATTAGCTGCCTGGCGGTTGCCGCTGGCCGCACGAGTGAGCAGGAACGTCACGTCGGAACCGGCGCTCATCGGAAAACGCCTCGAAGGGTCTCGGGCGCAAGCCCAACACCCCTCAATTGTCCCGTCCCAGGCAGACCGGCTCAAGCCTCGGCGCACGCATTATTTACGGGACGCCCCCCCCCCGCGGACCGAGCCGGAGGCCGCCGCTCGGTGGTCGACCGAACCTGCCATCCGGTCATGGCGCGCCGCCGCCCGGCCGGATTCGCGCCAGCAGCTCCGCCAGCCGCCGCCGCCGAAGCTCGTCCAGGGACGCGGGAAGCTGGTCCTCCGGAATCGCGAACTCCACCATCGCCTCGAGCCCGTCAATCGGCACGGCAAAACGTACCAGGGCCGGCGCGACGGCGTCCGCATCGCTGCGCGGCGGGCCGCCTGCCGCCCCGGACAGCCCCAGCGAGACCCCCTCCGACGTGATTGCATACTGCAATCCCGTGCGGCCGCAGATCAGCTCCAGCGCCTGCCGCACCGTCGTGTTCGGCACGACCAGGTCGCATCCGCGCCCGCGGGCGCGGATGCGCGCCAGCGACCCGGGTTCAAAGAGCATCGTCACGCCCGCGCGACGTCCGAGGTCAACCAGCAGCTCGTCCAGCGGGGTCCGCTGATAGGACAGGTCGACGGGATGCTCCAATCGGAGGCGAATGAACTCGGCGCGGGTGACGACCACGACGCCGTGCTCGCTCGGCCACCAGGTCCAGCCCAGCGCCGCGGTGGCTGCGTCGAGCTGCGACAGCGCGCTGCCCCCGCCGGACTGCGCCAGGGCTGCGTTGAGCGCGTCGGCCGGTTTTCCCGCCGGGTCGATGCGGAGTTCGATCGGGACGCGTTCGCGCAGCGCAGGCGACCAGGGCTCGCCGGCCAGTCGCTCGATCACACGCAGCTCGTCAATCGTCGCGCGGCGGTCAATGCGCCGCAGCGGCGGCCCGGGCTCGACGCGCAGCACGTCCTTTTCCGCGCGGGTGGTCAGCCCGAGCCGGTCGGTCATGCGCCGCAGCCCCGCGCGCAGGGGCGTGGCCTCGAGCAGCACGGAGACGCGCGTCCGCTTTCCGTAGGGCATCCGCTCGTACGTCGAGGGGTCGACGACAAAACGGATTCCGGTCTGCTGCTCGATCGACCGGAACGCTTCGTCGAGGGGTTGATCGGCGATCTCGATCCGCGCGACGTTCTGGTCCAGCGCTTCCTGAAGCAGCTCGTCCAGCTCCTGGGCCTGCGCCAACGCCGGCAGCAGCGTCGCGAGCAACCACGCCAGGAATGTGCCGAGCCACCGTCGAATCGGGTTCGTCATCTTCATGCTCCCCGGGCGATCATCCCGGCCATGGACGCCGCATGCGTCCGGTCCGTGCGGGCTAGCCTCCGAGTCCATCCGGGGCAGCCTCGCCCGGTCCGTCGATCAGTACGAACGACACCAGAGCCGGCCCGGTCCGCGGCTGCGACCCGCGCGATTCCGAGGCGGGACCCTGCGATTGCGGCCCAGCCGCACGGGGAGGCAGGCTCTCGCCTTCCAGCACGGTAATCGAGGCGGACACGCGCGCGGCCGGGTGGGGCGCACCGGAAACTCCCTGCGTGGCTCGCGCGTCGCGGTGCGGCGCGACGATGCCCGCCAGAACGCGTCCGAACGCGTCACCGGCATCCCGAACCGGCCACGCCGTACCAGCGCCGGCGACCGGCTCGCCCGGGCCGAACCGGGTCCACGGGACCATCACGGCCAGCAGTCCCGCCGCCGCGACGGCCGCTACGGAATACGCCGCGCGCCACACAGCCGGCAGCCGCCGGCGCCGGACTTTCCGCACCTGGCGCACGATCGCGCCTTTCAGACGCGACCAGTCGACCGCAGCCGGAAGGTCCGTGGACGCGCGCAGCTCGGCGTCGATCCGCGCGGCCTCGTTGGCGTCCTCGTCATGCGGCGTGCGCTCGTGCACGGCGTCCATCACGCGCCGGCGAAACCGGTCCCACTCGACCCGCGCGGCGCACGTGCCGCCGGCGCGCAGCGCGCCGTCCAGGGCGAGCCACTGGTCGCGAATGCGCGCTAATCCGGGATCGGCCGCTACCGCGTCCGCGACGGCGTTGGCGGCGTCCGCGTTACCCGGCTCGTCGATCCAGTCGGAAACCAGTTTCTCGAACTGTTCGTGCGTCATGGCGTCCCCCGTCGCGCCGCGGTTACAGGTACGCCGCCAATCGCTCTCGCATTCGTCGCCGGGCCTGGAAGACGTGCCATTTTACCGCCTCGACACTGCACTCCATGATCGCGGCCACGTCCTTCTGCGGCATCTGCTCCATGCTGAAGAGCACGAGGGCGGTGCGCTGCGCTTCGGTCAGCTCCTCCAGCGCAGCGCGAATCGCGTCCGCTAACTCGGACGCCGCCAGCCGCGTTTCGGGTGGGTCGCCGTCGTCGTTGGAGCGCCCGCGGCGGGGTGCGAGCAGGTGCTCCCGCGGATGCTCGGGGTTGAGGATGCAATCTTCCAGGGACAGGGCGCTTCGGCGACCAGCGCGGGAACGGCGGTAGTTGAGCGAGAGGTTGGTGACGATGCGCAGGAACCAGGGCTGGAAGCGGGCCGGATCGGCCAGCTCGCCGAGGCTCTGGTAGGCACGGATGAACGCGTCCTGGCATACTTCCAAAGCATCCTGAAGGTTGCCGAGCAACCGATAGGCGACCGAGGTCGCGCGGCGCTGATGGCGAGCGACCAGCTCTTCGAACGCCGCGGGATTCCCGTGGCACGCGCGTCGGACCAGCGCGGCGTCATCGAGCAGGGCCAATGTGGTCGCCGACGTGTCCACGTCACCGACACTCCGCATAGACACGCCTGCCGCCCCGTCGTTGGCCGCCGGCGTTCCATGTTATCCGGTCCTTGCCGGGCCTGCCCGGCGACCGGTCCTGCCGCCATCCGCGGTCGCGACGCCGCGACCGACCGGCTGTTGGACGATCCGGACGCAGCGAGTATTCAACCGGAGCGGCCGGTCACGTCCCGGCTCCGAACCGGCGGCAGGAAGCGCAAATCGCGGGCGTGCTTGGCGTACAATTCGCCCCTGATGGAGGCCAAGCCCCCCAACGTCGAATCCGCCCGTCACGGCCTCGAAGCCACACGCCTCCTGGCGGACCTCGGGTGCGGCGATCCCGGCGCGGCGGCGCGGCTTCTGCCCATGATCTACGACGAGCTGCGCGCCATCGCCGCCCGGCACTTCCGCCGGCAGCGGCTCGATCACACGCTCCAGCCCACGGCGCTGGTGCACGAGGCGTTTCTCAAGCTCGTCGATCAGACGCAGGCCAAGTGGAAGGACCGGGCGCACTTCTTCGCCGTCGCCGCCACCGCCATGCGACAGGTGCTCGTCAACCACGCGCTGGCGCGCGCCGCGGCCAAGCGCGGCGGGGGCGCGGCACGGATCGCGCTGACCGGCGACATGGCGGCGGCGCAGGAGGCGGATTTCGACCCGCTGGTGCTCGACGAAGCGCTCAAGAAGCTGGCCGAGCTGGACCCGCGCAAAGCGCGCGTGGTCGAGCTGCGCTTCTTCAGCGGGCTGGCGGTCGACGAGGTGGCCGAGGTGCTCAACGTCTCGCGCACCACGGTCGAAGGCGACTGGCGCACCGCGCGGGCCTGGCTCAGCCGCGCGCTGCGCGAAGGGTCCCCGCGTGACACCTGACGCTTTCCGCCGCATGGACGAGATCTTCAACGCGGCCCGCTCCATGCCGCGCGGCGACCGCACGCGCTACCTCAACGCGGCCTGTGCCCAGGACCCCGCCTTGCGCAGCGAGGTCGAGGCCATGCTGGCGCACGACGCCGATCCGCAGGAATACCTCAAGACTCCCGCGATGAGCGCCGGTCTTCACTTCACGCTGGCGGATGGCGCCGCGGCCCGCGCGGCCGCACGCCCCACCCCCGAACGCATCGGCGGCTACCGCATCCTGCGAACGCTGGGCGAAGGCGGTTTCGGCATCGTATACCTGGCCGAGCAGGAGCACCCGCGCCGCACGGTCGCGCTCAAGGTCATGAAGCCGCACATCGCCTCGCCGCAGATGCTGCGCCGCTTCGAGTACGAGGCCCAGGTGCTCGGGCGGCTCGCGCACCCCGGCATCGCGCAGATCTACGAGGCGGGCACGGCCGAGGGCGGCGACTGCCTGCGGGCCTTCTTCGCCATGGAATACGTCCAGGGGCGGGCGCTCGACGCGTATGCCCGCGATTGCGCGCTCGACACCCCGGCGCGGCTCGACCTGGTCGCCAAGGTGTGCGACGCGATCCAGTACGCGCATCAGCGCGGCGTGATCCACCGCGACCTCAAGCCGGCCAACATCCTCGTCGTCGATCCAAGCGGGGCGGGCGCTGATGCGGACGAATCGCAGGCGCGCTGGACCGGCTCGGCGCCGGCGACCGACGACGCGCCGAAGACCACGCTCCTTTCCCGCGCCCCGCGCGGGTCCGCGCGGCGGTCGCGCCGCAGCACGCCCGGGCAGCGCGGCAGCGCGGTGCTGAGCGCACAGATTCAACCGAAGATCCTGGACTTCGGGGTGGCGCGGTCCACCGACCCGGACGTGCAGTACACCTCGCTTCAGACCAGCGCCGGACAGCTCATCGGGACGCTGCCCTACATGAGCCCGGAGCAGGTCGTCGGTGATCCGTCCGAGGTCGACACCCGCGCCGACGTCTATGCCCTGGGCGTGGTGCTCTACCAGGTGCTGGCGGGCAGGCTGCCGTTCGACTTTCGCAACTGCTCGATCGCCGAGGCCGCGCGGCGCATTCGCGACGATGAACCGCCGCGGCTGGGCCTGCTGGATCGTTCGCTGCGGGGCGAGGTCGAGCTGATCGTCGCCAAGGCGATGGACAAGGACAAGACGCGCCGCTACCAGTCCGCCAGCGACCTGGCGGCCGACCTGCGGCGGCACCTGGACGGCGAGCCGATCGAGGCGCGGCGCAACTCCACCCTCTACGTGCTGGGCAAGAGCCTGCGGCGACATCGCAAGGCCGCCGCCGCTGCGGCGTTGTTCCTGCTGCTGCTGGCCACGTTCGCGATCGTGTCGTCGGTCCAGTCGCGGCGGAACTGGCGCCTGGCGCTGCGCTACGACGCAGCCCGGATCGAAGCCGACGTGGCCCGTGGCCGGGCCGAGACGCTTAAGCGTCGCGCGGACGAGACTGCCGCGCGGCTGGCGCTGGAGCTGGGCACGTCCAACGTCGAGCGCGGGCGGCTGTTCGGACTGACGGGAAACCTGCGGGCCGCGGAAGAGGCGCTGTGGAGCGAGCACTTCTGCAACCCGGATTCGCCCTTCACGCATTGGGGGCTGTGGGAGCTGTACTCGCGCGCGCCGTCGCTGGCGGCGATCGGCGCGCATCACGGCACCAGCATCGTCGCCGCCGTGTTCGACCCGCTGGGCCGCTTCTTGGCGTCGGCCGGGATGGATGACGAGATCGTCGTGCGCGACGCGCGCTCCTACGCCGTCCTGCACACGCTGATCGGGATGCCCGCACCGGTTACGTCCCTGGCCTTCTCGCCCGACTCCAGCGCCCTGCTCGCGGGGCTGGCCGACGGCGAGATCGCCCGCTGGGAAACGACCGGCTTCAGCGCTCTCCCCTCGCTGTGCGGGCCCCCCGGACGCGTGGCCTGGATCGAGTTCGCGCCGGACGGTCTGCTCTACGCGGCTGCGGGCACGACGGTCCACCTCTGGTCCGTCCCCGACGCGGAGATCGTCGGGCGCTTCGAGGATTTCGGAACGGCGGCCCTGCGCGTGGCGGTCAACCCCGCCGATGGACTGGTCGCCGTGGGCCTCAACGACGGATCGCTGGCGCTGGTCCTCGACCGCGTCACGCTGGCGCGCTTCCCCGCCCACGAGAACGGCGTCACGCCGGTCACGTTCAGTCCGGACGGCTCGGCGCTGGTCACCGGCAGCTTCGACCGCCTCATCAAGCGCTGGGACCTCGACCAGTGGGGCCAGTGCCGTGTGCTCCGCGCCAATAACGGCGCTCTGCGGTCCCTGTCCTTCACCCCCGACGGGGCCACCATGGTTTCCGCCGGCTGGTGGCAGATCGACGCCTGGGACATGCGCGCCGAGCGCCGCACGCACACCTACCCGCTCAATGGCGGCGCCATGCCGGTCGTCGTCAGTCCCGACGGGCAGCGCTTCGTCTCGGGCTCGCAGGGCGAGCTTCGCGTCTGGGAGCTTTCCACCCAGGCCGCCCTGCGCCGCTTCCCGGGCCACGAAGGACGCTCCGCAGCCCGCTTCTCGCCGGACGGGCGCTGCCTGGCGACCGCCGACGGCGAGGGCCGCGTCTTCCTGTGGGATTTCCCCTCCGGCGAGCTGCGGCGCGAGCTTGCCGGCCATCGGGGCCGCGTTCGCACGCTGGTCTTCCACCCGCGGCGGCGCCTCCTGGCGACCGGCAGCGAGGACCGCACGCTGCGAATCTGGAACCTCGACACGGGCGACTGCGTACGCACTTTCGCCAATCACAACGATGAGACCGCCTGGGCCGTCGATTTCAGCCCCAACGGCCGCCTGATGGCCTCCTGCATGGTCAACCGCCGCTTTCAACTGCGCAAGTTCCCGTCCGGCGACGACGTCGATTTCACCTTCGACACCGGAACCACCCTCGGGGTGCGCTTCAGCCCCGACGGCAACATCGTCGCCACCACCGCACGCGGCAACGTGCTGCGGCTCTGGCACATCACTCCGCCCCTGTCCGTGGTCGAGCTCGAGGGCGGATCGTCGTTCTGGACCACCGCCTTCTCGCCCGACGGACGGCGCATCGCCGCCGGCGGGTGGTCCCGCAACGTCGACATCTGGGACGTCGAATCCGGGCGCAGGCTTGCCGTGTGCGAGGGACATACCGGGCTCGTCGGCGAGATCGCCTTTCGACCCGGCGACGCCAACGTTCTCGCGTCGGCCGGCGCGGAAGGCTCGGTGCGGCTCTGGGACGTGCCCAGCGGACGCTGCCTCGCCACGCTCGAGGCCTTCGACGGCTGGGACGCGCTCACGGTCTCGTTTACGCCCGACGGGCGTTACCTCGCGTCGTCCAGCGCGGTGGGCGACGTGGTCGTGTGGGACCTGCGGCACTACGACGGCCACATCGCCGCCAACGCCGCCCAGCAGCTCGAGCGGCTCCGTCCGCGGCTTGGTCCGCGGATGGACGATGCCGCCGTGGCACGTTGGATGGAGCGCAACGGCGCGACCGGCGTCACGAGCGCCGCGTTGACCGCCGCGGGCGCCCGCTGATAGACTGGGCCGCGCACGAATCGTTCGACCGCCGCGCACCCGCCACAGGAGGCCGAGCATGCCCGCGCTGATGCCCATCAACCTGAAGGGCTGGATCGACGAGAACCGCCACCTGCTCAAGCCCCCGGTCGGCAACAAGTGCGTCTGGACCGACCGCGACTTCATCGTCATGATCGTCGGGGGTCCCAACGCGCGCAAGGATTACCACGTCAACCAGACCGAGGAGCTCTTCTACCAGATCGAGGGCGACATCACGCTCAGGCTCATCGAGAATGGCCAGCCGCGTGACGTGCCCATCCGCCAGGGCGAGCTGTTCCTGCTGCCGCCCGGCATTCCGCACTCGCCGCAGCGCCCGGCCAACACGGTCGGCATGGTCGTCGAGCGGCAGCGCCCGCCCGGAATGCGCGACCGCCTGCGCTTCTATTGCGAAAAGTGCGGCAGCGTGGTGCACGAGCCCGAATTCGACATGAAGGACATCGTGGCGCAGCTCAAGACGATCATGGAGGAGTACTGGAGCCCTGCCAACGAAAAGCTGCGCACCTGTGCCCAGTGCGGCGCCGTGATGCAGCCGCCCCGTCCCGCCTCCTGATTCCACGCCCCGTTCAGCGGCCGGTCGCGGTCTCGTGCGGCGCGTCGCAGACGGCGCACAGCTTGCGGATCAGGTCGGCCCGATCGATCGGCTTGGTGGCGTAATCGTCGCAACCCGCCTCCACGCACTTCTCGCGGTCGCCCGCCATCGCGTGCGCCGTGAGCGCCACGATCGCGCCCGCGTAGCCCTCCTTGCGCAGCAGGCGCGTCGCGGCGTACCCGTCCATCTCCGGCATCTGCATGTCCATCAGGATGATGTCAAACGGGTCCCCGCGGGCCCCGGCCTCCAATGCGCGCTCGACCGCCACCCGCCCATTGGCCGCAAGCTCCACCCGCGCCCCGGCCCGCGCCAGGATCGTGGCAATCAGCCGCTGGTTGTCCGCCCCGTCCTCTGCCAGAAGCACACGCCGATCCCGCAGCGGCGGCGCCGGCGGGGCCGGCGTCGACGCGGCCGCGCTTCCGGCACAGGTCGATGCGTCCGGCACCGGCCCGGACGGTTCGATGGCCACCGCGAGAATCGTGACGCGCATGCGCGTGCCCCGGTTCGGGGCGCTCTCGACCACGTACACGTCTCCGCCCAGCATCATCGCCAGGCGGCGGCTGATGTGCAGCCCCAGCCCGGTCCCCCCGTAGACGCGCGTCGTCGTCAGGTCACCCTGCTGGAACGGTTCAAACGCGGCGTCGGCCTGCTCGGGCGTCATGCCGATGCCAGTGTCTACGACGTCGAACGTCAGCCGCGGACCGTCGCTTGGGTGCTCGTGGAAGCTCGCAACGATCCGCACGCTTCCGGAATGGGTGAATTTGATCGCGTTTCCGACCAGGTTCATCAGAATCTGGCGCAGCCGCGTCGGATCGCACAGGATGGTTCCGGGGATCGGCTCCAGCGCCTCCATTGACAGCGACAAACCGCGGGACTGCGCGCGGGCGCGCAGCAGATCGACCACCTGGTTCGCGATCGCCAGCGGCGAGCAGGGAATCCGCTCGACCGTCATCCGCCCCGCCTCGATCTTGGTGATGTCCAGCACGTCGTTCAGGATCGTCAGCAGGTGCTGTCCGTTGCGCAGGATCGCGTCGGCCGCCTCCCGTCGCTCCCCGACGCTGATTTCCGCGTCCTGGAGGTTCTCCGCGTATCCGAGAATCGCGGTCATCGGGGTCCGGATCTCGTGGCTGATGTTGGCCAGGAACGCCGTCTTCGCGCGGTTGGCTTCCTCGGCGGCGTTGCGGGCGGTCTCCAGCTCGCTGCGGGCGCACTCCAGCTCGCGCGTACGCGCATCGACGAGCTGCTCGACCTCCTGCACGTTGCGGACCGCCTGCCGCGCCAGGCTCCACTTCTCGGTCAGCGCCACCCCGAGCTGCCGCACCTCAATCGCGTCGAAGGGCTTCTTCAGGATGAGCAGCCGATCGCTCAGCCCCAGGCGCGACACCAGCTCGCCCCAGGAATGGTCGGAATACGCGGAACAGATCACGATCTGGAGCGACGGGTCGGCCCGCCACAAGTGGGGGATGGTCTCGACCCCGTCCCACCCGGGCGGCATGCGCACGTCCACGAACGCCAGCGCGAAGGGTCGCCCGCGCCGCAACGCCTCTTCCACCTTCGCCAACCCCTCCTGTCCCTGGAAGGCCGAGTCGAGCTCGAACGACACGCCTGCACCCGCCGCGGCGACTGTCTGCGGCGTCCCGAAGAGGGCCGCCTCCTCGTCGGCCAGCGACTGGTTGCACTCCTTCAAGCTCAGGATCTTGCGAAAGTCCTCGTGGATCGCGTCATTGTCGTCAATGATCAGCACGCGACGGTTGGGGAGCTGGAAGTCCGGGATCATCGCGTCGCCTCCTTCGGGTGTAGCGGCCACTCCAGCACGAACGTCGCCCCGCGACCCGGCCCGTCGCTGTGCGCCGTCAGCGTGCCGCTCATCTCGCCGGCGGCGATCGCCGCCGAGTGCAGACCGAACCCGTGTCCGTCCTTGCGCGTCGTGAATCCGTGCGCGAAGATGCGCGTCAGGTTCTCCGGCGGAATGCCGACGCCCGTGTCGCGCACCTCGATCCGCACCCGCTGACTGGCCGTCGCGCCGGCACGAACCGTCAGCGTCCGCACTTTCACCTGCGGTTCGTGCATGGCCTTGCGCGCATTGCTGAACACGTTGAGGAGAATCTGCACGAGCCGGTGCCGGTCGGCGGTGACCAGCGGCAGCGGCTCGAACTCGCGCACCACGGTGATGCCGTGCCGCTCCAGACCCGCCAGGTGCATGCGCATCGCGTCCTCGATCGCGTCCACGACGTTGAACTGCTCCACCATCCCGCCCGGACGGGCGTAGACCTGCTGCGTGTTGACGATGGACTTGACGTGCTCCAGCCGCGCCGCGAGCACCTTCATCTCGCTGAGCACGGCGGCCTGCTCCGACGTCAGGTGCTCGGAGAGCCGGGTCATGAAGCCGGGCAGGCGCTGGCCCCGGGGGTCGGTAGCGATGAAGGCCCCCAGGTCGGCCGAGTGCTCGTGCAGCATCGCCACCGCCTTCTCCAGGCTGTCGATCTTGAGGCCGCGGACGCGCTCGGCCGCCATCGTCGCCGACACGTTGACACTGTTGAGCGCGTTGCCCACGTTGTGCAACACCCCCGCGGCCACCTCGGCCATGCCCGCGCAGCGCGACGCGTCCAGAAGCCGGTCGGCCAGCGCGGCGCGCTCCGCCTCCGCCTTGGCGCGGCGTTCGATCTCCCGCTGGAGTTCGTTCTTCTGCCGCCGCAGCGTACGCCCGGCACAGGCCGAGATGCGCGCGGAGCGCCACGCGCCGGCCACCGCCAGCAGGAGCGCGCCGGTGACGCCCAGGCCGGCGGCGCGGCGCAGCGCTCCGTGTCGAACTTCAGATTCGATCCATGCCGGGTCCGACACCAGCAGCACCTGGATGCCGCCTCCATCGAGCGTCTGAAAACCCTTCAGCCGAAACACGCTGACGTAGTTCGCGCCGTGGTGGGTCAGCACCTGATCGCTCTCGCCCCGCACCAGCGGCTCCACGATCGACGCCAGCGCCGCGGACGGGATTGGCGCCGGCAGCTCGCGACGGGCGATCTCTTCCGAGAAGTACTCGCCCCGGTCCGATAAAAAATACGCCGCCCGCGATCGCCCCCCCACGCGCCGCGCCGCGACCAGCTCCGTCAGCCGCTCGAATCGGAGCCGCGCGCTGGCCACGCCGACGCGCCGTCCGGAGATATCGCGCACCGGGGTCGAGTAGGCCACCGACAGCCCGGTCGAGTCGAAGAACGCCGGCGTGATGTCGCAGTTCGTCTGGAACTCGAGCGCGTCCGCTTCCGACTCGTTCCGCGCGCAGCGCTGGATGATCTCGCGCCCGTCAAAGTCCATCTTCAGAATCCGGTCCACCCGGGCAGGCTCAATCACCCGTCCGTCGGCATACACGGTGTTGATGGCCAGAATCCGCCCGTCGCGGTCGAAGAGCGCGAACGCGTCGATTTCCGTCGCGCCGGTGACGCCCTCGTTGCACGCCGCCGTCGCTGCCTCGCGGTTCCCCGAATCCACGGCTGCGACGACGCGTTCCGAGCCGGCCAGTTTGCGCGTCCGCGCCATCGCCGGTTCAATCACCCGCCGGATGTCGCTTCGCAGCGATTGCCCCTGGTCCAGAAGCGCCGCGAGCGCCGTAGTCGTGGCCGCCGCCTCCGGATCAACCGGTGCCACGGCAATCCACGTGGCCGACGCCAGCGTCGCGACCGCCGCCAGGGCCAACACGACCGTTGCTGTGCCGCCCCGCACGCCGGAATTGGACGACGCGTCTGCGTCCGCCTCGACCGGCGCCGCGCCGCCGTCGCCGGCCGGCGACGGCGTAGGGCCATCTCGTCCCGGACTGGATCGCATCGAGGGGTTCCTATCGGGTTACCGTGGCCGGGTCACTCGCACCGGCGAGTCCCACCCTGAGAGTTCTTCGGCCTTTCGCCGGTGAGGCGTCGATTACCGGGGGACCGGAATTCGCTGCGCGGATTACCGAGCGGCGCGGTCGCAATTCCCCCTCGAGCGATGCGCCGGGCCAGAGCCGCACCTCCGATAAACCCGCACGCCAGCCGATCCCGCTCGTCCCCGGACTAACAGCGCGATTCCCGCTACACTCGCGGCGTAGGCCTGCGATCCCCCCCATGCTCGACGACGTGGACTTCAAACCCGGCCGGCCCTCCGTGGTTCTTCCCACACGGGACGGCTACGACCGTTGGGCCGAGATTTACGACACCGAGGCAAACCCCCTGGTCGAGCTCGAAGAGCCGCACGTTCTGGAATGGCTCGGCGACGTGCGCGGCCTGGACGTGCTCGACCTCGGCTGCGGGACGGGTCGCCACGCGCTGCGCCTGGCGGCGGCCGGAGCACACGTCACCGCGGTCGACTTTTCGGACGGAATGGCCGCCCGCGCCCGCGAAAAGCCCGGCTGGGACCGCATCCGGTTCATCGCGCACGACCTGGAGACGCGCCTCCCGCTCCCGGACGCCGCGTTCGATCGCGTGCTCAGCGCCCTGGTGCTCGAGCACATCGCAAACCTCGACGGGTTCTTCCGCGAGTGTCGCCGCGTCTGTCGTCCCGGCGGCGCCGTCGTCATGTCCGCGCTGCATCCGGCCATGCTGCTGCGCGGCATCCAGGCGCACTTCAACGATCCCGTCACGCGCACGGACGTGCGCCCGGCCGGCCACGCGCATGAGATCAGCGACTTCCTCATGGCCGCGTTGCGGGCCGGGCTCGTGCTTGCCGGAGTGGGCGAGCATCGCGTGAGCCCCGACCACGCGGCGCGCAACCCGCGCGCCGCCAAGTATCGTGGCTGGCCGATGCTGCTCATGATGGCCTGGCGCCGCGGCGAGGAGCACGTTGCCGACGCGTAATCGACGAGTCCGACCGCACCCATCCACCCGCGCCGGCGTAGGATCCGCATGAGCCGTCTGGTTGCACGCATCGTCCTGGCCTCGCTCATCGTCCCGCTTGCGGGTCTCACCGCATTCGTCTCCGTGATGCTGTTCAACCGCAGCCGACCCCCTTCCGTCACCGGGGTCATCGCCATCTGGCTCTTTGTCGACCTGGTCTGCGGCGCCTACTGGATCGTCCTGTGGCACGACGTCGTCCGTTGGACCCGGCCGCGCGTCGCGCTGACCGTTGCCTCGGTCCCCGCGGCCCTGGTGGCGGGGGTACCGATTGCGGTGCTGCTTTGCGTTCTGCCCCGCTCGCTGCCGGCCGAGGCCGCAACCTTCGTGGCCGGTGCCGTCAGTGCGTTCTGTTGGGTGGTCGCCACCGTGTTCATCTGGCGCGAGACCCCGGCCGAACGCGCTCAGCGGCTTGCCGGCGCGGCCGCCGACACGGTCTGCTGTCCGGTGTGCGGCTACAACCTGACCGGGATGCGCGAGCTGCGCTGCCCGGAGTGCGGCGCGCGGTTCACCGCCGACGAGCTGCTCCGCGCCCAGCCGCAGCGCGACCGCGGCGCGCTGACGGTCCACGACTAGCCGCCCGACGGCCGCTCACGCCCGCGCCCTGGCCGCCTCGACCCGTCGCCGATAGAGGCTCATGGCGTGGTCGGCGAACGCCTCTGCCCCGAGCGCTTTCAGGTCGCTCGCCGCCAGAAGTGAATCGAGCACCTGCGTCCACCATCCCGGCGGATCGATCCGCAGATTCTCCGACTCGTCGATGTACACCACCGTTCCGACGTGACGAAAGCCCATCGTCCACAACGGGACGCGCGTCACCACGTCGGTCTGGTTCACGAAGCGGAAGGTGCGCGGCCGGAGCAGCCCGTCGTAGGCCGACGCAAAGGCCGCGTCGCCCACCCGCGGCGAGCCGAACGTGTACACGCCGGCCGGGTGGCGGCCGCCGATCCAGAGCCGCACCGCCGCCAGCGTCGCCAGCGCCGCGCCGAGGCTATGCCCGGTGATCCACAGCGGCGGTCCAGGGCCCGGCCCGAGCGCGTCGAGCACCGCGTGCCAGGCCTGATCGAGCGCGGCCTTGAACCCCAGGTGAATGCGATCCCCACGCCCGAACTCCCCCGCGGTCAGCGTGAACATCGCGTCGGTCAGCACGTCCTCGATCCGCCTGGGCTCGGTCCCGCGGAAGGACAGCACCACCGCCCGCGCATGCCCGGCGACGAACGCCTGGGTCCCGTCCGCGTCGATGCTGCGCACGGCGGTCATCCCGGCCCGGCGCAGCTCGGTTTCCGCCTGCGCCGCCGGCGCGTACGCGATTTCTGCGCATCGCGCGAGCGTCGACGCGTGGGCCAACGAGAATCCCGTTCCCGGTTCGAACTCCATGGTCGTCCCTCGCTTGAACGATCCGCTTCCGAGAACGCGCGCGGCGCGGATCCGCTCGCACGCCGCTCCCCCGACCTCCTTCAGCATGCCGCCCGCCGACACCGATAGTCAATCGGTACGCGCCGGCGGGTGCGGCTTGGCCTCCGGCTTCCGCGCGCCGCAGGCCCGCGGTGCCGACGGCGCATCGGAGGCGCCCCTGCCCATGGCCGACGTCCTCGACCAGAGCGAAATCGACGCACTCCTCGCGGCCAGCAGCGCGCCTTCCGGGTCGGCCGCCGGTCGCCGACAGGCCTCCGGCCCCCCGGTGGAGGCGCGCGACTACGACTTCAAGCGCCCGGAGCGCGTCGGCAAGGACCACATCCGCTCGCTGGGCGCCCTCCACGAGGGCTTCGCCCGAAACCTCGGCGCCACGCTTTCCGGCTTCCTGCGCACCATCATTGACGTCCGCGTCGTCGGCGTCGAGCAGCTCACCTACGGCGAGTTCGTCAGTTCCCTGCCCAACCCGACCAGCTTCGTCACGCTGCGCGCTCCCCCGCTCGAAGGCCAGATGTGCCTCGAGTTGAGCCCGCTCATCGTCTACCCCATCCTCGACCGCCTGCTGGGCGGCAATCACGCCTCCGCGTTCATCCCGCAGCGGCCCCTCACCAGCATCGAGTGGCGGTTGATCAAGCGCGTGATCGACAAGGCGCTGGTGCACCTCTCGGACGTCTGGGGGAATCTGGTCGACGCCGCGTTCGAGGTGGTCGAGGTCGAGAGCAATCCGCAGCTCGTGCACGTCGTCGCCCCGACCGAGGTCGTGGTGTTCATCACCTTCGAGATTCGCACCGGCCAGTTCGCGGGCACCATGAGCCTGTGCATTCCCTTCAACGTCATCGAGCCCGTCATGAGCCAGCTCTCGCGCCAGAGCTGGTTCGGGTACCGCCCCAAGACGGTGTCCGACGTCCAGCTCAAGCGGCTGACCCGGCACATCGTCAAGTCGAAGGTCTGCGTGTCGGCCTTCCTGGGCCAGACCACCGTCAAGCTGAGCCAGCTCCGGTCGCTCCGCGCCGGCGACCTGATCGTCCTCGACAAACGCGTCGAGGAGGACCTGATCGTACGGATCGGGAGTCAGAACAAGTTCGCCGGCAGCCTCGGCCGACTGCGCGGCAACCGGGCGGTCGCAATCCGGCGCCGCGCCGAGGCCGACGAACCGCTGTGACCCACCCGCGCAGCGTCCCGCCGGCCGCGCGCACCCGCCCGCCGCACTTCCCTCATCCCCGCCCGGCCGGCGACACCGTCAGCGCCACGCGCCGCCGCAGTTGCCCGCAGGCGGCGTCCGCGTCCGCTCCGCGCGACGTGCGGACGTGCGCGTTCACGCCCCGATCGCGCAGCTCGCGCTGAAATGCGTACGCGGCCTCCGCCGTCGGCCGCTCGAACCCGAGGCCCGCGACCGGGTTGTAGCGCAGCAGGTTCACATTGCAGCGCAATCGCCGGCACAGGGCCGCGAGCTGGGCTGCGTGCAGCGGCGCCATGTTCACGCCCGCCAGCAGCACGTACTCCAGCGTCACCTCGCGCCCCGTCTTTTCGAAATAGAACGCGCACGCATCGGTCAGGTCGCGGATCGACACGCCCCGGCCCCAGGGAATCAGCTCCCGCCGCAGCTTCTCGTCCGGCGAGTGCAGCGAGAGCGCCAGGTTGATCGCCAGCCCTTCGCCGGCCAGTCTGCGAATCTGCGCCGGCAGTCCGACCGTGCTCAGCGTGATCCGCCGCGCCCCGATCCCCATGCCGTCGGGCGGCGGCGCGTTCAACAACCGTATGGCCTTGACCACGGCCGCGTAGTTGGCCAGCGGCTCGCCCATTCCCATCAGTACGACGTTGGACAGCCGCGCCTCGCTGGGCAGCATCCCGCGGATGTGCATGGCCTGCTCGACGATCTCGCCGGCCGTCAGGTTCCGCTCGACGCCCTCCAGCCCGCTGGCACAGAATCGGCAACCGACCGGGCAACCGACCTGCGACGACAGGCAGGCCGTATGACGCGATTCCTCCGGTATCCAGACGCTTTCGGTGCTCGCGCCGTCGTGCCAGCGCAGCAGCAGCTTGGTAGTGCCGTCGGCGGCGCGGGCCGTCTGCGCGACCGTGCCGCTGCGAACCACCGCCGCCTCCCCCAGCCGCTCGCGCGCCGCTTTCGACAGGTCGGACATCGCCGCAAACGACGCCGCTCCCTTCTCCCAGACCCAGCGCCCGAGCTGCGCCGCGCGGTAGGGTTCCCACCCTAGCGCGGTGATCAGCGCACGCCGCTCCTCCGACGTCGCGCCCAGCAGGTGCACGCGCTGAGCCGCGCCGGCCGGCGCAGACACGGGTTCGCCCGGAACGCTGTTCATGGCGCTCATCATATCCGCCGCAGGCACGTCGCCGCCCCTTCCCGCGGCCGCCCGCGGCCGCGAGAATCGACCGGCGATGTCCTTTGCCAACCCCGCGCTGCTGGCCGGCGTCGCCCTGGCCGTACTGCCCGTGCTCATCCACCTCCTGCTGCGGCCGCGCCCACGCCGCATCATTTTTCCGGCGCTCACGCTCCTGCACGCCGCCCTGGTCGCTGGGCAGCGCGCCAGCCGCGTCCGCAATCTCGCGCTTCTGGCGGTGCGGGCGGCCTCCGTCGCCGCGCTGGCACTCCTTCTGGCGGGGCCCACCTGCGACCGCAGCGGCCACCGCGCCGCCTCCAACGTGGAAGAGCTCCAGATCGTCCTGGTCGACGATTCCCTCAGCCTCTCGTATCGCGGCCCCGCCGGCCCGCGCTACGAAACGCTCCGCGACTCGGCATTGGCCGCCATGCGCGCCGCCGGCGGCGCCGATCGGCCCGTGTGGTCGCTGCATTTCTCGTCGCTCGGCGACGCGCAGTCTCCCGAGCTGCTCGATCTGGAATCGCTCGCCCGGCGTTGGTCCGCACATCCTAATCCTCCCAATGCGCGGCCCCTGGGTGCCGCGCTGCGGCACGTCGCTGAAACGCGGCGCGAATCGCGCGACGTCGCGGCGCGGGTCTGGATCGTCACTGACCTGGCGGCCCACGCCTGGCGCGACGTCGAGAGCGTCGGCGCCGACCTCGCGCATCGCCTCCGCGTCACGCTCGTCGGCCCGGACGATGCCGCGGACAATCTCAGCCTTGCGGGTGCGGGGCCCGTCGCGCCCGCACCCGCGGGCGTCGCGGCGCCGCGCCGCGCCCTTCCCGCCGGCGAGCTGTGCGACTGTCCCGTTCGCGTCCGCTCGTTCGGCGTCGCGGCGTCGACGCGCGTGCTGGCGGGCACGCGGTCGGGATCGTGGGGCGCCAGCGCGGAGACGCCGCTCGGGCAGAACGACTCCGCGACCGTGGTCGTCCGCGGAGGGCCGGCCGACGCGGGCGTGCTCGGCGTCGAATTCGTGCTCGAGCCCGCCGACCGCCTCGACTTCGATCAGCGGTACTTCGGCGCGCTCGAATTCGCCCCGCCGCCGGTCGCGTGGGTGGTGGAGCCGCCCGCGCCGAGCCGCCCGGACCTGGGACGCGACATCATCGGCAACCTGATCGCGCCGGCCGTCCTGCCGCCCGAGCAGCACCTGGCCCGGTTGACCGCCTCGGCCGACCCGCCGCCGGGCTTGGCCGATCCCGCCACGCGCCGCGCCGCCCTGATCGTCGCCACGAGCGACGCGCTGGGCGGCCCTGCGCAGCAGCGCGCGGTCGTCGCGCAGGTCGAGCGCGGCGCACAGCTCCTCCTCCTCCCGTCGGACTCGGCGGAAGGTCGTATCGACTGGCCCGGGTTGCGCGAGCTCCTTGCCGACCGGGCCCCGCGCGTCGAGTCCGGCGACGCGCGCGCCGACTGGACGCCTGCTTCCGTCTTCGCAGCGCCGGTTGGCTCCGTGTCGGAGCTCGCACGCTGCCGGCTGACGCGCACCCTGGCGATCACGCGCCTGGCCGCCGATGCCACCGTTCACGCGCGGCGCTCGGACGGCGCCCCGTTCATCGCCAGCCGCGCGCTGGGCGACGGACACGTCTGGCTCCTGGGCGCGTCGCCCGACCCCGGATGGGGCGAACTCGGCGTACGCGCCGCCGCTCTTCTCACGCTGCTGGACGGGCTGATCCGGGCGGGGTCGGCGCGCTGCGAGCACACGGCGCAGTTCGAGGTCGGGCAGACGACGCGGATGGCGCTGCCCGGCGCGCACGTGTCCGGCACGATGCGCGTGCTGTCGCTGACAGGCTCGAGTCCGCCGGTCTGGCGCCGAGTGAGGGACGGCGTGCCCGACGAGCCCTGGCCGACCGACGCGCCCGGCCTGTTCGAGATTCGCGCCGCGGGCGGCGCGCGCCACGCCACGTACGCCGTGAACTGGCCCGAGTACGAAGGCGACCTGCGCGGAATCAGCGAGGCGGAGGTCGCCGAGCGCCTGGGGCCGCCGACGGTGACGCACCGCACTCCGGGCGAAGCGCACGCTCCGCCGCCCCTGGGTTGGATCGGCGGGCTGCGGCGGTGGTTTTCGACGGACGGGTTGATCGCGGCGGCGCTGATCGCGCTGCTGTGCCTGGAGATGGTGCTGGCCGGGCGCGCGCGGCGCCCCGCGAAGACGGAAGCCGTGTGACGCGCAGCGCTACGCGACCAGGTCGTAAGGCTGCCGCCCGAAGCGGGCCCGGAGTTGCTCCACGATCTCGCCGTGGCGCTGGCAGACGCGTGATTCGCTCACGTTGAGGACGCGGCCGATTTCGGCCATCGTGAGCCGCTCGTAGTAGTACAGCGTGATGATCAGGCGGTCCTGCTCCTTGAGCCCCTTGGTGAGGAACTCGCGGATCATGGCGCGCTCGGCGCGATGGCTCGGACCGGGCGACGGATCGGGCGGAATGAGACGGCTGGCGTTCGAATCGCTCCGCCGCCCGGCCGCCGGCTCGAGCGAAACGAACCGCGACGCGAGCACGGTGCTCTTCATCCGCTGGAAACGCGACGCGGATAGCCCCAGCTTGGTGGCCAGCTCGGCGGCATCCGGGGCGCGCCCCAGCTCCGCGTGCAGCTCCTCCTCCGCGCCGGTCAGCGCACGCTCGAAGTTGCGCCCGGACCGGCCCAGCGGGTCGATCTCGCGCTGCCAATCGCGGATCGCGCCGACGATGCGCTGCCGGCAATAGGTCTCGAACTTCACGCCGCGCGCCGGATCGAACGCACCCACCGCCGCAATCAACCCGTCGTAGCCTGCGCTGGCCAGCTCGTCCGCCGACACGCGCGGCCAGAGCCGCCGCGCCATGATCTCCGCCAGCTTGTTCACGATGGGCATGTAGTGCTCGACGATGGCGTTGCGAGATGCGGTGGAACGAGTGCGGTGGAAGGTGCGCCACAGCGCGTCGATGCCGGTCTTTGTCATCGCGTCCGTCCTTGCGGTTGATCGCTCGTGAAGCGTGCTCGCCACGGGCTGTTTTTTAAGACCTTATTCAATCGGAAGGGGATGACTCCCCCAAGGTCATCGTCCATCGTATCGCCCAGGCTTAAATTTTTGTTGTTAATTTGGGAGGCTCGAAATGGCGCGTTCATGTCACAATGAGGTAATTGCGCCCCGCGATGTCCAACCCCTGGCGCGATCAGCGGTTAGTCGCGGACCGCAACGCATCGAGCTCCTCGGGGAGCACAATCAAACACGGCCGCTTGTACTGCTCGCTGCGGGATTGGCGCTGCGAAAGGAGAAGGCGATCCATCGCAGCCAACGCGCCTGGAGCAATCCTCGTCACACGCAACATCCCGATTCTTGCTGACTTACGCTTGCTGGCATACTCGCAGTTCAGTGTTCCTAGCTCGCGATCCAGCTCGTCCGCACCGCCGGCAGGCACCGCGGCTTCAGCGAGCAGCTCGTAGAAGGGCGGATCATCCCAGCGCGGTGCGACGACGAACGGAAACGCCGGGACGGCCCGACGCATGCAGACGTTTTCGACCGCCGTAACTACTTGATTTTCCGTAAGTTTCTCACCCGACAGCGAGACAACGCGCCCGGCACGGCGGAGGAAGCGCAGTTGAGGGGTCGCTCCGACGCGACCCTCGACGCGGACGACGTCGTTCAGCCGATACCGCGTCAGGCCGGAGAAGTTGGTGAGGACGACAATATACTCGGCACCCGGCGCAAGTTCGCGCGCTGTTAAAATGGGAGGATTGTCATCGGCTTCCGACTGGACCGGTATGAACTCGAAGTACCCGCCCAGGACGTCGAGAGCGCCGCTGGCGGAACCGGTTTCGAGCGGGATCGTCACCCGCCCCTCGCTCGCGAGCAGTCCGATGTCGCGCACCGGGGTGTCGCCGTACCAGTCGTGCAGCGTGTCGAGATACATGCCCATGGTGCCGCCCGTCCAGCAACCCAGGAACGACAGCCGCCAGTAGTCGCGCGGACGAAGGCGACCGTGCGCGCGGCGAAGCGCGTCGAGCTCCGCGGCGCGGCGCGGATCGGGCCGCAGGGACTGGGCGAGGGCGGCGCGGATGGACGCATCGGGGATCATCGCGGGCGAGAGCGTGCCGTCCCGGATGTCGCGCAGCAGCGTCTCGGAAGATTCGTCGGCGACGCGTGCGAGCTGAATCAGGGTTGCGGGGCTGGCCGTGACGGCGAACGCCACGTCCCGCGAGACGCCGAAGCGCATCAGCGCGTAGTGGCGGGCGCGCGTGTCATCGAGTTCGGCGATGAGCGGCGATCCGACGTAGTGACGCCGCACGATGCGTTTCTGGGTCCGCGCCAGCAGGCCGGTGATCGCGCCGCAGGGCAGACCGGTCGGGGTGCGCGACTCGTCCACGCGGCCCGAGATCTGGAGGATCGGGCGCAGCATGGCATCGGGATGATCGAGCATGAGCTTGGCGCCGAACGTGTTCCACCCGCGGCGGTACTCCCGCACGAAGCGCTGCGTGACGGGGACGAACTTCGGGCGGCTGGTGGTGCCGCTGGTCGTGGCAAACATGTGGATCCGGGTTCGTGGGGGAAAGAGCGCCCGGACGTCGCCATCCATGACGCGGGAAATGAACGGGCGATGCTCCTCGTAGGTCAGGATCGGCATGGCGCGGCGGAAGTCGCGCACGGATTTCACACCGCGCAGCCCGAAGTGGCGGGCGAAGTCCGTGTCGGCCCTGGCGCGCAGCAACTCCGCGAGGACGTGCTCCTGCGCCGCGTCGGGCCGGGAGAGCGCCGCCAGGAAGCGCGCGTAGAGCCCGCGCACGTGGAGGAACGCAGCCCGCGCGATGAAGAAGTCGAGGATTCCGGGCATGCGCCGGCATGGTACACCGGCCGGTTCCGGCCTGCGTGAGCCGCGAGGAAGTTCACAGCGGCGAAGACTCGCGCAGGGTCCGCAGGGCTCGAACAGCCGCGACTCGACCACCGACTCCGCCAGGCCCGGTACATCGGCGATCTCGGCGCGGGACAGATCTTCGACGTAACGCTTCGGCGGCCTCATGGTCCCCGCTCGCCTCCAGGCTGGCGACGACCCGCTCCAAGATCGTTCGGCGCAGGCTGCCCATGACGCGATGGTTGCCGTGCAGCAAGCGGCGGGGCACAGGGCTGTTCACCGTGCTTCGCCGACACAAACGGGGACGGCAGCGTCAACGCCTTCAACATCTCGGGGTTCATCGACTGCCTGAGCGGATGAAGACCGAAAGGCGCGACCGGAAGGCGGCGGCGGAGGGCCGTGACCGGGGCAGCGGGGTTGGGCCGCGGGCATGCTCCCGCGGCCCACCGCGTGTTATTGAAGGAGCTCGCGCAGCTCCGCGACGTGCTCGGACTCCAGGCCGATCTGCGCCCGCACGAATTCCTCCAGCGACACGTCCCCCTCCACGCGACGCAGCACGTCGTGGTACGCCTCCAGCGCCGCTTCCTCGACCGTCAGCGCCTGTCGCAGCGCCTCGGTTCCCGTAAGCGGGTCGGGCGGGCAGGCTACGCTCACCTCGAGCGTCGGCACGTGCCCGAGCGAGCGAATCTTGCGCGCGATCACCTCGGCGTGCTGGATCGTCTCCTGAAACCCCGCCTTGAGCACCGGCTCAACGCTGAGCCGGTCGAGTCCGCGCACGGCATTCGCCAGGTGCAGATAGCGGATGGCCGCCTCGACCTCCTCGGCGAACAGGCGGTTGAGGTCCGCGATGATCTCGGTCTGGCTCGGCGCTTTCACGATCATGTTCTCCGGCGTAGGCGGTTCGGTCGCGGCCGACACCGATTCCGCGGCGGATTCTACCGGGCGGGGCAGAGCCCGTCGCGGGCCGGTGACCGGGCCCGGGCGTTGCGGGAATCCGGAGCGAAGTGTGCGGGAATGCACGCGTCCCGCCGGCTGGCGCCGGGGCGAGCATCCGCACGGCGCCTTTGACGCCGGGCGCTTCACGTCCTAATATCGAGTTCCTTCGGACGCGTTGCGATCCGGCCGATCGGCCGCAGCGCGGGGTGTTCGGGGGTGGATCCGTATCGCACGGCGTAGCGGCGTCGTCGGCATCGGCGCAATGCGTTGGCAGAGCCCATGAAAGTCCTGATGCTCGGTTGGGAGTTTCCGCCTTTCATCAGCGGCGGTCTGGGGACCGCGTGCTTCGGGCTGACGCGCGCCCTGGATTCGCTGGGAGTCACGGTCTACTTCATTCTTCCGCGGCACGCCGGGTCCGGCGGGCCGGCACCGCCCGAGTCGCACGTGCGGATTCTGTCGGGGGCAGCGCACTCGCCGGCGGCCAGCGCCGCGCTGGATGTCGGCGCGCCCCGTACGGAGGCGGATGCACTTGCGCCCTGGACGCACGCCGTGCTGCACGCGGTGGACGCGGCGCTGCGGCCGTATGTTTCGCCTGAGACCTATGCCGCCGAGCGGGCCGGCGCGGTACCGGCGGCGGAGCTCGGGGCCAGCACCGGCGCGCTTGCGCGATCGCTCGACGCGATCGGTGGACCGGCGGCCGAGGCGGGCGGCGCCCCGAGCGCCGCGGCCGCGCCGCGCGGCGCCGCGCCATCCGCCCACGCGGAGGCGCCGCAGCGCGCACCTGAGAACGTCTACGGCGGCGACCTGTTCGCCGAGGTGCAGCGATACGCGGCGCTGGCGGTGGCGATCGCGCGCGAGACCGACTTCGACGTGATCCACGCGCATGACTGGATGACGTTTCCGGCGGGCATCGCCGTGGCGTCGCTGACGCGAAAGCCGCTGATCGTCCACGTTCATTCGACCGAGTTCGATCGGTCCGGCATCCACGTGAATCAGGGCATCTACGACATCGAGCGGGCGGGCATGCACGCCTGCACGCGCGTCATCGCCGTGAGCCACCTGACGCGCAACATCGCCGTCCACCGCTACGGCGTGGATCCGCGCAAGATCGAGGTGGTCTACAACGGCATTGACGACAACGGCCACGCGCCGACGCTGCCCGCGATCCAGAAGGACGAGAAGATCGTCCTGTTTCTGGGCCGCATCACCATGCAGAAGGGTCCGGAGTATTTTCTTCAGGCTGCCAAGCGCGTCCTGGAGGTGATGGACAACGTGCGCTTCATCATGGCCGGCAGCGGCGACATGATCCGCGGGACGATCGAAATGGCCGCCAGCATGGGCATCGGCCACAGGGTGCTCTTCACCGGCTTTCTGCGCGGCGACGACGTGCGGCGGGTCTATCGCATGGCGGACCTGTACGTGATGCCCAGCGTGTCCGAGCCCTTCGGCATCGCGCCGCTGGAGGCCATCTCGCAGGACGTGCCGGTGCTGATCAGCAAACAGAGCGGCGTGGCCGAGGTGCTCACGCACGCGCTGAAGGTGGACTTCTGGGACATCGACGAGATGGCCAACAAGATCGTGGCGGTGCTGCGCCACCCTCCGCTCCAGTCGACGCTGCGCGAGCACAGCCGCATCGAGGTGGGTTCGATGACCTGGACCGAGGCCGCGGGGAAGTGTCTCAACGTCTATCAGCGGGTGTGTGGTCGGAGGTGAGCGGCGGGAGGGGTCAGACGCCCTCCGCGGCCAGCGGTTCGACCACCTGCGCCGGGCCCGCCTCGCCGCGGTCGAACAGCCGGATCGCCCGCCAGCGCTCCGAGTGGAAGCGCCACCAAAGCAGGCCGCTCAGCACGACAATATAGAGCGTACACATCAGCCACGGCCCGTTGACGCCCCATCGAGGCACGAAGCGCGCCATCAACAGGCCGCCCAGAACGAAGATCACCCAGCAGCAGACGAGGAACAGCAATGCCGGAACGCGCGTGTCGCCGGTCCCGCGCAGGGCGAAGCTGTAGGCGATGCACAGCGCATCGAACACCTGGAACAGCGCTGCCCAGCGCAGCATGAGCGCGGCCCCGGCGATGACGGCGTCGCGCTGCTGTGCGTCCCTCTCGCAGAACCAGCCCGCGAGCCAGCCACCGCCGAACATGAAGACGGCCGTCATGACGGCCATGTAGCCCATGATGACGCGTCGCGCGACGCGCAGGCGCTGCACCGCCTCGTCGGGCCGCTGGGCGCCGATCGCATTGCCCACCTGGGTTGCCAGCGCCAGCCCGATGCCCAGGGCCGGCATAAACGACAGGTGCGTGATCTGAAGCGTGAGGTTGGCGCCGGCCATCGCCACGGCGCGAATTCCGGTGTCGTCGCCGGTCACGGTCACTGCGTTGGGGATGATGAGCTCCAGGAACACCAGCCAGGCGCCCAGGTCCACCAGCCATTGCAGCGACACCGGGCCGCCCAGGCGGACGATCTGCGCCATCTCGTGCGCGCGCGGCGCCATGCCGCGGCGTGTGTGGTAGCGCCGGTCGATCGACGGCCAGAAGAGCGCGAACAGCAGAACGCCTGCCCGCACCAGCCACGCCAGCAGCGTTGCGATCCCGCTGCCGGCGATCCCCAGCGCCGGAAAGCCCCAGTGCCCGAAGATCAGGGCGTAGTTGGCGAGCGTGATGGTCACAAGCGATGCCAGGATGGCGGCCAGCCCGATCATCGGCCGGCGGATTCCGTTGTAGAAGCACTCCAACCCGGCCGTCGCGGTCATGGGGCCGATCGACCAGAGCGCAACGGAGAGGAACTGGACTTCCAGCGTTTCCACTTCGGGCGGGTGGCGGCCGGCCGCGGCGATCCAGTGGACCCAGGTGGGGGTCAGCGCGATGACGGGGATGCTCGCCAGCGTCACAACCCCCGCGATGTAGAGCGTCTGCCACACGTAGCGCCCCGCCAGGTGCGGCTCGTTGCGCCCGTCGGCCTGCGAGACGAACGTCTGCACGCCCTGCGCGATTCCCATGCCGGTGCAGGCGATCACGAACAGCAGCATCGCGCTGGGCGTGATGGCGGCCTGCGCGTCGGTGCCCAGGCGGGACACCATGTAGAAGTCGATGAACCCCATCAGCATGCGCGAGACGGTCAGGCACATCATCGGGAACGCCAGGCGCAGCAGCTCGATCGTCGGCGATCGAACGTCTCCCAGCGCCAGCGGCAGCGGTGCCTGTGCCATGCGTCTCACACCTGCGGCGCGCGGTGCCAACTCGTCGGCTTCGCGCCGTGACACGGGGGGAAGCCCGACCCGGGGCGTCGCGCCCGGCGGGCAACGTCGCGCCCGCGGTCAACAGCAGGCGGCGCGCGACCGATAGGGCAACAGTCTAAGGGCAAGCGCCGGCGCAGTTGCTGCGCCGAATGTAGCCGGGTATACTATTGCTAGCTTGAACAATATCCGGGCCTGCCGCCCGCAAGGAGAGTACGTTGCGTGACCGTACCGCCCGCCACCCGCCCCCGCGAGGCGAAGCTCTCGCCCGCTCGTTCTACGCCGCTTGTCCGGTCGCGATCCTGGCGGCGCTGCTCGCGCCGGCTCCGGCACACGCGCAGCAGCCTGCTTCCAACGGTCCAGCCCATCGGCCCTACAAGGTCGTGGCCACCGTGGGCATGGTGGCCGACATCGTGCGGCAAGTGGCCGGCGAACACGGGAGCGTGAATAACATCATCGGGGAGGGCGTCGACCCGCACCTCTACAAGCCGACCCGCAACGACATCGCGACCCTTCAGTCGGCCGACGTGGTCTTCTACTCCGGGCTGCTGCTGGAGGGCAAAATGGCCGACGCGCTGGTGCAGCTCGCGCGGCGCGGCAAGCCGACCTTCGCCGTGACGGAGCTGCTGGACGAGAAATACCTGCTCGAGCCCGCCAGCATGCAGGGCCACTACGACCCGCACGTCTGGATGGACGTCTCGGCCTGGAGCCGTGCGGTCGAAGCCGTCGCACGATCGCTGGGCGAGTACGACCGCGCCAACGCGGCCGCGTACACGTCAAACGCCCGGCGCTACCAGTCTGAGCTGGAGGCGCTGGACGCCTATGTGCGCAAGGTGATCGCGTCGGTCCCGGAGAGACAGCGCGTGCTGATCACCGCGCACGACGCGTTCAACTACTTCGGCCGTGCGTACCACATCGAAGTGCGCGGCATCCAGGGCATCTCGACCGAATCGGAGGCGGGGCTGGAGGACATCAACCGGCTGGTCGCGTACATCGTGCAGCGAGACATTCAGGCCGTGTTCGTCGAGACCAGCGTGGCGGACAAGAACGTTCGGGCGCTGATCGAGGGCGCCGCCGCCCGCGGCAAGCAGGTCAGGATCGGCGGGACGCTGTTCTCCGACGCCATGGGCGCGGCGGGCACGTACGAGGGCACCTACGTCGGCATGCTGGACCACAACGCGACCGTGATCGCGCGCGGCCTGGGAGGCGAGGCGCCGCCGCGCGGTATGCAGGGGAAGCTCACGGCGATTGAGAAGAGGTGAAGCGTGGCATGGGAATGGGTGCTGCTCGCGGTGCTCACCGTGGCCGGACCGCTGGCGTTCCGGCGCTTCATCGTCGTGCGGCAGGTGGTCACGACCCGCGGCGGCGCGGTCTATGCCATGGACTACGGCCCGGCCGCCCAGTGGCTCAACACCGCCCTCAAGTTCGCCGTCTTCTGGCTGGTGGCGCTGCTGCTGAGTCAGCGGCCCGACCGCATGTGGCTGCGGCTGTGGGTCCTCGCCCTTCCGCCGCTCATTGTGTGCGTTCACCTGGCGCTGGCGCGGCGTCACCGCGTTCATGGGCTCAGCGGCGGGCCGCGAACATGACCACGCCGACGACAGGAGCCGGGGAGAGACCCGCCGCCCGCGCCCCCGCGGCCCCTCCGCGCGGCGTGACGGCGGCCGCCGCGCCGCGGACTACCGAGCGTACGCATCCGGGGGACGCCCCGCTGTCCATCCACGACATGACGGTCGCCTACCATCGCAAGCCGGTGCTGTGGGATGTCGACTACGACGCGCCGGCGGGCGCCCTGGTGGGCATCGTCGGGCCCAACGGCGCTGGCAAGAGCACGCTGCTCAAGGCCGTGCTGGATCTCGTCCCGCGCGCCTCGGGGCGGGTGCTGATCTACGGCCGGCCCTATCGGCAGAATCGCCGCCTGGTCGGCTACGTGCCGCAGCGCGAGAGCGTCGACTGGGACTTCCCGGTGAGCGCGCTGGACGTGGTCGCGATGGGGCGCTACGGGCGGATCGGCTGGTTCCGGCCGGTGACGCGCTCGCATCGCGAGGCGGCCCGGGCGGCGCTGGAGCGGGTGGGGCTGGCCGACCTCGCGCGGCGTCAGATCAGTCAACTCTCCGGCGGGCAGCAGCAGCGCGTGTTTCTGGCGCGGGCGCTGGCGCAGGACGCGCAGGTCTACTTCATGGACGAGCCGTTCGCCAGCGTCGACGCCGCCACCGAGCAGGCCATCATCGACGTGCTGCGCGACCTGCGCCGCGCCGGCAAGTCTGTGCTGGTCGTCCACCACGACCTTCAGACCGTGCCGGAGTATTTCGACCACGTCCTGCTGCTCAACATGCGCATCGTGGCGGCCGGTCCGACCCGCGAGGTCTTCACTCCGGCCAATCTGCGCAAAACGTATGGTGGCCGGCTGACGCTGCTCGAAGAGGCGGCCCACGCGCTGCGCCTGGGCGTCAGCGCGGAGCTCGGCGGATGATGCCCGCGGCGCCCATCCCGGCCGCGGCGTGGAGCGCCCGTCGAGCGCGCGGGGCTGCGTTCGTCGTTGCGCTGGTCCTGGCGTCGCCGGCGGTCGCTCAGAATGGAGGCCGCGGGTCAGGCTCGCTGACCGACACGTCGGTGTCGTGGCCCGCGTGGGGCGAGATTGCGCGCGTCCTGGCGCTGCGGGACTACAACACGCGCGTGGTGCTGCTGGGCGTGACCTGCCTGGGGTTAGCGGCCGGAACCGTGGGGTCGTTCGTGCTGCTGCGAAAGCGAGCGCTGCTGGGGGACGCATTGAGCCACGCCACGCTGCCTGGGCTGTGCGCCGCGTTCATGCTCATGAGCGCGCTGGGCGGCTCGGGCCGGTGGCTGCCGGGGCTGCTGCTGGGGGCGACCGTGTCGGGCGTGCTGGGTGTGCTCACGATCCTGCTGATCGTGCACAGGACGCGGATCAAGGAGGACGCGGCGCTGGGGATCGTGCTGAGCGTGTACTTCGGCCTGGGTGTGGCACTGCTGACCATCATTCAGAGCTCGAGCACGGGCTACGCCGCCGGGCTCAAATCGTTCATCTACGGCAAGACGGCGTCCATGCTGGCGGGCGACGCGCTGCTGATCGCCGCGGTCGGTGGCGCCTGTGCGCTGGTGTGCCTGCTGCTGCTGAAGGAGCTGGGGCTGCTGTGCTTCGACGCCGGCTACGCCGCCACGCTGGGCCGGCGCGTGGTGCTGCTGGACGTGATCCTGATGGGGGTGGTCGTGGCTGTCACGGTCGTCGGGCTTCAGGCGGTCGGGCTGATCCTGGTCATCGCGTTGCTGGTAATCCCGCCGGCCGCGGCCCGCTTCTGGACGCATCGGCTGACCGTGACCGTGGCGGTTGCGGCGGTGCTGGGCGCGCTAAGCGGGGCGCTGGGGGCGGCGGCCAGCGCGGTCGTGCCGCGGCTTCCGTCCGGCGCGATCATCGTGGTGGTCGCCGGCGCGTTCTTCGTGCTGAGCCTCGTGGCCGGACGCGAGCGCGGACTGATCGTGCGCTGGCTGGCGCGGCGGCGGCTGGGGCTGCGTGTGGGTCGCCAGCACCTGCTGCGGGCGATGCACGAGCTGTCGGAGGAGGGCGGTCCCGGGGGCGTCGCCGTGCGCTTCGAGACGCTGCTTGCGGCGCGGTCGTGGAGCCGCCGGGCGCTGCGGGGCGTCGTGCGCCGCGCGGTCCGGGCCGGCGACGTGGAGCGTCGCGACGGGGGTGCGGTGGAGTTGACCGAGGCCGGCCGGGCCCAGGCGTGGCGCGTGACGCGCAATCACCGGCTCTGGGAGCTGTTCCTGATCACCTATGCCGACGTTGCCAACAGCCACGTCGATCGCGACGCGGACCACGTGGAACACGTGCTCGACGCGCGCATCGTGGCGGAGCTCGAGCGGCAGTTGGCCGACGAGCATCCCGACCTGGCAGCGCCGCGCAACCCGCACGCGGCGACGGGAGTGGCGCCGTGATCGCCGCCTGGACGTGGCTTCCGATCGACACGCAGATCGTGGCGGTCGCGGCGGTCAGCGCCGTGGCGTGCGCGCTGCTGGGCACGTTCCTGGTGCTGCGGCGCATGAGCATGATGGGCGACGCGATCAGCCACGCCGTGCTGCCCGGACTGGCGGCGGCGTTCGTGCTGACCGGCAGCCGGGGCAGCGCGGCGATGCTCATGGGCGCGGCGGTGGTCGGGGTCCTCACCGCGGTCTTCGTGGAGTGGATTCGGCGCGTCGGTGAGGTGGACGAGGGCGCCTCGATGGGCGTCGTGTTCACGGTGCTCTTCGCGGTCGGGCTGATCCTGTTGCAGCGCTACGCCTATAACGTCGATCTCGACCCGGACTGCGTGCTCTACGGGGCGATTGAGACCACCCCGCTCTACATCGCGCGCGTCGGGGGGGTGGACGTCCCGCGGGCGCTGCTGACCGTCGGAACGGCGCTCCTGCTCAACACGCTGTTCGTCACGGCCTGTTTCAAGGAGCTGCGCATCAGCACGTTCGACCCCGCCCTGGCGACGACGCAGGGCGTTTCGGCCCGCGCCATGCACTACGCCCTGATGACGCTCGTCGCGGTCACGACCGTTGCCTCGTTCGAAAGCGTGGGAAGCGTGCTGGTGATCGCCATGCTGATCGTGCCACCCTGCGCCGCGCACCTGCTGACCGACCGGCTGGCGCCCATGCTGCTTCTCAGCGCCGCCATCGCCGCCGCCTCCGCCTTGCTGGGCCACCTGTGCGTCGTGGCCGGTCCCACCTGGGTCGGGCTGGACAACCTGAGCCTCAGCACCGCCGGAATGATGAGCGTCGCGGCCGGCGCGATCTTCGCGCTGGCGATGCTGCTGGGTCCCCGGCACGGGCTCATCAGCCGCGGGATCGCGCACGCGCGTCTGACGCTGCGCATCGTCTGCGAAGACGTGCTCGGGCTGCTTTACCGCGTCGAGGAAGCGGCCGCGCCGGCGTCTCACGTGCCGGGACTGGGTCGCGACGAGCTGAGGCGGCGACTGGTGTCGACCGGTTCGCTGACCGCCCGCCTGGCGCTTCGGCTTCTGACACGCGAAGGGAAAGTGTGGCGCCGCGGCGGCGCGTACGGACTGACCGAGGCTGGACGCCGCGCCGCGACGGCCCTGGTCCAGTCGCACCGCCTCTGGGAAACTTTCCTGGGCGCCCACCTGGACATCCCCGCGGATCACACCCACCCCTCGGCCGAGCGGCTCGAACACGTCACCGACGGCGCTCTTCGCGAGCGGCTGGCTGATTCGCTGGGCCGGCCCGAAGTTGACCCGCAAGGCAAGGCGATTCCGTCCGCGGGCGCCCCGCCGCGGCCTAGCGCTTCACCGTGACGGTGCGCTCCTCGCCTTGCCGGTCGACGACCTTCAGGCTGACCGTGCGGCCGCGCACGGCGTCGAGCAGGGTGGTGAGGTCCGCCACGCTCGCCACCGCCTTGCCATTGGCCTCGACCACGTATTCGCCGCGCGCCAGGTCGGCCACATTCGCCTCGCCGCGGGCCGTTCCCACCACGACCACGCCCTGCTCCGGGCGTCCCGGAAGCCGGTAGTCCTGCGTCACGGTGCGCACGCTGAGCCCGAGCCGCTCGATCTCGCGTCCCTCGATCGCGCGCGATCCGCCGCGCATGTTCTCCGGCTGGGTCCCGACCTCCACGACCACGTCGCGCTCGTGCCGGTCGCGGACGATCCGCATGCGGACCTTGGCGCCGGGCCGCGTGTCGGCGATGAGCGCGCGCAGCCGCGGGATCGAGCTGACTGGCGCGCCGTCGACGCTGATGATCAGGTCCTCGACCAGCAGGCCGGCGTTGGCGGCCGGGGTGTTCTCGTAGAGCGTGTCGATCAGGACGCCACGGCCCTGGGCCGCCCCCAACAGGCGCGCGTCGCTCTCGCTCACTTCGCCCAGCGCCACCCCGAGCCAGCCGCGAACCACGCGGCCGTGCTCGATGATCTCCCGCGCCACACGGCGGGCGCGGTTGGCGGGAATGGTGAACGCGATGCCGGCGTTGTAGGAGTCGCCGTTGGTTGCGATGGCGGTGCTGACGCCCACGATCTCGCCGCGCAGGTTCAGCAGCGGGCCGCCCGAGTTGCCCGGGTTGATGGCGGCGTCGGTCTGAATGAAATCCTGATACGCGATGTCGACGCCCTGAACGTGTGAGCGGCCGATGGCGCTGACGATCCCGTGCGTGACGGTCTGCGACAGCCCAAAGGGCGCGCCGACGGCCAGCACCCAGTCGCCGACCTCGACCCGGTCGGAATCGGCGAACTTCAGCGGCCGGAGGTCGGCCGCTTCGACCTTGAGCACGGCCAGGTCCGACTTCGGGTCCACCCCCACCAGCGTCGCCGCGTATTCGCGCTCGTCGTGCAGCCGCACGGCGAACTCGGTCCGCCCGGCGACGACGTGGAAGTTGGTGAGGACGTGGCCCAGGGTGTCGAGCACGATGCCGCTGGCCGACGCGGGCGGCATGCGCTGCGCGCGATGGTTCTTGATCCACTCGCGCACGTCCTCTTCGCTGAGCTGCGGCATGGCGCGGCGCAGTTGCTCCATCAGCGCGCGCACCTCGTCGTCGGATACCTCGTCCGGTGGCTCGGAGGCGCCGGCCACGCGGATGTGCGCCACGCCCGGCCGGGCCGCCCGCGCCACGGCCCGGAAGGCCTTGGCCGTCTGCTCCAGCACGGCGAGGTCGTCGTCTCCCGCGGCAGCGACCTGGCTGGGGCCCAGCACGCCGGCGATCTGCATCGGGCGCCCTTTCAGGGCGATCCAGCCGGTGGTGAGCAGCATCGCGGTCGCGATCAGCCAACTGACGCGGAACTGGAACCGTTCGGTCACGAGCAACACTCCCAGCGGCCCGCTGCGCCGCGGCGCACGGCGCTCCTTCAGCGGCGCCCACAGAATGATATACGACGAGTGGCGGGCGACGACCCGCCGGCAAATCCCCGCGCAGCGCGGGCCGCGCCGGGCTCAGGCATCGCTCGCGTCGGGCACGACGACGACGTTGTCGATGAGGCGCGTCGAGCCGAGGTGCAGCGCCGTCGCGAACAGGGTCGGGCCGGCGACGCGCGCGACGTCGCGCAGCGTCTCCGCATTCACGGCGCTGAGGTAGTCGATTTTATCGGGCCGCACTTCGCGAAGGAGAACCGCTTTCGCGGCGGCGAGAAGCGCTGCCGTGTCGCGCTCGCCGCGGGCGACGCCGGTCCGGACCGTCGCCAGGGCCGCGTGGATGCCGGCGGCGCGGTGGCGCTGCTCGGCGGTGAGGTATGCGTTGCGGCTGCTCATGGCCAGGCCGTCGGGCTCGCGCACGGTGGGGCAGCCGACGACCTCCACCGGCAGGTTCAGGTCCGCGGTCATCCGCCGGACGACGGCAAGCTGCTGGAAGTCCTTCTCCCCGAAATAGGCGCGGTCCGGCGCGACGATGATCAGCAGCTTGGCGACGACGGTCGCCACGCCGTCGAAGTGGCCGGGACGGTGGGGGCCGCAGAGCGCGTCAGTCAGACCGCGAACGTGGACCGTGGTCGCGGCGCCGGTCGCATACATCTCGGCAACGGCCGGGAGAAAGACCGCATGAGCTCCGGCGTTGCGACAGCAGGCCAGGTCGGCGGCTTCATCGCGGGGATAGCGGGCGAAGTCCTCGTTCGGGCCGAACTGGGTCGGGTTGACGAAGATGCTGACGACGACGAACGCGTCGCCGCGGGCCGCGGCCTGCATCAGTGAAACATGTCCGGCGTGCAGGGCGCCCATGGTCGGAACGAGCGCGATCGGTCGCCCGGCGGCGCGGGCGGCCGCGACCGCGGCACGAACCTCGGCGATGGTGCGCGCCAGGTGCATGGGGGTATTGGACGCTGGGGCGAGGCTGCGGTCCACGGCGGCTTGGCGCGGAAAGCGACGCGGGCATGGCCGTCCGGTTGGAGGACCATGCCCGCGAACGAGGGCCGAGCGCCGGCGCTACGGGTTGTTCAGGCAGTCGACGAACGGCGTAATGTCGAAGCCGTTGAGCGACCCATCGGCGTTGGTGTCGCCGGCGCAGGGAGAGCAGCCGGCAGCGCCGTTGAGGATCTGGATGAAGGGCTGAATATCCTGGCCGTTGATGGAGCCGTCGCAGTTCGTGTCGCACGGCTCGCAAGTGGTGGAGACCAGGCCCCAGACCTGGATGTCATCGAGGTTCCAGCCCGGGTAGGTGACCGACGCGTCGGTCGGACCCATGCCCCAGCGCAGGCGTACGGCGGGCTGGTTGTCGGCCACCGCCGCCAGGCTGTAGGTCTGGAGCGACCACGACGTCTCGCTGAAGGAGGCGCCGGCGTGCTCCCAGACGGTGACCCAGTTCACGCCGTCGTTGCTGGCCTGGATATCGGCGTGGTCGAAGGTGGAGGATTCCACGCCCAGCCAGCGGCGGAAGCGCAGCTCGGTCTGGGTGACGCCGGTGAGGTCGAGGGGCGTCGTGGTGAGGTACCGAACGGTCAGGTTGTTGGCGTAATCGCCGTTGAGGTTGTAGCCGAGGACGTTGGCACCCGTGAAGCCGTCCTGCGGGTCGAGGCCGTGGGAGCCGCCGCCGGTGGGATCGCCCCAGGCCCACTGCCCTTCGACGGCCCAACCCGGATCGGTGTCGAGCGGGAAGTCATAGATGACCTGCGGCCCGCCGATGGTGATGCTGATGGTGGCGACGTTGGAGTCGTAGGTACCGTCGGTGGCCAGGAAGGTGAAGGCATCGGCGCCCTGGTAGCCGGTCTGCGGCTCGTAGTGGACGACGTTGCCGCCGGCGAGAAGGGAATAGGGGACGGCGTCGATGTTGCCACCGTTGGGGTCGCTGAGGGCGCCATGGGAGGGCAGCGACTGGATGACGTAGGTGAGGGGGTCACCGTTGGGGTCGGTGGCGTTGAGCGTCACGTCGGCCTGACCGTTGGCCGGCAGCGTGACCTGACCGTCGAAGGCGGTGGGTGCGTTGACGGGCACGAGCGAGACATCGTCAACGAACCAGTCGTCGAAGGCGCCGACGGTGGCGGTGTTGCGGAAGCGGAGGCGGAACGCGGCGTGATACGCCTCGGCGGGCAGGACGATCTCGACCTGGGCAAAGGTGTTCATGTCGGGTCCGCTGCCGAGGTGCTGGCTGAGCAACTGCCACCCGCCCTGGGCGTCAAGGAACTCGACGAAGAGGTCGTCGCCGGCGTCGGGCGATTCGCCGCCGCCGCGCTGCTCGTAGTAGTAGGTGAGGCGTACGGCCGCCTGGCCGGCAAGGTTGATGAGGTGGGTGTAAACCTCGTCGCCGCCGTCGGGGGACCCGTTGAAGCGGGCCGAGTTCGGAGCGGAAGGCGGGCTGATGCCGAGGTTGTCGATGGTGGCGTCGGCGACCTTCCACTTGGCGGAGTCGAAAGTTGTGGAGGGGAAGGTGTCGACGAAGGGCAGCTCGATGACGGGCTCGACGGTGATGTTGATGGTGGCGATGTTGGAGTCGCCGCCGTCGGGGGGCGAGCCGCCGTCGTTGGCCTTGAACTGGAAGCTGTCGGGGCCGTTGTAGCCGCCGGTGGGGTGGTACTTCACCTGGTTCCCGTTGGCGAGGAGCGTGTAGGGCAGCTCGCCGGAAGTGATGACGTGGTCGTCGGCGGCGTCGCGCAGCTCGTAGGTCGGCAGCGCGGTAATGATGTAGCTGAGCGGACCGGGGGTGCCGTCATCGGAAGCCTGGAGGGTGATGTTCACCTGCGTGTCCTGCGGGGTTGCGATGTTGGCCCCGGCGGCGGACGGCGGGCGCGGACCGCAGTCGCCGAGCGCGCTGAGGTCGGTCTCGAAGAAGTCGGGCGACAGACCGGTGCCGTCGGAGAGCCCGACGATGCCGTCCGTGGCGGCGACGCTGAGGTAGCTGATGGCGATTCGGCCGTCGAAGAACAGCTCGATCTGGAAGGTGTTCTGGTTGGCGGCGTTGTACTCGGTCACGTTGAGCCAGGTGGCGACGAAGCGGTCGGAGAGCTGCTTGTAGCTGACGGAGCCGGCCTGGTTGGGGCTGAGGTCGTCGTAGAGGGCGGCGATGCGCTCGTTGCTGAAGTGCTCGTCGAGCGTTTCGGTGTAATCGGTGTCGGAGACGAACGTGACGTAGCCGTTGCTGCCGATGTAGACCGAGTTGTGCGACACGCCATAGAGGATGACTTGTGCGCCGCCGGTGAGGTTGACGAGCTCGCTGTCTTCGTCGGTCATGACCAGCGTGGTGCCGCCGGCGGGATCGGTGGGCAGTGCGCTGATGGGGACGACGCAGGCGGTATAGCGGTCGACGCCGCCGTCGGGCACGAAGGTAATGCTGACGTTGTCGAGGTCGTTGTCGCCACCGTCGAAGCTTTCGGTGAAGAAGTCGGGGACCTCCGGGGTGGCGAATGTGAAGCAGGCGCCGCCGTTGTCGTTGGTGGCGGCGTTCCCGGCCTGGTCGGCGGCGTCGAGCGTGAAGAAATAGGTGCTGTTGTCGTTCAGGCCGGTCAGTTCGATGGAATGGGAGGTGTGGAAACCGGTCTCGGGTCCGTCACCGGGGAGATTGCCGCACGCGTCGCCGAAATTGACGTTGCCGTTGGCGGGCTCGTCGGTGTCGAAGGTGATGGTGGCCGAGCGCGGGCCGACGTTGCTCACGGCGACGTTGGAGATGATCGGCGGGGAGCAGTCGACGGGCGCGGTGGCGAGGACGACGACGTTCTGGCCGCCCTGGCCGTCGTCGGCGTCGATGTAGGTGGCGGTGACGGTATCGCCGTCGGCGATCCAGAGGATGCCGGCGGAGTCGGTGGTGCTGAGCGTGATGGTGCCGAGGAAGGTGGCCGACTCGGCGGCGGTCTCGGTGAGGGTCATGACCTCGCCGGCGGGCTCGGAGGTGGACGCGATGGCGATGTTGACCGTTTCGACGACGCCGTCGTCGAGGTTGAGATCGCAGTCGACGACGCGGACGGTGGCGGAGCTGGCGCAGGCGTACTTGACGCGGTCGAGGGTGATGGTGCCCTGCGAAGAGCAGTTGACCAGCAGCGGCGAGACGGCGATGGAGAAGGGCTGGGGCCCTTGCGGCACATTGGTGCCCGCGACGACCAGGCGGTACCCGCCGGGGGCGGGAGCGTCGATGACGACCTGCTCGATGTTGTTCTTGCTGTCGGCCTGAGTGCGCACGGCGTTGGCCGACGGATTGAGGTGGTCGAGGGTCCAAGGGAAGTACTGGTTGTTGGCGGCGTCGAAGACGCGCAGGTCAAGATCGTTGACCAGGGCCGGGTTGACGTTGGGGGTGCCGGGCGGATCGTCCCAGGTGAGGGTGACTTTCAACTGTGTGTCCGTGGGGGCGACGATGACGACGGCGTTGAACGTCTCGCCCTGCGAGAGGCTGGCCTCCAGGAAGTTTGCGGCGCGCATCAGCTCGATCGCGGGCTGAATGCGCACGGAGCCATAGCCGAACTGGAAGTCCGGCCCGGGGTTCCCGAGGTCGACGGCGGTGTGGGCCAGGATTGCCTTGAGCGTGGAGTTGCGAAAGTCCGGCGCACCGGGGAAGTGGGCGCGGAAGTCTTCGAGCAGGAGCGCGCCGAGACCGCAGACGGTGGGGGACGCCATCGAGGTGCCGCAGAAGACGGTGTAACCGCCGGAGCTGCTGCACGAGGTGATGCCCTCGTCGCCACCGACCTGGCATCCGGGAGCGGTGATGTCGGGCTTGAGACGGCCGTCGTCGACGGGCCCCCAGCTCGAGAAGCTGGTCATGGAGTCGTCGTTGGCGTTGAGGGCGCCGACGCAGACGTGGTTCTTGGCGCCCGCGGGCGGGGCGGTGCTGTAGTAGTCGCCGTAGCCCTCGACGTCGCAGCGGCTGCCCTGGCGTTCGTTGCCGCCGGCCCAGACGATGCGGAAGGGGGTCCCGCCGCTGACGCTGCCGCGGACGATGGCGTCGATGATGCTGTCGGTCAGGCCGTAGTTGCCCTGGATGGCGCAGTCGAACCCGTTGGTCTCGGTGTTGGTACCGATAGAGTTGTTGGCGATGTCGGCGCCGAAGTTGTTGATGGCGTTCCCGTAGTCGGCCTCGATGTCGCCGGGGTTGGTGTAGAGGAAGATCCCCGACCCGTCGTACTGGAACCCGGCCGATACGACGCTGGCGCCGGGCGCCATGCCGCGGTTGGTGCCGCTGCTGGCGGCGCCGTTGCCGGCGACGGTTCCGGAGACGTGGGTCGAGTGGTTGCTGAGGCTGGCGTTGTCGATGACGGTCAACCGGCCGGTGAGGTCCGGGTGCGACGCGAGGGCGGACCCGCCGTCGTAAACGAGTGCCGTGACACCGGTGCCGCTCAGGCTGTAGGGCGGCGCCTGCGCGACGTCGGCGCCGGTGAGGGCACGATTCTCGGCGTTCACCTCGCTCATGCGCGGCAGCGGAGGCTCGATCCACTGGACCGCGTCCTCGTCGGCCAGTCGATGCACCGCGACGTAGGGCAGCTCTACGACCAGCGCGTTCAGACTGCCGATGGACTGCCGAACGCGCGCCCCGTATCGCATGGCGACGTTGGCAGCGGCGTCACGCGGCACGTCCGCGTGGAAGACCACGTAGGCACCGATGACAGGATTGGACGACGGCGCGGCGGCGTCCTCCTTCACCGGCAGCACGACGTCGGGATCGGCGGACGGCCCCTTGTCGTCGTCCACGACCGCCCAGGCGGGGATCTCGCCCGCGACGAACAGCGGGTGCAGTTTCCACTCGCGCTCGATCGGGCGGACGTCGAACAGGCCGCCGGTTGCGGCAAACGAGGCGCGGTCGAAGCGCCGGGCATCGACCGCGGCGAAGAACGCGTTATCGCTCAGGTACGCCAGCAGCGTCACGCCGGAGTGGTCGAGCGCCGCACGGTCGGCGTCGGTCACGGGCCGGTCCAGTTGCAGGACGAAGTGCGCCTGCCCGTTGGCCAGCACCCACTCGACGGTGTCGACCGCGGCGGCCGGTTCGATCCGCAGGGTGGGCGTTGCCCCGCTCTTCCAGCGGAGCTGCCCGGAATTCTGCACGCCGTCAGCGGCGGCGACTGTGATGCCGGTGAACAGTGCGGCGAGCGCGATTGCGCCGCGGGAAAACGAAACGAATGCGCCACGAGATCGGGCCATGACTGAAGACCTCCGAGTTACTGAACGGTTTCATTCCCGGGCGGGTGACGGCGCCCTCCACAAAGCCGGAGCTTCTTTCCCAAGCCAGCAGTGTAGCGGGCGTGCCGGGTTGCCGGCAATCACGAATCCCGGATTCGTGCCCGCGCCGCGGAGCAGGCTGCGGGGCCGGGTCCGCGTACCGGTCGCGGCCGCGGCATCGCGTATGCCGCGCGTCAGGTCGGCCCGCCGGGCCCGGGCGGAGACGGGTCGCCTGCGGCGGCACGAGGCGGCGGCACGGTCGGTGCGCGGGCGCGCCGGCGGTGGGACAGCCATTCGATGGCAATCGGCAGCACGGAGATGAACACGATCGCAAGCACGACCAGCTCGAAGTTCTGCTTCACGATCTCGAGCTGGCCGAAGAAGTAGCCCGGCAGCGAGCAGGCGACGACCCACGCAATCCCGCCGACGACGTTGTAGAGCTGAAAGCGGGGGTACGTCATGGCGCCGATCCCGGCGACGAACGGCGCGAACGTGCGCACGATCGGCACGAAGCGCGCGATAATGATGGTCTTGCCGCCGTATTTCTCGAAGAACGCGTGGGTGCGGTCGAGATGCTCCTGCTTGAGCCAACGTCCGCGAAAGCGGCGCACGATCCACTGGCCGAAGAGCTTTCCGATCCAGTAGTTGGCGGCGTCGCCGAGGACCGCGGCGACACACAGGAGCGGCACGGCGACCCAGAGCGAGAGCGACCCGCCGGCGGCCAGCGCGCCGACCGCGAAGATGAGTGAGTCGCCGGGGAGGAACGGCGTGAACACCAGCCCGGTCTCGAGGAAAATGATCAGGAAGAGGATGGCGTAGACCCATGGGCCGTAGGCGTTGACCAGTTCGGTCAGGTGGTCCTGGAGGTGCAGGAACCAGTCGAGCGCGTAGGTGAAGTATTCCACGGGCAGGGCACGTCAGGGGAAGCGGGCGACGGGACTCGAACCCGCAACATTCAGCTTGGAAGGCTGATGCTCTACCATTGAGCTACACCCGCG
>CAYNYG010000025.1:0-56173 GCA_964401365.1 uncultured Planctomycetales bacterium | reverse complement strand
CCGCCGCGGGCAGGGGTGCGTCCACCCGGAACAACATCATCGCGCCGCTCGCGGTGCGCGACACGGCCAGATCGGCGATGTTGACCTGCGCATCGCCCAGCGCCGTGGCCACCAGCCCGATCACGCCCGGCCGGTCGTCGTTGAAGACGACGACCATCGTTCCTTCCGGGCGCAGGTCCAGCGCGTGCCCGTCGAAGTGGCGGACGCGCGGCTCGTCACCGCTCAAGGCGCCTTCCACGACGTGCATTCCGGCGGCCGTCTCGACCCGCGCCTCCAGCGACTCGGCGTCGCCCGGCGCAGCGGACGCCTCGACGGCGATCGAGCGGCGTGCGGCCTGCTCCAGCACGTTGACGACACTCACCGGGCCGGCGAGCTGCCCACCGATGAGTCGCACCATCAGGTGCCGCGCCGCCCAGAGCGCCATCCGGCCCGGCGCTTCCCCGCGCGCGGTCACGCGAACACCGCGGACCCCGTCGTGGCTCAGCGGCGCGAGCAGGCGCCCGACGCGGTCGGCGAGGTCGACCCAGGCCAGGTCGCGGTGCGACATCTGCGCCGGCAGGTCGACGACGTTGACCGCGTTGCGGATCACGCCCTCGCGCAGGAAATCGATCACGCTCTGAACGGCCTCGATGCTCACGGCCGTCTGCGCCTCGACGGTAGAGGCGCCCAGGTGCGGCGTGTGCACGACGCCGGGCAGTCCGATGAGAGGATTCCCGGCGGGCGGCTCGACGCTGTAGACGTCCAGGGCCGCACCGGCCAGCCGCCCGGCGCGCAGCGCGTCCGCCAGGGCCGACTCGTCGACCAGCTCGCCCCGCGCGCAGTTCACCAGCAGTGCGTTGGGCTTCATGATCGCCAGCGCCGCGGCGTCGACGAGGTGCCGCGACTGGGGAGTGAGGGCGGCGTGGAGCGTGACGACGTCGGACTGGCGCAGCAGCTCGCTTCGGTCCGCCAGCAGCCGCACGCGCCCGCCCAGCGCAGTCCCCGCAGCCACCAGCGGGTCGTGCGCGATGACGTTCATGTCGAAGCCCAGCGCCCGGGCGGCCACGGCGCGACCGATGCGCCCGAAGCCCACCACGCCGAGCGTCTTGCCGGCCAACTGCACACCCTTGAAGCGGCCTCGGTCCCAGCCGCCGGCCGCAAGGCTCTGGTGAGCACCCGGCACCTGCCGCGCCAGCGACAGCATGAGTGCCAACGTGTGTTCGGCGGTGGAGATCGTGTTGGCGTCCGGCGTGTTGATGACGATGACGCCTGCGCGCGTAGCCGCTTCCAGGTCGATGTTATCGACCCCCACACCGGCGCGCGAGATGACGCGTAGCCGGCCGGGCGAATCCAGGACGCGCGCGGTGATCTGCGCGCCGCTGCGCACGATGAGCGCGTCGAACTCGCCGACCACAGCGGCCAGCTCCGCCTCGGGCAATCCGACGCGGGTCGTGACCTCGAAGCTGGGGTGCTGGCGGAAGATGGCGACACCCTCGGCGGCAAGTGAATCAGCGATGAGAACGGAGTGGGTCATGGGCTGTCTTGGAGTCTCGATCATAGCGCGGACGGTCGACGGACGCGAGCCGCGCGGGTTACCCTAACTATCGGACAGTCGCGATCCTGGGCAATTACCCGGCGGCGCCGAGTGTGAATTTCGGAGGAGCGATAAAGATTCGGTTGACTTGCGCGCACGGTCCGCCTATAATCGGCCCCTACTGAAGGAAGCAGCCTGGGATACAGGCCAATCAGGAGGCAGTTGCGTGCGAAAGCGCTGGGTCGCCGCGATGCTGGGAGCGGGCTGGATGTCGTGTGGGGCGGCGATCGGCGACTACATCACGCCGACTGAACAGACCCGGTTCATCGAGGGTGTTGCCGAAGTTGTGGGTCCGGAGTTATCGGACAGCGACTATCAGTCGGCGTCGGCGGCCGACTTCGGGCCGTTCGTCGACGGCGTTACGGCGCTGGCGACGGTCGCGCCGTTCGAGGCGTCCGGGGCGGGCACGCAGGATTCGAGCATTCTGGCCGACAGCATTGTCGGGGTGGGTTCGTCGGCGGCGAGCGGGACCGGCAGCGCGACCACGTTCTCCAACGCGAGCGGGTCGTCGACCTGTTCCGTGACGTTCACGCTCAACAGCGACGCGGACTACTCCCTGACCGGGTCGATCTCTTCGGTCGTCTCTGGTGCTTCCGGCGGAACCGCGGGGATCGCCCTGTACGACTCGCTGGCGAACGTGGTCGAGTCGATCGAGGTGAATGACACCGGATTCGACTCGATCCTCGCGAGCGGGTCGCTCCTCAGCGGCTCGTATACACTTTACGCGTTCGCACTTTCCTCGGCCGGAACCGACTTCGAGAACCCAAGCTCGACGTCTTCGGCCGAGTACGACTTCAACCTGACGTTCACGCCCGAGCCGAGCAGCCTGGCGCTGCTGGGATTGACCGCGCTATTCGTGGCGCGGCGGCGACGTTAGGGGCAACGAGCTCCGCTCCTCCCATCCTCCTCGGGCGCCGGATCGCAAGGTCCGGCGCCCGTGACGATTTCCGGGCGGCGCGAGCGCGACGCGAAAATCGCGCCGCCGGCTTGGCGGTCCGCACCGAAGGGTGTACAAGACCGACTCCGGCGACGGTCGCCGGAGCCGCGCGGCGGGGCCGCCGGCTCCCGACGCTGCGATTCCCGTGAAGCGGCCCGCGCGTACAACCGACGTCGCGGCCGGAGGCGTGAGAACGACGCGATGGTCGATATTCCTGGCATCACGAGCATCCCGGGTGTGGCGGACGCGCTGGACGACCCGAACATCCGCGCCAAGGCGGAGGAGGAGTCGGAGCGCCTGCTGGAAGAGCTGAAGAAGTCGATCACGGTGGAGGTGCGCGAGGTCGGCGTGCTGCGAAAGTCGCTGACGATCCGCGTTCCAGGCAAGGTGATCAGCGACTTTCTGTCCCACAACATCGACGAGCTGCGGGCGGACGCGATCGTGCCTGGCTTCCGCAAGGGGCGCGCGCCGCGCCAGCTCGTGGTCAAGCGGTTCGGGCCCGAGGTGCGCGACTCGCTCAAGACGCTGGTGATCGGGCAGTCCTACGCCGCGGCGCTGGAGAACGAGAAGATCGACGCGCTGGGCGACCCGCTGATCGAGGTCGCGGGCAAGGACGGCGCGCGCAAGCTGATGCAGCCCGACGAGGCCATCCCGGCCATGAAGCTCCCCGAGAGCGGGGATTTCGAGTACGTGTGCGAGCTGGAGATCCGGCCCACGTTCAGCCTGCCCGAAGTGAAGGGGATCGAAGTGAAGCGGCCGGCGGTGACGATCTCCGACGCCGACGTCGACAACCACATCCTGAACCAGCGGCGGATTCGGGGCCGATACGAGCTGCTGACGGACGGCGGGGCGACGGAGACGGACGACCAGGTCATCGCGGACGTGACGCTCAAGTGCGACGGGCAGACCGTCAAGCACGAGGACAACGTGCAGCTCGGCGTCCGGCCGACGCGGCTGGATGGAATCCCGCTGGAGACGCTGGGCGAGGTTCTCAAGGGGGCCAAGTCGGGCGAAACGCGGACGGTGGCCTGCACCATCGCGGACGACTACGAGCGGGCCGACCTGCGCGGCAAGGCGGGCGAGTTCGTCATCGCGGTCCACGAGGTGAAGCGGCTGGTTCCGCTGCCGCTCGAGACGTACGTGCAGCAGGGCGGGTACGAGAGCGAGCAGGAATTGCGCACGGTGGTGCGCGACGAGCTGGAGTCGGAGTTGCATCGCGTGCTGGACCGCGCCATGCGCGACCAGGTGCTCAAGTACCTGCTGGACCATACGCCGCTGGAGCTGCCGGAAAACCTGTCGGCGCGGCAGACGGACCGGGCGGTGATGCGGCACGTGATCGAATTGCAGCAGCGCGGCGTACCGATGGCCGATATCGAGGCCAGAATCGACCAGTTGCGGACGATCGCGCGGACCGAGACGACCACCGAGCTGAAGCTGCAATTCGTGCTGGATCGGATCGCGGAGGACTTCAAGGTCGAGGTGACCGATGAGGAAGTCAATGACGCGATCGCGCGGATCGCGCGGCGGTACGGGCGGCGCTTCGACCGCGTGCGCGACCAGTTGCAGCAGCAGGGCGCGCTGGCGATGCTCTCGGACCAGATCCGGCACGAGAAGGTGGTCGACGTGCTGCTGCGGGACGCGAAGGTGGTGGAGGCCGCCGGGCCGGAGAGCACGTAGCGCCGCGTGAGAGCGCGACGCGACGGGTTGAATGGGTCGCGGGCGGGAGTCGCGCATCGCGCGGGGCGGTGGCCCCAGCGCGGCGCGAGCGTCGGTGGATTGAACCAGCTCCGCGCGGGCGGCGCGGTGGGAAGGAGTTCTCGATGTCATACGGGTCCAGCGGGATGCAGTCGCTCAACCAGAGCGGTCAGTGGCAGCAGTGGCGGCAGATGGGCCTCAACGAGATGCTGCTGGAGAACCGCATCATCTTTCTTGACCTTCCCATCGACCCGCACATCATGATCAACAGCAACACGGTGTGCTCGCACGTGGTCAAGAGCATGCTGTACCTGCAATCCGTCAAGAAGGACCAGGACATCCACCTGTACATCAACTGCCCGGGCGGGGACGTGACCGACACGCTGGCCATTTATGACACCATGCAGTTTCTGAACTGCGACGTGGCCACCTATTGCATCGGCAATGCTGCGAGCGGCGGGGCGCTGATCCTGGCGGCGGGCACGAAGGGCAAGCGCTACGCGCTGCCGCACGCCAAGATCATGATCCACCAGCCGCACGGCTACGTGTGGGGCCAGGCGTCGGACATGCGCATCCAGGCGGACGAGATTCTGCGCGACAAGCGCACGATCCACGAGATTCTGGCGCGGCATACGGGGCAGTCGGTCGAACGCATCACGGCCGACTCGGAGCGCGACCGCTGGATGGTGGCGCAGGAGGCGGTGAAGTATGGCCTGATCGACGAGGTGGTGCAGGAGCGCGGCGAGCGCAAGAAGAAGGCGGGTTAGGGGCGCCGCTCCACGGAGGATCGAATCCAGCCCACGGCCCCGCGCGCCGCTCGCGCGGGGCCGTCCGCGTTGGGTCCGACCGCGTCCGCTCAGGGCCTAGAACGCGTTTTCATGGTGCCTCCTGGAAGAGCGCCGGTGGTGTCCCGGCGCGATCGGTCACGGCCCGCAACCCGACGGGAATGCCGCGGTGCTGCGCGGGACGATGGTCGATAGATGCGAAGTGACCTTTGCTTCAATTCAGCGTGCCGGCCCTGGAGCATCCGCACATTTTTTTGTGGGGCGACGCGGGCCCGGGTTCCGTGGGTTCTGACTCAGCGGCCGGAGAAGCCGCATTCGGGGGCTGACCGCCTGAAGTGAGGGCCTCGCGCGTCGGTCAGGCCAGCGATCGCCGCTGTGCAGGGCGGCTGCGGCGGCGTGGATGCGAAGCGCCGGGCGGGCACCTACAATCCGGCGGATTCACGGAGACCGCCCCATGCTTACGCCCTACCGACCGGAGCCCTACGTCAATTTCGCCGAGCCCGAGCCGCGGCGGCGCATGCTGGAGGCCCTGGCGGCCGTCCGAGCGCAGCTCGGCCAAAGCTACCCCCTGAGGATCGGCGAGCAGCGGATCACGACGCGCGACACGATTCGCTCGATCATGCCGGCCGCACCCGGGACCATCGTCGGCAGCGTCGCCAAGGCCACCACCGAGCACGCCGAGCAGGCCGTCCGCGCCGCCACCGAGACGTTCAAGACCTGGAGCCGCGTCGACCCCGAGACGCGGGCGCGGGTTCTGTTCAAGGCGGCCGCGATCATGCGCCGCCGCGTGTACGAGTTGTCGGCGTGGATGTGCTTCGAGGTGAGCAAGAGCTGGATCGAGGCGTATGCGGACGTGTGCGAGACGATCGATTTCCTGGATTTCTACGGGCGGGAGATGATCCGGCTCGGCGGGTCGCAGCCGGTGACGCCGTTCGCGGGCGAGGATAACGAGCTGCGCTACATTCCGCTGGGGGTGATCGTGGTGATCCCGCCGTGGAACTTCCCGCTGGCGATCTGCACGGGGATGACGACGGCGGCGGCGGTGGCGGGAAACACGGTGGTGCTCAAGCCGGCGAGTACCGCGCCGGTGATCGCAGCCAGGATGGTGGAGATTCTGGCCGAGGCCGGCCTTCCTCCGGGCGTGGTCAACTACTGCCCCGGTTCGGGCGGCGCCATCGGCGATTACCTCGTCGAACACCCAGGCGTTCGGGCCATCTCGTTCACCGGCTCGAAAGAGGTGGGACTGCGCATCTTCGAAAAGGCCGCCCGCGTCGCGCCGGGCCAGAAATGGCTCAAACGCACCGTGCTGGAGATGGGCGGCAAGGACTGCATCGTGGTCGACGAAACCGCCGACCTCGAAGCGGCGGCCGAGGGCGTCGTCGCCTCCGCGTTCGGATTCCAGGGGCAGAAATGCTCGGCGTGCTCACGGCTCATCGCGCACCAGGACGTGTACGACGCGCTGCTGGAGCGGGTCGTGGCGCGGACGAAGCTCCTGACGCAAGGCGACACGACCACGCAGGAGAACTACTTCATGGGGGCGGTCATCGACGAGTCCGCGTTCCGGAAGATCAGCGACTACGTCGAGATCGGCCGCAAGGAAGGCCGGCTGGCGCTCGGAGGACCGGCGGCCGGCGGGGCGGCACCCGGAAGCGGGCGCGACCCGCAGGGGTACTACATCGCGCCCACGATCATCGAGGGGGTGCCGCGAACGGCGCGCATCGCGTGCGAGGAGATCTTCGGGCCGGTGCTGGCGGTGATGAAGGCCCGCGACTTCGACGATGCGCTGGACATCGCCAACGGCACGGAATACGGCCTGACCGGTGCGCTGTTCTCGCGCGACCGCTTCCGCCTGGAGCGCGCCCGGCACGAGTTCCACGTCGGCAACCTCTACCTCAACCGCAAGTGCACCGGCGCGCTGGTCGACGTGCAGCCCTTCGGCGGGTTCAACATGTCCGGGACGGACAGCAAAGCCGGCGGGCGGGACTATCTGCTGCTGTTCCTGCAAGGCAAGAGCATCAGCGAGCGGCTATAGGGCGCGGACCCCGAGCTCGTGCGCGCTGCGCCAGTTCCGAATCACACGGCGCCGCGCCGCACTGGCTCGGATTCGCTCCATGCCCCCCTCGATGCGCCCGTCGCGCACGGCCCGCTCGATGGCCTCCGCCAGCGCAAGCGCCGGATTCGGGGCGTCTCCTTCGGCCGGGTTGAAGCCGTACACCAGCAGGTCCGCGCCGGCGTTGATCGCCAGCACCAGCGTCTCGTCGAGCGGGAAGCGGTCGGCGATGGCGCGCATATCGAGCGAGTCGGTGGAGATGACGCCGCGGAAGCCGAGCGTCTCGCGCAGCAGGCCCGTCAACGTACGGCGCGAGAGCGAGGATGGCCGGTCCGGGTCGAGCGCGCGGTTCAGCAGGTGCCCGGCCATCACCATCGGCGGCGGCGGATCGTCGCGCAACAGCGTCCGGTAGACCGCGAGTTCGCGATCCGCGTCGTACACCTCACTCACGTCCGGCAAGCCCAGATGCGAGTCCTCCCCCGCCGATCCATGGCCCGGGAAGTGCTTGAGGCACGCGGCCACGCCGCAGTGCCGGTGCATGTCGAGCACGACCCGTGCGCACGCGCGGACGAGCTGCGGGTCCGCGCCGAACGATCGGCCCAGCCGCGCGATGACCGGCCCGTCAGGGTTCACCGCCACGTCGACACAGGGTGCAAGATTCAGGTCGATGCCCAGAGCGCTGAGTTGCCGCGCCTGCGCATGGGCGGCGGCGGCCTGCGTGCCGGAATCCAGCGCCGCGAACTCCACGGCGGCGGGCCCGGTCAGGAAGCCGTGCTCGTCGCGCAGCCGGGCCACGCGCCCGCCTTCCTGGTCAACGCAGACGAGGAGCTCCGCACCCAGGCGGCGGCGCAGGTCGGCGACGAGCGCCGCAACCTGTGCGGGGTTGACGACGTTGCGCGGCGAGCGGGCGCGGGCCTGTGCGTCGGGCACGCCCGCGTCGCGCAGCCGCCGCACGGCGCTGAGCTCCACGTCAAACAGGACCACGGCGCCGACGCGCGCCGCGGCCAGCGTGGCGAGGTCGGCCTCGTACAGCGGGTCGCCCGGTGCGCTGCCGCGGAATCCCACGCACAGCAGCGCGCCGATCACGCCGCGGGGGTCGTCGCTGCGCGGGCTCATGCAGGATTCCCTCGATGCGGCCTGGCGTCATCGATCGGCGCGCCGGACGGTGCGTCGAACGTGTTCCGCGGGCCGCCCGCGGCCCGGTAACGGTCGCGTCGAGCGGCGTACTCCGCGGGCGTCATAGGTACGTCGGGCGGTTCGCCGCTCATGACCTGCCGGTGAATCATGCACAGGATGGGAATGCACCAGCCACAGCCGGTGCCGGCGTTGAAGCACTCCGACATCTGGCTGGCGCGCGACGGGCGTCGCAGACGCGCGAAGCTGAGCAGCTTTCGCAGCGGTACGTGGTAGCAGTAGCAGATGTCGTCGTCGAGGTTCATGAAGCGTGAGACACCGGTCCTGGGCCTGGCTACCGCGCCCGCCGGCCGACGGGACGCGTCGTCGGGTGTCGGCTGGACGACCTACTCCAGTGTAGCGCGCTGACCACGCATCGGCTCCTCGACCCGCGCGAACCCGCGCTCGCGCAGGAGCCCGGCCAGCGTCGAGCGCTGCTCGGATTCGCCGTGCACGAGGAACACCGACCTGGCCTTTCCCGCCAGCGGGGCGAGCATCCGCAGCAGGTCCTGCTGGTCAGCGTGCCCGCTGAAACCGTGCACCTGCACGACCTCCGCCCGCACCGGGTAGTTCTCGTGGAAGATGCTGACCTGCCTGGCGCCGTCGGCGAGCCGCCGGCCCAACGTGTTGGCGGCCTGGAAACCCGGCAGCAGCACCGTGTTGCGGCGGTTGGTGATGTTGTTCTTGAGATGGTGCAGGATGCGGCCGTTCTCGCACATGCCGCTGGCCGAAATGATGGTGCACGGGCTGCGGCGGCGGTGGAGACGGATGCTCTCCTCGACGTTGTTGACATACGTGCAGCAACCGGCACCGAGCATGTCGCCGGTGCGCTGCTGGAACGCCCACGCCTCGCGGTCGTAGCAGTCCGGGTGCATGCGGAATACGGCCGTGGCGTTGACGGAGAGCGGACTGTCGACGAAGACCGGGTAGCGCGGGATGTTGCCGGCGAGCATCTGCTCGTGCAGGAAGTAGACCAGCGTCTGCGTGCGGCCGACGGAGAAGGCCGGCACGATGACCTTGCCGCGGCGGGCGTAGGTTCGGTTGACGACCTCGGTCACGACCTGCTTGGCGTCCTCGATGGGCTCGTTGACGCGCGCCCCGTAGGTGCTCTCGCAGATGACCGCGTCGCAGGCCGGGAACTCGACCGGGTCGCGGATGATGGGCTTGCCCGGGCTGCCCACGTCGCCCGTGAAGTACAGCCGCAGGTCGCGTCCGTCGGCGATGTCGAGCTCGACGCCAGCCGAGCCCAGCATGTGTCCTGCGTCCTGGTAGCGTGCCCGCACACCCGGCAGCACGTCGAACCAGCGGCCGTAGGAGACGCTGTGCATCAGGCCGACGGTCGCCAGCGCGTCGTCATGGTTGTAGAGCGGGCCGATCGGGGGCAGGCCCTTGCGGGCGCGCTTCTTGTTGACGTACTTGACGTCTTCCTCCTGGATGTGGGCCGAATCGGGAAGCATGATCGCGCACAGGTCGCGCGTAGCGGCGGTGCAGTAGATCGGCCCGTCGTACCCCTCGCGCACCAGCCGCGGCAACCGCCCCGTGTGGTCGGTGTGCGCGTGGGAGAGCACGACGGCGCGGATCTCGCCGGTCGGCACGGGCCACTGGCGGTTCTTGGCCTCGGACTCCTCGCGGCGGCCCTGGAACAGCCCGCAGTCCAGCGCCATCCAGCCGGCGCGGACCCGCAGCATGTGCATCGAGCCGGTGACCTCGCCGGCCGCACCATGGAACAGCACCTCGGGCATCTCAGGCCTCGACGCGGAAAGACCGCCAGCCCCGGGACTGCCGCGCCGACGTGACGGGATGCGAGATACGCAAAGACCGCGCTAAGCGGATCTTACGCGCGTGTAAATCCGGCGGCAACCGCGGGCGTCGCGCTTCCCGAACCGACTCGTGACTGCTACACTCCCGAGCCGGAGGATCGATCGGCGGTGCCGATCGAAGAAGTTTCCCTCGCAAGCAGCACCCCGGGGCAAGCCGTCACGCGGATCGTTTCCGCGCGGTGCTCGGGAGGTCGAAGAAGGAGGCAACCATGAAGCAGCTCGTCGCAATCGCGCTCGCTACGCTCGCCGCGTCGGCCCATGCGCAGGTAATCAACGAATTCAACGTCAGCCACACCGGCACCGACTCGCGGGAATTCCTCGAAATCTACTGGACGGCCTCCACCGATCTGTCCATGTTCGCCCTTCTCCAGATCGAGGGCGACGGCACCGGCGCCGGCGTCGTCGATAGTGTCGACATTCCGGGCATGACTGATTTCAACGGGTTCTGGGTCAGCAACTTCTTCGAGAACCGCATCGAGAACGGGACCATCACGCTCCTTCTGGTGGCCGGTTGGACCGGCTCGACCGGAATGGACCTGGACGCCAATAACGACGGTGTACTCGACTCGGAACCCTGGGCGGCGCTCGTCGATGGCATCGCCGTTCACGACAACGGCGCCACCGATTGGACCTATGGCGGTGTCCCGGTCCTCTTCCCCAACTTCGACGGAGGAACCTTCACCGTCGGCGGCGCCTCGCGCATCCCCAACGGGCAGGACACCGACACCACCGCCGACTGGGTCCGTAACGACTTCGATCTATACGGCATCGCCGGTTACGTCGGAACGCCCGATCTCGGCGAGGCCGTCAACACGCCGGGCACCACCAACCGCGTCGTCGTCGAGGGCGTGCTGACCGTCACTCCCGACACCGGCTTCGCCAGCTCCGGACCTCAGGGCGGTCCGTTCACTCCCGCCACCACGGACTATCAGCTCGGTAACAGCGGCGACGCGGCCGTCGACTGGACCGCCGCCAGCGACGCCGGCTGGACCGATCTGAGCCTCGCGGCCGGAACGCTCATCGGCGGGCAGACGGCCACGGTCAGCGTGGTCGTGAACGCCTCCGCCAACAGCCTCGCGCCCGGCATCTACCCGGGAACGCTCTCGCTTACCAACATCACCAACGGCAACGGCGACACCACGCGCGGCCTCGAACTCACCGTCACCGGCAGCGCATGCGAACCCTGCGACACCAACTGCGACGGCTCGGTCAATGGCCAGGACATCGGCAACTTCATCGCCGCGCTCGGCGGCAACCCCAACGGTTGCTCGCCCTGCAACAGCGACGCCGATGGCAACGGATCCGTCAACGGTCAGGACATCGACGAGTTCATCGCCTGCCTGGGCGGATAAGCAGCGACGGGGCTGCGTCCGCGCGAGTCGCGCCATCACGCCGCCCTTGCCGCGGATCGTCGACCTCCGTCCACACCTGGAAATTCACGCCAGGGCCGCGCGGATCCGGATCCGCGCGGCTCTTGGCTGCCTGGTCCGCGAGTCGGTCGTCGCGATTGGGCTCGCGTAGGGCGGGCGTCTACGGACGCCCGCGGGGGAGCCTTGTTTCCTGCGGGCCGGCGGTTGTCAACCGCACGGCGAGCCGATAGGATTTCGCGAGCGACCAAGCCGCATTGAACTAGGGCGGGATCTCTGAACGCGTTTTTTTTTTGAGAAATCTCTGAATTCTCGCGAATTCGGCTTGACACGCGTTCCTTGCAGCCGACCAGGACGCGTAGAAACGCGCCGCATACCGGCGCCGCACCCTACCCTCTATAATCGACTCATTCAGACCGTATCGACCCGCAGGAGCGACCCCATGATCGCCGAAGCCGACCAGCGCCGCACAGCCAGCGACTCGAACACTGCCCACCACACGGCGCTCGTCGATCAATACAGCGCCCGCAACTACGCCCCCCTGCCGGTCGTGGTCGCCGACGCGGCCGGCTGCTGGGTGACCGACGTCGACGGCCATCGCTATCTCGACATGCTCAGCGCCTACTCGGCGCTCAACTTCGGCCACGGGCACCCGGAGATCGTCGCCGCCTTCGTCGAGCAGGCCCGACGCTGCACGCTGACCTCGCGCGCCTTCCAGAACGACCAGTTCGGGCCGTTCTGCAAGGAGATCACCGAGTTCTGCCGCCAGGACCTGGTCCTACCCATGAACACCGGCGCCGAAGCGGTCGAAACCGCCATCAAGACCGCCCGCAAGTGGGGCTACAAGGTCAAGGGCGTCCAGCCCGACCGCGCCGAAATCATCTGCATGACCAACAACTTCCACGGCCGAACCGTCACCATCGTCAGCTTCTCCGACGATCCGCAGTTCCGCGACGGGTTCGGCCCGTTCACCCCCGGCTTCCCGCTGGCCGAGTATGGCTCGGTCGAGGCAGTCGAAAAGCTCGTCAACCGCAACACCGTCGGCGTGCTGGTCGAGCCGATTCAGGGCGAGGGCGGCATCGTCGTCCCGCCGGACGGCTACCTGCGCCGCCTCCGCGACCTGTGCACGCAGCACCGCGTCCTGTTCATGGCCGACGAGATTCAGACCGGGCTGAGCCGCACCGGCCGCGTCTTCGCCTGCGAGCACGAGGGCGTGCGCCCGGACGTGCTCATTCTCGGGAAGGCCCTGGGTGGCGGCATGATGCCGGTGTCGGCGGTGCTCGCTGCACGCGAAATCCTGGACGTTTTTCAGCCCGGCGACCACGGCAGCACCTTCGGGGGCAACCCGCTGGCCTGCGCCGTCGCCCGCGCCGCGCTGCGCATCCTGTCGCGCGACAAGCTGCACGAGCGGGCCGCACGCCTGGGCGAAGCTTTCATCACCCGCCTGCGCACCATCCAGGCTCCGTTGGTCAAGGAAGTCCGCGGGCGCGGCCTGCTCATCGGCATCGAGATGAAGCCCGAGGCGGGCGGCGCGAAGAAATACTGCAAGCTGCTCAAGGAGGCGGGCATGCTGTGCAAGGAGACCTCGACGCACGTCATCCGCATCGCCCCGCCGCTGGTGATCGAGCAGAGCGACCTCGACTGGGCGTTTGAGCGGATCGAGCGCGTACTGACCGAGTCTTGATGGTCGGACCCCGGCGCCCCGTGCGCGGGTACCGTTCCGGCCGACCCCCGGCGTCACCCCTTCAGCCACGCCTCGATCTCGGCCTTGGCGCCCGGGCCCTGATACGCCGACAGCGCCGCCGATGCCTTCGCCCGTTCGGCCGCGAAGCGCTCGAACACCGCCGCCGGCGTCATGCGCGCCGCCCGCCCGCCGACGATGCCCAGCAGGTTCGGCAAGTGGATGTCCACGATGTCGCTGTGCACGCCCGCCGCCTTGGGGTTGCCCAGCAACCGGAACAGCGTCACGCCGAAGCGCCGCGCCCGTCCTGGAACGGCGTCCGCCGACGCGATCAGGTTCGAGGCCGCCGCGTCCAGCATGGTGATGCGGGCCACGTCCGGCATCTGCGGCGACTCGAGCAGCGCCAGGAGGCGATCGAAATCGGCGTCGTCGAGCGACGTCGCCGCCCCGACGCGCGCGTTGAGGTATTCGCCGAACACGTACCCCAGCGCCGCGCTGGAGGCCGCCGCGCGGTCCAGCACCTCGCCGGTCGCGGCGCTCCGGGCCTCCAGGTCCAGAGCCAGGCGGACGTCGTCGAGACATTCGTCCGCGCCGATGAGGCGCACGCAGATCGGGTCGCTGACCAGGTCCGCGGCCGCCGACGCGCGCCCGCAGGCGAATGCGACGTAGCGCGTGCCGGCGTTGAGCGGGGCCATCGACCACACGCCCGGAACGGCGGCGATGCGCGAGACGCCCGTGCCGTACTGCTTGACCTTGGCCTCGAAGCGCTCGCCGCTGCGTTCGCGCGCGGTTCCCTTGAGCGCCTCGTCCAGCGTCAGCGTGATCTTCGCGTCGCGCTCGACGCCGGCCGCGTCGCTCTTGCGCCAGTCGCCCACTTGCGCGTGCACCACGCGCACCAGCAGGATGTGCGACGCACGCAGCACCAGCGACGGCGAGCTTTCCAGCACTTCTACCATGCGTCGCTCCTCAGGCGGCCCGCCGGTGGCGGGCGCGGGTCGCGATTGCTGCGCCGGCGGAGCCGCGCGGCACCCGGCCAGGGCCAGCAGCGCCAGGGCACAAGCCGCGGCGCGACACGCCGGCCTGGTGGCCGCCTTCCGTCGGCATTGTGCACACCGCACGTTGCGCCCGGCGTTGGCCACGTCCGTCCTACTCACGCGCGCGCGTCCGTGGCCAGCAGGCGCAGCGAGATCGGGGCGCGCACCTCGAGACCCGACCCGTCGACCGGAATGGCCACGCGGTTCGCGTTCGCGTCGCGCACCACGGTGACGTTGAGCGGGGTGGTGATGACCGCCGGCGCCGGCGCGGCCGGGAAGGTGAGCGCCAAGCGGATCGTCCAAGTGTTCGTCACGACCGACGCATAGAGCCGGCTGGAGATGTCGTTGGGCGTCGGGTTGGGCGTGTGGGCCAGGTTGGTCCAGAAGACCAGGTCGCTGCGAAAGTCGAGATTGAAGCGGTAGTTCGTCAGCACGGCGGCCGGGAACGACTCGTGCGCGGCGGGGCAGTTGTCGCCCGGGCTGTCCCACATCTGGACGCGCCAATCCTGGCCAAAACCGGCGGCGCGGGGGGTCTTAACGATGGCGACCGGGGGCCCGACGGCGCCCTCGGTGCCCACGGCGCGGTTGCCGCCCGAGCCCTCGTTGCCGAAGTTGGTGCAGTCGAGCACCGGGCCGCCGACGATCGCGGGCGCGGCGGGGCCTGCGCCGGGCGGCGTGGTGAAGACCGTACCGGCGCCGACCGAGGTCCACAGACTGATGCGCTGCCGCGTCGCGGGCGGCACAACCGACGCGTCGCGATACTGCGAGACGACGTCCTCGGTCAGCGGCGCGGTGGGCGAGCCGGGCGAGGCCAGCTCGTTGTTGATCCAGCCGGCGAAGACCAGCGGCCCGGTGGCGTCGCTCAGCCCGCGCAGACCGTCGGGCCCGCCCCCGATGACGGTGACGGTGGCGTCGTTGTGGATGGCGGCCTGGGCCGGAATGGTGAAGCTGCCGGTGGAGACACCGACGCCGGTGGCGGCGGTCGGGGCGGCGGGGTTCAGGGCGGCGGGGTTGTTGCGCGTGCGGGCGGCGTTGATGTTGCCCTGCACGCGGACGAGCACGAGGTTGAGCAGAATGAAAGGCTCGCGGTCGGTGCCGTGCGCGTCGAAGACGTTGTTGCCGTTGGTGTCGACGTAGGCTCGAACGTGGAAAGATCCGACGGCGTCGGCCAGCAGCGTGGCCTGAACCGCGGTGGCGCCGTTGGCAACGGTCGGGACCGCGCTGGGGGAGAGGTCGATGATGGCCTGCAGGTCGTCGGTGGCGCGCGTCGTTCCGCCCACCCAGGAAACCGGGACGCCGGCCGGCGTGACCTGCACGCTGAGGTTGACCGGGTCGGCGTTGCGGATCGAGTTTTCGATCAGCACCACGGGCGCATTGGTGGTGAAATTGTCGGAGAACTCCGCGGCGGCCGGCGCCGCCCCACCGCCGTGCGTGCGGTTGTGCCGCGGGACCGGCGAATTGGCCAGACGATTGGTGTTGGCCGGCGTGGAAGGCACATCGACGCGGAAGTTGCTGAAGCGCACGACGGTGACGTTGACGCGGTCGCCGTCGGGCTCGAGGCCCTGGATTCCCAGCCGCACTCCGGCGTCGCGCAGGGCGCCGCTGACGGCAGCGCCTTCGACAAAGAACTGCTGCCCGGTGGCCGGGATGCCGGCGTTGGGTATCGCGTGCGGCAGCGGGAGCGCCGCACCGCCCGGCGCTTCGGCGGCGAAGATGCGGACGCGGTTGTTGAGCGTCGTGAGCTCGAGCGTGCCCGTGAAGGCGGCCGGCGCGGCCTGGCGTACGATGATCATCGCCCGGCCGTGGCTGTTGCCCGGGTCCTGCACGTGGACGAAGCGCCCGGTGTTGATCTTGTCGCCGGCGGACATGACGGTGGGATCGACGCCGTCGGCCGTACGGCTGACCGCGATGTCCAGCGTCAGGTCGACCGAGGTCATGGTGGCGGTCGCGGGCGGACCGACGGGGTTGGGCCCACCGCTGAGCGTCAGGGTGAGCGTGATGTCGTCCATGGCGCCGCTGGCGGAAGCGCCTTCGGCGAAGACGTTGACGCCGGCGGTGAGCGCCGCGCCGCTGAAGACATTGTCGGCGCCGTTGAAGGTGATCTGCGCGCCGCCGTTGGCCGCGGTGAAGAAGTTGATCGCGTTGCCGGAGACGGTGAACGTGCCCGTGCCGCTGAACGCGGGCGACGCGCTGAGGCGGATCGGACGCCGCGCGGGGTTCGTGTGCGGCTTCTTGACGACCACGACCGAAGTCGCGGGCGTAATGGCGGGGACGACCGTGGTGAGCGGCGGGGGCGGAGGGGGCGTGCTGCCGCCTTCGCAGCCGCACTCCTTGGCGATGTTGTTGTAGAACAGGCAGCGATGCAGCGGGTTGCTGCGCGTGCCGGGCTTGTTGATCTCCGTGTTGCACGGCGCCATGCTGTGAATCTGGCAGGGGACGGAGCCGGGCGGCCGCTTGAACAGGTAGAACACGACGCGGCGGTTGGGCTCGTTGCCGGGTGAACGGTTGGCCAGTTCGTTGGCGTTGGGCGTGACCAGCGGGTTGAACTCGCCGCAGCCCATGAACCGGGGACCGACGAACTGCGCCTCGGTGACGAGAACGTCGTGCTTGCCGCTCATGTAGGCGGTGAAGAGCCGCTGGCGGAAAGCGGCATCGTTCTGCACGGGCGCGCCGGCGGGCAGCCCCAGGAACGAGCGCATCGCGGCCCGGGTCTGGTCGCCCATGATCCCGTCGATCGGACCGGGGTCGTGCCCCTGGTCCTTGAGGATGATCTGCACCTCGCGCGTGCCCCAACGCTCGTTGGGGTCGTTGTACAGCTCTTCCCAGACGCCGGCGTTGTTGGTGATGAAGCCGAAGGTGCTCTTGGCGCGGCGGTCGCTGAGGTCCTTGTTGTACTGGTCGTTTCCGACGCGGTCGGTGTGTCCGAAGATGATGATCTTGGCGTCGGGGAACTGGGTCAGCTTGGCGTCGAGTTCCTGGAGCTTGTCGACCACGGTCGGCAGGATGAACGACTTGTCGAACTCGAAGTTGACGCCCGGGACGCAGACGCAGTCGGCGACGTTGGACTGGAAGGCGAGGGCCCGGGCGCGGACTACGTGCTCCTGGTTGGTGGCCAGCCCGGTCTGATTCCAGGGGCGCGGGATGAGGATGATGCCGGGGTCGTCCTGGCTGGTGAACATGACGTTCACGCCGTCCGGCGCGGTGGTGGTGGTGCCGACCTTGTCGCGCAGGTGCTGGTTGACCTCGTCGGGGTCGGAGGTTCCGAAGTTGAACTCGGCGAGCTGCTGCCAGGTCATACCCGCGCCGCGCGCCAGGGAGTCGAGCGTCTCGCCGGTCTGGACGCGATGCTCCTCGATCTCGGCGACGCGCGTGAAGCCGCCCGCCGCCTGGCCCTGGTTGACGACGGGCAGGGACGTGCCGCCCGCGGTCCCGCCGGCGGGAGCGGCCGGACCGCCGCCGGACTGCGTCGCGGCCCCGCCGCCGGCGGCGCCCATGGCGACGAAATCGAGCGTGTCGGTGACGCGGGCGCCGGTCAGGTCGCAGGTGACGTCGCAGGTGCCGGGGTCGATGTCGTTGATCTCGACCAGGCCGTCCGGCCGGGTGGTGAAGTCGCGCTGCTGCCCGTTGGGTAGCTTGACCTTGAGCACGATCCCGCCGTAGCGCTCGTTGGTGGCGTCATCGACCACGCGGATCTTGATGAAGGCCGTCTGGCTCGGCGGTGGCGGGACGGGCGGCTCTTCAGGCTGGTCGGGGGACGCCGAGCCTGAGCCGCCCCCGGCGATCGGGCCGACGAAACGCGGGTCGAGCAGGACCAGCCGTCCGGCCCGGACCAGGGTCACCACGTTGTCAACGATGCCGGCGCGCGGGACTGGCGACAGCACGATCGCGGCGCGCGGGGTGACGTTGAGATCGCGCTGGCTCGCCAGGCGCGGCGCTTCGAGCTCGACGTCGCGGAAGGAGACGCGCGACGGGCAGTCGTGGGGAACTTCCGTGGCGTCCGCAAGCACCAGGCCGTCGTGCAGGCGGCAGGGCCCGAGATTGCATTCCGGGGCGCGGCATTCGTCGGTCGTACGCGGCATGGGTCACAGTCCCGGCGCGGATCGGACCGGCCGGCGGCGCGCACCGCCTCGGCCGGCAGCATCCCAGACACTAGCGACAGACTCGCGGAGCCCTAACGCGCGAAATGGTAGCCCGCGCCGGCGTCGTTCTCAAGGTGGCGCGATGACGACCGCCGGCGGTCGCGGCCAGGGTGGGGTCCCACCGGACCCGGACCGGACCCCTGTCCAGCGGCTGCGGTCTAAAGGCGGGCGGCGCGATCGACGTCACGCCGGTTCCGGCAGCGGCCCGCTCTCGGGCGGCTGCTGCACCGGACGCGCGACCGGCGGGCGCTTCTCGGCACGGCGCGCCTGCTCGGCGCTGATCAGGTCGGCGACGGTGGGCTTATCGAGCGTTTCGCCGTTCATCAGGCGCCGCACGTCCTCGCCGGAGATGGTCTCGTACTTCAGCAGCGCCTGCGCGATCGCCTCCAGGCGCTCCCGGTTCTCGAGGATGAGCCGCCGCGCATCCGCGTAGGCTTCGTCGATGATGCGCTTGGTCTCTTCGTCGATGACGCGGGCCGTCTCGTCGGAGAACTCGCGCGTGCCCAGGTCGATCATGCGCGTCTCGCGCGTCGGGTCGTCCCCGTAGTTCACGAAGCCCAGCCGATCGCTCATGCCCCACTCGGTGATCATCTGCCGCACCAGGCGGGTGGCCTGCTTGATGTCGCTGGCAGCCCCGGAGTTCATGTCGTGCCCGCACAGCTCCTCGGCAATGCGCCCGGCGCACGCCACGCGCAGGTGCGCGTGGACGAAGTTGCGGCTGTAGGTCATGCGGTCCTTCTCGGGCAACGAGAAGGTCGCTCCGCCGAACGGGCCGCGCGGGATGATGCTGACCTTGTGAACCGGGTCGGCGTTGGGCAGCAGCGACTGCACCAGCGCGTGGCCGGCCTCGTGGTAGGCCGTCAGCAGACGTTCCTGCTCGTCGGTGACGCGGCTCTTCTTCGATCGGCCCCAGCGCACCTTGTCGCGGGCCTCCTCCAGGTCCTCCAGTTCGATGGCGTCCTTGCCGGCCAGCGTGGCCAGGATGGCGCCCTCGTTGATGATCGCGGCCAGGTCGGCGCCGCTGAACATGCTCGAGCTGCGCGCGATGCGGTGCAGCTTGGGATCGAGCGGCGCGGAGATGCGCACCTTCTTGGCGTGCACCCGCAGGATCTCGAAGCGCCCCTTCACGTCCGGGAGCGGCACGTACACCTGGCGGTCGAAGCGGCCCGGGCGGATCAGGGCCGGATCGAGAACGTCGGCCCGGTTGGTGGCGGCGATGACGATCACCTGATCCGACGTCTCGAACCCGTCCATCTCGACCAGGATCGCGTTGAGCGTCTGCTCACGCTCGTCGTGCCCTCCCCCGTTGAAGCCGGTGCCGCGACGGCGCCCGACGGCGTCGATCTCGTCCAGGAACACGATGCAGGGCGCGTTGTCCTTGGCCTGCTTGAACAGGTCGCGCACGCGCGAGGCGCCTACCCCGACGAACATCTCGACGAAGTCCGAGCCGCTGATCGAGAAGAACGGCACGTCCGCCTCGCCGGCGATCGCCTTGGCCAGCATGGTCTTGCCGCACCCCGGCTCCCCGACCAGCAGCACCCCGCGCGGAATCCGCGCGCCGAGGCGCTGAAAGCGCTTCGGGTTCTTCAGAAACTCGACCACCTCACCCACTTCCTCCTTGGCCTCGTCCACGCCAGCCACGTCCGAGAACGTGACGTGCGTGTGCTCCTTGCTGCTGATGCGGTGCCGGCTGCGGCCGAAGTTGCCCAGCATCCCGGCGCCGGCGCCCGATTGCCGCAACTGACGGAAGAGCGTGAACCAGATGATCGCGATGAGCAGCAGCCAGGGGAACATCGAGATCATCAGGTTGATGAGGAAGTTGTTGTCCGGGACGTACTCGATGGCGACGTTGCCGTCCAGCGAGTGAATCCGGTCGCGGATGGTCTTTTCGAAGTTCTGGGCGGCGTACGGGTAGGCGCACTCGAAGACCTTGCTGAGCACGTTGGCCGGCAGCGGCTCCTTGAACTCGCCCTGGATGGCGTGCTCCTTGATCCGAATCAGCCGCACTTCCTTGTTCTCGACGTGCGTCCAGAACGCGCTGATGGAGACCGGCGTGGCGGCGTTGCGGCTCTGCTGGAGCAGCAGGACCAGCATCAGCGCCACGCCGATCATGACGATCCAGCCGAAGGCGCCGCGCGAGATCCTCACGGGGGGCTTTCCGCCGTCCCCGCCCGGGCCGCTCGGTCGGTTTTCCTGGTTCTCGTCCGCCATGTTCCTCGTCGTCTCAGGTATCGCCCGCGGACCGCGCGGCGGCTACCACTCCTCGTACATTCTAGATACGATCCGCGACGCCAGCCGATCCGACACCTTCTGCTGCGCGAATTTCTCGGTCTCGCCCGGCGCGGGCAGATAATCCGCGGCCTGCTCGAGCCGCGGCACGTCAAACAGAATCCGGCCGGTGCGCAAGTCCTTCCACTGCACGCGGATCGACAGGTTGAGTTGCTTTTCGCGCGGATACCGCGTCTGGTAGTCCGGCGCGAACGCCGCCTGCCGCTCCTCCAGCACCTCGGCCGTCAGGATCGTATCGGCCTTTTCACGCGGCGCGAGTCGGTACGGCGTCTCAATCGAGATGCGCTTCTTCACCGCCTCCAGAAGCAGGAACTCCAGGTCGCGGCGAAACTCCTTCGATTCGAACATCTCGACGTAGACGCTCCGGATGCCCGTGCGGAACGGGCCGCCGGCCGTGTACCCGCAGCCCGCCAGCGGCAGCAGCAGACTCAGCCACGCGACGCGGCGCAAGCGGCTCATGGTCCGGTTTCCTCGTCGGTTTCCACGCCCATCCGTCTCAACTCCATCCGCGCCTCGGCCGCCGCGGCGGTGTCCGGATAGCGGCGGAGCACCGATCGGTAGTAGTACTGGGCCGCATCGGCACGCTTGGTACGCACATACCATCGCGCGATGTCCAGGTCCTTGCTGGCGCGCGACTGCCGGATTCCTTCCAGAATCGCGGGCACCTGGTTTCGCTCGGCATACTGCGGGAACGCGCCGGACAACTGCCGGTAGCGCTCCTCGGCCTCGGCCAACGGCCGCGCGTCGTACTTGATTCCGATAAAAGACGCCCGCGCGGCTTCGCCGGCCCGGAACATGGCCGTCTGCACGAATCGTCCGCTGGGATACTCGCGCGCCAGGGCCACATACTCATCTTGCGCCAGGTCCATCTCCGCCCGCGAGTAGAAATAATCCGCCTTGAACCGCAACGCATCCTCACCGATCCGCGTGCCGGGCACGTTCTGCCACACCCGGTCCAGGATCTCCACGCCGTCGTCGTACGCCGGCAACCGCAGGAACTTCCACACGATCCGCTTCTGGCCGGAAAGGAACGCCCGCGCGACGTCCACCTGCCGGCGGATGGCCAGGTGGAACAGCTCCCCGCCGGTGTTCTCGGCGACGAGATTGAACTGCTTGTACGCGGCCCAGTAATCGCGGCGCTGGAACTCGGCCTCGGCCAGCAGAAACACACCCTCCCAGTAGCGGTCATGCTCGGCGTTGGCCTTCACCCACTTCTTCAACAAGCGCCGGGCCGCGCCGGACGCGCCGCGCGCCAGTCGATCCCGGGCCTGGCCCAATTCGTCGGACGGCGCGGACGTCGTTGGCGGCTGGGCCTCGGCCCGCCATTCATCCGTCGCGGGATCGAGCACCTCGCGCTCGCGGTACTGCTGCTCCTGTGCGGCAGTCCGAAGCGCGGCGGCGCCCAGCACGATGACGCACAACCGCGCCAGCCTTCCTGACTGTCCGGACCGCATCGCCGGGGATTATAAGCCACGGGCACCGGGCCGCCACCGCGTACAATCGCCGCGCATGCCCGCGCCGCGCAACATCCGCATGACGTTGGCCTACGACGGGACGGATTTCCACGGGTGGCAGACGCAGCCCGGCTGCCGCACGGTGCAGGGCGCCGTCAACGACGCGGTGCGGCGAATCTGCGGGCATCCGCTCACGGTCCACGGCGCCGGGCGCACGGATGCGGGCGTGCACGCGGCCGGGCAGGTCGCCAGCTTCGAGACCGGGTGCGAGATTCCGCTGCGCAACCTGTACCTGGCGATCGGGCACCGTCTCCCGCCAGACGTGTCGCTGATCGACCTGCGGGAAGCGACCCCCGACTTCCACGCATCGCGCAGCGCCAGATCCAAACTCTACCGCTATCGCATTCACAACCACGCCGCCCGCCCGGTCGAGTCGTTCACGCAGCGCTACGCGGCCCACATATGGCACGCCCTGGACGTGGACCGCATGCGGGCGGCGGCGGCCGACTGGATCGGCCGGCACGACTTCGCCGGGCTGGCCAGCGCCGGCAATCCACGCCCCTGCACGGTTCGGACGATCCACGCGGTGGAAATTCGCCGCAGATTTCGCGAGGTTGTCATCGACGTGCAGGGCGACGGATTCCTCTACAACCAGGTCCGAAACATGGTGGGGACGCTGATCGAGATCGGCCGCGGGCACTGGCCGGTCGAGCGGGCGCGCGAGATCATCGCCGCGCGCGATCGGCGGCTGGCGGGTCCGACCGCGCCGGCGCTGGGCCTGTCCCTGTGCTGGGTGGCGTATTGAGCGGGGCGCCCCGGTCGCGCGACGCGCCGCGGTAGAATAACGGGGATGGCCGACGAAGCGCTCCGCGAGGTGTTCGCCGATCACTCGCGCCACTGGCGCGACTTCCACCACGTATACCCGGTCGTCTCGCGCCGCAGCCGCGGGGTCAGCATCGGCGTAAACCTCACCCCGGACCAGATTTGCAACTTCCGCTGCGTGTACTGCTCCGTCGACCGCCGTGCCGCGCCAGCGCTGCACGCGGTCGACCTGGGGCGGCTGGAGCACGAACTGCACGCCCTGCTCGGTGGATGGCAGCGACTCTTCGACGAACCGCGCTTCGCGGCGACGCCGCCCGCGCTGCGGCGGCTCAACGACGTGGCGTTTTCGGGCGACGGCGAGCCGACCGCCAGCCCGCTGTTCCCCCAGGCCGCCAGAGTCGCGGCGCGCGTGAAGGCCGCCCTGCGGCTGGACGCGATTTCGATCGTGACGATCACGAACGCGTGCTTTCTGGATCGGCCCGAGGTCGAAGAGGCGCTGGCGTTTCTCGACGCGCACGGTGGCGAGGTGTGGGCCAAGCTCGACGCGGGCACGGAGGAGCGATTCCGCCGCATGAACCGCCCGAATCTGCCCCTGGCGCGGGTGCTGGACAACATCGCCGCGTGCGGGCGGCGGCGGCCGGTCGTGATCCAGTCGCTGTTCGCGCGCGCGGACACGCCGCCCGACGACGGCGAGATCGAGGCGTACGTGGGGCGTCTGGCCGAGCTGCGACAACGCGGCGCGGCGTTGGCGCGGGTACAGGTGTACACGGTGTCGCGGCGCACCGCGGAGGATGGCGTGGCGCCGCTGGCGCGCGAGGAACTGGAGCGGATCGCCGCGCGAGTGCGCGCGATCGGGGTGTCGGTGGAATGTTTCGGGGCCGCCGGGGAGGAATGACGCCCCCCGTCGGTGGGTAATCGGCCCCGGCGATCGACCGATAGGAGTACCGGGACGCCCCACGGGACGCGCAGCTTTGATCGTCGATCAGCACGCCATCGAGGACATGAAGGCCGCGGCAGCCGCACCCGCCAGGCTCGATAGCGAGCCCGTGCCCCGGACGCTGCCCGGCCCGCGGCCGGCGCCATCGACCGAACCGGCCGACCGCCCGCAACTGGCGCGGCTGATGCGGCTGACCGTACCGGTCCTGGTGCGCATCGCCGAGCGCGCCTTTCCCGCCGGTACGATCATGAAGCTCGCGCCCGGTGCCATCATCGAGTTTGAGAAGTCCGGCGACGCCGAGCTGGACCTGATGATCAACAACGCCGTCATCGGCCGCGGCATGGCGGTGCGGCTCAACGAGCACTTCGGGCTGCGCGTCACGGCGATCCGCGACATCTCGCAGCGCATCCGATCCATGGACGGGAAGGCGCCCACCAGTACGTAGCCGCCCGCACCTTTTTGCGCCCGGCGGCAGGGATCGCGCGGTGTGCGGCGCTGCCCCGTGTTTCGCGGCGCACCCCCACGGCCGCGATCTAGCCGCGACGACCGATTATCGGCCCGCGCGGACCCGGTGCGGGACGGCATCGAAAATGCTTCGGACGGCGCTCGATAGCAGGAGCGTCGCGCTGCGCGTCGCCCGCGGGCCATCCCGCACCCGGGCGTCGCGGCGCCGCTCGGGCCGCGCTCCCGTGGAGGACGCGTCATGGGTCAGATCACCTCCGGGATCGGGCTGATCTCCGGGCTGGACATCAATTCGATCGTCACGCAGCTCCTGGCCATCGACGCCCGGCCGCGCGACATGATCCAGAGCCGCATCAGTGGACTGGACGTGCAGCGTGCCGCGCTGATGGACCTTTCGGCCCGCGTGACCTCGCTGGTGGGTCGGCTCAGCATTCTCAGCCGGTCGTCCGCGTTTCAGGGCGTGAAAGCCGGATCGTCGGACGCGAACGTGCTGAGCGTGTCGGCCGGCGCGGGTGCGTCCACCGGGTCCTATCGCTTCCTGGTGCGCTCGCTGGCCGCGGCGCATTCGGTTCTCAGCGCGGGCGTCGCGGACGCGACGGTCCCGCTCGCAGCCGGCACGTTGACGATCGAGTCGGCCGCGGCCCGCGCGAACCGGTCTACGGCGCTGGAAACGCTCAATGGGTTCGCGGGCGTGCAGCGCGGGTACGTACGCCTGCGCGACGGAAACGGGACGGAGGCCACGGTTGACCTGCGCGACGCCCAGACGCTCGACGACGTGGTTGCCGCCGTCAACGGTGCCGGCACCGCCGTCCGGGCCGAGGTGCGGGGCGAAGCGCTGGTGTTGACGGATTCCACCGGCAAGATCTTCAGCGTCGGCGAAGTGGATGGCGGACACGTCGCCGCCGACCTCGGCTTCGGTGCGGGTCGCAACAGCGGCGTGGGAACGCTCAATGGGAGCGACGTGGTATACCTCGCGCCCACCACGCTGCTCAAGTCGATCAACGACGGGCGCGGACTGCGCCGCGCCGAGGCCGGGGGAGACTTCACCATCTCCGCCCCGTCCGGCGACTCCTTCACCGTCGACCTCAGCGGGCTGCTCAACGACGACACGCGCGTCGAGCGGCTGAACGGCGGCAACGGCGTCCCCTCCGGCAGGATCCGCATCACCAACCGCACCGGACAGGTGACCGACGTCGACCTGGCAGGACTCAACACCGTTGGCGAAATCCGAGCCCGCATCAACGACGCGGGCGCCGGCGTCAGCGTCACCGTCGTCGGGAGCCGTCTGCTCGTCACCGACACCACCGGCGCCACCACCGGCTCCCTCACCATCGCCGAACTCGACGGCGGAGGCGCGGCACGCGGGCTGGGAATCGCCGGGACCAGCGCCAGCGGAAAGATCGACGGCCGTACCATCCTGCGCGTCGACTCGCTGGCGGACGTGTTGGCGGCGATCAACTACGCGAACGGCAACGAACGCGGATTCGTGCGGGCTGAGATCGCCGCCGACGGCGCCGGTCTGGTCATTCGCGACGCGTCGTCGGCGAAGGGCGAGCTGGTGCTGACGCCGATCGGCGGCTCCCGCGCGCTGAGTGATCTGGGCTTCGACGCCGGCGCGGTCGAGGGCGAGCCGCCGCAGGTCGCCGGCCGTGCGCTGCTGGCCGGACTCAACACGGTGCTGCTCGGCACGCTCAACGGCGGGCACGGGGTGCCGACGCGGGGCGAGGACGGACAGGACAGCGTCATCCGCATCACGGACGGGCAGGGCCAGCAGGCCGACGTCAACGTAGGCGCCGCGCGCACGCTCCAGGACGTGATCGAGCTGATCAACAAGGCCGGTGTGGGCGCGACCGCGTCACTCGACGCGACCGGGACGCACCTGCGCGTCAGCGCGTCGGACGGCTCCGGCACCGTCTCGATCAGCGACCTGCAAGGCGACTTCGCGGGGTCCCTCGGACTGACCGGAGCTGCGACCGTCCTTTCCAGCGGCAACCTGCAGCGCCAGTACGTGTCCGAGACGACGCTCATCGAGCACCTCAACGCCGGCCTCGGCGTGTCGCGCGGCCGGTTCCGGATCACCGGTACCGACGGTCGTTCCGCGACCATCGACCTGACCGACACCGGCATCCGGACCGTCGGCGACCTGATCGCCGACATCAACCGCCGCCAGATCGGCGTAGCGGCCGCCGTCAATGACACCGGCGACGGAATCGTGCTGCGCGACACCGCGCGCGGCGCCGGGACGCTTGCGGTTTCCGAGGACGGGGGAAGAACGGCGCGCGACCTGAACCTGCTTCGCAGCGCCACCGGAGGCCGCATCGACGGGTCCTTCGAGTTCCGCGTCGAGCTGGACGGGGCCACTTCGCTCGACGACCTGGCCGCCAGGATCAGCGACGAGTCGCCGCTGGCCCGCGCCGCGGTCCTCAACGACGGCGGCGACAACAAGCCCTATCGCCTCTCGATCGCTTCGCGCGCCACCGGGCGGGTCGGGGAGCTGCTCATCGACGCGGCCGGGACCGGTCTGGACTTCACCACCCTTTCGCGAGCCCAGGACGCCACCGTCGTGATCGGTGACGATCCGGCGAACGGCGGCGCGGTGGTGCGCAGCGCGTCCAATACGATCGTCAATCTCGTCCCCGGGCTCACCTTGACGCTCCACGACGCGAGCGACGCCGCTGTCACGGTCACGGTGGATGCCGACCTCGACCCCGTGGTCGCGGCGGTGCGCGGCTTTGTCGACGATTACAACGCGCTGGTCGGGCGGATCGGGGAGCTGACGCAATACGACGCACAGGCGCAGGTGGGCGGCCCGCTGTTCGGCGACGCGACCGTCGCCAGCGTGCAGGGACGGCTGGCGCGCATCGTCACGTCGCGCTATGGCGGCGGTGGCGCCATCGCCCGCCTCTCGGACGTCGGGGTGCGCGTCGCCAGCGGTGGAAAGCTCACGTTCGATGAGCCCGCATTGCGCGAGAAGCTGGCGCAGGACCGCGACGCCGTCGCCGCGTTCTTTACGAAGGAGGTAGGCGGCGCGGCGGCGGCCATCAAGGAAACGCTGGAATCCATGACCCGCACGGGCGGGTTGATCGCGGCGCGCGGCCAGAGCCTCGACGCGCAGAAGGAGGTCCTTTCGCAGCGGATCACCGCGCTCAACGCGCTGCTCGAAAGCAAGCGCACCCGCCTCCTGCGCCAGTTCTACGCGATGGAGAGCGCATTGGCGAGCCTGCAAACCCAGCAGGCGGCCCTGGGCAGCCTCGCCAGTCTTGCCTCGGCGGCCACCACCGGCTCGTAACGATCCCGGCGGCGAAAACGGCGACCATTATTGAACCCGACGCCCGCGCCGCCCGATGACCACGTCATGCTCCCCGCCCACGCCAAAGCGGAGTACCTGCGCGGCCGGGTGATGACCGCGTCGCCCGAGCAGCTTCAGCTCATGCTGTTCGACGGCGCCATCCGGTTCGTCGAAGCGGGCATCGCCGCGATCGACGCCAGGCACATCGAGGAAAGCTTCAACTGCCTGGACCGCGCCCAGCAGATCGTGCTCGCGCTCATGAACGGCCTGCGGCGCGAGGTCAACCCGCCGCTGGTCGCCCAGATGCTCCAGCTCTACGACTTCGTGTACGCGCGATTGGTTCACGCCAATCTCACCCGCGACAAGCAGGCCGCCCGAGACGCGCTGAAGATCCTGCGCCACCAGCGCGAGACGTGGGCGATGCTGCTCGACAAGCTCGCGACCGAGGCGCCCGCGGCGCTGGCCTCCCGGCCCGGCGCCGCCGAGCCGACGGCGCCGCTGTCCGTCGAGGGCTGAGTCAGCGCGGCGGTTGCGGGGGCGTCTCCGCGGTCGGCGGGCTCGACGCATCGGAGAACCCCTTGGCGCGGCGGGCGGCCAGGCAATCGGGGGAACCGACCTCGAACGCCCGGCACAGGCGCGGGCGATCCGCGTAGATCGTGCAGCGGCAGCTCCCCATTCCACCGGATAGGGCCGCGCAGTGCCCGGTGGCGGCGTCGCGACGGAGGAAGGGCCACGCGGGACCGCTGCCGACCGGGTGGTAGGCCAGCAGGACACGCAGTCGAGGCGTCGACTCGAAACGGTCGGCTTCGTGGGCGTCGAGCAGCACGTCCAGCAGCCCGCAGCACGCGCCGCAGGCGGTACAGTCGAGAGCGGGAACGCTCGGGTCGGGCGTTGGCATGCCGGTTCGCGCTCCGTTTCGCCGAGTCGGCCCGAGGTATCCGCTGTCAGAATGGCAGGCTGCCAGGGACACCGGGGCCCGTAGCGTTCTTCCGTAACATAATGTATGGCAACATCTTGCGTCAAATGCACGCCGGCGCTGTGGTTGGAATCGCGCTTGCAGAGCGCCGGTTGCCGCACCCTGCGCAGCAAGGCGCCGGGTCGGAGGAGATGGCAGAATGTCGAAGATCATCGGGATCGACCTGGGTACGACGAACTCGGTCGTGGCAATCCTGGAGGGCGGCCAACCCAAGGTTCTGATCAACGAGCAGGGCTCGCGCCTGACCCCGTCCGTGGTGGCGTTCACGGATCGCAATGAGCGCGTGGTGGGTCAGCGCGCCAAGAACCAGCAGGTGGCCAACCCTGAGAACACCATTTACTCCATCAAGCGCTTCATGGGGCGGCGGCACAGCGAGGTGGCCGCCGAGGAGAAGATGGTCCCCTACAAGGTGGTCGGCGGCGCCAACGAGCTGGTCAAGGTGATGGCGCGCGGCAAGGAGTACGCCCCCCCGGAAATCTCCGCGATGATCCTCCAGGATCTCAAGCGGACGGCGGAAAACTACCTGAACGAAAAAGTCGAGCGGGCCGTCATCACGGTCCCGGCGTATTTCAACGACGCGCAGCGGCAGGCGACCAAGGAGGCCGGCGAGATCGCCGGACTGAAGGTCGAGCGCATCATCAACGAGCCGACTGCGGCGGCGCTGGCGTTCGGCTGCGACAAGAAGGTCAACGCCAAGATTGCGGTGTTCGACCTGGGCGGCGGGACGTTCGATATCTCGATCCTCGACGTCGGCGATAACGTGTTCGAAGTGCTGAGCACCAACGGGGACACGCACCTGGGCGGTGACGACCTGGACGAAGCGCTGATCCACCACCTGGCCGACGAGTTCCGCAAGAAGGAGGGCGTCGACCTGCGGAAGGACGTGATGGCGCTCCAGCGGCTCAAGGAGGCCGCCGAGCGGGCCAAGTGCGAGCTCTCGGGCACGATGGAGACGACCATCAACCTGCCCTACATCACGGCCGACGCGGGCGGTCCCAAGCACCTGCAACTGACGCTGACGCGGGCGAAGTTCGAGCAGTTGGTCGAGCCGCTGGTGGAGCGCTGCCGCAAGCCGGTCCTACAGGCGCTCAAGGACGCCAAGCTCTCGCCGGGCGAGGTCGACGAGGTGCTGCTGGTGGGCGGATCGACGCGCGTGCCGATGGTGCAGCGCCTGGCCAAGGAGATCTTTGGCAAGGAGCCCAACCGAAGTCTGAACCCCGACGAGGTGGTCGCGATCGGAGCGGCGATCCAGGGCGCGGTGCTGTCGGGCGACAAGACCGACATCGTGCTGCTGGACGTGACGCCGCTGTCGCTGGGCGTGGAGACGCTGGGCGGTGTGATGACGGTGCTGATCCAGCGCAACACGACCATTCCCACCAGCAAGAAGGAAGTGTTCTCGACGGCGTCCGACAGCCAGCCCGCAGTCGACATTCACGTGCTCCAGGGTGAGCGGCAGTTCGCCGCCGACAACCGCACGCTGGGACGGTTCCAGCTCGCCGGAATCCCGCCGGCGCCGCGCGGGGTGCCCAAGATCGAGGTCACGTTCGACATCGACGCCAACGGCATTCTGAACGTCTCGGCCAAGGACCTCGGCACCGGCAAGGAGCAGTCCATCGTCATCAAGGCCTCGTCGGGCCTCAGCAAGGAAGAAGTCGAGAAGATGAAAAAGGAGGCCGAGGCGCACGCGGGCGAGGACCAGAAGCGGCGCAGACTCGTCGACCTGAAAAACCAGGCCGACGCGCTGGCCTACAACACCGAAAAGCAGCTCAAGGAATACGGCGACAAGGTCAGCGCAGGCACGCGCGGCGAGATCGAAAGCGCCGTGAACCGGCTCAAGGATGCCCAGAAGGGCGACGATCCCACCACCATCGAGAAAGCGATCGACGCCCTGAATGCGGTCGCACACCGCATGGCGGAGGAGATGTACAAGTCCGCCGGCAGCCCGGCGGGCGCCGGGCCCGGTGCCGCGCGTCCCGGCGAGCCGGCCGGCGGCGCGCCGCCACCAGGGAGCGCGGCGGGAAAGGGCAAGGACGACGACGTCATCGACGCCGAGTTCGAAGTGAAGCAGTAAGCCGGGGCGGGCCCGGTCCCGGTTGCCATGCGCGGGGCCACCCACGGCCCGGTCTTGCGCCGCGCGCTCCCCCCACCGGCGCGCCCGACCTGATTACGAACTCGGCCGCGGGTTTTACTGGCCGGAGACCAATCCCAAGTTAGACTTCTTACGGCAAGCGTGCGTGAGGACCGCGCACGTCGGCCGGAGGAGCCCGTGACGCGCATCGACCCCTGCCCGCGGTGCCGACGGCGAAACCGGGGCGAAGCCCGTTTCTGCGCCGGGTGCGGGCTGTCGCTCGCATCCGGAGTGGACGGCACGTGCCGTCCCGGGCGGACACGTCACCCGGAACCGCTTGCGGCGCCCGCGGGGTATGAGCGGGTGAGCGGCGCGGCCGATCTTTATTATGCGCAATCGTCCGCGTGGGGTGGCGAGCGGTTGTCGCCCGCGGAGAATATCGGACTGACGCTGTTCAACGCGGGCTACCCGCTGTGCCGGGTGGAGCTGCGCATCTCGGACGCGGCGGGGGACGGTGCGTGGGAGGACGTCTGCGAAACGGCGGAACTGCCGCGCGGCGTGCCGGTTCAGATCGAGCTGGCGTCGTGGCGGATGCCGGAAGGTGTCCAGCGCGTGCGTGTAGCGCTGAAGGATGCGGAATACAGCCAACCAGAGGAGAACGTCCGATGGGACCGATGATCATCTTCGGAGCGGTTGTAGTCTTCGGCCTGCTCGTGCTGCTGAGCGGGTTCTTCGTGGTGGAGCAGCAGACGCGGGCGGTGGTGGAGCGTTTCGGTCGCTTTCAGCGGGTGGCGGGCCCGGGGCTGAACTTCAAGGCGCCGTTCATTGACAAGGTGGCCGGGCGCGTCACCCACCGCGTGCGCGAGCTGGAGATCAAGGTCGAGTCCAAGACCCGCGACGACGTGTTCGTCGACCTGCTGATCGCGGTGCAGTTCTACGTCGAGGACAACGACGACGCGGTGATGGCCGCGTTCTACAAGCTGACCAACCCGCACCAGCAGATCAGCTCCTACGTGTTCGACACGGTTCGGGCGCTGGTGCCCGAGATGCCGGTCGATCACGTGTTCTCCGAGAAAGAGAAGATCGCGCTGGCGGTCAAGGACCGCCTGTGCGACATCATGCGGCAGTTCGGCTACACGATCCTCCAGGCGCTGGTGAACGACATCCAGCCCGACCCGCAGGTCAAGGAGGCGATGAACAAGGTCAACGCCAGCGCGCGGCTGAAGGAGGCGGCCAAGAACGAAGCCGAGGCGCGCAAGATCCGCGTCATCGCCGAGGCCGAGGCGGAAGCGCGGGCCAAGGAGCTCCAGGGAGTCGGCATCGCGCGGCAGCGGCTGGCGATCGCCAACGGGCTGAAAGAGTCGGTGTCGGCCTGCGCCGAAGCCGGCATCTCGCCCGAGGAGGCGACCAAGATGGTGCTGCTGACGCAGCACTACGACACGGTGACGGCGGTCGGGTCGCACGCCAAGGCGACCATCATCATGCTGCCCTACACGCCATCGGGCATGCAGCAGGTGGGCGACCAGATTCTCCAGGCGCTGACCGCGTCGCACGAGTCGGACGGCGCGACGACGCCGCTCTCCGAGACGCCGCCGCAGGTGCGTCCGCCGCGCCCGTCGCGCACCAGCGGGTAGCGCAGGTCCACGACACGACAGGCCGCGCGCGGCGGCGTCATCGTCGCGCGCGGTCTGCGTGATGATGCCGGGCATCGCGGGAGGTGGCGCCGTTCCGCGTCCGGCGAACAGCATCGGTCCCGGCCCAATCCGCAGGCCGAGCGCGGCATCAGCCTGATCGTCGACGGGGGCCTGACGCTCGATCCGGGTTCCGAAGCGGGCGGGTGGCCGGTCGCGGCGCCGCGCCGCGATCAGGCACGCTCGCCGTGGCTGACGCGGCGCCAGTGCTCCAGCCGGGCGCGCGCCGCGCCGGAGTCGATCGCGACGACGGCGCGGGCGGCGCCGTCGGTCCAGTCGGCGGCAAGTCCAGCGGCCCATAGGGCGCCGGCGGTGTTGAAGACGACCATGTCGCGCGGCGCGCCGCTCTGCCCGTCGAGCACCCGCTCGATCCATGCGGCGCTCTCGCGCGGGCTCCCGACGTAGCAGGATTCGATCGGGGCGGCGGGGACGCCGACGGCGCGAACATCCACTTCTTCGAGGCGCTCGCGGAGTCCGTCCCAGGTGCCGACCAGGCTCGGTCCGGCGATGCTGAGGTCACACAGTCCCTCGCGCCCGTGAACGACCATCGCCCGCTCGGCCCCGAGGCGGCGCAGGGACTGGAGCATCAGCGCGACGTGTTCGGCGCGGCTGACGCCCATGAACTGCCGCCGCACGCCGGCCGGGTTGGTCAGCGGTCCGAGCAGGTTGAAGATGGTGCGCACGCCCAGCGCGCGGCGCACTTCGGCGGCGTGCCGCATGGCGGGTTGGAGCGCGGGAGCGAAGAGGAAGGCGACGCGACACTCGCGCAGACAGCGTTCGAGCGTGGGGACGTCGGCCTCGACCCGGACGCCCAGGGCCGCCAGCGCTTCGGCCGACCCGCTGGGCCGGGCGGCGCTGCGATTGCCGTGCTTGGCCACCGTGGCGCCGGCTGCGGCGGCGACAATGGCAACGGCGGTCGAGACGTTGAACGTGGGCTTGCCGTCGCCGCCGGTCCCGCAGGTGTCGATCGCACCCGGATCATCGCAGGCGACGCGCGTCGCTCGGTGACGCATCGCCTCCGCCGCGGCGACCAGCTCGTCCACGCTCTCCCCGCGGACGGCGATGGCGGTAACCACCGCCGCCAGCAGCGGCGGGCTGACGCGGCCGTCCATTACATCGTCGAACAGGCGGCGGGCCTCCGCGTGGGACAGGCACTGGCCCGCGATCAGCCGTCGCAGGACTCCGCTCGCGTCGCCGCCGTCGGTACCTGGCATGACGCGCGGAATGGTACGCTCAGGGTTGCAGGCAATCCACGAACCCGGCGATGTCCAGCCCGTTGATCGAGCCGTCCTGGTTCACGTCGCCGGCGCACGGGGCGCACGGCCCGGCGCCCCCGGCCAGCAGCTCGCGGAATGGCTGCGCGTCGAATCCATTGAGTGACCCGTCGCAGTTCGTGTCGCAGGGTTCGCACGCATCGCTGGCCAGCGCCAGCGCGACGTGGCGCGGCTCCAGCATCTCGTCGCGCGCTCGATCCGCCGCATCCCGGGATCGGTCCAGAACAGGTAGTCCTCGGCGAACCCGATCGCGAGCGGCGACAGCGCCAGCCACGCTCTCAGGATTCCACCTGCCAGCGCTTCCACGTGGGACGGCGGCCACTTCCGCGAACCTGACATGCGCCTTCATGCTACCCACGACGAGTCGCGGAGATCAACCGCATCGTCAGCGCTGCGCGAGCGCTACGGGACCAGAAGCGCGACGAACGGCTCGACGTCGAATCCGTTCACCGAGCCGTCGCCGTTGATGTCGGCGTAGACGATCGAGCACGCCGGGTACGCCTGCTGATACGCCGGCGGCGACGAGAGCGCCAGAACGAACGGCGTGATGTCGAAACCATTGAGCGTTCCGTCGCAGTTGAGATCGCCCGGCTGGATCGGGGGCGGCGGCGGAACCGTCTCGAACGCGCCCATGTCCACCGTGCCGCCGCGGATGCGCCGCCGGTCGTCGAGGTCGTAGGGCAGCGGCTCGGTGACGTCTCCGTCCCCGTCCAGGTCCCACTCGTCCGCGGGCAGCAGGGCGTTGGCGGCGGCGTTCCCGCAGGGAGAATCCGCGTCCAGCCGGAGGTTGTCGTCGCGCGTGCCCGGGATGCCGTCCGGCCCAAGGGAATCGATGAAGCGCGGGTCGCTGCCCCAGTTGCCCTCCCCGCCCCAGGAGCCGTCCCATCCCTGCACGCAGGCGTAGCGGATGTCGAGCGAGCCGCCCTGTCGTGCAAGCTGCGCCGACTGACCGGCGCCCTGTGCGTTGCGGTTGTTCCACAGGATGCCGTTTCGCACGAGCAGGTTCGCATCCGACGCGTAGATTCCGCCGCCCGCTCCGAAACCCAGGACGCGATTGAAGACCAGCGTGCAGTTGAGCAGCGCCGGAGTTCCGCCCGAAAGGCTCAGGCCCCCGCCGTCGTTCCACGACACGTTTCCGACGGCGCACGTATTGACCAGGCGCAGCGCCGGATCGGCGACGGCGTGCAGTCCGCCGCCGTTGTAGGCCGCCGTATTCTCTGCGATCAGCACGTTGACGAGCGTGGGCGCACCGCCACGAAGCAGGAGTCCCCCACCGCCATCGGTGGTGAGATTCGACAGGAAAGACCCATCGCGAACCAGCGTCGTCCCCCCGTCGCAGTAGAGTCCGCCACCGCCGTCGTGGTTGGCGGGGAAGTCGTTGGCCGCGACGTTCGACTCGAACGTGCTCCGTTGGCACGCGAGCGCGCAGCCGTAGGTGTACGCGCCTCCGCCGAAGACGAGCGCGGCGTTGTCGCGCACCGTGCAGTCCAGGACGTCGAGGGTGGACGAATAGGCCGAGAACCCCCCGCCACCGATGCCGGCGTAGTTGCCGCTGAAGACGCACGCGAGCAGCTTGACCGTCGCGCTGGACGCCGCCACACCCCCGCCGTTGCCCTCGGACAGGTTCGCGACGAAGGTACATCGGTCGAACGTCGGCGACCCGCCGACGACCGCCGCGGCTCCGCCGTCCAGTCCCGAGTGAGTCGTGAAACGGCAGGCGCGGACGGTGAGCGCCGCGTCCTGAAGACGAATGCCGGCGCCGGCATCGTCGGGATACGACCCGTCCGCCGATCCGTCGATGATCGAAAACCCGTCCAGAAGCGTCGAAGCGTCCAGCCCGGGGTCACCGCGCACGACGTGATACGAGTTGTCGAACGAGCTGAGCGGTTGGCCGATGTCGCCGCTCAGAATCGACTCGAATTGGACGGGATCGCGCGCGTCTGGATTCGATCCGCCGCTGCCGGCGTAGCCGCCGAGGACGCGAACCCCGTTCGGCAGCACGAAGGACGCGCCGCGGTCACCCAGACCGCGATCGGGCCGATAAGTGCCGCCCGCCACGCGTACTTCGTCACCGTAGGAAGCCGCGGCCAGGGCGTCCGCCAGGTCCGGGAACGCGTTGCTCCAGGACGAGCCGTCGGCGGCCCCGGTGGCCGCGGCGTCGACGAAAATCACGCCGGCCGCAAAGGCGCCGAACGGGGTGCCGAACAGCGCCACCGAGATGGCCAGCGTGGCCACGCGCGTTGGGAGCGGATCCGGCGGCTTGTACCCGCCGCGGGGATAGGGCGATCCAGTCTGGCTCGCGGGTGGGAATGGCGGCGCCGGATCGCGGGCGGGTTCCGCGGCTCGGGCTGGACCAAGTAGCATCGGAACGGGAGTGAAGCCGCTAGGAACGCCGACGGGGTCCAAGCGCCAGGGCAGCCAGCGCCATGAGGGATAGCGACGCCGGTTCGGGCGTGTACTCGTAGGTGACCTTCACCTTGACCGTCAGGTCCGGGTTCTCGACTTCGAGCTGCCACGCGTCGGGCGCTGGACCGATAAACTGCTGGTCGTTGACCATAAGGACAGGGGAGACCTCGAAATCGACCGTACCCGGGCCTGGAGTGGCGTACAGGCCGGTCGCCGGCGAGAACGACCCGGCGGATTCGTCGGCGTAGGAAAGCACTCCGAAGGCGATTCCGTCCGGCGGGCTCGGGTCAAAGTTGGTCAGATCGCCGTCGTCTACTTCGAGGAACTGATCGGCGCTGGTGATCGTCTTGGTGCCGAACGCCCCGACGCCCGGGCCGCTGGCGGTGAGGGTGCGGATGATGCGGGCGCGGACGGTGGTCGTTTTGAACGGATCGTCATTGTCGCCGGCGGCATCCGCGGACCCCGAATGAGAAACGTCGACCGTGACGCCGGTCAGCGTCAATGTGCCGCCCTGCGTGTCGAAGGATGGGAGGGTCACGGTCTGATTCGGCTCGGCATCGCTGGAGAACGAGACCGAACCGGAATGCGAGATGAGATCGGCGAGGCTGGACGTGGCTGCTGCGCCGGCGAACCATGCCGCGAGCGCTGCAAAAGCGCGACGTTGCATCTGACCTCTCCTGGAACCTTGCTGCGCGGACTCCGCGCCGAAGGTTTCATAATAGGCACCTGGCCGCGACAAGTCAATCCGGATCGGTCGAAACTGAGAAATCTCTCGCGGAGCGCAGTGTCGCGGCAGCGGGCGACCCGCGACCGGTTCGCGTAGAATGCGGGCCGGCCCGCAGATGGGTGCCGACCTGAACGCCCGCAGTGAGTGAAAGCGACCCGATGAACCAGCCTGTTGCATCCCCGAACGAGATTCCGCGCGCGATTTCGGACGAAATGCGCGAGTCCTATCTGACCTATGCCATGAGCGTCATCATGGCCCGGGCGCTGCCAGACGTGCGTGACGGCCTGAAGCCGTCGCAGCGGCGGATCCTGGTGGCGATGAATGACCTGAACCTGGGCCCGCGCGCCAAGCACCGCAAGTGTGCCAAGATCGCGGGCGACACCAGCGGCAATTACCACCCGCACGGGGAGGGCGTGATCTATCCCACCCTGGTGCGGATGGGTCAGGAATGGGCGATGCGCCACCTGCTGATCGACCCGCAGGGCAATTTCGGGAGCATCGACGGCGATCCGCCGGCGGCGATGCGCTACACGGAGGCGCGGCTCACGCTCGCCGCCGAGCTGATGCTGGACGATCTCGACAAGGACACGGTCAACTTCGAGGACAACTACGACGGAACGCGGCAGGAACCGGTCGTACTTCCCAGCAAGTTTCCCAACCTGCTGGTCAACGGCAGCGAGGGGATCGCGGTCGGGATGGCCACGCGCCTGCTCCCGCACAACCTGGCGGAGATCTGCCGCGCGGTGACCGCGGTCATCGACAACCCGGACCTGACGGTGGAGGAGCTGATGCGGATCGTGCCGGGCCCGGACTTTCCCACCGGGGGCGTGATCTGCGGCACGCAGGGGGTCCGGGACGCGTATGCCACGGGGCACGGATCGCTGACGGTGCGCGGCGTGATGCACGTGGAGGAGACCAAGTCGGGCAAGCCGCTGATCGTGATCGACCAGATTCCGTACGGAATCCTGCTTCCGACCGTCAAGGAACGGATCATGGAGGCGGTCGAGAACGGGACGCTCAAGGGCGTGGAGGACGTTCGCGACGAGTCGGGGCGCGACGCGACCATTCGCGTGGTCATCACGCTCAAGAAGGACGGCAACGTCCACGTGGTGATGAACCAGCTCTGGCAGTACACGCCGATGCAGATGTCGGTCAACGCGCTTCAAATCGCGCTGGTCAACCGCGTGCCGCAGACGCTGTCGCTCAAGGAGCTGATCCAGCACTTCATCCGGCACCGGGTGGAGGTGATCCGCCGCCGCACGATGTTCCTGCTGCGCAAGGCGCGGCAGCGGGCGCACATCCTGGAGGGACTGATCCTGGCGGTGGCGGACATCGACGAGATCATCCGGCTGATTCGGGCGTCGGCGGACGCGGACGCGGCGCGGGCGGCGTTGATGGGCAGGCCGCTGCGACTGGAGGAGAAGGCGACGGTGGTTCGGCTGCTGCCGGAGGCGTTCGTGGCGGCGGCGACGGGGGCAGGCCGGCACCTGAGCCGAGCGCAGGCGGACGCGATCCTGTCGATGCCGCTGCGGCGGTTGACGGGGCTGGAGATCGAGCAGCTCGCGGTGGAATACGGGAAGCTGGTGGAGGAGATCGGCGGGTACGAGATGATCCTGGCGGATGAGCGGCGGGTGCTGAACATCATCGTTGAGGACATGGAGGAACTGCGGACGAAGCTGGGCGAGCCGCGGCGGACGACGATCGCGCCGCCGGTGGGCGAGCTCCAGATGGAGCAGCTCATCCAGCTGGAGCGGGTGATCGTGTCGATCTCGCACGAGGGCTACATCAAGCGAGTACCGCTGGACACGTATCGCGCCCAGGGTCGCGGGGGCAAGGGCGTGAAGGGGACCGACAGCAAGGAGGGCGACTTCATCGAGCACCTGTTCGTGGCGTCGACGCACGACTACCTGCTGTTCTTCACGAATCGCGGGCGAGTGTACTGGCTGCGCGTGTACGACATCCCGAGCATGTCGCGCACCAGCCGCGGGCGGTCGCTGCCGAACGTCCTGACCATGCAGGCCAACGAACGGCACATGGCGGTTCTGCCGGTGGCGAAGTTCGAGGAGAACTTCGTCTTTTTCGCGACGGAGAAGGGCGTGGTGAAGAAGACGCCGCTGACGGCGTTCGCGCACCCGCGGCCGAGCGGGATCATCGCGCTGACGCTGGACGCGGACGATTCGTTGATCGGGGTGGCGCTGACGGGCGGCGAGGACCAGGTAGTGATCGGCACGCGGCGCGGCATGGCGTGCCGCTTTCGCGAGAGCGACGTGCGTCCGATGGGGCGCAGCGCCCGCGGCGTGAAAGGCATCACGCTGGCCGATGACGACCGGGCGGTCGACCTGGTCGTGGTGCCGCGCGAACGGCTGTCCGCCGAGGACGCGTCCGGCGGGGACGCGTCACGCGTCCACCAGGTCGGGGATGCGGACGGGGCGGAGCCCGACGTGGGCGCGGAGCCCGACGGGGCGTCGGAGGCAGGGGTCGAGGCGGAGCCGGACACGGCATCGGCCGCGCGGGTCGGGGTGAGCATTGTGACGGTGTGCGAGAACGGCTTCGGGAAGCGTACGGACGTGGGGGAGTACCGCCTGACGCACCGCGGGGGCAAGGGGGTAATCAACGTGCGTGTGACCGAGCGGAACGGGCAGGTGGTGGCGTTGCGGGCCGTCACGGATGACGACCAGTTGATGCTGATTACGTCGAAGGGCACACTGCTGCGGATGGAGCTGAGGGAGCTGCGCGAGATCGGTCGCGCGACGCAGGGGGTGCGGCTGATCCGCGTCGCGGACGAGGACCGGGTGGTCGCCGTGGCCAAAATGGTGTCGGAGAAGGACGAAGGCGGCGAGCCGCGTGCCGGCGGCGAGCGCGTCGACGAGCCGCGCGAGGACTCCTCCGGCGAAGGCGGCGGGCCGTAGTGCGGCGCTAGGGAGGCGCGCGTCCGCTGCGTGCGTGCAGGACGGTCCAGGCGGCCACGCTGACCAGGATCAGCGGTCCGCCCAGCAGCGTGGCGCGCGGGATCGCCTCCCCGATGAGCAGCCAGGTCCAGACGGGATTCAGCACGGTTTCGAGCAGGACGATGAGCGAGGCGTGATGGGCGCGGACGTGGCGCAGCGCCCAGGAGAACAGCGCGTAGGGCGCGCCGAACTGCACCACGCCCATGAAAGCGAGCCAGCCCCACTCATCCCGCGGCGCGGCGAGGGGTCCGGCCAGCGCCGCGATCGGCAGCAGCAGGGCGCCGGAGCACAGGCAGTTCATCGCCGCGACGGGCAGCGGGTGCGCGTCGCGGACGCGCCGCAGCACCACGGTAAGCGCGCCATATCCGAAACCGCTGACGAGCGCGATCGCGAGTCCGGCCGCATTCCCCGGCGGCTGGCCGAAGAAGATCACGCCCACGCCCAGCAGGGCCAGCGCGAGCACGCCGACCTCGGACCAGCGGGGCCGATCGTGCAGGATGAGCGGTGACAGGGCGAACACCCAGAGCGGCGAGGTGTATTGCAGCACGATCGCGTTGGCGGCCTGCGTGATGGTGGTGGCGGTGACGAACGTGACGGACAGCAAGGCGAACATGGCGACCGCGGCCGCCAGCCACACGGTGGGCGCCCGGCGCAGCGTCCGGCGGTGGCGCAGCGCGAACGGGAGGAGGAACAGACCGCCCAGGAGCGAGCGGTAGGAGGCGATGGCCGGACCGGAGATTCCGGCGGCGCCGAGGTGCTTGATGAGCGGGCCGTTGAGGCTCCACAGCGCGGCGCAGAGCACCAAGACGGCCACGGCGAGGAAGGTGACGCGGTCCTGGCGATGGCCGGCGGGGAGTGTCACATGGGGGCCCTGGCGAAGCGACGGGCGGGCGGCGGACGGCATGATTGCGACCCGGCAGTGCTTCGACCCACTTGCGACGGGGTATACGGCACGCGGGCGCTGCGTGCAAGGAAGGGGAGCGGGCGGCTACACTTCGGCATGGCATCCCCGCGGAAACCTGCGGCGGCTCGTGTGGGGCGGCATCGCTTCGGTTCGCACCTGTCGATCGCGGGTGGGGTGCAGCACGCGATCGAGGAGGCGCTGCGTCTGCGGTTCGACACGGTTCAGGTGTTCGTGAAGAACCAGCGGCAGTGGCGTGCGGCTCCGTTGCAACCTGAGGACGTGGAGCGCTGGCACGCGCTGTCAGCGACGCCGGGGTTCGGACCGCCGGTAGCGCACGCGACGTACCTGATCAACCTCGGGTCGTGCGACGACGTCCTGTGGAACAAGAGCCGGGAGGCGTTCGCGGACGAACTGCGGCGTTGTGATCGGCTGGGCATCGCGGGGCTGGTGGTGCACCCCGGGGCGGCTGGCGCGGGGTCGGTCGACGCGGCGCTGGCGCGCGTGGCGGCGGCGCTGAACCGCATCTTCGATGAGGACCCGGCGCTGCGCTGCAAGCCGCTGCTGGAGACGACGGCGGGGCAGGGCTCGGCGCTGGGGCGGACGTTCGGCGAGCTGGGGCAGATCCTGGCGGGGGTCCAGGAGCCGCGGCGCGTGGGCGTGTGCGTGGACACGTGCCACGTCTTCGCGGCCGGTTACGACATTCGGGACGAAGCGAGGTACGCGGCGATGATGTCGGAGGCCGAGCGCTGCGTCGGGCTGGCGCGGATCGCGTGCTGGCACATGAACGACAGCAAGCGTGAGCTTGGGTCGCGCGTCGACCGGCACGAGCACGTCGGACTGGGCGAGATCGGCGACGCGGGCTTCGCCAACGTGCTGCGCGACGCGCGTTTTGACGGGGTGCCGATGATCCTCGAAACGCCCAAAGGTGCGGCGGCGAACGGCAAGGAGTGGGACACCGTCAACGTGGCGCGGCTGAGGCGGATCGCGGCGCGAAGCGGTTGAGGGGTGGACGCGGCGCAGCTCGAGGCGAGATCAACCCGGGGCGGTCGGCGGCGCATCGAAGTGCGAGACGTGCGGCAGCAACTGGCTGGCACGGTGGAAGACGATCTCGTTGAAGCCGGCGCGGCGGAAGATCGCCAGCATGCGCTCGGGGTCGGGCGCAGCGGCGACGCGGGGGTACTCGCGTCCCAGCCAGCGGCGCAGGCGCGGCATGGCGACCGGAACGGGGAAGTCGGAGCCGAACAGCAGCCGCGCGTGAAGCTCCTGGCGGTTCGCGAGTCGCCAGAGGTATCGCAGCTTGCCCCAGGTGGTCAGCGCGGAGATGTCAGCGAAAAGCGGTGCGGTCTCGAAGTCGTCGAGCAGCGCGTCGACGACGCGTTCGTGATCGGTGCGCGAGCCGAAGACGGTGACCGGAGTGGCGACGTGCGCCAGGATGGTGGGCGGCATCTGCCCGCGCGCGTGCAGGCGCCGCAACAGGTCCAGCACGGCCGACACGTCCTGGTATTCGCGATGATTCGTCGTGAGCGTGAACTCCTCGTTGTAGTGCAACAGCAGCGGCAGACGGAGCTCGGCGCAGCGGCGCAGGACGGCGACGGTGCGCGGATCGGCGATGTCGATGTTCTGGTGCAGCGGGATCCACTTCAGCAGGCACGCGCCGGCGGCGAACACTTCGTCGATCGCGGCGACCGCCCCCGGGCGATAGGGGTGCACCGAGGCGCCAAACAGGAACCGCCCGCCGCCGCGCTGGCAGATGCGCCGGACGAGCGAGTTGGAGGTGAAGATGTCGCTGCCGAGGTCGCGCGCGTGCAGGGGCTGCGGCAGGCGGCGTCCGCGGTCGTCGTGGTAGGCGTCGAAGGCCAGCAGGACGGTCTTGTCGACCTGCCGCTCCGGTGTGGCACCGCGGGGCGTCGCCGGGGAGGAAGCACGCGGGCGGTCGTCCAGCATGTCGGCGTGCAGCCCGAGCTGGGCGCCGTAGTAGCGCCAGAGCTGCGCGTCGAGTTCGGCGCCGGGCTCGGGCCGACCGCGGATGCCCATCATCCGCGCGGCCAGGCGCCACACGAGACGCCGCGCGGCGCGCGGGGAGACGAAGGAGTCGCACGCGTCCGGGGGCTCGAACGAGAAGCGCGGGCCGGAGACGGGCGGGCAGGCGGTCAGCGTGAAGTGGGCATGCACGTCGATGATCATGCGCGGCGAATGGTAATCGAAGGGTCGAGGTAGAATGGCCGCGATGACGGATCGGTCGATGCCGACGAGCGGTCCTGCCGGCGCCGCGCGGTCGGCGCTCCTGGAGGTGCGCGACCTGTGCGTGCACTACCGGTTCGGCGGCGGGTGGGCGCGGGTCGGGCGGCGCGTGGTTCGCGCGGTGGATGGCGTGACCTTCACGGTTCCGGCGGGCGGAGCGCTGGGGCTGGTGGGCGAGAGCGGGTGCGGCAAGAGCACGCTGGCGCGGGCCGTGGTGCGACTGACCCCGCCCACGTCGGGGACGGTGCGCTTCGAGGGGCGGGACGTGGCGTCGCTGCACGGGGCGGGGCTGCGGCGGTTCCGCCGCGGGGTGCAGATGATCTTCCAGGACCCTGACGGGAGCCTGAATCCGCGGCAGCGGGTCGAGACGCTGGTGGGCGAAGCGCTGGCGGTGCACGGGCTGGCCCGCGACCGGCGGCAGCGGCGCGAGCAGGTCGCGACCGCGCTGGGGCGCGTGGGCCTGGGCCCGGACGCGCTGGACCGTTATCCGCACGAGTTCTCGGGCGGGCAACGGCAGCGGATCGGCATCGCGCGGGCCCTGGCGCTTTCGCCGCGGCTGATCGTGTGCGACGAACCCGTCTCCGCGCTGGACGTGTCGGTACAGGCGCAGGTGCTGAACCTCCTGGCGGACCTGCGCGCAGCGCTGGGTCTGGCGTACCTGTTCATCGCGCACAACCTTGCCGTGGTGCGCACGCTGTGCGACGACGTGGCGGTGATGTACCTGGGGCGCGTGGTCGAGTTCGGGCCGTGTGAACGGGTGCTGCGCCAGCCGCGCCACCCGTATACGCGGATGCTGCTGGCGTCGGTGATTGAGCCGGGGCGGGCGCCGGCGGCGCGGCGGTCGCCGGAAGCCGATCCGCCCAGCGCGATCGATCCGCCGCCGGGCTGCGCGTTCCATCCGCGTTGCCCGGTTGCGGTGCCGCGGTGCGCGGCGGAACGGCCGGTGCTGCGCGTACCGCTGGGCGCGGGCAACGGCCACGAGGCGGCCTGTCACCTGGCGGACGATCCGGGTCCGGTTTCGGGAACGGCGCAACTGACCGTGCGGGGAGCCGCATGCTGACCATCGACGGCTCGCAGGGTGAGGGCGGCGGGCAGATTCTGCGGACGAGCCTGGCGCTGGCGCTCATCACGGGGCGCGCGCTTCGAATCGATCGCATCCGCGCCGGGCGGCCAAAGTCTGGCCTGATGCGGCAGCACCTGGCCGCGGTGCAGGCTGCGGCGCGGGTGGGGCGCGCCGTCGTGCGCGGCGCCGACCTGGGCTCGGCGCGGCTGGAGTTCGAGCCGCAGGGCGTGAGCGCAGGCGACTACGACTTCCGCGTCGAAAGTGCCGGCAGCGCCACGCTGGTGGTGCAGACGGTGCTGCCGGCGCTGCTGACGGCCGGTGGACCCAGCACGCTGCACGTCACGGGCGGCACGCACAATCCGCACGCGCCGCCGTTCGAATTCCTGGCGCGAGCGTTCCTGCCGCAGATAGCGCGCACGGGGCCGCGCGGCGAGGCGACTCTGGTCCGGCACGGGTTCTACCCGGCCGGCGGGGGCGAGCTGACCGTGACGATCGAACCGGTGCGGCGGCTCGCGCAGGCGGAATGGCTGGAGCGGGGCGAGCTGCGGCAGGTGCGGGCGCAGGCGGTGGTCTCCGCGCTTTCGCCGACGATCGCGGAGCGCGAACTGGCCGTGTTTCACGCGGCGTTCGGTCCGGACTCGCCCGGCCGGATCATCCGCGTCGAGCAGCCGCGTGGCCCGGGCAACGTGCTGACGATCGAATGCGAGTTCGAGCGGATCACGGAGGTCATGACCGGGTTCGGACAGCGTGGCGTGCCGGCCGAAGCGGTGGCGCGCGCGGCGGTGGATCAGGCCCGGCGTTTCATCGACTCCGGTGCGGCGGTCGGTCCGCACCTGGCGGACCAGTTGCTGCTTCCGCTGGCGCTGGCGGGCGGGGGGGCATTGCGGACCAGCGAGATCACCGCGCACACGCGAACCAACGCGGAGGTGATCGCGCGCTTCCTGGACGTGCGCTTCGAGGTTGCGACGCTGCCGGACGGGACCGGGCAGGTGCGTGCGGTCTGCGCATGAAACGGGCGGACGCGCCGCGCGTCCGCCCGCGAGGGTCACAACCGGTTTCGCGTCAGCGATGCCGCCGGCGCGCGGCGGAGAGTCCGACGAGCGACGCCGACAGCCCGAAGATCGAACCCAGTCCGCAAGGGGCGGTGGTCGAAGTGTCGGTGTCGGTGGACGTGTCCGTCGTCACGCGCGAGGCGGCGTCCGCGGCGGCGCTCTTGGACAGCAGGCGCCCCACTTTGGGAGCGCCCAACGGGCTCCCGGCGCACTCGGACCGGGCCTGGAGCCAGTAGTAGTACGCCGCGCCCTCGGCGACGTCGCGGTCGTCGAACACGGTGCCGGTGGTGCGCCCGACCTCGACGGCGGTGGACGAGTCGCTGCTGGTGCTGCGCAGGATGGCGTACTGGGTGGCCCCGCGCACCGCGTTCCAGGAGATCTGTACGCGGTCGGTCAGCGTCCCGTCCGAGACGCTGAAGTCGCTCGCGGCGGAAGGCGGACCGGCACGGCCGCCGGCCGTGGACAGGCTCAGCGTGCTGACGCCGCAAGCGTTGCGGGCACGGATCCAGTAGTAGTACGTACGACCCGGGTCGTTGTCGGCGTCGGCCAGGCCGGTCTCGCCGGTAACGCCCAGGGAGATCGCGTTGGCACTGGAGGCCGTTTCACTGCGAAGCACTTCATAATCCGAGGCGTCGGAGACCGCGCTCCACGAGAGCGCCACGTGGTCGCAGGGGACCTGCGTGGTCGCGGAGACGGAGCTGGGGGGCGAGGGGGGCCGCAGGCGGAATCCGCTGTCGGGCTCGCTGAGCGTGCCGGCTCCGCAGGCGTTGCTTGCGCGGACCCAATAGTAGTAGCGGGCGCCGGCGACGGCGCTGGAATCGACGTAGGGGCTGACGGGGGTGGAGGCCACCTTGCTCGCGGTCGAGCCGTTGTCGGTGGTGTTGCGGAGAATGTCATAGCTGGTCGCGCCGCTGACGGCGGTCCAGGTCACGGAGACGTTGGCGCAGGTAGCGCCATCGGTTGCGGCGACGTTCTGGGCCGGGGGCGGCGGCGCACCGCGGCGACCGGGGGTGGGCTCGCCGAAGGCGCTGCTGCCGCAGCCGTTGTTCCAGCGGACCCAGTAGTAGTAGAGCGTGCCGGGATCGGCGGCACCGTCGACATAGGGCGGAGTCTTGACGGTCTTGATGAGGGTGGCCGCGGCGCTGTCGGCGGAGGCGCTGCGCCAGATGTCGTAGTTGACGTGGAGCGGATCGGTGTCCCAGGTGAGGCTGACGCCCTCGCAGAGCGTGCTGTCGGTGGCGTTGACGCCGGAAGGCGGCGCGTCGCTGTCACAAAGCGTGACGGTCATGTCATAGCGATTGCGCGTGCCCTGGGCGAGATAGACGCGCAGCAGGACCGAGGTAGCGTCGCCGGTGTTGGTCCAGGCGACGGTCTCGATGTCCTCGGAAGTGCGGGCCGTATCGAGGGGGGGCTGACCGCAGGCACTGAGCAACTGGAGATCGATGTCGCCGTTTGCGTTGGAGTGCTCGACGGCGACGCCGACGCCGCTTCCGGCGGGCACTTCGATGGAGTACCAGTCCTCGGCGGTGTTCTTGACGATCAGGTCGGTGTAGCGTGCCTCGGCGACGTCGGCGGGTTCGGTGCAGGTGTCATTGGGATCGAGCGGGTCGTCGGAGCCTGTGGCGATGAAATCGGCGATGCCGAGGAAGGTGTCGCGGAAGTCGCCGTAGTAGTCGGGCCCGAAGGGTCCGGAGCAGGTGGAGGCGCCACCCCAGAGCTGGCCGATGAGCAACTGGCTGGAGGCGAGGAAGAGCCCGGATCCGCTGGAACCGCCCTCGACGACGCCGTCGCTCCAGAGGACCAGGAGGTTACCGGGGATATTGCCGGTCTTCTTCGCGAAGCTGATGCGCTTGAACGCGCCGTCCGGGTGGTGGATGCCGACCACGTCGGTGCCGTCGGGCGTATCGGCGGTGGTCCAGCCCGCGAAGGCGACGCCGGGTGCGACCGACCCGCTGAGCAGGAGCAACGTGGCGTCGGGATGAGGCGGGGGTTCGAAGGGCAGGTCGTCCGGGGTCCAGGTGGTGTAGAGCAGCTCGGACCCGGAAGTGGAGGGCAGCCCGAAGGGATCGGGCGGCGGCCCGTCGCACTGGGAGGTCTGGTAGAACCAGTAGACGGTGGTGGAGGCGGCTTCGTCGACGGAATGGATGCAGTGGGACGCGGTGAGGAAGTAGGGCGTCTGGTCGCCGGACTCGGAGGCCAGCAACTGACCGGTGCAGACGGACGAGAAGCCGTCGTCGGTGATGAAGTTGATCCAGCCGACGGCCTTGGCGACGGTCGCCCACCCGGGCGAGCAGGTGACGTCGTTGTGGCAGGAGCCTTCCTTGGCGCCGGGGCCGCCGTCGCGGGCCACCGGTCCGGGCGTACGATAGATGTGCTGGAGCCCGTCGATGAAGAAGTCGGGCTGCCAGCCGCGGCGGGCGGCCGGGACGAAGAGCTCGAGGCGGGCGGTATCCCCGCGAAGGATGGCGGTCCAGAGCGTCCCACTGTGGCGATGCCCGCGCGATTGGAGGGTCTGAACCAGGGTGCCGTCGGCGGTGACGAGGTCGAGGCGCGCTCCGGGCGGCAGGTCCAGCGCCGTCAGGCGAAGCTGCACGGCCAGGGCGCCAGGCGATTGCACGGCCAGGAGCCACAGTCCGTCGCCGGCCACGTCATGCCACGTGCCGCTGTCGGCCGCCAGGGTAAGCTCGCGCGGCGCACCGATCCGGGTGGGGGTGAACGAGCCGGTTTGCGCGGCGTCCTCGGCGCGGAGCGCGGAAGTGTCGAGCGGCTCGAGCACGACGAGGGGCGCCGAAGTGTCGCCCAGACCAAGTCTCAGCGCGGGCCGCTGCGAGTCGGCCTTGACCTGGGGCGGCGACTGATAGAGGACGGTTGCGGCCTGTCGTGCCCCGAGATTCTGCGCTGCCGACGTCGTCGCGAACAGGCCCGACGTGAGAAGCCAAGCGAACATGCAACCCTTCCGCATCGACGGTCTCCGTATGGACTTCATGGCGTGGCGAATTCGCCGCTGGCAGAATACCCGGCAGAGGCGGCTAACTCCCTGTGCCTATGATACCGGGTCGGGTGAAGAGCGCGTCCGGGCAGCGCGATTTTTCCGGGACTGCGGGACACGTCCGATAGACACCTGGGACCGGCGAAGTCGGCCGCGCTGGAAGCGCAGCCGCTGGGGGGGGCAGGGTATGATAGGCTCGGTGTTCGCTGGCGCGGGCCGCGCTGGGACTCGGGCGAAACCGCGGCGCCGCCTGCCAAGGAGGAAGACCGATGAAGCGATTCTGGACGGCTCTTGCGGGCTGGGCGGTTCTGTTCGGGGTTCGCGGGGCGATCGGCGACGCTGCGCTGACGACCGACACGGTAGCGACCGGACTTTCACGGCCGCTGTACGTCACGCACGTCCCCGGGGATTTCGGCCGGGTGTTCGTGGTGGAGCAACGTGTCGGGACAGGCACGACTGCGCGAATCCGAATTGTGACCCTTCCGGATCACGCGCTGCTTCCGACGCCGTTCCTGACCGTGAGCGGGGTATCGACCGGGGACGAGCAGGGTTTGCTGGGGTTGGCGTTCCACCCCGACTATGCATCGAACGGGTACTTCTATATCAACTACACGGACTCGGGGGGGACGACGCGCATCGTGCGTTACACGGTCTCGGGCGACCCGGACGTGGCGGACTCCGGCAGCGCGACCGCGGTGCTGTCCATTGCGCAACCGTTCTCGAATCACAACGGCGGCTGGATGGGGTTCGGGCCGGACGGCTACCTTTACATCTCGACCGGCGACGGGGGCAGCGCGAACGACCCCGGCAACCGGGCGCAGGACATTACCAGCCAGCTCCTGGGCAAGATGCTGCGTCTTGACGTAAACGGCGACGACTTCCCCGACGACCCCAACAAGAACTACTCCAACCCGGCCGACAACCCGTTCGTAGGTGAAACGGGCGACGACGAAATCTGGGCCTACGGGCTGCGCAACCCTTGGCGGCCGGCGTTCGATCGCGCCACGGGCGACCTGTTCATCGCGGACGTGGGGCAGGGGACGTGGGAGGAGATCAACTTCCAGCCGGCCGCCAGCACGGGCGGAGAGAACTACGGCTGGCGCTGCATGGAAGGCAACCACTGCACCGGCCTGACGGGCTGCACCTGTGACGTCGACTGCGGCAACCAACTGCTGGTCTGCCCGATCTACGAGTACAACCACAACTCGGACGGGTTCAGTTGCTCGGTCACGGGCGGATACGTCTACCGCGGCTGCGCGATTCCGGACCTGGTCGGGACGTACTTCTTCGCCGACTATTGCAGCGACCGCATCAAGTCGTTCCGGTACGACGGGACGATCTCCGCGTTCACCGACCGCACGGCCGAGCTGGACCCGCCCGGCGGCACAACCATCACCTCCATCACGTCGTTCGGCGAGGATGCCTTCGGAGAGCTGTACATCTGCGACCGCGGCGGGGAAGTGTTCAAGATCGTCCCGGTGGACCCGCAAGGCCCCGACTGCAACGGGAACGGGCGCAACGACGCGTGCGACATCCGCAGCGGATCGAGCACCGACTGCAACAACGACGGCACCCCGGATGACTGCCAAACGGGCCTCGCCCCGGAAATCACGGACCAGCCCGACGGCGGCCTGATCTGCGCCGGGACGGGATTCGCGTTCACGGTTGCCGCCGCCGGCGCCGCCCCGCTGGCCTACCAGTGGCGCAAGGACGGCGTCAATATCAACGGCGCAACGACGGACACGCTGACGATCGCCGCCGCCACCCCCGCGGACAGCGGCAGCTACACGGTCCTGGTTCATAACGACTGCGGATCGGTCCTGAGCGACGCGGCGGTGCTGTCCGTCTTCGAACCGTGCGACACGAACTGCGACGGATCGGTCAACGGCCAGGACATCAGCCACTTCGTGGCGCTGCTCTCGGGCGGCGGCCAGACGTGCTCGCCGTGCACCGGAGACACGAACGCGGACGGGAGCGTGAACGGCGGCGACATCGGGCTGTTCATCGAATGCCTGGGAGGATGAGACTACGCCGGTGAGTGATTCCGACCCCGCGCCGGTGATCCCGCCGCGCTACAGCCGGCAGGTGCTGTTCAAGCCGATCGGGGCGGCCGGGCAGCGCCGGCTGCTGGGGTCGCGCGTGACGCTGGTCGGGTGCGGCGCGCTGGGCACCGTGCTGGCCAACACGCTGGTGCGGAGCGGGGTCGGCTTCCTGCGGATCGTCGACCGCGACTATCTGGAGCTGGACAACCTCCAGCGCCAAGTTCTGTTCGACGAAGACGACCTGGCCGCCGGTCTGCCGAAGGCCGAGGCGGCGCGGCGGGCGCTGGCCCGGATCAACTCCGAGGTCAGGGTCGAAGCGGTCGTGGCGGACGCGAACCCGTCGAACCTGGAGGCGCTGTGCGAGGGGGCGCACCTGATCCTGGACGGCACGGACAACTTCGAGACGCGGTTCCTGATCAACGACGTCGCGGTCAAGCACGGCGTTCCCTGGGTGTATGGCGCGTGCGTGGCGGCGGAGGGGCTGGTGATGCCGATTCTGCCGCGCGAGACGCCCTGCCTGCGCTGCATCTGGGAGGAGGCCCCGCCGCCGGGGGTGTCCCCCACCTGTGACACGGCCGGCGTCCTGTCGGCGGTCGTGAACCTCGTGGCGAGCTTCCAGGCGGTGCACGCGATCAAGATCCTGATCGGCCGAACGGACGAGCTGAACCGGGAACTGCTGACGATCGACGGGTGGGCGTGCCGCGTGCGGGGCATCGACATGCAGTCTGCGCGCGAGACCGGGGACTGTACCTGCTGCAAGCGGGGCCGCTACGAGTTCCTGGAGCGGCGCGGGGAGGCGCAGTCGACGACGCTCTGCGGGCGCAACGCGGTGCAGGTTCTTCCGCAGCGCGCGTCCGCGGACCGCGCTGCGCCGCTGGACTTCGGCGCGCTGGCGAGCCGCCTCGGTCCGGAGTGCGACGCGCGGTTCAACGCGTACCTGCTGCGGTTCCGGGCGGGCGCGTGCGAGGTAACGGTTTTTGCGGACGGGCGTGCCATCGTGAAGGGCACAACCGACGCGACGGCGGCGCGGGTGATCTACAGCCGCTACATCGGGAACTGAGCCTGGCGCGGGGGCGCGGCTCCGTCGGCGATCCGGGGCCTCGGCGCCGCGAAACCTTGTGGGCGTTCGCATAGAATGTATGCTGAAACTCGACGGGCCTGGAGCGGCGGAAGAGCGGTAGTCCCCGCCGGCCGCGGGGCCGCGCTCGGCGTGGCAGGGCCGGTGACAGCGACGGAAACCTTCGATGCGAACAGACACACAGTTCTCGATCTTCCTGGTCAACAAGCCGGGCGTTCTGGCCAACGTGTGCCAGCAACTGGCGGACCATCGCGTCAACATCACGGCGATGACGATGATGGACTCGATGGAACACGGCGTGCTCCGCCTGGTGGTGGAGGATGCGAAGGCGGCGCGGCCGGTACTGAGCAAGCTGGGCCTGCCGTGCACGGAAACCGACGTGCTGGTGACCGAGCTGCCCAACCGCCCGGGTTCGCTGGCGGACGTGGTCGGGCGGCTGGCGACCGCGCACGTCAACGTGAACTACGCGTACTGCACGACGGGCAGCAAGAACGGCAAAACCATCGGGATCTTCAAGGTCTCGGACATGCACAAGGCGATCCTGACCGTGCAGGAGCGCAAGGCGCGGCGGCGATCGGACAACGGGGCGATCCGCCCGGCCGCGGCGGGTCGGCGCCGCTGAGCGGGCGGCGCCGCTTATCCAGCGGCGGCGCGCTGGAACGAGATGATCGCGTCCCGATCGTGGTACGTGCGTACGCCTGCGGACGCGTAGCGGCAGAGGATCTCGTGGGGGCGGGTTTCGAAGTGCGCGGCGAGTTCGTGCTCGGAGAGTTCGCTTCCGACGAGGACGACTTCGTCACCGTTGCGGTCGCGCGCGTCGACGCTGACGAACGAAGTGTTCATGCCGCACTCGAGGATGCGCTGCCGGCGACCGTTGATGACCACGGGTGCGGGGCGCAGCCCGTTGGCGTAACCGGCGAGGATGACACCCACGCGCGGCGCGTCGAAGCCGGAGTAGCCCACGGGGCCGCGCACGTCACGGACCCCGGCCAGCGCGGTCGTGACGCGCAGGGCGCCGTCGTAGAGCGCCATACCAGGTCGGACCGCGTGCAGCCACGCCGCCGGCGTGTCCAGCAGGGCTGAGGCGGCGGCGTGCAGGCGGCTGACGTACCCGGCGCAGGCGGAGCGCAGGCGCTCGGCGCCGTCGAGACGGGTCGTGTGCGTGAAGGCCTCGTCGATCGCCGCGCCCGCCACGATGCGCGACACGTCCGCCGGATCGCAGCCGAAGCGCTGCATGCCGGTGTCGACGCAGAGCAGGGCCGGGATGCTGCGCAGACGCGCCGCATCGGTGGCGGAGCTGATCGCCGGGCGCAGGCGCAGCGCCAGGTATTCGTCCGGGCGGGCGGTAGGCGGCCCAAGCACGACGCCCGGTTTTCGGACGGCGGCGGCTTCCTCGATCGAGAAGTACGCGAACTCGCGCACCACGGGCGCCAGCGCGTCGGCCACGCGTTCCGCGCCGAGGCCGTACCCGTCGGCCTTGATGACGGCAATGAGATCGACGCGGGTTCGCGCGGCGATTCGCTCGGCGGAATGGCGGATCTGGTCGAGGCCAACGCTGACGGTGACGTGTTGCGAGCGCATGCCATTGCCGCCGGGAGGGAGACGTCCGTGTCCAACTGTGAGTATATCCCGCGCCGGTTGCGCGCCAAGCAAGCGGGCCGGCCTTCCGAAACGGGCGAGCGCGGCTCCGCCTTCGCGGGCGCAGAATGCCCGCGGACCGGGGCGGACGGCGTTGCGGTTTGAAGCTTGCCGCGGCGGACGCCGGATCGCTATGCTGAAATATGCGTTGGGACCCGCCCAGGCGGGTGCGCGCGCCGTCCCGGCGCCGCCGCGCACATCCGAGAGCCGACCTCGATCAGGAGACGACCATGCTCCCGCACTTCGCTTTCGCATTCCTCGCGCTGACTGGGGCGCCAATGGCCAACCCGAGTTCGCAGGACGCGCGGAGCGCGCCCGCCGCGACGGTGCGCGTGGCGTGGCGGAGCGGCGCGGTGGACTTTCCCGTAATGCCGATCGAACAGGTCGCGGCGGAGCTGGAGCGCCGCGCGGCAGCCGCGGCCGCGCCGCTGTCCGACGTCTCGCCGGACGGTGCAGCGCCCGCGGGGGGGCGCGTGCTGGCGGTCTTTGATCGGCCGCTGGACGCGGAGGAGCGGGACGGGTTGGCGGCGTCTGGACTGCGAGTGCTGCGGTCGGTGGCGGGCAGCGCGTATTTCGCGACGGTGGGCGCCGCGCTCGACGGTGGCGCCCTGGCGCAGCCCGGCGCTGCGGGTACGGGGCACGGAGGTGAGTCGGGGGCGACGCTGATCGGCGTATATGACATCGCACTGGAGTGGAAGCTGCACCCGTTCTTCCTGGAGGGCGTGGACCCGACCTGGGCGACGGTCGAGGCCGGACCCGACCCGGTGATCGGGGCGTACGTGCTGCTGCACACCGACGCCGACCTGGTGGGCGACGGCGCGATCGTCGCGGGCAACCACGGAGCGAATGTGCGCGACCTGCTGCGATCCATCCACGGCCTGGTGGTCGAGCTGCCGCTGTCGGCGGTCGTTGGGCTGGCGGCCGAGGACGCCGTGCAGTGGGTGGAGCCGGCGCTGCCGCGCATGAGCGAGGTGAACGACAGCAACCGCGCGATCACGGAGGCGAACCTGGCGCAGTCCGCGCCCTATAACCTGACCGGGTCGGGCGTGACGGTGCTGGTGTACGACGCCGGCACGGCGCGCGCCACGCACGTCGATTTTCAGGGGCGTCTGTCGGCCCGCGACAGCTCCGGGACGATCGCCCACGCGACGCACGTATCGGGCACGATCGGCGGCGCCGGCGTGGCCAATGCGACCTACAAGGGCATGGCCCCGGGCGTCACGCTTCAATCGTACGGGTTCGAGTACGACGGCTCCGGCACGTTCCTGTACACCAACCCGGGCGACATCGAGGCCGACTACGACGAGGCCATCAACACCTACGGCAGCGACATCGCCAACAACTCGATCGGCACGAACACCGAGTCCAACGGATTCCTCTGCACGTTTCAGGGCATGTACGGCGTGACGGACATGCTGATCGACGAGATCGTGCGCGGCTCGCTGGGCGCGCCCTTCCGCGTGGTGTGGGCCAACGGCAATGAGCGGCAGGGGAGCCGCTGCGACGTCGAAGGCTACGGGGACTATTACAGCACCGCGCCGCCCGCCACCGCCAAGAACCACCTTACGGTGGGCGCGCTGAACTCCAACGACGACTCGATGACGTCGTTCTCGAGCTGGGGTCCCACCGACGACGGACGCCTCAAACCCGACGTCTCGGCCCCGGGTTGCCAGAGCAACGGTGACGGCGGCGTCACGTCGTGCAGCTCCTCCAGCGACACCAGCTACACGACGTTCTGCGGCACGTCGATGGCCTCGCCCACCACGTGCGGCCTGTCGGCGCTTCTGCTCCAGGACTTCCGGGCTCAGTTCCCCTCGCTGCCGGACTTCCGCAACTCGACGCTGCGCATCCTCCTGGCCCACTCAGCCCAGGACCGCGGCAACACGGGCCCGGACTACCAGTTCGGGTACGGTTCGGTCCGCATCAAGCAGGCGATCGACCTGATGCGCACTGGCGCGTTCACCGAGCAGTCCGTCGATCAGGGCGGCACGCGGACGTTCACCGTCAGCGTTCCTGGCGGCGCGAGCGTGTTCAAGGTCACGCTGGCTTGGGACGATGTGGCCGCCTCGCCCAACGTCAACCCGGCCCTGGTCAACGACCTCGACCTGCGCGTCTTCGACCCGTCCGGCAACCGCCGTTATCCGTGGGGCCTCGATCCGCTCAACCCGTCGGCCGCCGCGGTCCAGTCCGGCGAGAACCACCGCGACAACATCGAGCAGGTCCTGGTCAACGCGCCCGCGTCCGGAACGTGGCGCGTTGAAATCTACGGCTACAGCGTGCCGCAGGGGCCGCAGCCGTTCTCCGTCTGTTGCTCGCACGCGCTGACGTCGCCGGCGGCGCTGGTGATCAACCTGCCGGACGGGACGCCAACGAGCATCGCCCCGAACACGTCACCGGCGGTCGCGGTGCAAATCAGCGGCATCGGGGAGAGCGTGGTTGCCGGAACGGAGCGGCTGCACTTCCGCTACGACGGCGGTTCGTACCAGAGCAAACTGCTCACGTCGCTGGGCGGCGGAAACTACACCGTCAACCTGCCGCCCCCGGTCTGCGGCGCCACGCCGGAGTTCTACTTTTCCGCCGACGGGAGCGTGAGCGGGACGAACACCAACCCGATCGACGCCCCGACCACGCGCTACACCGCGGCGGTCGGCGCCAAGTCCATCGTCTTTTCCGACAATTTTCAGACCGATAAGGGCTGGACCGTCACCAACGTCAGCCTGACCGACGGGCCCTGGGAGCGGGCCGTGCCCGGCGCCGGTGGCGACCGCGGCGACCCGATCGACGACTACGACGGCTCGGGCTTCTGCTACGTCACCGACAACGCCGCCGGCAACTCCGACGTCGACGGCGGCCCGACGCGTCTGCAATCCCCGCTCATCAACATGGGCGGCGGAGAGACGTACCTGCTCAGCTACGCCCGCCTCTTCAGCAACGACGACGGCGACATCGACCGCCTGCTGATCGAAATCTCCAACAACAACGGCAGCACCTGGACCACCGTCGAGAACCTGGGCAACACCGGCGGCTGGGGAGCGGCCACCTTTACGGTCAACCCGCTCATCGCCCCGACCGCGAACATGCGCGTCCGCTTCAACGCCACCGACAATCCGAACGATTCGGTCACGGAGGCGGCCGTTGACGCCTTCGAGGTCGCCTATTTCACCTGCACGGGATCATTCGACGACTGCAACGCCAACGGGATCGTCGATTCCGACGACATCGCCAGCGGCCGCTCCGCCGACACGAACGGCAACGGTGTTCCCGACGAGTGCGAGTCCAACTGCCCGGTCATCACCGATCAGCCCGACAGCCAGTCCGTCTGCGCCGGCGGCGACGTGACCTTCACCGTCGTCGCGTCCGGCGATGCGCCGCTCAGCTACCAGTGGCGCAGGAACGGCAGCGACATCGGCGGCGCAACGGGCACTTCCTACACCATCAACGGCGTCCAGGCCGGCGACGCCGGAAGCTATGACGTGGTCGTTTCCAATCCGTGCGGCTCGGTCGACAGCGACGACGCCGCGCTGACGGTCAACACCGGCCCGTCCATCAGCCAGCACCCGCAGAGCCAG
>CAYNYG010000024.1:0-56190 GCA_964401365.1 uncultured Planctomycetales bacterium | reverse complement strand
ACTCCGCGCCCCATGGACCGCCTGCTGTGCGGCGACGTGGGCTTCGGCAAGACCGAACTGGCCATGCGGGCCGCGTTCAAGACGGTCGAGTACGGCAAGCAGGTGGCCGTGCTGGTCCCCACCACCGTCCTGGCCGAGCAGCACCATCTCAACTTCCGCGAGCGCTTCGCCGACTACCCGTTCCGCGTGGAGTGCCTCTCGCGCTTCCGCACCCGGGCCGAGCAGGGCCGGATTCTCGAAGCCGCCCGGCGCGGGCAGCTCGACATCCTGATCGGCACGCACCGGCTGCTGTCGAAAGACGTCCATTTCGCCGATCTCGGGCTGGTGGTCATCGACGAGGAGCAGCGCTTCGGCGTCGAGGCCAAGGAGCGGCTCAAGCGGCTGCGCACGACGGTGGACGTGCTGACGCTGACGGCCACGCCCATCCCGCGCACGCTGCACATGGCGATGCTGGGCATCAAGGACATCTCGTCGCTGGCGACGCCCCCGCTGGACCGCCGCGCCATCGTGACCCAGGTGCGGGTGTGGGACCGGCAACTCATCCGCGACGCGATGCTGCGCGAGATGAACCGCGACGGGCAGGTGTACTTCGTTCACAACTTCGTGCGCGACATCCAGCAGGTCGCCGACGCCATCCGCGAGATCGTCCCCGAGGCGCGGATCGTGGTCGGCCACGGCCAGATGCACGAACGCGAGCTGGAGGACGTCGTGCTGCGCTTCATGCGGCACGACGCCGACGTGCTGGTGTCCACCAACATCATCGAGTCCGGCATCGACATCGCGGCGGCCAACACGATCTTCATCCACCGGGCCGAGCGGTTCGGGCTGGCGGACCTGCACCAGCTTCGCGGACGCGTGGGGCGGTCCAAGCACCGCGCCTACGCGTACCTGCTGCTCTCGCCGCGCCACCCGGTGAACGAGAACGCGGCCAAGCGGCTCAAGGCGCTGGAGCACTACAGCCACGTCGGCGCCGGGTTTCACATCGCGATGCGCGACCTGGAAATCCGCGGGGCCGGCAACATCCTGGGCGGGGAGCAGTCCGGACACATCGAGGCGGTCGGGTACGAGATGTACTGCCAGTTGCTGGAACAGGCCGTCAAGCGCATGCGCAACGAGCCGACCACGGGATTCCGACAAGTCAACCTCAATCTGGGCGTAACGGCGGCGATCCCCAGGAGCTACATCCGCGCCGAGCGGCAGCGCATGGAGGTGTACAAGCGGCTGGCCGCCTGCCGCGCGCCGGCCGACATCGAATCGCTGGCCGGCGACCTGCGCGACGCGTTCGGGCCGCCTCCGCCGGCGGTGCACACGTTGCTGGCACTGGCGGAAATCCGCGCGCGGGCCATGGGCTGGGGCATCCGCTCCATCGTCCTGACGCCGCCCGACGTCGTCTTCACGGTCGACGACCTGCCGCGCGTGCAGGCGCTGTTTGCAACGGGACCCGGCTCGCCGCGCGTCCCGGATGCGACGACGGTCCACTGGCGGCTCCCCCCGCGCTACCTCGAGTCCGCCACGCTTCTGAACGTGCTGCGCAAGCAACTGGCCGCGACGCCGGCGCCCGCCGCCGTCTCGACCTGAGGCGCGCCGCCCGCGGCGTCCGGTTATCATCCGCCCATGAGAATCGCCCGGTTTGCGACGCAGGACGGCGGCATCGGCGTGGGCCGCGTGGAAGGGGAGCGGCTGGTCGCGCCGCTGACGGGCGGGACGCCTCTGGACCCGCGCGAGTTCGGCTCACCGGTGCGCGTTGCGCGTTGGCTGGCGCCGGTCGAGCCGCCCAACGTCATCGCCATCGGGCTCAACTATCGCCGCCACGCCGCGGAGACCAAGGCTCAGATTCCGGATCAGCCGCTGATCTTTCTGAAGGCCACGACCGCCGTCACGGGGCCGGACGGCGCGATCGTGCTGCCGCGAAGCGCGCCGGACGAGGTGGATTTCGAAGCCGAGCTGGCGCTGGTCATCGGGCGCCAGGCGCGGCGCGTCTCGGAAGCGGCGGCGCTCGACTACCTGCTGGGCTGCACCTGCGCCAACGACGTGTCGGCACGGGACTGCCAGAAGCGCATTGACCGGCAGTGGGCCCGCGGCAAGAGCTTCGACACGTTCTGCCCGCTGGGCCCGTGGATCGTCCCGCGCAGCGAGATCGACCCCGACCGCTGCGACATCGCCCTGCGGCTGAACGGGCAGACGATGCAGTCGTCCAACACCAGCGACATGATCTTTTCCACGCGCCGCCTGGTGAGCTACCTCTCGCACCAGTTCACGCTCCTGCCGGGTACCGTGATTCTCACGGGTACGCCGGAGGGCGTCGGTACGGCGCGAACTCCGCCGGTGTACCTGCGCGACGGCGACCGGGTCGAGGTCGAGATCGCCGGCATCGGTGTGCTGCGCAACCACGTCACCCGCGACCCCGAGGACCCCCCGGCATGAGCGCTGCGCGCTTCGCCGAGGTCGGAGTGCTGGGCGCCGGGACGATGGGCGCCGGGATCGCGCACGTCGCCGCCGCCGCCGGCTGCACGGTGCGCGTCCTGGATCGCGACCTGGCGTTCACCGAGAAGTCGCTGGCGAGCGTGCGGGGGCAGCTTCGCCGGCTGGTGGAGCGTGGCCGGCTGTGCGCGTCGGACGCGGACGAGATCGGCGCCCGCCTGGTTCCTGCGGGTACGGCGGCCGAGTTGGCGGGATGCGAACTGGTCATCGAAGCCGTGTTCGAGGACCTGGCGGTCAAGCACGCGGCGCTGGGCGCCGCCGAGCGGCACGTCGCCACCGACGCCGTCATCGCCACGAACACCTCGTCCCTGTCGGTGGCGGAGATTGCGCGCGGGCTGAGGCGTCCGGAGCGCTGCGTTGGGATGCACTTTTTCAACCCGGCCCCGCTCATGCCGCTGGTCGAGGTCGTTTCCGGGGAGGGGTCGGCGCCGGACGCCGTGGAAGCCGCGTATGAGACGGCGCTGGCCTGGGGCAAGGTGGCGGTGCGCGCCCGCGACGTGCCGGGGTTCATCGTCAATCGCGTGGCGCGGCCCTACTACCTCGAAGCGCTGCGGCTGCTGGGGGACGGAGTAGCGCCGGTCGCCGAGATCGACGCCGCGATGAAGCGGATCGGTTTTCGCATGGGGCCGTTCGAGCTGATGGACCTGGTCGGCATCGACGTGAACTTTGCCGTGTCGCGTTCGGTGTACGAGCGGCTGGGTCGCCCGCAGCGGCTGCGCCCGCACGACATTCAGCGGCTGATGGTCGAGTCCGGATCGCTGGGGCGAAAGACCGGCCGCGGATTCTACGACTACGCGGGCGACCCGCCGGTGCCGCTGGAGACGCGCGTGTCCCGGCATGATCCGCTGGCCGGGCGCGACGTGGAGCGGCTGGTGGAGGACGACGCCGTTTCGCCGCTGGGGGCGCGGATTCAAGCGCAGGTGCTGGTGGCGGTGCTGAACGAGGCGGGATGGGCGCTGGCCGAGCGGGTCGCGTCCGCCGACCACGTTGACCTGGCGATGCAGAAGGGTACGAATTATCCGCGCGGGCCGATCGCGTGGGGGCGGGAGATCGGCGTGACGCGCGTGGCGGCTGTACTGGCGTCGTTCAACGACGCATTCCCGGGCCGGTTTGACGCGGCGCCGTTGTGGCGGGCGTGAGAGCCGGCGCGGCACCGCCCCCGCGCGCGTCCCGGCGTCGACCGCATGCCGGACGGCGCCGATCGAATCCGGATGCGCCGTTTTCGACCCGGGGAACCGTTACGATCGGAATCCTGGGCCGCGTTTGATACACTGGTGACGGGGTGCGACGGCCTGCCGCCGCGCGCCGCATGGGAGAGGTCCGCATGCACACGACGCTCCGCACGCCTTTGTCCGAGTTCCTGGCCGCGCTGGACCGCTTCGAGGGGCGGGTGCCGCTGGACGACCTGGTGCACCGCCTGGAGGAGCTTGCGATCACGCTGGACGACGTGCGCGACTACGTGCAGTTCGGCCCGACCACCTACCGCCGCAACCTGATGCACGCCGGCCCCGCCTATCAGGCCCTCATCCTCTGCTGGCGCAACGGGCAGCGCAGCCCGATTCACGATCACCGCGGGTCGTCGTGCGGCGTGCGGGTCCTGGCCGGGAACGCCACCGAGACGATCTTCCTGCGAAACGAGAACGGCCTCGTATTTCCTACGACCACGCGCGTCCTGGCGGAGGGCGCGGTCTGCGGGTCGCAGGACGACGACATTCACCAGGTTTCCAACCTTCAGCCGGGCCATGCCGACCTGGTGACGTTGCACGTCTATTCGCCGCCCCTGCTGTCCATGCGCACCTTCTCGCTCACGGACGCGCAGGTGGGCGAGTTCTACGACCCCATCTCGTGCCTGACGGACGGCGCCGGCATCTGAATCCTGGTCACGGCGGGGGCGGACCCGGAGGGGACCCCGGTCGCGCCGCAGGCCGGCTACTTCGGCGCGACGATGTCCGGCTTGAGCGTGCTCACGACGGCGAGCACTTCGTCCTTTTCGCGGGTCGGCACCCTGAACTTGTCGAGCGTCGCAACCAGGTGGTCAACCGAGGCGCTCCAATCCGCGTCGGTGATCCCCAGGCCGGCGTGCGCGGTCTTCATGTCCCGTCCCACGTAGACGCATGGACCGCCGGTGACGGCGCAGAGCTGGTCCACGATCAGTTGCCGGATTCGCTTGCGCGAGTCGTCGCTGTGGCCCACGAAGAAGCGCGACTGCTTCGGATCGTGCAGCAGGCGATCGAGGAAGTCATCGGTGACGGCCGCCAGCGCGTCATATCCGCCCAGCCGCTTGTAGAGCGACTCGGGCGGCTTGGCGGCTCCAGCGCCCGCGTGCCCGGTCGGCTCGACGTGCTGCTGCTTTCCGGCGCAGCCGGGCGCGCCAAGCGCCGCCATCACGGTTGCCAGGCTCAGCACCGCGCCGATACCCGCGGCGGGCGCCCGGCTGGGCGCGGACGTTGGCCTGCGACTCGGGAGGGCGACGGGACGGCGGGTCGGAAGTTCGATCGAAGCGCGCATGCGATGCGGTCTCCATGAGGAGGGTGAAGGGGATCGCGAACACGTCCGGTATGGTACCTACGCAAGCTGGGCCGCGGCGGATTCACGCGCGCGGCGGAATCCCGCCGCCTACGTGCGAAGCGAGGCCAGTCGGACCATGGCGACCGGGCCGAATACCAGGATCGGCGCCCAGGCGATCAACGCCGCCCACTGGTCCTCCATCATGAGGTGCGCCACGAACACCGTCACGAAGAAGAGCCCGGACAGGCCCAGAGCGAACCCGCCGGCCACCATGGCGTTGGTCGGTCGCGCCGACAGGAAAAACGGGATGGGCAGAACCAGAAGGAGGAGCTGGAGGATCGGCTGGGTCAGCCGCATGTGCAGTCCATTGACGATGGCGGTCCGGTTCGCGACGCGTCGAAACTGCGCGAGCCGGACCATCTGCCGCGTGCTGAGCAGTTCGGTCCACTCGGCCGCCTGCTGGAGGACGAGGTCGTCGGCGGTCAGCGAGGTGGCGAAGGTCGGCACGGGCTGATACTCGATGCCGCGGGCAAGCTTGTCGTCGGCGCCGGCCGCCCCCATCAGGACCCGACGCCCGCCTTCGAGGCGCCAGATACCGGCGGTCGCGTCAAACGAGGCCGCGTCGGCCTCGATCAGGTGCGCCGGCTGGCCGGTTTCGTCCGGCTCGACGATGAACACGCCATAGAGGCGCTGCTCGGCCGGATACAGCCGCAAGGCGGTGATGATCGCGTTGCGATCGTCACGGACGCAATAGACGCCGACGGTCCGCGTGCGCTGCACGTCGTCGGGTCGGCGAATGAGGTAGGGCGCGATCTCGGGCAGCAGTAGCTCGCGATTGGCCAGCCCGACGGCGATCAGCACCAGCGCCGTCGTCACGACCGGCGCGACGAGACGTTGCAGCGGCACGCCCGCCGACAGGAGCGCTGTCAGTTCGTTGCTGGCCAGCATGCGGGCGAAGGTGAACGCGCCCGCCGCGGCCAGGGCCGGCGCGGAAAGCTGCGAGTAGTACAGCGGCAGGTTGTACCCGTAGTAGCTGGCCATGTTGGCGAACACCTGGAGCGCCGACTGGCTCCTGCCCTCCATGAACTCGTCCAGGTTGGCGAGCAGGTGAACAGAGACGATCAGGCTCATGCCGACCAGCGTGAAGACCACGTAGGCCGCCAGGAACGCGCGCGCCACGTAGCGGTCGATGGTGGTCACGGTGTGGCCCTCACCGCCGCACCCCGACCCGCAGGATCGCCAGGAGCGCGACGCCGAACGCCGCCAGACTGCCCCAGATGACGCTCAGTCCGACTTCGGGCGGCAACTTGATCTCGCTGCCGAGCTTGCGCCCGACGAAGAGCACGCAGGCCACCGCCAGCGAGGGCAGGAAGCTCAACCCGATGGCGGCCAGGGCCCGCCCGCCGCGGAAAATGACGCCCAGGGCCGCCGCAATCGGGATCGTCACCAGCACGCTCCCGCTCAAGCCGAGGCGGAAGTGGATCATGGACAGGACGCTGCGGCGGAATTCCGCCGCCTGGGCGCGAAGGCCCGCGTGCCGTTCCGCCAGGCGCGGGCTCAAACTGAACTCGTCCGGGCCGGCGATGAGACCGGCACGCGTCAGGTCGCGCGACAACGGAAGCGCATCGGCCGGGACGACGAAGTCCAGGCTCAGCGACGGTTTCTCGAGCGGCCGGTTCGGGTCGGCGTTCCGCGGGTTGAACTCCAGCACCGGGTTGGCCGGCGCGCCGCGCAGCCGGAGCTCCACCAGCGTCGGACCGGCGAGCTGCGGCCGGGCGATGACCTCGACCGACGGCGCCTGGTAGCGGATCGGCGGCGCGTCGGACTTGTGAAAGAGCACCTGCGCCTCGCTCAGCAGCGGCCGACCCGTGCTGCGTCCGACCGTCAGCCGGCCGGCGGTGAGGTCGTAGCGCTGGCCGCGGTCGTCGGGAAGCGTGATGCGGCCTCCGTGGGCGTCGAACTCCTGCTGGAGCCGCGACGCGAAGCGCTCCTCCATGACCGCGAGGATGAGCTTGTCGGCGTTTCCGCCGACGCGCTGCTCGTGCGTCCAGGGCTCGCGCAGCCACTCGAACAGCCGATCGAGCGACGCGAAGGACATCTGGCTGGGCATCGGGATGGGCAGCGGGTAGGGACCGATCGCCTGGCGTTCAAGCCGTATGCTCTGGCGGCCGGCCTCGTAGTCGCGAGCGCTGTCGACGATGAGGGTCGCCTGCACCGTGTCCCCGGTGCGGTCGAACTGGCAGATGCCCAGGCGCCCGGTGATGAAGCGCACGGTGCGCGAGCCGTCGATTTCCAGCACGGTCGGCTCATCGATGCGCAGGTAGCTGTACCCGGGTCCGGTCGGGAACCCGCGCTGCGCCATCGCGTCGGCGGGGATCATGCTCGCGCTGGCGGCGGTCATCAGGTAGTGATGGGAATCCCGCTCGATGTGCACGTGGCCGCGGGTCGAAAGCCGCTGATGCGCGATCTCGGCCACGTTGGTGCGGATGAAGACTTCGAGCTGCCGCGCCGCCTCGGGCATGACGTAGTTGGCGAACGCGATCGTGAAGGCAGCCAGGAAGACCGCCAGCAGCAGGGCCGGCAGAAAGAGCTTGTGGACGTTGATGCCGGCCGCGCGGGCCGCGACGAACTCGTTGTCGGCCGCGTGCCGCCCGTACACGAGCGCCGCGGCGAAGAGCGCGGCGGCGGGCATGGTGACGGTGGCGATGATGGGGATGAGCAGGTGCAGGACGCGCGCCAGGTCCGCGGTGGTCACGCCCTCCGCGGCCACGACGTTGACGATCCCGCCGCCCAGCGACAGGATCGCGGTGAGCGCGACCGCCGAGAGCACGAACGTCTTCAGCAGCTCGCGCAGGATGTAACCCTGGAGGATCCACATCGGGGGCGTCACTCTATGCGCGCGGCGTGCCCCGGGCAAGCGACCGCCGCGGCCGCGGCGCTCCGTCGGTGCGGAGGTTTCGGACGGACGGATGCACGCGGATACAATAGCCCGCATGAGTTCGCGAACCGCCGCCATCGTTGCCGCCGTCCGCACTCCCATCGGCCGCTACGGCGGCGCCCTGGCCCGGGCGCGGCCCGACGACCTGGCGGCGCTGGTCATCCGTACGGTGATCGATCGGGCCGGCATCGACGCCGCGCTGGTCGACGACGTTTACCTCGGAGCCGCCAACCAGGCCGGCGAGGACAACCGCAACGTGGCCCGCATGGCAGCGCTGCTGGCCGGTCTGCCCGTCCGCGTCCCCGGCGCGACCGTCAACCGCTTGTGCGCTTCCGGGCTTGAAGCGGTCAACATCGCCGCCCGCATGATCGAGTCCGGCTGCGGAGACGTTTTCGTGGCCGGCGGCGTCGAGAGCATGACGCGCGCCCCGTTCGTGCTCGCCAAGAGCGAAGAGGGCTTTCAGCGCAGCCTCGAGGCGCACGACACGACCATCGGGTGGCGCTTCACCAACCCGCGCCTGGCCGAGCGGTACCCTCCCTTCAGCATGGGTGAGACCGCCGAGAACGTCGCACAGCAATGGAGCATCGGCCGCCACGAGCAGGACCGCTTCGCCGTCGCCAGCCAGCAGAAGTGCGCCCGCGCGGTGCAGTCAGGCCGGCTGGCGTCCGAAATCGTCCCCGTCCAACTGCCGTCGCGCAAAGGCGCCCCGGCCGTCTGCTCGGCCGACGAGCACCCGCGCCCGGACGCGACCCTTGAATCCCTGGCGAAGCTGCGGCCCGCGTTCCGCGAGAACGGCACCGTGACCGCCGGCAATTCGTCGGGCATCAACGACGGCGCCGCGGCGTTGCTGCTGGTCGAGGCGGGACGGGCGGCGCAACTCGGGCTCAAGCCGCTGGCGATCGTCGGCCCGTCGGCGACGGCGGGTGTCGACCCGGGCTGCATGGGCATCGGGCCCGTTCCTGCGACGCGCAAGGCGCTGGCCCGCGCCGCAGTGACGCTCGCCGACGTCGACCTGATCGAGCTGAACGAGGCCTTCGCCGCCCAGGTGCTCGCGTGCGTCCGCGACCTGGACCTGCCGCCGCAGTGTGCGTCGGCCGACTGGACGGGGAGGCCGCTCCTGAACCCCAACGGCGGGGCGATCGCGCTGGGGCATCCGCTCGGGATGTCGGGCGCGCGCCTGGTGACGACCGTCGTGCACGAGATGCAGCGCAACCCCTCGATTCGCCGCGCGGTCGCGACGCTCTGCGTCGGCGTCGGGCAGGGCGTGGCCACGATCATCGAGCGCGCGTAGCGCGGCGCGCTCCATCCAGTCGGCCCATACGCCCGGACTGGTAGTCGCCGATCGCCTGTTGAATCTCCTCCGGCGTGTTCATCACGAACGGGCCGCGGCCGGCGATCGGCTCGTCGATCGGTTCACCCCCGAGAAACAGCAGACCGGATTCGCCAACGGCGGATACGTCGAGCCCCGCGCCGCCGCTCTGGAAGAGCGCCAGCGACCCGGCCTGTACCCGCTCGGAGCCGTTGAGGCATAGTTCGCCGTGCAGGAGCAGGATCGCCGCCATGTGTCCATCCCGCGCCGGCAGCGTCGTGGATGCGCCCGCCGGCACGCGCACATCCCACAAGTCAATCGGGGTGAACGTCGTCGCGGCGCCGCGCGTCCCCCGGAGCTCGCCGGCGATGACGCGCGCCTGGCCGCGACCTTCCGCAAGCGAGACTACGGGAATCTCCCCGGCAGGGAGCGTCTGGTACTTCGGCGGCGACATCTTGTAACGTGCCGGGAGGTTTACCCAAAGCTGCACGACTTCGAACATCCCGCCGCGGCGCGTGAACTCCTGCTCGTGGAACTCCTCGTGCAGGACGCCCGATGCGGCGGTCATCCACTGCACGTCCCCGGGGCCGATCACGCCGCCGTGGCCGGCGGAGTCGCGGTGGGCGAGCTTGCCCTGATAGACGATCGTGACCGTCTCGAACCCGCGGTGGGGATGGCTCTCGACGCCGCGCGGTTGCTCCGCGGGCGGGAATTCGTACGGTCCGGCATGGTCCAGCAGCAGGAAGGGGCTGATGTCCGCTCCGTGCTCGTGGTACGAAATGAGGCTGCGGACGGGGAAACCGTCCCCGACCCAGTGCGCGGGCGATTCGGTAATCAGGCGACGAATCTGCTTCACGATCCTTCGGTCCTCGGTTTCAGAACACGAAGCACGGGCAACCTGCTCCGGCAATCTGCCGGTCGTGAAGCTGCGACGCGCCGGAGGCGATCGGCGGCAGCGCCAGCGGCGACCAATCCGGGCTGATCGGAAGCGGCGGCGGTGCGAGCTTCTCAAACGGCGCGGCCGCGTAGACAACATCCCCGCCGACGACCGTGAGCAGGGACGAGATCGACTTGATCTGTTCGTCGGGCACGCTGAAGTAGTCGTGAGACAGGACAGCCAGGTCCGCAAGCTGGCCGGGGGCAATCGCGCCCTTTGCGCCCTGCTCGGATGAGAACCACGCACTGCCCGTCGTCCAGAGGCGCAGTGCCTCCGCGCGCGACAGCCGGTTGGCATCGGGGTAGAGCGACGCGCCGCCCAGCGTCCTGCCGCTCACAAGCCAATAGAGCGACACCCACGGGTTGTAGCTCGCCACGCGCGTCGCGTCCGTGCCGCCGCCGACCGGCAGGCCCATTTCGAGCATTCGGCGAATCGGCGGCGTGCGCTGCGCTGCCTTCGCGCCGTACCGCGCCACGAAGTACTCGCCCTGGAACGCCATGCGGTGCTGAATGGCGATTCCGCCGCCCAGCGCGCTGACGCGTTCGAGATTGCGATCGGAAATTGTCTCGGCGTGGTCGAAGAACCAGGGGATGCCCGTGAGCGGCACGTCGCGGTGGACGGCTTCGAACGTATCCAGCGCCCGGCCGATCGTCTCGTCATACGTCGCATGCAGGCGAAACGGCCAGCGCTGCTCGGCTAAGACGCGCACGACGCGCGCGAGCTCTTCCTCCATCTCCGCGGGCATGTCCGGCCGCGGCTCGCGGAAATCTTCGAAGTCCGCCGCGGAATAGACCAGCATTTCGCCCGCGCCATTGGCTCGATAAAACGCGTCGCCCTGGCCGGGCCGCACAGTTTTGACCCAGGCTGAGAAGTCATCCAGCTCGTGTTTCGGCCGCTGCGTGAACAGGTTGTACGCGATGCGCAAGGTCATCTGGCCGTCGCGATGCAGCTTCTCGATGATCGCGTAGTCGTCCGGGTAATTCTGAAAGCCGCCGCCGGCGTCAATGCAGCTCGTGACGCCCAGGCGGTTCAGTTCACGCATGAAGTGCCGCGTCGAGAGAAGCTGGTCGTCCGCCGCCAGCTTCGGCCCCAAGGCGAGCGTCTTGTACAGGATCGCCGCGTTCGGCCGAGCCACGAGCAACCCAGTCGGGTTGCCGCTCGCGTCGCGCTCGATCTGCCCGCCGGGCGGCTCGGGCGTGCCCTTCGTGTAGCCGACGGCGCGCAGCGCCGCACGGTTGAGCAGCGCCCGATCGTAGAGATGCAGAATGAACACCGGCGTGTCCGGCGCCGCGGTGTTCAGCTCGTCGAGCGTCGGCAGCCGCCGCTCCTTGAACTGGAATTCGCAGAACCCGCCGACGACCCGGACCCATTGCGGCGGCGGCGTGCGACGAGCCTGCTCTTTGAGCAGCGCCATCGCGTCGGCCAGCGACGTAACACCGTCCCAGCGCAGCTCCATGTTGTAATTCAACCCGCCGCGGATCAGGTGCAGGTGTGAGTCGATCAGCCCCGGAACGACCGTACGACCGCCGAGGTCAATGGTCCGCGCGTCGTGCGGCGGCTGAATGACGTCTGCAACTGTCAGGAACCGGCCGTTCTGGATGGTCGCCGAGCGCGCATACGGCTGCGCCGGGTTCATGGTGACAAACCGGCCGCTGACCAGGTGCAGGGCGGGCGACGGGACGGTCATGGCGCCGGGCCTCCGCGGCGGGGCGGATTGACAGCCGCCGAGCGCGAGGGTGAACCCCGCGCCGGCGCCGCCCTTCAAGAAATCGCGACGGTTCAGCAGCAAAGCCGCCCCTCCGCTACGGCTTCTTGGTCTGGGCCTGGTGGCTCACCATCAGGTTCTTGTAGGCCGGGATGTGATCGCCGAGCAGCTTCGCAAGCGGCTCCGGGCCGTCGCCGCTGCGCCAGTCGCGCTTCAGTTCACATGCGACCGCGAACCAGTTGGTGATGATCGCCCCGGCGTGGGCCATGCGCGTGACCGCCGCGTCGCGCACAGCCGTGTTAAACGTGCCGCTCGCATCGGCGACGACGAACACCTCGAATCCTTCGTCCAGCGCCGAGAGCACCGGGAACGCGACGCACACGTCGGTCACGACACCGGCAATGATGAGTTGCTTGCGTCCGGTCGCCTTGACGGCCTTTACGAAGTCCTCGTTGTCCCAGGCGTTGATCTGGCCGGGGCGGGCGATGTACGGAGCCTCGGGGAACATCTGGCGCAGCTCCGGCAGCAGCGGACCGTTCGGCCCCGTCTCCGCGCTGGTCGTGAGGATGGTCGGCAGCTTGAACAACTTCCCAGTGGCGGCCAAGGCCAGCACGTTGTTCTTGAACTCGTCGGGACCGTAGTCCTGCACCAGCGACAGCAGGCCCGTCTGGTGATCGACCAGCAGCAGCACCGCCTTGTCCGCTGAGAGCTTCGCACGACTGTTCACCGCGTGCTGCGACCGGGCCGGCGCGGCGGTGGCCGACTGAGCCAGCGCGCGGCGGACCGGCGCATCACCCGCCAGGAATCCTGTCGCGCCGACGACGAGCAGGGCGACGGTCGAGACGGTCCACGCGTGTTTCGTGTTTCCCGGCGCAAGGGGCATCGGATGGCTCCTGTCCTTGAGTCTCTGCGATTCGGATCGTGCCCGACCCTTCATCTCCCGAACACACGGTAGATGATAGCCATACAATGACCGCGTCAAGTACGGGCATGGAAGTAAGCTGGTAACTACAGAGATACTGACCTCATGAAACGCGGAAGGAAGGAAGTCGGCTGCCCGGTTGAAACGACCCTCGGCGTCATCGAGGGCCGCTGGAAAGTGATGATCCTGCACCACCTGCTGCCCGGCACGAAGCGCTTCAACGAGCTGCACCGGCTGCTGAAGGGCGTGTCGCAACGAACGCTGGCGCAGCAGCTTCGGGACCTGGAGCGCGACGGCATCGTGCGGCGCAAGGTCTATCCGCAGATCCCGCCGAAGGTCGAGTACTCGCTGACACGGCTGGGCACGAGCCTCGAGCCGATCCTGCTTGCCATGCACGAATGGGGCGAGGCGTACGCTCGCCGCCTGGCGGTGGGCTGAACGCCCGAATCGCCGCCCGGGATCGAGCGTTCACGCCCGCGCCGCGCTGGCCGTGATCGGCGCGGGCGAGTCGGGGCAGCACAGCTCGACCGGCGTCGCGAGCGCGGACTTGAGGTAGCCCAGCCCGCACCAGGTCCCCTTCCGCGGGTGGCGGATCAGCGACGTGACGCGCCCGACCTCCACCCCGTCGCGCAGCAGCGGCGCCGGCAGGCGGGTCGCGACGCCGGTGTCCGCCGTCAAGCGCACCAGCTTCCGCGCCGGCGCGCCGAGCGAGCGCAGGCGTTCGATCACTTCCTGACCCAGGTAGCAGCCCTTGTGATAGCTGATGCCGCGCTCCACCTGGCCCGTCTCGGGGGGGATGACCTTGTCGTCAATGTCGGCGGGCCATTCCGGGATCGCCGCCTCGATGCGGAGCACTTCCCCGGTCAGGACGCCGGCCGGCGCGGCGCCCAGTGGACCGGCGAGCCGGTCCCACCACGTCCCCCCCTGCGCCGCAGGAACGATCAGCTCAAAGCCGGTCATCCCGGCGAAGTCGTGCCGCACCAGCAGGGAGCCGTCCGGCGCTACCTGCGCGCTCGCCAGCGACGCCATCGGCGACAGGTTGGTAACGCCTAGGTCGGCGGCGATGCGTGGAGCGTCCGGGCCGGTGCAGCCCAGGCGTACCCAGTCCGCCGACACGTTCCGCAGCTCCACCTTCTCCGTGATCCGGTAGCGATCGAGATGGGCCAGCGCTCGCGCGACGGTGCCCGCGTCGACGTCAAGCCACAGCTCGTCCGCCAACGACAGGATGTTGAGATCGAACAGCGTCCGGCCCTTGACGTCGATCGCGAAGGCGTAGTTGCCCGCACCCTGGTCCAGGTCCTTGACCGCGTTGGTCACCAGGTTGTGCAGCCAGGTCTTGCGGTCCGGGCCGCGGACCGAGACCAGACCCCGGAATCGGCGGTCGAGCACAACCGCCGACTTGCGCGCGGCGTCGTACTCCGCGGCGAGGTCGGAGAATCGCGCCGCGAGCGAAACGCCGCGGAACTCGATCACGTCGGCCGGCTGGTAATGGACCGCCTTCTCCAACACGTTCGCGCACCTCGACACGCTGCTACGATGAGCGTGGATGATTCTACCCGTGACCAGCGACACGATCATCGCCGCCGCGACCGGCTGGTCCCCGTCGCCGCTGGGCATCCTGCGGCTCAGCGGGCCGCGGGCGATCGAGCTTGCGTGGCGCGTGCTGGATGGCGGCGCGCCGCGCGCGGACGGCGGCGCACAGGTGATTCCCGGACACGCGCGCGCCGGCGACGTGCGGCTTCCGGCGCTGACGTACGTCTTTCGCGCGCCGCGCAGCTACACCGGGCAGGACGTGGCGGAGATCCACACCGTCGGCTGCCTGCCGCTGCTGCGCGAGATTTCCGATCGGCTGGTGGAGGCCGGCGCGCGCCGCGCGCTCCCGGGCGAGTTCACCGCGCGGGCGTACCTGAACGGAAAGCTCGCGCGCGAGCAGATCGACGGGGTGCATGCGCTCATCCGCGCGCTGGACGACACCAGCGCACGCGCCGCCGCCCGCCGGATCATGGGCGATGCGGAGCGGCGGCGCAGCGCCGCCCGAGAATCGCTCCGCGACCTGCTCGCGCGGGTCGAAGCGGGCATCGATTTCGCCGACGAGGAGGACGTCCGCTTCGTGACGCCGGACGAGGCGGCCCGTATTCTGACCGCGGCCGCAGGGATGCTGGAGCCCGCCGGCCCGGCCGCCACGACGTCGAGCGACTGGGCCTGGCCGCGCGTCGCCCTGGTCGGGCGTCCCAATGCGGGCAAGAGCACGCTTTTCAACGCGCTGGTCGGGTCCGAGCGGGTCATCGTCTCCCCGGTGCTGGGCACCACGCGCGACGTCGTCTCGGCCGACGTCCAGCTTCACGGCCGCTGGATCACGCTGCAGGACACGGCGGGGATCATGACGGACGCGGACGCCCCCGGCTGCGAGTTTCAGCGCGCGACCCAACGGGTGCTGGACGAGGCGGACCTGGTCGTCTGGGTACACACCCGCGGCGAACCCTGGACGGAGGATGAGTTGGGTGCGTTCGCGTCGCTGCCGCGACAGCGATGCGTGCTCGTCACCTCGAAATGCGACCGATCCGCCGCCCCGCACGAGTTGGACTCGATCCCGACCAGCGCGGCGACCGGGGCCGGCCTGCCGGAGCTTCGCTCAGCCCTGTTGAGGCGTCTGGAGGAGCTTTCGCCCGCGGGCGAGGCTCCCGTCGACTCGAGCAAGGCGGTGGCGGCGTTGCATCGGGCGAAGGAGCTGACGTCCCATCTGGCGCAATCGCCGGAGCTGCTCAGCACCGAGTTGCGGGAGGCATTGGCCGAATTGGACGATTTTGGCAGGCGGCCGGACGTCGATGAGACACTCGGGAGAATCTTCCGGCGTTTCTGCGTCGGGAAGTAGCCTTGGGGCCCGCGGATGCGACCGCGGCGGGCTGTCGGACCAAAAAAACTTGATTTTTTTGTGAACTTTGTTCCTACCCCGGACGATAGTACAGGAGAGATGGTGGAACGCGTTTTTTTAGGACTGTACTGGACAGTCACAGAAAATATGTAATAATATTATCGTTCGAGGGGTTGCATTGCTGGGCCCGGTAAACGGGCTGTTTGTGAAATCGGCTTCTTTCCCCTCCGGAGAGCACCGGGACGCCGCAAGGCACTCGGTGCCCTCTTTTTTTGCACGCGCCGACGGTTCGGACCTCCGCCGTCGCGCGCCGACGACGCGAAACGCGAATTAGGCCGTATAATGCGGGGTTTCGTTGGGTACGATGCGGCCGGGCGAAGCGTGGGCCGCGCGGGCGGTCGCGGGAGCAGGATGCGTGCGGGCAGGAAACGCGGTAGTTGGTCAGGCCGGTGGCCCGACAGCGGTCATGAACCAATCGCTGGTGGGCGTCGTCGAGCAGGTTCTACGGCACGAGCACGTCCGGCGCCTCCTGGGAGCGCGGCACGGACTGGTGGGGATCACGCGGGAAGATTTCATTGATCTGAATCGCCAGCCGCGCGAGATCCTGGAACTGGTTTCGAGGTCGCCGGGGGCCGGGTTGGGTTGCACGCGCGACAAGCTGACGCCGGATACGGCCGAGCGGATTCTGGCCGTGTTCCGCAAACGGGACATCCGGTACTTCTTCTACATCGGGGGCAACGATTCGGCGTTGACCGTTCGTGCGATTCACCGGGCGGCGGAGGACGCGGGGTATGAGTTGAAGGCCATACACATACCCAAGACGATCGACAACGACCTGCTGGAGAACGATCACACGCCGGGATTCGGGAGCGCGGCCCGGTTCGTAGCGCTGGCGTTCATCGGGGACAACCTGGACAACCGCGCGCTGCCGGGCATCAAGATCAATGTGCTGATGGGGCGGGACGCGGGTTTCGTGACGGCGGCGTCGGTGCTCGCCCGGCGGCGGGAAGACGACGGACCGCACCTGATCTACGTGCCGGAGCGGCCGTTCGTGGTGGACAAGTTCGTGAACGACACGGCGGAGGTGCTGGACCGCTTCGGGCGCGCGGTGATCGCGGTGAGCGAAGGCATCCGGGACGCGCACGGTCGCTACTGGACGGAGCAGATCTCGCAGCACCTGGAGCACGACAGCTTCGGGCACGTGCAGCTCAGCGGCAGCGGGTCGCTGGCTGACTTCCTTGCGGGGCAGTTGCGGGTACGGCTGGAGAAGCCGTGGCGGATTCGGGCCGACACGTTCGGCTACTTGCAGCGCTCGTTTCCGGTGGCGATCTCACCGGTGGATGCCTGGGAGGCGCGCCTGGTGGGGCAGATGGCGGTGATCTATTCGCTGGACGGATCGAGCGGGAGCGGGTCGGTGGCGCTGACGCGCTTGCCGGGGGTAACCTACGCGTCGGGCACGCGGTTGCTGCCGATCGACGTGGTGGCGCCGCGCACGCCTCCGTTCACGCGTGTGCTGTCGGATGAGTTCATCAACGAGGCGGAGAACAACATCAACGGGGAGTATCTGCCGTACGTCGGTCCGCTGGTGGGCGAGCTCCCAGGGGTAGGGTGGTTCGAGCAGGTGATGGCGTCCGAGAACGAATAGGCGGTCGCGTCTCAAAGGAGATTGACGGGGGCGCGGGCCTGGACGGCGGCGGGGGCCTCGATCGGGAACTCACACCAGAAGGTGGCGCCCTGACCGAGCTCGCTGTGGACGCCGATCTGCCCGCCGAGAAGGTGCACGAGCTCGCGGGCGATGGGCAGCCCGAGTCCCGTGCCGTAGTGCTCGCGCGTCGCGGACCCGTCGATCTGGCGGAACTTCTCGAAGATCACCGCGTGCTGGGCGGGGTCGATGCCGGGACCGGAGTCGGCGACGGAGACGTGCACGCCGCCGGCCGTGCGGCGGGCGCGAACCCGGACGAAGCCGTCTTCGGGGGTGAACTTGATCGCGTTGGAGAGGAGGTTGTAAAGGACCTGTCGCAAGCGTCCGCGATCGGTCTGAATGGCAGGCAGGTCCGGGGCGACGTCGCAATCGAGCGAGATGCGCTTCTTGTCGGAAAGCGGGCGCAGGAAATCGACCAGCGTGCGACAGACGTCGCCGGCCTGGACGCTCTCGATTCGCAACTCGACCTTGCCGGCCTCGATCTTGGCCAGGTCGAGCAGGTCGTTGATGATCTCGAGCAGAATGCGCCCGGAGATGAGGATGTTCTCGGCGTAGCGGACGGACTTGCCGTGCTGCTCGACCGCGGGCGAATCGCGCAGCAGCTCGGCAAAGCCGATGATGCTGGTGAGGGGGGTGCGCAGCTCGTGGGAAACATTGGCGAGGAATTCGTTCTTGACGCGGTTGGCCTCAAACAGGGCGACGTTGGACTCGGCCATTTCGCCTAGCTTGACGTCGAGCGAGCGATTGGCGGTGCGGAGTTCGTCCTGCGAGGCCTCCAGGCGTTCCAGCATGCTGTTGAACGAGTCGGCGAGCTGCTCGAATTCGTCGCCGGTGCGAAGCTGTGCGCGGATTCTCGTGCCGCCTTCGGTGACGCGCCGCGCCACGCCGCGCAGCTCGTCGACCGGCGCGAGAATGAAGCGGTGGGTGATGACATAGAAGACCAGCATCGCCAGCAGCCCGGCGAGGATTCCGGCGGAGACGATGAGGGCACGATTGAGCAGGAGCTCGCGCCACGCCTGCTGCGCGGGAACTTCCACGGTGATGACGCCGGCCAGCTCACCACCGGAGTAGCGACGGGCGCTGCCGCGCTCCCCGTGGCAATCGAGGCAGCGCTCGCTCACGCGCACCGGGGCCGCGTAGCGAAGCGTCAGGTCGCCACCGCTGCGGTGAAGGTCGTAGAACTGATCGAGGCTCGCGGCGCGGGAAAAGCGCAACAAGGCGCGGCGTGCGAAGCCACCGCCGGCGGTGGCGTCCGCGGCCTCCAGGACGTTCAGCGGAGTAAAGTCGGCTGCCGGCGGCGCGCCGGTGCCGGGCGGGGCGTGCGTATCGTCGTGGCTGCTGCGAGCGGCCGCGTCGCCCGCCGAGCCGCGCGGCACGCCCAGCACGAAACGGAAGTAATCCTGCGCAACGCGTTGCGCCTCGCCGAAAGGCCGGGCCCAGGTGAGCTGCTCAATCTGGTGCCACGGCAGGTAGAGCGCAGCCCCGATAATGAGCAGCACCGCGAGGCCGTACAGGACGCGGTATTTGGCGGCGAGTGAGATTCGAACCAGGCGCATGCATCACATTCCACGGGCCCGGCGGATCATAATACGTCCGCCGGAGCGTCCCGCGAAACGCGATCGGGACGATACCGGGCGCGCGTCGCGCGGTGGTGCGCGTGCGCCGCGGGTGCCGCCACACGGTCAACGCGTGGTCAGGTCGTCAATCTCGCTGATGACGTCGATCATGGGGAATCCTCAGTCGGGCAGACTGGGCCGCCCGTGGGCTGATTAGTACAGCTCGTCGATGAACAGATTCAGAAGTGCCGAGATGAGCGCACCGAACGCGTCCAGCATGATAATTCTCCGAATTGCAGGGTACGGATCCGCGGAAACCCACCGCCGATCCATGCCAAGGAAACCCAGACGGGGCGTCGAAACGATGTTTCTGACGCAGACTCTCTCTCGCTCAAATGAACAGATTACCGATAAAATAGGCGTTGTCAATGGCCGGAATGGATGTTCGGCTTGGGATGCGCAGAATTGGCCGACAGGTTAACAGATCGATGTCACCGATGGCATATTGGCTAATTTCGAGCCGCCGCACGTGACGGAAATCGGAGCGCCATTCGCTGTCGCGGCACCACGGGCTCGGGAATGCGGGGGCTGCCGTACGACAGCGCCGCCCTCCCACGTCGCGCCGAACCTGCTTCGCTGCGCGGCTTGCGGGACTCTGACACCGTCGCCGCGCCCGCTGGCCATGGCGGCGCCGCCCGGCAACGTCGAAAGCCCGAACCAACTGTCGTGCGGGACACTGCTGCGCGAGCGCTATCGCATTCTCGCACCGGTTGGGGAAGGCGCTCATGGGGTCACGTACCTGGCCCGGCACGAGTTCCTGAATCACCCCTGCGTGCTGAAAGTGCTTCCGCACCGGATCGAGAGTGCGAACGATCAGGCGGTTCGGCGGATGCGGAGCGAGGCGCGGGCGGGGTTCCGGCTCAATCATCCGAACGTCGTGCGGGTGATGGACTTCGACTCGATCCAGGGGTTGTGGTACTTCGTGATGGAGTACGTAGACGGAATCAACCTCGCGGACCTGATCGCCACCGGCGTCGAAGTGTCCTGGCGTCAGGCCCTGCGAATCGCGCTCGACGCGGCGTCGGGGCTGAGCGCCGTCCACGAGGTTGGACTGGTCCACCGCGACATTACGCCGGCCAACCTGCTGCTGGACGTCGACGGGCGGACGAAGGTGGCGGACCTGGGCATCGCGGACGCGCTGGATTCGCAGGGCGGTTCGCCGGCGGGCACGCTGTACTACGTGCCGCCGGAAGTCGTGGGTGCGACCGAGCCGATCGACGGCCGATTCGACCTGTTTTCGCTCGGGGCCACGCTGTACCACCTGCTTCTGGGCAGGCCGCCGCACCCGCCGCGCGGGGTGTTGACGCACCTGCTGGACCTCCAGCGGCGGCGGGCGGAATGGCCGACCGGGGAGCGCGCGGACGTGCCGGGGTGGTTTTCGGGCGCGATCCTGCGCTGCCTGGAGTCCGAGCCGGCGGACCGCTTCGGGACGGCCGAAGAATTGGGGGCGTACCTGCGGCGCTCGGCGGCGCTGGAGGCGGAGACGGCACAGCCGACGAGTGTCCGCCGCCTGACCCCGGGAGGCGTGGGCGTCCTGCGGTTTGAGAACGCGGGCGGGGCGGCCGCGGACGACTGGCTCGGATTCGCGGTGGCGGAGTTCCTCGCGGCGCGGTTTGCGGAAGTGCCGGGAGTGTACGTTGCCGACCGCGATCAACTGCTGCGCACGGTGGCGGAGCCTGGCAGCTCGGCCCCGGACGCCGAGTCGCGGTATGCGGCGGTCGGGCGGCGCGTCGGTGCCGGGACGATCGTCACCGGCAGGGTCTGGCGGCGGGAGGACACGATCGAGCTTGCGGCGACGATCCATCGGACGGGAGACCCGGTCGGGCGTGAACTGGGCCCGGTGGTGGGGACGCTGGCGGGATTTGCGGCGCTTCAGGGCGAGCTGTTCGAGGCGCTGGTCGGCGCGCTGGGGATGAAGCAGGAGTCGGGGCCGGCCGTGATGACGCCGTCGGCGACTTCAGTGGCGCCGGAAGCGCTGGAGCGCTACGTGACGGGTCGGCGTGCCTACCTGGCCGGCGACTACCAGGGGGCGAGGCGAAGCGCGCTGTCGGCGATCGAGCTCGACCCGAATTACGCCGAGGCGCTGGGGTTTCTTGGGGCGTGCTGCGCGCGGCTGGGACGATACGACGAGGCGGCCGAGTACGACCGCCGGCTGGAGCGTCTGGCGCAGCAGCGCGGCGACCTTCGCCTGCTGGTGGAGGCGCTGGCCGGGTTCGGCGGGATGTACTATTTCAAGGGCGACTATCGCCGGGCGCGGGAATTCTATGACCCGGCGGCGGAAACCGCGCGGCAGGTGGGGCTGCTGGCGGAACTGGCGTCGATCGACAACAACCGGGGCTACGTGCTGCTGCGGCTGAGGGAGCTGTCGGGGGCGGCGGCGGCGTTCAGCAGCTCCATCGACATCCACCGCGCGTACGGCGCGCTCATGTCCCTGGTGGCGCCGTACAACGGGATCGGAAACGTGCTGATGGAGCAGCGGCGATTCGCGGAGGCGGCGGGGTACTTCCGCCAGGCGCTGGCGCTGGCGCACGAGATCGGAGACCGCGCCAAGGTCGGAGTCACGCACATGAACCTGGCGCGCTGTGCCGCCGCGCTGGACGACTACCACGAGGCGAGCACGGAGTTCGCGCTGGCCTTCACGGCGCTGGAGGAGACGACGTTCTGGAACGGGTTGACGCGCGCCTACGAGTACGTGGCGGAGATGAACCTGCGGCGGCGGCTGTTCGACGAAGCGATGCGCTGCGTGGATAAGCGGATCGACCTGGCGGAGCGGCACGCCAACCGCAGCATGGAGTCGGCCGCCTGGCGACAGAAAGCGGTGGTGCTGCGGCTGATGGGACGGAGTGAAGAGGCGCGGCGCTGCTGGCGGCGGTCGTGCGAGATGCGCAGCGAACCCCCGTCGGCGCGGACGTGACGCCGCCCGTCACGAGAGCAGCTTGAGAAGCAGCGCCACCCCCAGCGGAATCGACAGCCCGCCGAGCAGCACGCCCACGATGGCGGCGACCGGTTTGGCGCCCGGCGGCGCCTCGCGCAGGCTGTGCCAGCCGAGCAGCACGGCGCACACCCCCGGAACAAAGAACACCGACCCCGGCAGCGCGATCATGCCCAGAACGCAGGCGGCGGTGGCCTTGGCGCGCGTATCGCTCCCGGCGGCCTGGGCCGCGCCGTCCATCGTGAACGGCGCGCCGCAGGACTTGCAGCGATTCGCGTCGATGGCGCTTTCCGCCGCGCACTTGGGGCAGCGGATCGCCAGCGACCCGTCGCCGGCGGTGACGATCTGCGGCGCCTGCCCGCCCGACGCGGCGTAGGCATGCACCGGCGTGGGAGCCTGCCTTTCACCGGTCGGCTCGGCCTCGTGCAGCGGAAGACCGGTGACGGGATCAAGCCGCGGGATGACGAACAGCGCGTCGCACGTCGGACAATGGCCAGTCTGGCCGCACATCCCGCTGTGCGCCTCGAGCACCGAGCGGCAGCGGGCGCACACGAAGTTGAAAAACCGCTTGGGCGACAGGCTCGGCGCGCGGGCACGCCCGACGACGCCGTCGGGCCCCACGTCCGGCACGCACTGGGCGCTGGAGCAGTGGGGGCAGCGCACCTCACGCCCGGACCAGTCGCGACGGGCCCGGACCGGGCGATGACAGCGGATGCACTCGAACTCGAGCCGCGTAGCGTCGACTTCGTCCGGCGCCGGCATTGCCCCATTCTAGTCCGCGCGCTGTCCGGACGGGCGGCCTCGGCCGGAAGGGCGCGAATCCGGGCGTGGCGCGGGTCGCCGCGGGCCAGGTGCGGCCTGTTACGCATCGACGATGGGCAGGGGCGTCCAGGTCTTCCACCGCCCGCGCGTGAAGTCCGGAACGTCGACGGAGCGGCTGCGGCCGGCGACGGAGCGCTCGGTCAGCTCGCTGATGCAGCTCCAAGCGGCGGCGTCATAGACGTTCTGATCGGTGGGCAAGCCCTCGCGCAGACACTGCACCAGGCGAAAGTCCTCAAGGTAGTCCATGCCACCGTGGCCACCGCTGATGGCCTTGATCGGCTCGGACTTCCAGAGCGGGTGCTCGAACTCGGCGTAGTAGGCGTCGAGCGCTTCCCACTCGTGGGCCTTGCTGCGCCCTTCGACGTGGACGCGCTCCGGCCAGCGCTGAAAGACACCGCGCGTGCCCTGAACGAGATGACCGCGGCTGTAGGGGCGCGGCAGGTTGGTGTCGTGGACGAGGTAGATGGTCTTTCCGGCGATGGTGCGAATGAGCGTCAGGTTGAGGTCGCCGAGGCGGTAGGACTCGTCGCGGCGCGGATCGCCCGCGGGCAGCGTCTGCTGGAAAAGCTGAAGCCCGCGGGAGTTGCTGCTCATGGAGACGAGGAAGTCGAAGCGATCGCCGCGGTTGATATCCATGCACTGCGAGACGGGTCCCAGCCCGTGGGTGGGATAGAGGTTCCCGTTGCGGCGGACCGAGTGCGCGCGTCGCCAAAGCCCTTCGCCGTCCTTGCTGAACTTCACGCCGCGAAGGTCGTGCAGGTAGCCGCACTCACCGTGCAGGACTTCGCCCAGGATGCCGCGGCGGACCAGGTTGAGGCAGAGCAGCTCGGGTCGATCGTAGCAGCAGTTTTCCATCATGACGCAGTGGCGGCCGGTCTTCTCGGCGGTCTCGACCAGTTGCCAGCACTCGTCGAGCGTGACGGCGGCGGGGACCTCGGTGGCGGCGTGCTTGCCGGAGTGCATCGCGGCGAGGCAGACGGGGACGTGCCACTCCCAGGGGGTGGCGGTGAAGACCAGATCGAGCTCCTCGGACTGGCACATGCGTTCGAAGTCGCGCGGGCCGCGGGTATAGCGGGCGGGCTCGGGTTGTCCGGCCTTGACGACCGCGTCGGCGTTGCGATCGACCTTCTCGGGGACGATGTCGCACAAGGCGCGGATTTCCGCGCCGGGAATCCTGAGCAGGTTGGCGACGTGCCAGGAGCCCATGCCCCCGACGCCGACGAAGCCGATGCGCACGCGGTCGAGCTTCGGCGCGGCCAGGGGCTGCTGCGGCGCAACACCGACGACGCGGCGCGCGCCACCGGCGCAGCCTGCGAGGCTGCCGGCCGCGAGTCCGAGACCGGCCAGCGCGCCGGCGCGGAGCATGTCACGGCGGGTCGCTGCGTCGTGCGCCGGCTCCGGGTCCGCTCGATTCATGGTCATCTCCGTGCAGGATTGTGCGCCGGGGATGACTGCCGCGCGGCGCGTCAGGTGCGGATGATAACCACGGGCAGGACGGGAAGCGCATCGAAGACGACGTGCAGCGACGTGCGGAAGGTGCGCAGCACGACGCGGCTCAGCACGCGGGCGGCGACGAACAGCGGGGCGAAGATGGCCACGACCGTCGCCTCGAGCAGGACGACGACAGCCGACACGAGGGCGACCAGGACCTGGCCCAGGATCAGCGTCGTCAGCGCCATGACGGCGATGAACGGAACGACCAGCAGCACGAAGAGCGGGCTGAAGATCGTGATGCGCACAGACCGGGCGTCCGCTTTCGAAACCGACTTGGCCGGGTTCTTCGTCACCGGCAGCGATTGGCCGGTCAGGGCCTCGACCTGGTCGGCGACGGCCTGCGCGGCCTGCTCCAGGTCGATCTCGACCGCGTGCGACTCCGTGGCGCCGCTGGCGGCGTCGAACAGGTCCACCAGCGCCGTCAGCCGCGTCGTGCCGATCTCGGTGTAGGTGACGTGGGCGTAGCTCCCGTCGGCGGCCTGGGCGTGGATGGGTCGGCCCGACTCGAACGAGATGAACGACTCCCCACCGTCGGCGGCCTGGACGCTGATAGCGTCGACCTGGGCGAGGCCACCTCCGGCGTCCCGGGTGCCGAAGACGAAGAACGCGTCCCCGGAGTCCCCGCGGCCGGCGAGGAGGATGCCGTTGGCGTCGTCGTCGCTGAGGAACAGCCCGGTCGATGCGTTGGTGAGGACTTCGTCCGCGCCGGCGAGATCGTCGACCAGAGAGGACGAGAACTCGCACCCGAAGGGCGCGATGAGCATGCAGTAGGCCGACAGTGCGGCCAGCCACTCGCGGGCGACGGCACGCAGGAGCGGATTGCGGATGCGGTCGATCGGATTCATGGAAGTCTCCAGGGAGGCGCGCGGGGCGACGCGGTTCAAGCGCTGTCCGCGCCCGGCGCTCACGCGTCCGGGTCGCGCCAATCGGGATTGACCAGGCCGGTCAGCACGTGGTCGCACCAGCGCCCGCCGACGTAGAGATAGTCGCGCGCGTAGCCTTCGATCACAAACCCGAGCCGCCGAAGCACGCGACCGCTGCGCTCGTTGGTGGGCACGTAGCCGGCGATGAGGCGGTGCAGGTTCAGGACGCGGAACGCGTGCTGTATGACCGCCAGGAGCGCCTCGTGCATCAGGCCACGCCCCTGCGCGTGCTCGTCGAGCGCGTACCCGAGATAGCAGGCGAACAGGGGCATGCCGACGATCTCGCTGAGCGAGACGGTGCCCGTCAAACGGGCGGGATCATCGCGGCAAAACAGGAGCAGGCGCAGCGACTTGCGGGCGGCGGCTTCGGCCGCGTCGCGCGCCAAACGGGCGTTCCAGTGATCGGCGCTCAGGAAGTCCGCGGGCCGACGGGGCGACGTAGGCTCGAAGAAGCCGGCGTTGCGGCGGTAGTAGTCGAGGATGGCGGGGACATCCGCCGGCCGACCGACGCGGAGCGTGAGCCGCGACGTCGTCAGCACGACGCCGTCGCAGTCGGGTTGACTCATGCGAGCCTCACAGGGCGCCGGAGCCGGATCCGAATGGGTGTATTTCCGACCGGTCGAGCGACTCAGTATAGGCGAGCCGACGGTGAACCGCTCGGCCGACGCAGACCCTGGACGAGCCCAAACAACAACCTGGAGGCACACGATGCGATTTGTTCCCCCCCATACCGCGCGCCGGCCCTGGACTCCTGCGGCGCTGCTTGCCGCGGCGCTGGCGATGCCGGCCTTCGGCCAGTTCACCTTCGATCCGGCGGTAAACCTGGCCGCCGGCGAGCGCCCGGACGGCGCGGCGGCGGCCGACCTGAACGGCGACGGGATCATCGACCTGGCTGTGAGCAGCGACAACCCGGACAAGGTCTCGATCCTGCTCGGCAACGGCAGCGGCGGATTCGCGGCCGGCCCGGTCATTTTCACGGGCTCGGGCACCGGCGCGGGCAGCGTCGCCGCCGGCACGTTCGACGGCGACGCCGACGTCGACCTGATCGTTGTGCTGAAGAACACCAACGCGGTGCGCGTGTACCTGAATGACGGTCTGGGCACGTTCACAGCCGGCCAGACGGTTACGGTCGGGGCCGAACCGGTGCAGATCGCCGTGGCGCGGCTCGACGCCAACGCGAGTCTCGACCTGGCGACCGCGAACCGCAGCGATAACTCCGCCACCGTGCTGCTCAACGACGGTTCGGCGGTGTTCACGGCGGCGGGCGTCGCCGTGGGCAACGACCCGCGGTCGATCGCGGCCGGCGACTGGAACGGCGACGGCGCCAATGACCTGGTGGTCAGCAACCACGACGACCGCACGCTTTCGCTGCTTTCCAACAGCGGCGGGGTGTTCTCCCCGTCCGGCACGCTGTCGGTCGGCGGGAACGTGCGACCGGAGGGCGTGACCGCGGCCGACCTGAACGGGGACGGCCGACCCGACATCGCGTCGGCGGTCTCCGGCAACGGGCTGAACCAGGCGGCGGTGTTCCTCAACACCGGCGCAGGCTTCAGCGGGCCGGCCACGTATGCCACGGTCGGAGTCAACCCGGATTCGATCTACGCCATCGACCTGGACTGCGACGGCGACCGGGATCTGGTCACGTCGAACCAGGACTCCAACAATGTCTCGCTCCTGCCCAACGGCGGGACCGGCGTGTTCGGCGCCGCGATGCTCCTGGCGGTCGGGACGCGGCCAGGCACCATCGCACACGGCGACTTCGACGGTGACGCAGGCCGCGACCTGGCGGTGGTGAACCGCGACTCGAACAACGTGTCGATCCTGATGAACCGCACCTGCTCGTCCGTGGGCGACATGAACTGCGATGGCTCGCTGAACGGACAGGACATCGAGCCTTTCGTCCAGGCGCTCCGCGACCCGGCCGAATACCAGCAGAACTTCCCGGACTGCGACATCCTGCACGCCGACACCAACGGCGACGGCTCGGTCAACGGCCAGGACATCCAGGGCTTCCGCGACCTGCTGGCGGGCTGATCCGCGACGCAATCATCGGCGTCCGCCCCGGAGCGGACGCGGGAATCGAGCGCGACCCGGATTCGATTCCTTCGACGCCCCCCTCCTCACCGAGCCCGGCTCGAACGCGGCCCCCGCCGCTTCGGGCCGGGCGTTTTCATTCCGGCCTGGGGAGGGACACGAGCGCGAACGGCGCTCGTTGCGCTTCACGATCGGGGCGGGCGCTCAACTGCGGCGCGTGAGAATGAAATCGGCCATCGCGGTAAGGCTGGCGCGGGCCTCGCTCTCGGGCAGACCCTCCAGCGCGTCGAGCGCGGCGGCGACCTGCGAACGGGCGGCGTCGAGCGCGTACTCCAGGCTCTGCGTGGCGCGGAGCTGGTCGCGCAGCGCGGCGCGGGCGTCCGGCTCGTGCCGGGACAACAGCCGCAGCGTTTCCTCGCGGACGCAGGCCTGCGCGCAGCGCAGGTGGTGGATCAGCGGGAGCGTGAGCTTTCCGGCATCCGCGTCGCGCCCGACCGATTTGCCGGTCTCAGGCTCGTCGCCGGTCAGGTCGAGCAGGTCGTCGGCGACCTGGAAGGCGACGCCGACCGCCTGGCCGTAGCACTCCAGGCGCCGCACGTCCGCGGGGTGCGCGCCGGCGAAGCGAGCGCCGAGCAGGCAGCAGGCCGCGATGAGCGACGCGGTCTTGCGGGCAATGATGTCGAAGTACTCCGATTCGGAGAGCGCGAAGTCGCCGCGCCGCGCCACTTGCAACATCTCGCCTTCGCACACGGTATTGGTGGTGCGGCCGATGACGCGCGCGGCATCCAGGGAATCGAGGAAGCTGCAACAGTAAAAGGCGTGGCTGATGAGGAAGTCGCCCAGCAGCACGGCCTGCTCGGTGCCCCAACGACGGTTGACGGTCGCCGCGGCGCGGCGGACGTCGGCTTCGTCGAGCACGTCGTCGTGGACCAGCGTGGCGACGTGCACCAGCTCGACTACGGCGGCCAGCGTGAGGTGCTCGTCGCGCGTCGGACCGAAGCAGCGCCCCGCAAGCAGCAGGACGGCAGGTCGCAGCAGCTTCCCGTGGTAGCGGGACACGTGGCGGCACATGGCGGCGACGGCCGGCTGGTCGGATTGCAGCTCGCGGCCGAGGATGGAGCGGACGCGGTCGAGGTCCGCCGCGATCGGCGCGTAGAGGTCGGCGAGCTGGAGCAGCGGGCTCTGCACGCCGGAAGGGTAGAGGCGGTCCGGCGGGGGCGTCCACCGTTGCCAGAAGCTTTCAGAACTATTGAAAAACGGGCGCGAACGCGGAGACAAGCGGGCCGGCGCACCACGAAGAAGGGAGACCCGGAGGTCGGGTCTCCCTCGCGCGTGCTGTCGGGTGGAAGGTGGCGCGTCCGCACTGCGGACGCTCAGGCGTGACCGCGCCGTTGGCGCGGCCACGCCGGGAGCGGCGTTGCCTAGAAGTTGACTTCGATGTCGAGGTTGCTGGCCGCCAGGCGGGCCTTGCTGATCGACAGGTACGGATCGGCGCTGATCTTGGTGACGTACAGCGGCTCGCTGCCGACGATGTTGATGGGCGGGCAGCTGTTGGTCGAGCAGTACTCGTTGGGAACGCGCAGCAGGTGGCCCGACCAGTTGCAGACGTACGTGCCGGGGGTGTTGATCTGGTCCCACGGATAGGTCTGGAAGGTCGGGTTGCTGGTCTGCGTCGCGTTGAAGGTGTTCGTGTTCGTCATTGGGCAGTCTCTCCTTTGAGGGATTGAGTCCACACGGAAAGGGAATGCGACGTACCGCACGCGCGATGATTCGCCGGGCGCGCCTCCGTGGCACACCGTTCATTCCTTTCGGACGGCCGCGGTCGATGCTTGAGCCCACGCCGAAAATCCAGCCGCCGGTCCGGTGCCCCGCGTCTCCCGCCGCGCGAGCGCAGTTCCCGCGCTGGAGCGCGCGGGACCCGCGGGCGCCCGCGCCGTCGCCCGACCGACCGATGGGCAGCGGCCGGGATGTTACGAACTCTTTACAACGCGCGCGAGCCGTGTGCGCCATACTACTCGTAGGGTCCGCGGCGCCTGGAGCGCCGGAGCCCAGAGGAGCAGTGCCATGCGAAGCGGTCGGTTGGTCGCGTTCGTCACGTTCACGGCGGCTGGCGCGGCGGCGATGGCTCAGAAGGGGGGCCCCGCCGCCCCGCGCCCGCCGCTGGAATCCAGCGTGCTGACCAGCATGCCGATCCGCGAGCTGGCGATCTTCAAGGACGGGCACGCGTTTGTGCTGCACGAGAGCGAGCTGCCGACCGACGGCGCCGGCGACGTGGTGCTCGACTCGCTGCCGGCGCCGGTGATCGGGACGTTCTGGCCCTACTCGGTCGACCCGCAGGCGAAGCTGCGCGCGGTCGTGGCCGGCAAGCATCGCGTCCGCTCCGAGCGGGCGGCGCTCGACACGTGGGAGCTGATCCAGGCCAACATCGGCGCGGAAATCACGCTGACCGAGGACAACGACCGTCCCTATTCCGCACGGATCCTGGACGTTCCGCGCTGCGAGCCGAAGGACGAGCCCGCGCGTCCGACGGGGGCGGCGCCCCCGCCGTCCACGCCCCCGATCGGGGCGCCGGGCGACGTGGTGCTGCTCCAGGTACATGACGGCGTGCGGGTTGTGCGCCGCGACCGAATCCGGGACGTGACCTTCCGCGCGGCGCCCAAGCCGCGGATCCAGAGCGAGGAATGGCGCAAGCTGCTGACGCTGCACCTGGACTGGGGCGGCCAGCCGGCCGGGAAGAAGGCCGCCGTCGGCATGGTCTACCTCCAGAAGGGCGTTCGCTGGATTCCCAACTACCGGCTGGACATCGACGGGGCGGGCAAGGCTGTGGTCCAGCTTCAGGCGACGCTGATCAACGAGCTGGCCGACATCGAGGGCGCGACGTGCCACCTGGTCATCGGCGTCCCGACGTTCTACTTCAAGGACACACTCGACCCGATCGCGTTGCAGGACGCGGTCGTGCAGCTTTCGCAGTATTTCCAGGGCCAGAGCGGCCAGCGCATCCAGCGCGCCTTCTCCAACGCCATCATGACGCAGCATGCGCGGATGGGGGAGTACCAGTCCGAGGAAGGCGGCCCGGCGGGAGCCGCCGACTCCGACCCCGAGATCACGGCCGGCTCGAAGAACGAGGACATGTTCATCTTCGAGGTGAAGAACGTCACGCTGCGCAAGGGCGAGCGGATGGTCGTGCCCGTGACGCAGTTCACGCTGCCCTACGAGGACATCTACACGCTCAACCTGCCCTTTGCGCCGCCGCCCGAGGTGCAGAGCAACGTCGGCGGCGAGCAGTTCGCCGAATTGCAGCGCCTGCTGCGCGCCCCGAAGGCCATGCACACCATCCGCCTCAAGAACGAGAGCAGGTTCCCGCTGACCACCGCGCCGGCCATCGTCCTGCGCGACGGCCGCCTGCTGGCGCAGGGCCTGATGACCTACACCGCCGTCGGCGCGCGGACCGACCTGACCCTGACCACCGCCGTGGACGTCCGCGTGGCCCGCACCGACCTGGAAACGAAGCGCACGCCCGAGGCCGAGAAGTGGGACGGCAACTTCTACGCCCGCGCCGACCTGGAGGGCAAGGTCGCGTTGGCCAACTACGGCACGAAGAAGGCCCGCATCGAGGTCACGCGGCACGTCCTGGGCGCGGTCGCAGCGGCCTCGCACGACGCCGTCATCGAGCGCGGCAACGTCTTCGACAACGAGGACCTGCGCCCCGAGTGGTGGCACTGGTACAACTGGCCCGGGTGGTGGTACCGGTACAACGGCGTGGGCCGCATCAAGTGGACGTTTGACCTCGATCCCGGCCAGAACGTCGATCTGACGTACGCGTGGTACTACTATTGGCGCTGAAGCCCGCGCCCGAGGAACGGCGCGCGCGGAGCGGCGCCGGCGCCGCAGGGGCAGCGCCCTGCGCGCCGGCCGCACGGGCCGCGTGCCGCATCGAGCCGATGTCATGATGCCCGCGCGACGTCGCATCCTGGTCCTGGAAGACGACGCGGCGATCCGGCGCGGGCTGTGCGACGCTCTGGAGGCGGCGGGCTATGCGTCGATCGAGTCCGCGCGGGCGGACACCGGCCTGGGCCTGGCCTTGCGGGAAACGTACGACCTGCTGCTGCTGGACCTGGTGCTGCCGGGCGGCGACGGGCTTTCGATCCTGGAGGAGCTGCGGCGCGTGCGGCCCACCACGCCGGTGGTGGTGCTCACCGCACGCGGAGACGAGTCGGATCGCCTGCGCGGTTTTCGTCTCGGCGCGGACGACTACGTCGTCAAGCCCTTCAGCGTGCGCGAGCTGCTGGCACGCGTCGAGGCCGTTCTGCGCCGCTCCCCCGAGCGGCCGCTGGACATCGCGCAGGTGCGCATCCCGGGAGGGACGGCTCAGCTCGACCGGCGCGAAGTCCTGTTCGACGACGGACAGCGGGTTGAGCTATCCCAGCGCGAGTGCGAGCTGCTGCGCTACCTGGCGTCGAACGCGGGCCGCGGCGTCTCGCGCGAGGAGCTGCTGTCGCGCGTGTGGCAGCTCGATCCGCACGGAATCACGACGCGGACGATCGACATGCACGTGGTACGACTCCGCGAGAAGCTGCGCGACGATCCGACCCACCCGCGGCTGATCGCGACCGTCCGCGGAAAGGGGTACAAGTGGGGCTGCGCCGATGATGCCCGCTGAGTCGGCGAGTCGGGCCGGCGGCGCGGCTCCCCTGGGCCGTGAACCGGTCCGTCGGGCCTATGCGGCCGTGACGCTCGTCGCGTGCCTGGCGCTGCTGTTCGGCGCCGCGGGGGTCATGAGCGTCACGGCGATCCGGCTGGCGCGGGCCGAGGCGGTGGCGCGGGCGGAAGCCGCGCGGCAGGAGAACCTGCGGCTGGCGTTGTGGCGCATGGATTCCGCCCTCGCGCCGCTCATCGCGCAGGAGCGCGCACGGCCATACTTCCTCTACGCCGCGTTCTACCCGGCGGACGGTGCCTACGCGGCCATGTTCGCGCCACCCGATCCCGCCGGGGTGACGGTGCCTTCGCCGCTGCTGGCGGCCGACAGCACGTTCGTGCGGCTTTACTTCCAGCTTGCGCCGGATGGGTCGCTCAGCTCGCCGGAGTGCCCGGACGAGGCGTTTCGCGAACAGGCCGTGAGCCTGGTGGGTCGGGAGCGGCTCGAGCGATCGGCGAAGCGGCTGGCCGAGTTCCGGTCGCGCGTCCCTCGCGACGCGTTGCTGGCGGCCTTGCCACCTGACGCCGAGCGACCGCGGCCCGTGCTGGCGACGGCGGCGCCGCCCGATGCGCAACGGGCTGTCGCCCGACAGGCCGAAGCGCCCCAGCTTGAGTCGGCGGACCCGCAGCAGGCCGAGCAGCAGCAACGGGTCCAGAACGTGCGCGAGTACCAGGCGCGCTCGCAATCCTTCGACAACCTGTACGTCCAGCAGCAGCACGGCGGCGCCGCGGCGCGGCCGTCCGAGGACGTCCGAGAGGGCGTCTTTCGTGCACTCTGGGTGGGAGATGCGCTGGTGCTGGCGCGGCGTGTCTCGATCGGACCCGACGATTACGTGCAGGGCTGCTGGCTCGACTGGGACGGCCTGCGCGTGTGGCTGCTGGCGCAGGTGGGCGACCTGCTGGTCGACCCGAAGCTGCTGCCGGTCGAGTCCGCGGCAGGCGACGAGCGCGAGCACCGGCTTGCGGGCGTGCCGGCGCGCCTGGTGGCGGCGACGGCCGGTGCGAACGCCGCCGCGGCGCCGCTGCGGGCCGACGTGCGGCTGTCGCTCGCGCTGGCGTGGGTGTGCGCGGTGCTGGCTGCGGGCGCGCTGACGGCGTTGCTGATCGGCGCGCTGCGGCTCAGCGAACGCCGCGCCGCGTTCGTGTCGGCCGTCACGCACGAGCTTCGCACGCCGCTGACGACGTTTCGCCTCTATGCGGAGATGCTGGCCGACGACGTGGTGCGTGACGAGCAGAAGCGCCGCGGCTACCTGGCCACGCTGCGCGCCGAAGCCAATCGCCTGGGCCACCTTGTGGAGAACGTGCTGGCCTACGCCCGGCTGGAGCGCGGGCGGAGCCGGCGCGACACGGAGGCCATCGAGCTTGCGGCGCTGCTGTCGCGCTTGACGGAGCGACTGGCCGCGCGGGCGGAGCAGGCCGGGATGGCGCTGTGCGTCGAGACGTGTGCCGCGGGCTCGGAGCGCGTGCGGGTGAACGTGTCGGCGGTGGAGCAGATTCTCTTCAACCTGGTCGACAACGCCTGCAAGTACGCCTCACGGGCCGTGGATCGCCGCATCCACGTGCGGGCGGCGTCGGGCGGAGGTCAGGCGTCGATTGAAGTGCGCGATCACGGGCCGGGCTTGGGGGCGTCGCAGCAACGGCGGCTGTTCCGTCCATTCCGCAAGTCGGCGCGCGAGGCCGCCGAATCTGCACCGGGAATCGGACTGGGATTGGCGCTAAGCCGGCGGCTTGCTCAGGGGATGGGCGGCCGGCTTCGTGCCGCTCCCTGCGCGGACGGCGCGTGCTTCGCGCTGGACCTGCCTCCGGCGGTGTGAATTCATCCGACCGCGCGTCGGGCGGCCTGCCGGCGACGCGGCGTCAGCAGCAGCGCCACGAGGGCCGCGCCGAGCACCGCCGGCTCGGGGATGATGGTGTCTACGTAGTCCGTGAGCACGCGCAGCGTCACGTCCGTCGCCGCGATCGCCTGGTCCAGCGTCATGCTGTAATCCACGTGGATGTGCCCGGCCGCCACGCACCACGCCGCGTCGCCCGGGTCGCTGTGAAGGTCCTGGTACCAGGTCCCGTGGTAGGCGATGAACTCCGAGAGGAACCCGCCGCCGTAGTTTTCGCTGATGAACGGCGTGATGCCCAGGTTGGCGTCGGCGACGGCGTCGACAATGTCCTGCATCGGCAGCGTCGACTCGCGGACGTAACCGGCCGGTTGCGAGCCGTCCGGCGGGGCCGGTGTGGGCTGGAAGGGTGCTTCGTAGTCGTCGATCCACGTTTGCAGATTGCGCTGCTTGGCCTCGACCTCCCAGCGCGGCGGGTTGCGGGCCGACGCGCGACTGAACGTGATGATCGCGACCGGCTTGACCTGGTCCGCCAGCCGCCAGAAGTCGTACGACGTATCCTGATAATCGACTTCGAGGTCGCCTTCGCCCTTGCCGATGCCGCCCGGAAACTCGGGGAAGAAGGAGTAGATGTTGTACCCGCGGTTCTCCCAGTTCTCGCCGATCCAACCGTTGGGGTTCTGCTCCGAACTGGTGCTGAACCGCCGCACCATTTCATTGGTCGGCGGCCAATACCCGGTGATCATGATATTCTTGGTGAAATCCGCCAGGGCGGCGGCGGCGCCCGCCCAGCCAACAAGAAGTAGTCCGACGCGCTTCCGATTCCACAACATCTTGATGATCCACGAAAAGGGAGCGACGCGCGCGCGAAATGCGGCGCCTACTCGCTTTTAGGCGCGCCGCCGCCGGTAGATCAACCCGCCGTTCCACACTCCACCCTATCGTTTCCGCGCCGTGCCCAGCGCGATCAGCAGCTCGTCGGTCGAGCCGGCCGCCAACAGCCGTTCGCGCGTCTCGGCGTCCCCCGCGACGCGCGCCAACTCGCCCAGAAGCGTGAGCTGCAATTCGGGCCGCTCCGTGGGCGAAACCAGCAGGAACACCAGCCGCGTCAGCTCGGCCGGCGGGGGAGAGAACATGAGTCCGTGCGGGGATCGCCCGACGACGATCAGAGGCGCCACCAGCCCGTGACAGCGTGCGTGAGGGATTGCGACGCCCGTCCCGAGATCGGTCGAGTACTCCTCCTCGCGCGCCAGCGCCAGTCGCGTCACTTCATCGGCGTCGACGCCCGCCGGGAGGCTTGCGGCCGGGATCGCCTGCGCCAGCTCGCGGATCGCCGCCTCGCGCTGCGTCGCGCTCAGCGCCAGCAGCACGGCGCCCCGCGCCACGGCGTCCCGCAACGACCCGCCCGCGTCATGCGGGTACTCGTCTTCGATCCGCCCGACCACCTGCTCCAGGATGTCCTCCAGCGTCACCAGCCCGACCGGCACGCCCGCGTCCTCCACGAGGTAGACGCTCGCCTCTTCTTCCTGCATCCGGGCCAGGGCCGACTCCACGTCCTCATCCGGCGAGATCGAACGCAGCGGCCGCACGAGCTTCACCCAGTCGCCATCGCCCGGCTGGCTAAGCAGGTCCTTGGCCAGCAGGTATCCCATGACCCGCCCGGACGGCGCGTCCACCACCGGCCAGCGCGAGTAATGGGCCAGCGCGACCTGCGTCAGCACGTCGGAGCGGTTCGTCGACGCGGACAGCCGCCGCACGCGCATCCAGGGCACCATGACGCCGCGCACGCGCTGCGCGCGGATGCTCGAGATGTTCTCCATGATGAGCCGGCGGCGCAGATCGCTCACTTTCCGCTCGGCGGCGTCGCGATGCACGCCTGTGTCGGCCAGCACCAGGCGCGCCAGGGCCACGGCGGACTCGGCCTCCTCGAACACGGCCGCCGTCGCGCCGGCCCGCTCGAGCTCGTCGCGTTCGCGGAGGTATCGCGCCCGGACCAGGATGCGGGCCGTCGGGTTGAGATTTCGAGCGGCTGCGACGACCGCCGCGCGTGCCGACGCGTGCGGGAGGGTGACGATCACGTGGGAGGCGCGCCGCGCGCCGGCGCGGTCGAGGATGGTCTCGCTCGACGCGTCGCCGAACACCGCCGCCTGCCCCTCGCCGCGCAGCAGCATGACCGTGTCCATGTTGAGGTCGATCACCACCGTCGGCAGGCTCGCGTCGCGCAGCAGGCGATGCACGGCTCGTCCTACGGGGCCGTAGCCGACGACGACGCCCAGCGGCGCCGGCAAGCCAGCGCTCCCGGCGAGCTCTTCGGCGACGGCCAGATTGGCGCGCCGCGCGCGGCGTTCCGCCCGTGCGCTGAGAAGTGTCCAGAGGCCCGACCGCGCCTGGAGCCAGGCCTCGATGCGCGGCAGCGACTGGAACAGGAGCGGGTTCAGGGTGATGGAGATGATGGCGCACGCGACGAGGAGGTTCTGGCCGACATCGGTCATCAGCCCGTGTTCGTGCGCCAGGCTCCCCAGAATGAACGAGAACTCGCCGATCTGCGCCAGCCCGAGAGCGACGGTCAGCCCCGTGCGCACGGTATGCCCGAGAACTGCGACGATGAGCAGCGCCGCCACAGGCTTGGCCACCAGGATGATGCCCAGCGCCGCCGCCAGCATGGCGGGCTCGCGGATCACGAACGACGGATCGAAGAGCATGCCGACCGAGACGAAGAACAGGGCCGCGAACGCGTCGCGCAGCGGGAGCGCGTCGGCCGCGGCCTGGTGGCTGACCGGCGACAGCGCCACCATCATGCCCGCCAGGAACGCGCCCAGCGCCATCGACGCACCGAAGAAGTAGGACGCCCCGGCGGCCACGGCGACCGAAAACACCAGTACGGTCAGCGTGAACAGCTCCCGTGATCGCAGTCTGGCCACGTGCGCCAAGACCCAGGGCACGAAGCGTGCGCCGGCGGCGCGCAGGATGACCATCAGCACCGCCAGCTTGAGCAGGGCGATCCCCAAGGCCTGCCACAGCGAAGGGGCCGCGGTCGAGGCCTGGGACGCGGGCGCGGTGCGAGCCGCGCCCGATCCCTCGCCGAGCACCGGCACCAGGACCAGCAGCACGATGGTCAGGATGTCCTCGACCACCAGCCAACCGACCGCCACGTGCCCCTGCGGCGAGTCGAGCGCGCCGGCGTTGGACAGGACGCGGACCAGCACCACCGTGCTGGCGACCGCCATGGCCATCCCGAGCATGGCTCCGCTCAGCATCGACAGACCAAACGCGGAGAACACGCCCATCGCCAGGAGGGTGGCGACAAGACTCTGGCCCAGCGCGCCGGGAATCGCCACGCTGCGGACCGCCAGCAGCTCCTGAATGTGGAATCGCAATCCGACTCCGAACATGAGCAGGATGACCCCGACCTCGGCCAACTGCCCCGCGATGTGCACGTCGGCGACGACCCCGGGCGTGTGCGGGCCGATCAGAACGCCCGCCAGCAGATAACCGACGATGGGCGAGAGCCGCAGGCGCTGCGTGATCAGGCCGAGCAGCCACGCGGCCGTGAGACCGACCGCGATGGTCGTAACCAAGGAGAGGTCGTGCACGCCGCTCTTATACTGGAATTCCGCGCGGGCCGGACCGCGCGGCGCCCTATCATCCCGCCATGAACCAGGTGGTCACGTTCCGCGTTCGCCGTTCGACCCTCGCCGTCGTCGCCGTCCTGGTTGGACTCGCGCTGCTGAGCCGTTATGCGGCCGGGATCGGCTGGATCGCGACGTGGATCATCGTCACCAACGCGGTGACGTTCGCACTGTTCGGCCTGGACAAGTGGGCGGCGCGGCGGGGCTGGCGGCGCGTACCGGAGCGCACGCTGCACGGCTGCGCGCTGGCGGGCGGCTCACCCGGCGCGCTGCTGGGCCAGGGGCTTTTCCGCCACAAGACCGCCAAGGCCTCGTTCCAGGTCGTTTTCTGGATAATTGTGCTGGTGCAGGTCGGCGCGCTGTGCGTGTATCTCTACCGGGTCGGCGCAGCCTGAGGCCGCGGGCGGCGCCGCCGCGGCGTGCATGGAAGCGCGCGTCACGGCTCGCGCAGCACCACCTCCATCGCGAAGGCGCGGTCCGTAATCACGGGGGCCAGCACCAGCGCCCGACCCTCCGCGTCGCGGCCCACGCTCGCCAGCACGCGGCCGTTCAGGTACGCCGCAACTCGCTTCCCGGTCGTGTCATGAATGCGAAACACGGGCCTGTAGCGCAACAGGCCGCCCGGCTCGAAGGCGAAGCGAACCACCCCGCGGCTGGGCCGAAGCTCGTAGCAGCCTTGCGACTCGTTGAAACCGTCGCCGTCGGCGTCCCCGGGCACGCCGACGACGCCGTCACCCGTGGAAAGCCGCAGCAGCGCCGGCTCGCGGTAATCGCGCACCACCCAGGCCGCGCGTCCCGGCTCGTCCAGGTCCCGCGGCCAGACGCGCAGCATGTGGGCCGATTCGATTTCCGCCGCACCCGGGGCCGACCCGCCGACGACGACCAGGCGCGCATCGTCCGCGGACGCCAGCGCGCGCTGCGGCGAATGCCAGCGCGGGTCGTGCGGCGCCCACAGCAGGTCGGCCTCGCCGAGCGCGCCGCGCGCCAGCAGCGAATAATCCCAGCCCAGCGCCGCGCCCGGGGTCGCGAAGGAACGCCGCCCGTTGAGCGCAACCGCGCACGCGCTCAACGCCGCCGGCCAGCCGCTCGGCGGAGCGCGCGAGACGACGCGCACGTAGACGCGACCGTCGGGATAGATGGTGTACTCCCAGGTGTGCCCGGGCTGCGCGTCGTCCGCTTCGCCGCCCGCGTCCTGCCGGTAGCGCCACCTGCCCTGCACCACCGCGCGGAACGGCGTCGCCTCGACCAGCGTCTGCGACGCGCCGACGGCGGCGCCCCAGGCCTCGAACATGTGCGGATCGTCGTAGGCCGGCGGAGGCTCGCACTCCCACCACGCGTCGCCGAGCGCCAGCGGCCAGGGGCCTAACCCGGTCGCGGCGCACAGGTTGAGCTGCGACTCGCCGCAGAACGACACCACCACACCGTCCGCGAACGTCAGCTCGAACCGCCGACGTGCCGACACGCGTTCACGCGCCGACGGCTCGTGGGCGCCGGCCGCGTCCGTCGTCCCGCGCGGCAGCTCGGCCCCCAGCCCGCCGATACGCAGCCGCCGGCCGCGGGCCGAGACCTCCACACCCTCCCCATCCGGCGCGGCGACGATCTCGCGCGTGTCGTCGCCAAGCAGGACGTCATCCAGGTAAAGCTCGACCGGCTCCATCGCGTCCGGCACGGACAGCGCGACCGACCCAAGCCGCTCCAGCGCAATCACTTCCCGCACCTCGTCCAGGTCGACCCGCAGCAGGTTCCACCCGGCGCGCAGCACGAACCGTCCTGTCCATGACTCCGGTCCGCCCGGCCGCGCGTCCCCCGCAGCGCTGGACGTCGCGGCCGGCAGCGCCTGCGACTGCGGCGCGCTTTCCGGCGTCCACGGCGGCGCCGCGCCGCTCCCCACCGGCGCCGTGCTCGGCACCGGCGCATGCGCCGACGATTCGGGCCGCGGCACGGCATCCGCCGCCTGGCTCGCCGCCTCGCCGCTCGCCGCCTGCGTCGTTGCCGGCTGTGACGCGGCTGCGTCCAGCGGGATCGTCACCGGCATTGGAGCTTGCGTTACGCGCAGGGCCAGGACAACGCCGTTGCTCGGCGCGTGGACGCTCAGGATCAGCACGGTCCGGTCACGCCACGCGCCGCGCGCCGGCGCCGCCGGGCGCTCCATGTCGAACACCAGGCGATCCGTGCTCGAAAGCCGCGCGACCAGGCTGTGCGCACCGGTCTCCGCGCGAAACTGCGCGCCGCTCCGGCTCGGCGGCGTGACGGGCCCGGCATCCGACTCTACGCGAAACCGCCCCACCTGGTCGGCCGACTCGAAATCCGCCACGTCGTCCACGTCGCGGACGACGCTGCGGTACGCGGCACGAAGCCGCTCGGCCGGCGTCATGCGCAGCGGCGGCGCGACGCAGCCACCCGCCCAGAGCGCGCCCAACGCAGCGGTCGCGCACACGAGCCACCGCCCGCGCCGCCCTCGAGCGGCCCTGCTCCACCCCGCCCGCCTCACGGCTTGCCCGGCCCGGCCGGCTGAATCCGCGCCTCGCGCTGCCGCGCCTCCGCCAGCGTCGGGCAGTCCATCGCGCGCCGCAGGCCGTCCGTCACCGCCGGGTCTACCCGGTACAAACGCAGCGCCACGCTGGCCGCGGTCGGTCGCGACGCTGCGCCGCCGTTCGCCTGACCCGGACTTCGTCCGGGCGCGCCGGACAGGCACGCTCCGACGAACACGGCGCCTGTGAGGTACAGAACGGCGCGGGTCGGGCCGTCCCGCCCGGTCTCGTCACGCAGAATCATGAGTGAGCTCCAGCTCTGCACGTCCGTAAGAGCGACCGCGCGGTAGCCTCACGTCACCAGCGCGATCGCGAACCCGTCGTAACCCTTGCTCCCCACCGTCTGGACGGCCGTCGCGCGGACGCGCCGCTCGGTCGCAAGCCGGTCGAACATCTCCCGCACGCCCAGCACCGCCGGGTCGGCGCTGGCCGCGTCCGCCACCTGGCCCTCCCGCACCACGTTGTCCACGACGATGACCGACCCGGGCCGCGAGAGCCGAATCGCCCACTCCACGTACGCGGGAATGCCCGGCTTGTCGGCATCGATGAAGGTCATGTCGAACGGACCGCTGCCGTCGGCCTCCAGCCGCGGCAACGTCTCGAGCGCCGGACCGACGCGCAGCTCGACGACGTCGGCCAGCCCGGCGCGCGCGATGCTGGCCCGCGCCACCTCGGCGTGCGCGGCGTTCACCTCCAGCGTCACCAGCCGGACGGGTCGCTCGCGCGCCGCAAGCGGTGAGGCGCATTGCGTCTCCAGCGCCCGCCCCAGCCAGATGGTGCTGTAACCCCCGAGCGTGCCGATCTCCAGGATTCGCCGCGCGCCGACCATTTGCGCCAGCAGCATCAGCAGCTTGCCCAGGTTCGGGGAGACCTGGATCGCGGGCAGGCCGCCTGCCGCGCTCGCACGCAGGGCAGCATCCAGCACCGCGTCGTTGGACGCGAGCCGCTCCGTGATGTACTGATCGACCTCGGCCCATCGCCGGGCCGGCGAATCGCGCGCTTCCGACATGTCCGCGATTATCGCCGACGACGCGGCGTCCGGCGACACGGCGACCTCAGGGCCCGACCGTGAGCGTCACGCCCCGGGTGGTGTCGCCCAGCCCGCTGGTCAGGTTGAGAACCGTCACGGTCGCGTCATGCGAGCCGGCCGGCAGCAGGTCGGCAGCGGGGTTGATCGATACCACCACGTTCACCGACTGACTCTCGTTCAGCAGCCCCGAGGGCGGGAAGACTGTCACCCACGCCGCGTCGGTGAGAACCGCGAAGTCCGCCGGAGACTCGCCGACGTTCGTCAGCACGTAGGTCTTGCTGCCCGGCGAAAACGGTCCGCCCGCGGGTCCCGCGGATGAGAACCCGTCCCCCGGCGACAGGTGCAGCTCCGCCTTGCGCTTCACCGTAACGCGCGTCAGCCGCGTCGTGGTGCCCAGCCCGTTCGAGTCGTTATTGAACGTGATGAACTGGTCGTGGACGCCCGGCGGGAGCACGTCCGCCGCGCCGTTGACCCCGACCGTCACGACGACGGAGCCGTTTCCCGGCAGCGTCCCGGACGACGGCGCGACGTCGATCCACGCCGGCGCGCCCGTCACGCTCCAGTCCAGCGGGACGCCCAGGATGTTCGTCAGCGTGTAGAGCTGGGCGGGCGGAACGAACGGGCCGCCTTCCGGTCCCACCGCCGCGTATCGGTCGGTCGGCAGGACGCTCAGCTCGCCTTCCGTCGGCGGCGTCACCGCCAGCGTGATCGGCCGCGTCGTGTTCCCCAGGCCGGTCGTCTCATTCGTCACGTCCAACGTCGCGTCGTAGGCGCCTTCGAGCAGGCCCAGCGCGTCCCCGGTCAGCGACACGGTGACGTTTACGGATTGCCCGCCGCTCAGCTCCGCGTAGGGCGGAAAGACGCTCACCCAGGCCGCGTCGAGCGTCAGCGTGAAATACCCGCTCTGCTCGCCGGCGTTCCTGAGCACGTACGCCTTGCTTTCCGGCTGGAACGGCCCGCCGCGCGGACCGGTGATCGCCATGCCCTCGCCGGGGGTGAACTCCGCCTCCGCCCGGCGCTGCACGATCGTGCGGAGCGTGCGCGTCGTGTTGCCAAGGCCGTTCGTCGCGTTCGTGATCGTGAGCGTACGGTCGTACGTCGCCGGCGCCAGGGTGTTCGCCGACGCGTTCACCGAGACCGTGACGTCGATCGTCGCGTGCCCCGCCAGCGTGCCCGACGCGGGGGAAGCGTCCATCCACCACGCGTTCGAGACGGCCGTCCAGTCGAGCGGCCCGTCGAGGATGTTCTCCAGCGTGTACACCTTTGCGGACGGCGAGAATGGCCCGCCCTGCGGACCGCTGGTCGTAAACCCGTCCGTCGGCCAGACGCGCAGCTCGCCCCCCGCCGGGGGCGTGACCGAAAGTTCGATCGGCCGCGACGTGTCGCCCAGCCCCTCGTTCGTGTCGTTCGTCACGCTGAGCGTCCCGGTGTAGAAACCCTCGATCAGCCCCTCAGCCTGGCTCGTCAGCGACACGGTGACGTTTACGGACTGTCCGCCGCTCAGGGCCGCGTATGGGGGGAACACGCTCACCCACTCGGCGTCCACCGATAGCGTGAAGTCGCCCGGCGCCTCGCCGACGTTGGTCAGTACGTACGTCTTGCTCGTGGGCGAGAACGGTCCGCCGCGCGGACCCGACGTCAGGAAGCCGTCGCTCGGCGACAGGCTCGCCTCGGCCTTGCGCTGCACGACCGCCCGCAGCATGCGCGACGTCGAGCCGCGCCCGTTCGTGTCGTTCGTCAGCGTCAGCACGGCATCGTGCGTTCCCGGCGCGAGCGATTCGATCCCGGCGTTGTTCGTGACGGTCATGATCACCGTCTGCCCGGGCAGCAGCACGCCGTTCGCGGGCGAGACGTCCATGTGAGCCGCCGTCTCCGCGCCGCTCCACGCGAGGGACGAATACCCGGTGTTCGTCAGCGAATACGACTTGGAGTCGGGCGCGAACGGACCCCCCTCCGGCCCGGTCGTCTCGAACCGCGACGCCGGCGTCACCGACAGCACGCCGCCCTGCGTCAGGCATTCCGTGAACCCCGCCAGGTCCTGACCGTTCACGCTGCCGTCCCCGTTCGCGTCGCCCGCACACGCCGCGCAGGCGACCCCGGTGCCCTCCAGCAGCGCGAGAAACCCCATGATGTCCGAACCGTTCACCGAACCGTCGCAGTCCGTGTCGCACGGCGCACACGGCGGCGGCAGGACGTTCAGGCGCACCGCGCGGGCCGTGTTGCCCAGGCCCGTCGTCAGGTTCTGAGCGGTGAAGTTCTCGGCGTACAGCCCCGGCGCGAGCGACGCCGCTTCGGCGCCGATGGAGATGGTCACGTTCACCGACTGTCCTTCGTTGAGCAGACCCGACGCCGGGAACGCAACCACGTACTCGGCCGACCCGATCAGCGCGAACTCCATCGCCTGCTGCCCGAGGTTCTTGAGCACGTAGTCCTTCGTCGGCGGCTCGAACGGCCCGCCGCGCTGTCCTTGCGACTCGAACGCATCCGCCGGCGTCAGGCTCAGTTCCGCCAACCGCTGCACCACCACGCGCACCGTGCGCGCCGTGCTGCCCCGCCCGTTGGTCGTATTCTCGATCGTCACCGGCGTGTCGTACTGCCCCACGTCCAGCATCCCCGCCTGCCCGTTGAGCGAAACGGTCAGCGTCGCGTGCGCCCCCGGCGCCAGCACGCCGCTGCCCGGCGAAACGGTGACGTAGGGCGCCGCGCTGGTGCAGGTCCAGTCCACCGTCTCCTCACCCACGTTCGCGAGGTCGTAGGACTTCGAATCCGGTTCGAACGGACCGCCCTCCGGTCCGACGGCGACCAGGCGCTCGTCCGGCGCGACCACGATCTCGCCGCGCCGCCGCACGCGCAGGCGCACCGGAATCTCGGCCCCTCCGCCAGCCGCAGCGCAATCCAGGATCGTCACGGCGCCGGCGTAATCGCCCGGCGTCAACGCGGCGGCATCGTCGCCGGCGCTGAGCGTCAGCGGCACGTCCTGGCCCGGGTACAGATCGCCCCCGAGCGCGTCGGCCTCGACCCACGCCGGCGCCGCCAGTGACCACGCCAGCCCCGTCTCGCCGACGTTCGAAAGACGAACGACGCGGACGGCCGGCGAGAACGGGCCGCCTTCGAAGCCCACGAGTTCCCATGCGTCGGTGGGCTGAACGTAGAGCGCGCCGGCCGCGTGCGACGCGACGCCGATCCGCGTTCCCCAATCTCCGCCTCCGCGGGCGTACTGCCCCACCAGCCAGACGCGCGTCGCCGAGGAATGGTAGTAATCGCCCCAGTCGAGTTGCGCGCCGAACGCCCACCCCCACACCGCCGGGCCCGCGTAGGTCGCCTCCCCCGCCTTCAGCACCTCCGACCCGCCGGGGAGGAACACGCCCGGCCAGGTCTCGCGCACACCCGCGACGCGCGACGACACGAACTCGCCGGGCGCCGACCGCCCGAATACCCAGTACGACCAGCCGGAGTAGTCCGCGCCGACCGCCGGCTGAAAATAGTGCTGCGACGCGTCGCCCGCGTAGTCGATGGTCTCCAGCACCGTCCCCGCGACCGGATCGATCACATACAGCCGCGCCATGGCCGGCTCCCCCGCGCCGCTGCCGTTCGTCCCCCCGCAATACAACCGCAGCGCGCCGCCCAGCGCGACGTTGGCCGTGAGCACGCAGTTCCGCAACCGGCAGTCCCCCGAATCGATCGCCGCGCCGCCCGCCTGCGGCACCGGGCCGGGCATCCCATAGGCCGGCACGTCGAGCTCCTCCCGCGTCAGCACGTGCGCTCCGTTCGGATCGTCCAGCCGCAGCAGCGACAGCGACGTCCCGCCGCCGGCCCGGGCCGACACGAAGAACATCTCCGCGCCCGGCTGTGTCCACTGCATCTCCGCCGCCACGGGTGCAACGCGGCTCCCGTCGGCGTGCGTGATGTTCACGTGGTCGCGAGGCGTGACGGGAGCGCCGTTGTAGAGCTTGGCCTTGTCCAGCGTGCGGATGACCGCGTAGCGGTAGCTCCCGCTGAAACGCTGCCAGTCGCCCGCTACGTGAACGGCCGACGCGCTGAACCCCAGGTCGCACGCCTCGACACCGCTGGCGTTCGCGCCGCCGGGGTTCTTCACCGCGTCGATGCGGTAGACCCAGGTTCCCAGTTCGCCGGGCGCGCCGGGCGGCACGCCGTTCTTGCTGACAATGAACACGGTCTCCGACGCCTGGGCGGCGTCGTCGCGGAACAGGAACAGCATCACCCAGCGGTCATTCCACGGATCGAACACCACGCGCGGATCGAAGAACTCTCCCTCGACTCCGAGATAGTCACGGATGCCCGACGCGAAGAGCTTTCCCCCGCACTTGTCAAACACCCGAAACTCGTCGTTGACCACCTCGACCACGTGGTGTGGCCCCACACCGAGGTCGGGGTGAGGTGGGGCATGCTCCGTCGCGCCGATGCCCTCGAAGCCCCCGATTCCACCCCCGCCGCCCGGGTCCACGTTCGCGTTCGGGTCGGTGAAAACCGCCCAGCCGCGCTTCTCCCTCGGCGGATCGGACGCTGCATCTCCGCCAAACCAGCCGCGCCGTACGGCGTCCGCCGGAGCGCCGTCCGGCCGCGGGGGCGCACCCACGCTGCGTGCCGCGCCGCGGGTGGTGACGTCGCGCGGAGCGGGGGAGTCCGGCGAGTGCCGGTTCGCGACGGGTGGAAGATCCCGCGGAGCGACCGGGTTCAGGATTTCGTGGGAGCCGCGAGACGGCGGCCCGTCGGTGTCGTGGGCGGCGAGCGCAAGGCCGGTCGCCGTCAATAGTTGCATCAGCACCCACCCGGCGCGCAAAGGGACTCCCTGGGGGCCGGTCAGCGCGAGCATGATTCCTCCGGAAACCGCGTCGCCGTGATATTCGTTGGGTGAGTTTGCCGAGTTTTCCAGCGCGTCGGCGGCCCGTTGCCGCCGTGCAGATCCTACCCGGGTCGCCCCCGGCGAGCAAGACCGGCTCGACCGTCGGGGGCTCGGCGCCACCCCGCTGGCGCGGGAATAATGTCCGTCCACCCGCGAATCCGCTACGACAGGGAGCCGATGCGCACCGCATCCCAGGAGCGCCGCCCATGATCCCGATCCTTGCATCCGACGAGGAGCTGATCCCGATCGTCGCCTTCGTCATCGGCGGCGCGGTCGGCGCCACGGCCATCATCGCCCGCGCCTGGCACCGCGTCCGCGTGGCCGCGTACCAGGCGCACCTCAAGGACCTGATGATCCAGCGCGGCATGAGCGCGGAAGAGATCGAGCGCGTCGTCCGTGCCGAGCCGACCGCACCCGGACGTTCCAGTGAAAGTCCGCCGCGTCCGCGGCGTGCCGATTCGTGGCCGAGTTGAGTCGTGCGCCGGCGAACTCGCCGGGAACACGTCAGGGCCAGCCTCGCCGCTATCCCAGCTTGCCCCAGAACGTCGCCACCGCCTCCGCCCCGCGGTCCAGGTCGCGCAGGTTCGCGCATTCGTTCGGCCCGTGCGCGTTGCAACGCGGGCTGGCGAAACCGAGCATCAGGCTGTCGGCCCCGAGCACGCTCTTGAACATCGGCAGGATGGGCAGCGACCCGCCCTCGTACATCAGCACCGGATCGCGGTCGAAGGCCTCCTTCAGAGCCGCCCGCGCCGCGGCCATGTACTTCGAGTCCGTCGGCGCCACGTAGGGGTCGCAGCCGTGATCGCCGCCCGTGATCTCCAGCCTCACGGTCTTGGGGCAGCGCTCGCGGACGGTCTTTTCGAACATGGCCGCGACCTTGGCCGCCTGCATGTTGGGCACCAGCCGCATGGTGATCTTGGCCGAGGCCCGGGCGGGGATGATCGTGTTGGACCCTTCGCCCTGGAACCCACCGGTGATGCCGTTGCAGTCGAGCGTCGGGCGTACGCTGCGCTGCTCCTGGATCGTGTAGCCCGCTTCGCCGTGGAAGCCGGGCGCGCCGAGGTCGGCCAGGTACTTGTTGGGGTCGAAGGGCAAAGCGTTGAGCGCGTCGCGCTCCGCCTTGGGCAGCACGCGCACGTCGTCGTAGAAGCCCGGGACGCTCACGCGGCCCTGCTCGTCGTGCAGCGACGCCACAAGCCGCGCCAGCGTATTGACCGGGTTGGCGACCACCCCGCCGTGCGTCCCGCTGTGCAGGTCGTGCTTGGGACCGCTGAGGCGGATTTCCTTGAACACCAGCCCGCGCGTGCCGACCGTGATGGCCGGCCAGCCGTCGTCGTACATCCCGGTGTCGCTGATGACCACCTGGTCGCAGGCCAGCAGGTCCTTGTGCGCCTTGACGAACGCGGCCAGGTTGGGTGAGCCGATCTCCTCCTCGCCTTCGATCAGGAACTTCACGTTGACCGGCAGCTTCTTCTGCGTCGCCAGCCACGCGCCCGCCGCGCGCAAGTGGACCAGCACCTGCCCCTTGTCGTCGGCCGAGCCGCGCGCGATCAACCAGTCGCCCTTGAGCTGCGGCTCGAACGGGTCGGCGTCCCAAAGCTTCCGGTCGCCGGTCGGCTGCACGTCGACGTGCCCGTACACCAGCAGCGTCGGCTTGCCCGGCGCGTGGCACCATTCGGCGTAGACCAGGGGGTGTCCACCCGTTTCGTGAATGGACGATTTGAGGCCGAGCTTGCCGGCCAGCTCGTGCGTCCACTTGACGCAGCGGCGGACGTCGTCCCTGTGCTCGGGGCGGGTGGAGATGCTCGGGATGCGGCACAGGTCAATCGCCCAGTTCAGGTGCTCCTTGCTCTTCTCACGCAGGTAGGCGACGCAGGCTTGCATGATGGTGCTCCTGGGTTGTGCGAATGTCCCGCGAACGACGGCACGGCGCGCCGCGCCGTCCGGAGGAACGGGCGGTTGCGGCGCCGCCGCCGAGGAGATTCTACGTGCTACGCGAGCGGCGCGAAACACGCGCGCGCCACGTCCAGGGCGCTGGGGCGGATCGCGCGCGGCCCAGGAAGCGGCCGCGTGGTCGCGTCACTTCCCGTCCCGCGCCGGCGGCGAAAGCACCGTCCGCAGCGCCAGCAGGGCCGCGGGATGGTAGATGGTGGCGTGGCTTTCCGCCGGCAACGGCAGGTACTGAAACGAGACTCCGGGCGCGCACCGCATGGCCCCTTCCGCGCCCTGCGCGGACCCGTTCACGCGGTGCGACGCAAAGACCTCCGCCAGCTCGCCGGCCAGCTTCACCATGTCCGGCTCGTTGCTGGTCACAACCAGGAGTGTCCTGCCGGTCGCCGACCCCGCGTCGTCGCCGGCCGCTGACCGCGTGGTGGCGCTGGCCGCCAGCGCCGCAAGCCGCTCCGGCGCCTTCCTCACCAGCTCCGCACCCGCCCACCACAAGCTCGGATCGATGGCGATGTAGGCGTCGAAGAGCTGCGGCTCCAGGAAGAACGTCTCCACCGCGAACAGACCGGCCAGCGACTCACCGATGATGGCGGTCCCGTCCGTGGTGCGGTAGCGGGCGCGCACCGCCGGCATCAGCTCTTCGCGGATGAACCGCCGGAACGCAGCCGACTCGCCGACTCGCGGGGCGATCGCGCGATCCGAGGCGATCGACGTCGGCCCGGTCAGGTCGCGCCGCCGCTGCGTATTCGGGATCCCTACCAGCAGCACCGGCCGCATCCCGCCGTTGCTGACGAGCACCTGCACCAGCCCGGCGACGTGCAGGAAGTCCTCGTCGAGCCCGCCATCCGGCATGAAGAGAACGGGCAACGGGACGTCGAGCTTCTGGCCATAGATCGTGGGAATGAAGACGTTCACGCGGCGCCGCTCAGCGAGAACGCGCGAGTCGAGGGTGAACGACTCGCCGACCACGAGGGGTTCCGCCGGCGACGCGCCGGCGCGGCGCGGGTCGGCCAGCGACGCTCCGGTGGTGACTCCCTCATGCGCCGGGCGCGGCGCGCACGCCCCGGCGCCCAGGCACGCCACGACCAGAAAGGCCGACTTTGCGCTCATGGGATGAGAGAATAGCGGGTTCGACGACCCGCGCCCCACGAAGCGAAGCAGCGCGGTCGGCGGCAAGGGAGCGTCGCGGGCGCTCGCGCGAAGGTCTCGCGCGACCCGAGGCGGCGGGCACGCCGCAGCGCCCGCGGTATACTGGCCGGTTGCGCGTCGCGCCGCCCCCCGGCTTCGCGGCGCGTCGGAGTTCCCGGCCTTGGACCAGCGCGTCATCCGAGTCGTCGGCGCTCGCGAGCACAATCTCCGCAACCTGACGCTCGACATTCCGCGCGACCGGCTGGTGGTCCTGACCGGGCTGAGCGGGTCGGGCAAGAGCACGCTTGCCTACGACACGCTCTATGCCGAAGGCCAGCGGCGCTACGTCGAGTCGCTCAGCGTCCACGCGCGCCTGTTCCTGGAGCAGCTCCCCAAGCCCGACGTGGACCGCATCGAGGGCCTGCCGCCCACCATCGCGATCGAACAGCGGCTCGCCGCCTCCAATCCGCGCTCCACCGTCGCCACGACCACCGAGATCTACGACTTCCTTCGCCTTCTCTTCGCGCGGGTCGGCACGCCCCACTGCCCGCGCTGCGGGCGCGTCATCCACAAGCAGACCGTCGACCAGGTCGTGGATGCGATCCTGCGCTGGCCGGCCGGAACGCGCGTCATGGTGCTGGCGCCGCTGGCCCGCGGGCATCGCGGGGACCTGACGCCGCTCGTGCAGCGCATCGTGCGCGAAGGGTTCGTGCGGGCCCGGGTCAACGGCGAGCTGTGCGAAGCGCGCGACGCCGCCGAGCGGGCCGGCGCGCGGCGCAACGACCTCGACGCCGTCGTGGATCGGCTGGTCGTCAAGTCCGACGCCCGCTCGCGCCTGGCCGATGCGGTCGGCATCGCGCTGGGCGTCGGCGAGGGCGTGGTGGTGCTGTCCCGCGGTGAGGGCGACCCGCCGCAGCGCTGGGCCGATCTGACCTTCAGCGACCGCCACACCTGCCCCGACTGCGCAATCTCGTTGCCCCCGCTTTCGCCGCGCATGTTCAGCTTCAACTCGCCCTATGGCGCGTGCGACACCTGCGGCGGGCTAGGTACCGTGGTGCGCTTCCACCCGGAGCTGATCCTCACGGATCGCAGCCTGTCGCTGGCCGATGGCGCGGTCGCGCCCTGGTGCGACGAAAAAGGCCGGCTCGCGCCGGCGTACAAGGCCGCTGTGCGCGCCTTCGCCGCCGCTTCCGGGGCCGCCCCCACCCTGGCGCTGTCGGCCTATGACGAGCGCCAGGAGCGAATCCTCCTTCATGGCACGCGCGCCGCGGACGAGAAGGCGTCCGGAGCCGCGTTCGACGGCGTCATCCCCGAGCTGGAGAAGCGCGTCGCCGCCGCGAAAGGCGACGCGCAGCGCGCCGGGGTGGCGCGCTTCCAGGCCGACCTGCCGTGCGACGCCTGCGGCGGCGCACGCCTGCGCCCCGAGGCGCTGGCCGTCCGCATCGAAGGCCGCAACATCCGCGAGATGAGCACGCTTTCCATCGAAAGCGCGGCGGCGTTCTTCGACGGACTGCACTTCGCCGGGGAGCACGCCGCCGTCGCCGATCCCATCCTGCGCGAAGTGCGGCATCGGCTGGCGTTCATGAACCAGCTCGGCGTCGGATACCTCACCCTCGACCGCGCCAGCGTCTCGCTCTCCGGCGGCGAGGCGCAGCGCATCCGCCTGGCGACTCAGATCGGCAGCGGACTGGTGGGCGTCTGCTACGTCCTCGACGAGCCCACCATCGGCCTGCACCCGCGCGACACGCAGCGACTGCTGCACGCGATGCGGCGCCTGGTCGAGGCCGGCAACAGCGTCCTGGTCGTCGAGCACGACGAGGACGTCATCCGCGCCGCTGACCACGTGTTCGAGCTGGGTCCCGGCGCCGGGCAGCGCGGCGGTCAGATCGTCGCGCAGGGCCCGCCGGAGGCGGCGCTGCGCCACCCGCAGTCGATCACCGGCAAGTACCTGAGCGGCGAATACCGCATCGAGGTGCCCGAACGGCGCCGCGCCGCGCTGCGGTCCGCGTTCGTCGAAGTGCGCGGCGCGCGGGCCAACAACCTCCGCAACCTCGACGTGCGCTTCCCGCTCGGGGTGTTGTGCGCGGTCACCGGCGTCAGCGGCAGCGGCAAGAGCACGCTGGTGATGCAGATTCTCGTGCCCGCATTGCGACGCCGCCTGCGCGTCGCCGAGGCCGGGCGCGACTCGCCGCGCTCGCGGATCACCGCCGGTCTGCACGATCGGCTGGTCGGCGCCAACAAGATCGACCGCGTGGTGCAGATCGACCAGACGCCCATCGGCCGTTCCCCGCGCAGCAACCCGGCCACCTTCACCGGCGCCTTCGACGAAATCCGCCGTCTGTACGCACGCACGCGCGAGGCCAAGATGCGCGGATACGGCGCCAGCCGCTTCAGCTTCAACGTGAAGGGCGGACGCTGCGAGGCCTGCCAGGGCCAGGGCACGCGCCGCATCGAGATGCAGTTCCTGCCGGACGTGTTCGTCGAATGCCAGGAGTGCCGCGGGCGGCGCTACAGCCGCGAGACGCTCGACGTGCGCTACCGCGGCAAATCCATCGCCGATGTGCTCGACATGCGCGTCGAGGAGGCGGCCGCGTTCTTCGAGAACTTCTCGCGCATCCGCCACTGGCTGCGATCGCTGGCCGACGTCGGGCTTGGCTACGTCCGGCTGGGGCAGTCGTCGCACACGCTCTCAGGCGGGGAAGCGCAGCGCGTCAAGCTCGCGGCCGAGCTGGGCGCCCCGGCCGGCGGGCACACGCTGTACGTGCTGGACGAGCCTACCACCGGGCTGCACCTGGCCGACATCCACGTTCTGCTGGCCGTGCTCGATCGCCTGGTTGCCAAGGGCAATACCGTTCTGGTGATCGAGCACAACCTGGACGTGATCGCCAGCGCGGACTGGGTCGTCGACCTGGGCCCCGAGGGCGGCGACGCCGGGGGCCGCGTCGTCGCCGAAGGAACGCCGGAGCAGGTGGCGCAGGACCCCGCCAGCCACACCGGCCGGCACCTGCGCATCAAGCTCGCCGCCCTGACGGGTGCGCGCGGCTGAACCCGCGCGAAGCGCGCCGCGGCGCTAGGTCCCCTCCGACGAGCTGGCCAGGTACTTCGACTGCTCGGCCGTCAGCCGGTCGATGCGCACGTTCATCGCCTCGAGCTTGAGCCGCGCCACCAGCGACTCGATCTCCTTGGGCACGTCGTGGACCGCGATCGAAAGCGAGTCCTGCTTGCACACGTACTCGCCCGTCAGCGCCTGCGTCGAGAAGCTCATGTCCATCACGCTGGCAGGATGGCCGGTCGCGGCGGCCAGGTTCACCAGCCGCCCCTGCGCCAGCAGGCAGATGCGGCGGTCGGACGCGAGCTGATACTCGTCCACGTTGGGCCGCACGTCCTTGACCACCTTCTTCGACAGCTTGCGCAGCGTCGGAATGTCGATCTCGACGTCGAAGTGCCCGCTGTTGCAGATGATGGCCCCGTCGCGCATCTTCGCGAAGTGCTCGCCGCGCAGCACGTGCTTGTTGCCCGTGACGGTGATGAAGACCTCCCCGGTCGCCGCCGCGTCCGTCATCGGCCGCACGTCGAACCCGTCCATGACCGCTTCCAGCGCCCGCAGCGGGTCGATCTCCGTCACGGTCACGATCGCGCCGGCGCCGCGGGCCCGCATGGCCACTCCGCGCCCGCACCAGCCGTACCCGGCCACGACCACGCGCTTGCCCGCCAGGAGCGTGTCGGTGGCGCGGACCACGCCGTCCAGCGTGCTCTGCCCCGTGCCGTAGCGGTTGTCGAACATGTGCTTTGTGTCGGCGTCGTTGACCGCGATCACGGGGAAGCGCAGCGTCCCGTTCTCGTGCATCGCCCGCAGGCGGATCACGCCCGTCGTGGTCTCCTCCATGCTCGCGATGATGTGGTCGGCCTCTTTCTGCCGCTTCGTATGCAGCAGGTGCACCAGGTCGGCGCCGTCGTCCATCGTGACGTGCGGGCGCGTGTCGACCACGGCCTCCAGATGCGCGTAGAACGTCTCCTTGTCCTCCCCGCGCCGCGCGTACACCGCAATGCCGAAGTCCTTCACCAGGCTGGCCGCCGTGTCGTCCTGCGTGCTCAGCGGGTTGGACGCGCACAGCGCCACCGAGGCGCCGGCCGCCTTCAGCGTGCGCATCAGGTTCGCCGTCTCCGACGTCACGTGCATGCAGCACCCGAAACGCACGCCCTTGAGCGGTTTTTCCTTCTCAAAGCGATCCCGGATCAGCGCCAGCACCGGCATGTCGCGATCCGCCCACAGCACCCGCTTCTTGCCGGCGCCGGCCAGTGCCGGGTCGCTGATGTCACTCTTGCTCTTGGCCATCTTCTCGGGGCTCCTCTTGGTGCGCATCCCCGCGCCGGGCGGCCGCCGTGCCGCGCCGCGCGGCGACGTTCCTGCCTCGTATGCGGAAGCGAAGCATTATTGCGGCTCGGCAGTCTCCCCGCAAACGAGCGGCGCGAACCGCGTGGCGCGTTGGAATCGCGCGCTACGCCGGGCTGCCCTCGGCCGCGATGTCCCCGCGCGCGTGCGCGCCGCCGAAGCGGATTCGGCCCGCCGCGGCATAGGCGCGCTGCCGCGCGTCCGCCAGCGTGGTGCCCAGCGCCGTCACGCCCAGCACGCGCCCGCCCTGCGTGACCAGGTCGTCTCCGCGCCGCGCGGTCCCGGCGTGAAAGACCCACACGTCGTCACCGGCGACTTCGGCCAGCCCGTGGATCACCTGCCCGCGCTCCGGCGCGTCGGGATAGCCGCGCGACGCAAGCACCACGCACACCGCCGGGCGCGGGTCCCACTCCAGCGTGACCTCCTCCAGCCGCTGATCCACCGTGGCATCGATCGCCTCCAGCAGATCCGAGCGCAGCCGCGGCAACACCACCTGCGCCTCGGGGTCTCCCAGGCGGCAGTTGAACTCCAGCACCCGCGGCCCGCCCGGCGTGAGCATCAGCCCGGCGTACAGAATGCCCTGGTAGGGCGTCCCGTCCCGCAGCATCGCGTCCACCACCGGCACGAACACTTGCGCTTCAACCTGCCGCAGCGTCGCGTCGTCCAGCCCGCCGAACGGCGAGTACGCACCCATGCCGCCCGTGTTCGGGCCCTGGTCGCCGTCGTGCAGTCGCTTGTAGTCCCGCGCCGGCTCGAGCAGGTACATCGAGCGCCCGCTCACCAGCGCCAGCACCGACACCTCGCGACCCGTGAGCCGCTCCTCGACCAGCACGGTGTCGGCGGCCGCGCCCAGCTCGCGCCGCACCATCAGTCGTTCGAGCACGCCCAGGGCTTCGGGCGGGTCGGCACACACGAAGACGCCCTTGCCGCGCGCCAGCCCGCTGGCCTTGATGACCACGCCCTCGTCGCGCGACGACACGTACTCCCGGGCCATGCGATACGCGGTGGGGATGTGCGCCTCGATCGTCTCTCGCCCGCGGTGCATCCGGTCGTGCAGGATCTCCTGTTCCGTCGGAGCGAACACACGCGCGTCGGCGGTCGGGACTCCCACCCGCCGCATGAGCTGCTTGGCAAACGCCTTGTCCGATTCCAGCCGCGCCGCCGCCATCGTCGGACCGAACACGCGGTGACCCCCCGCCTGAAGCGCGTCGACCACCCCCGCCGCCAGCGGGTCCTCCGGCCCGACGATCGTCAGATCGATCCGCTCGCGGCGGACGACGGACAGGACCGAGTCCGGATCGGCCGAATCGCCAGTCAAGTTCGCCGCCAGCGACGCCGTCCCCGGATTGCCCGGCAGGCAGTACAGCCGCGTCAGGCGCGGCGAGCGCGCCACCCGTTCGGCGATCGCGTGCTCGCGTCCGCCCGAGCCGAGAATCAGCACCCGCATGGACACCTCTGCGCCGCACACGCGGCCGCTTCGGGGCCGATTATGCGCGCCCGACCGGGGCCGCTCAACGCGGACCGGCAACCGCGGGTCGCTTCGGATACACTGGCGCGCCGACGCCTCAGTCCGCGGAGACTCCCGCAACGCCCGAAACGGAGACCCCCATGCCAGGCGACGAATACGCCGGCTTCCTCGAACGTGTGCGGGAAATCCGCCGCGCCACCGCCATCGAATCGCTCCTGGCGTGGGACCAGGAAACGTACATGCCGCGGCGCGCGGCCGCGGATCGGGCGCAGCAGCTCGCGCTCATCGCCGGGTTCGCCCATGAACGGCTCGTCGGCGACGAGTTCGCCGCCGCGCTGGAGCGGGCCCAGCGCGAGGTCGGCGCGGCCGACGATCCGCCGGCCGTCAACGTCCGCGAAATGCGGCGGCTCCACGAACGCGCGGTACGCGTCCCGACCGAACTGGTGCGCGACGTCGCGCGCTGCTCGGCGCTGGCCAAGTCAGCCTGGCAGGAAGCCCGCAGACAGAACCGCTTCGACGACTTCGTGCCGCACCTGGAGCGCATGCTCGAACTGAAGCGGCGCGTGGCGGACTGCATCGGCTACCGGACCGAGCCCTACGACGCGCTGCTCGACGAGTTCGAGCCCGGCGCGAAGTCGGCCGACATCGACGTCCTCTTTCGGTCGCTCCGACCGCACCTCACCGCGCTCGTGCAGGCCATCCAGAATGCCCCGCGACAGCCGGACGTGTCCGTGCTCAGGCGCGGCTTCCCCGTCGAGCGGCAGCGGGCGTTCGTCCTGCGAATCCTCGAGGCGATGACGTTCGATTTCGACCGCGGACGCCTCGACGTCTCGGCTCATCCGTTTTGCAGCGGCCAGACGCCCGCCGACGTTCGGCTCACGACGCGCTACCAGGAGCAATGGCTGCCCACGGCGCTGTTCGGCGCGATCCACGAGGCCGGCCACGGGCTCTACGAACAGGGCTTTGACGCGGCCCACACCGATACCCCGATGGCGATGGCCGTGTCTCTGGGCATCCACGAGTCGCAGTCGCGCATGTGGGAGAATCAGGTCGGACGGTCCAAGTCGTTCTGGAACTTCTTCTATCCGAAGGCCAAGCAGTACTTCGCCGAAGCCCTTGGCGACGTCTCGATGGATGATTTCTATTTCGCGATCAACGACGTGAAGCCGTCATTCATCCGCACCGAATCCGACGAGGGAACTTACAATCTGCACATTCTGATACGATTCGAACTCGAACGCGCCTTCTTCTCCGGCCAGTTGAATGTCGACGATGTCCCAGCCGCGTGGAACAAGAAGTACGAAGAGTATCTCGGCATCACGCCCCCCAACGACTCCATCGGCTGCATGCAGGATGTGCATTGGAGCGCCGGGCTCATTGGCTACTTCCCAACCTACTCGCTGGGCAACCTCTATGCCGCGCAGTTCTTCGCACAGGCCAGGAAGGACCTCGGTGACCTCGATGCCGACTTTGCCAAAGGC
>CAYNYG010000023.1:0-56280 GCA_964401365.1 uncultured Planctomycetales bacterium | reverse complement strand
GCGCGGGGAAGCGGCCGCGCGTCGCCAACCTGCCGGACGCGGCGGGCGCCGGAAAGGCGCGGCGCGCCGGACCGCGCCGGATCGGACCGCGCCGCGGAAATGGCGCCGCCGCGCGTTGGCGTTCTGCGCCACGGGCGCGATAATCCGCATCCGCAGGGGCGGGAAGAAGCATCCCATGGCCGTGGACCGGCACCATCACCCGGCGCACCCCGCCGGCGGCGTGGGCGCCTGGGAGTGCGCATGAGCAGACTGGCCTATTCGAGCGGGGCCGAGTGGCTTGAGACCGATGGACTGGGGGGGTTCGCGTCCGGTACGGTCGGGGGCGTCCGCACCCGCCGCTATCACGCGCTGCTCATGGCCGCCGTACACCCGCCCGCGGGTCGATACGTTCTGGTCAACGGGCTCGACGCCTGGCTCAACACGCCGAACGGCACCTTCGCCATCACGTCGCAGGTCTACGCGCCCGGGATCATTCATCCCGACCGCGGTGACGGTCCGGAATCGTTCCAACCCGACCCCTGGCCGCGCTGGACGCTCCGCGCCCGCGACGACACGACCATCGAGCATGAGTGCTTCGTCGCGCGCGAGACCGCGGCGACCGTCCTGACCTGGCGTCTCGCGGAACCGCGGCGGGGGGTGAACCTGTCGGTGCGCCCTTTCTTTTCGGGGCGCGACTTCCACAGTCTGCATCACGAGAACGGCGAGTTCCGCTTTGCGCCGCAGGTCGAGCCCGGGCGTTGGGTGTTCGAGCCCTATCCCGGCGTACCGGCCGTCGCGGTGCTGTCGAACGGCGACTATTGGCACGAGCCATTCTGGTACCGCCGGTTCCTGTACGAAGCGGAGCAGCGGCGCGGGCTCGACGCCTTGGAAGACCTGGCCGCTCCGGGCACGTTCCGCTGGGACCTGACCGCCGGCGAGGCCGTGCTGATTCTGGCCGCCGGCGCGCAGCGTGGCGCCCAGCTACCCAAGGCCGACGACGCGGTCGCCTGCGCCGCCGAGCTGCGCCGTGCCGAACGGCGGCGGCGTACGGCCTTCGCGACGCCGCTGCACCGCGCCGCGGACGCGTACCTGGTGCGCCGCGGGGAGGGAAAGACGATCATCGCCGGGTATCCCTGGTTCGGCGACTGGGGCCGCGACACGTTCATCGCGCTGCGCGGGCTGTGCCTGGCCGCAGGGCGCTTCGACGATGCGCGCCGCATTCTGCTGGAGTGGAGCGGCTGGGTTTCCGAGGGCATGCTGCCCAATCGCTTTCCAGACCGTGGCGAGTCCCCGGAATACAACTCCGTCGACGCGTCGCTGTGGTTCGTGATCTGCGTCAGCGAACTGGAGGCGACGGCGGACGCCGGCGCAGGCCGGCTTTCGCGGCGCGACCGCGAGGCGCTGCGCGGCGCCGTCCTGGCCATCCTCGCGGGCTATCATCGCGGCACGCGCTACGGCATCCGCTGCGACGAGGACGGGCTGCTGGCGGCGGGAGTCCCCGGCGTGCAGCTCACCTGGATGGACGCCAAGATCGGCGACTGGGTGGTCACGCCGCGCATCGGCAAACCGGTCGAGGTCCAGGGCCTGTGGCTCAACGCCCTGGAGTTCGCGTCGCGGATCGATCCCGCGTGGCGCGGCCCGTTCGACCACGGGCTCGACACGTTCTACCGCCGCTTCTGGAACCCCGAGGAAGGCTGCCTGTTCGACGTGGTGGACGTGGACCACCGCCCGGGCGCGGTGGACGGCGCCATCCGCCCGAACCAGATTCTCGCCGCCGGCGGGCTGCCGCTCACCTTGCTCGACCCGGAGCCGGCGCTCCGCGTGGTCGACGTGGTGGAGCGTGAACTGCTGACGCCGCTGGGCCTGCGCAGCTTGTCGCGCCGCGACTCGCGCTACGCCGCCACGTACGAAGGCTCCCCCGAGCAACGCGACGCGGTCTACCACCAGGGCACCGCCTGGCCCTGGCTGATCGGCCCGTTCGTGGAGGCCTGGGTCCGCGTGCGCGGCAATCGGGCCGAGGTCCGCGCCGAGGCGCGGCAGCGCTTCCTCGCGCCGCTTCGCGAGCACCTGGCCCACGCCGGCATCGGACACGTCTCCGAGATCGCCGACGGCGACGCGCCCCACACCCCGCGCGGCTGTCCGTTTCAGGCCTGGTCGCTGGGCGAGCTGATGCGCGCCGAAGCAATCTGCGCGGCGTGAGGGCGCGCATACCGCGAGGGGTTCCGCGCTGGATCTCGCCGCCGCTGCATAGGCGGGGTTGCCCCGCGACAACACCCGCTAGCCACCGCCGCCCACGCCGCGACCCGGCTGAGACGCCGGCGCGCTGGTCGCGCCGACCCGCCGCGCGCGTACGACCACGGGCGCAACGACGGGCTGCGAGACCTCGCCCTTGAGCTGCGGGTCCGGGTTCTCGCGCAGCGCGACGCCGCGGATGCGCTCGATCACGTCTGCCCCCGCCACGACCCGCCCAAAGACGGCGTAACCCTGCTTTTCGGGGCTCGAATAGTCGAGCTTCAGATTGTCCTCGGTGTTGATGAAGAACTCGGACGTGGCCGTGTCGGGCGCGGCGTCGCGCGCCATGGCGATCGTCCCGCGCACGTTGCGGAGCCCGTTGCGCGTTTCGAGCGGGATGGGCGCGTGCTGGCCCGGCTTGGCGGGCTGGTCCAGCCCGGTGTAACCGCCGCCCTGAATCACGTGAATCCGGGGGCCGGTCACCACGCGGTGAATGATCGTGCCGTCGTAGAAGCCTTCGTCGACGTATCGCAGGAAGTTGCGCACTGTGAGGGGCGCCCTGGCCTCGTCCAGCTCCAGCACGACGGTTCCCCAGAGGCGGCTCCCGCCGCTGATGTCCAGCGCGACGCGCGGCGCCGCGCTCGGCCGAGTCGCCGCGGCCTGTTGAGTCGGCGCGGCACAGACCGCCAGGGTCGCGAACAACAGCACGGTGGTCATGGCGGATCTCCGCTGCGCGTCGCCGCGCGCGCGTCAGAACGCGTCGCACCAGCGATAGGCGTCGATCACCGCCTGCTCGCCTTCCTTGCCCGGCTTACTGTTGCCATGCTCCATCCCCAGTATGCCGGCGAAGCCCTTGCCGTGGATGTGCCTGAACACGGCGCGATAGTTCACCTCGCCCGAGGTCGGCTCGCAGCGGCCCGGGTTGTCGCCGATCTGGAAATAGGCCACCTCGCTCCAGGCCAGGTCGATGTTGGGGATGATGTTCCCTTCCGTGATCTGCTGGTGGTACATGTCGAACAGGATCTTGCAGGCCGGGCTGTTCACCGCTTTGCAGATCAGGTAGCCCTGCGCGATGGTGGTCAGGAACAGGCCCGGGTGATCGCGGCGGTGGTTCAGCGCTTCGAGCACCATGACCAGTCCGTGCGGCTCGAAGATCTCCGCCCCGCGGCGCAGCGCCTCGATCACGTTGGCGTTCTGATAGTCCTGGTCGAGCCGGCCGTCGAGCGTGCCCGGCACGACCGTCATCCACTTTGCGTTGACGCGCTTGGCCACCTCGACCGACGCACGGCACTCGCGCAGGAACTCGTCCAGCGCGTCGCGCTTCCCGGTCGAAAGCGACGGCTTCCACGCGGTGTTTCCGTTGACGACGAACACGCCCATGGTGATGCCCAGCCGGCTCATGACGGCCGCCATCTTCTCCTGCTGATCGGGCGGACGGCCCTGCATGCCGTTGTCTTCAAACGCAGTGAAGCCCTGGTCGGCCATGAATTTGAGCTGGTCCAGCACGTCGCCGCCCGCGAGCTGCGCGAACATGCCGTCATGCGGCGCGTATCGGAGCCGAAACTTCCTTCCGGAACGGCCTGGACCGCGCAGACCCTCTTCCTGCTGCCCGGCGGGCGCGGTCAGGTTTTCAGATTGCGGGGGTTTCGCGTCCTGCATGGCCGCCTCCGTCGCACGCGGCGCGACGAATGCCGCGGCCGCCGCCAATCCGCCTCGGAGCAACTCGCGACGCTCGATGCTCATGGTGATCCTCACGGTGCCGGGATGCCGGGCCGCCCCGGGGCGGCCGACCGGCGCGAGGGTGACTTTAGCACATCCGCGCCGGGCTGAACAACGGACGACGCGGGACGGGACGTGCGTGCGGGTCGAGCCCGCCGGCGCCCGTTCTGGCGCCGCGCGGTTGCCCGAGCGTGCCCGGACACGTAGCATCGTCACCCATGCTGATCGACACGCATTGTCACCTGACGCACCCCGAACTTGCGTCGCAGCTCGACGGGGTGCTCGCGCGCGCCGCGGGCGCCGGAGTGCAACGCGTGATCACCGTCGCCACGACGGCGGCCGACGCGCAGCGCGCCGCGGAGCTGCTGGGACGCTTTCCGCAGGTGTCTCTGGCCGCCGGCATCCACCCGCACGAAGCCGGCCGGTGCACCGCGGACGACCTGGACGCCCTGGCGCGCCTGCATCGCGCCAGCCGGCCCGCCGCGACCGGTGCGGCACCGTCCGACGCGCTGACCGCCCGCCTGGTGGCCGTGGGCGAGACGGGGCTGGACTTTCACTACGACCTGGCGCCGCGCGAGCGGCAGGAGGAAATCTTCCGCCAGCAGCTCGAGCTCGCGCTGGAGGTCGGCCGGCCGGTTGTCATCCACGCGCGCCGCTCGGAAGGGGTAGTGTGCGACATCCTGCGGGACTACCCCGCGCTGGCGGGACGCGTGGTATTCCACTGCTTCTCGGCCGGCGAGGTCCTGGCGCGGCGCATTCTTGACGCGGGCCATTACATCTCGTTCACCGGCGTGGTGACCTTCGCCAACGCGCACGACGTGCAGGAGGTGGCGCGGCTGGTCCCGGCCGAGCGCTTCATGCTGGAGACCGACGCGCCGTACCTTGCGCCGGAGCCGGTCCGCAAGCGGCGCCCGAACGAGCCGGCCTTCGTGGCCCACACGGCGGCGTTCGTGGCCCGGCTGCGCGGCGAACCGGTCGGAGAATTGGCCGTAAGAACCTCGGAAACGGCGAGGAGGTTTTTTCGCCTGTGAGGGCGGCGCGGACACCGGGCGACTCACCCGAAGCGCCGGGCGCGCCGATCCTCAATAGAAACACCCTGGGTGACCCATGAGCGTTTGCCTCGTGACCGGCGGGGCCGGTTTTATCGGCAGCCACATCGTTCGGCGCCTGGTCGACCTCGGGCACCGCGTGCGCGTGCTGGACAATTTCAGCACCGGTCGGCGCGACAACCTGGCCGACGTCGAATCGCAGATCGAGCTGGTGATCGGCGACATCGGCGAGGGGACCGCATGCGAACGCTGCGCCGACGGTGCCGAGATCATCTTCCACCTGGCCGCGCTGGGCAGCGTCCCGCGCAGCGTCGAGCGCCCGCGCGAGACCCACAACGTCAACCTCACCGGGACGTTCAACATGCTGATGGCCGCACGCAAGGGCCGCGCGCGGCGCTTCATCTACTCGGCCAGCAGCTCGGCCTACGGGGACACGCCCGTGCTGCCCAAATCGGTGGACATGCGCCCCCTGCCGCTGAGCCCGTATGCGGTCACGAAGCTCGCCGGCGAGTATTACACCACGGCCTTCAGCCGCGTGTACGGGATGGAGACGGTCTCGCTGCGCTACTTCAACGTCTTCGGCCCGCGGCAGGACCCCAACAGCCAGTACGCCGCCGTCATCCCCGCCTGGGTGGCCGCGTTGCTGCGCGGCGCGGCGCCGATCGTCTACGGGGACGGGGAGCAGTCGCGCGACTTCTGCTACGTGGACAACGTGGTCGATGCCAACCTGGCCGCCGCCGGTCTGGTTCCCGGCATGGCGGAGGGTCAGCGCCTCGACGGAGCCGTGGTCAACATCGCGTGTGGCGAGCAGACCACGCTCAACCGCATGCTGGAAATGCTCAACGAGCTGCTGGGCACGCGCATCGCCGCCGAATACCGCGAGCGCCGCCGCGGCGACGTGATGCACAGCCTGGCCGACATCAGCGACGCCCGCCGGCTCATCGGCTACGAGCCCAAGGTGTTCTTCGCCGACGGGCTGCGCCGCACGGTGGAGTGGTACCAGTCCCAAGCGCGCTGAAGGCCACGCGCCGCCCTACTCCACGCGCCACTCCAGCATTCCGCCCGAGAACTCCGGGCGAAGCTGCACCTCGATGCGCAGCGCCGTCGTCTCCACCGGCTCGAACTCGACCGCGTTGAACCGGTCGATCTCCACCCCGAACACCGGCTCGGCCGAGCGGCCACCGGGCGCCGACGAGCGCGGCGCGACCAGCCGCCACTCCTCGCCGCCGCCCGCCCCGATCGGCTTGTAGAGCAGGCGCCACGATGCGGGCGGACGGCAGCGCCCCCGACCCGAATCGTCGAACCAGTACACCGCCACTTTCGACACCCGCCGCGCCGCGGGAAAGTCGTATTGCACCCACTCGGCCGTTCCGCGGTGGTCCCACCAGGTGAAGCGCGGCACGTTGAAATCGCCCGACGACGCGGGCGACAGCCCGTCGCTCAGCGCGTCCAGCGTGTCCTCCCGCCAGCACTGCGACGCCGACGCGGGAATCGCCTGCTGCGGCCGCTGCGGCGGAGACCACGCATGTGCGTTGGCGGCGTCCGACGCGGTCGGGAATTGCGCGATCCGCAACCTCGCGCAGCCCATGGGGATCAGCCGCACCGTTTCGACCGGTTGATCTGTCCGGGCCGGGGAGGGCTGAAGCGTCCCCACTAGCCCGTGATGGTCCGCCTGCCAGTCCGCGATGCGCCGCGCGGGGCCGTGCACCTCGACCGGCGCCGCCTCGCGCGTGAAGGGCTGGTCGTCGCCGGGCCATTCGCGCGCCTGCACGCGGTACGAATCCGCGAGGCTGTCCAGCGCGGCAGCGTCGAGCCCGTAGTTCCACGCCGCGCGCGGGACCAGCTCCCACGCGGGCCAGGCGTCGCCGTCGCGAGCGAGCCGCGCTTCTTCGCGGAGGTCGAGCGACAGCGCCAGCGGTCCCCAGCTCAGCGACACGCTGTCGTGATTGGCCGGCCAGCGCGTCAGTCGCAGGTTCCACTCGAACTCCAGCCGCACGCGGTCGCCGGGCCGCCATTCCCGTTCGATCCGCAGGAACCTGCCGTTTGCGCCGGCGTGCGCCGATTCCTCGCCGGCGTTGACCACGACCCCGGCCCGCGTCGCCCAACGCGGGACGCGCAGATACAGCGGGAAACGCACCCGGCCATCCATCGAAAGCGTGAGCTGCACCGAGCGCTCGAAGGGATAGTGCGTGTCGGTCGACACCGTGACCGCCGCACCGCCGTCTCCGACGCGCGCCGTGACTTCGCACGGCGCGTACAGGACGGCCGCCAGCCCGTCGTCGGCGGTCGCCATCCACAGGTGCTCGGTGAAGTAGGGCCAGCCGTGCGCGACGTTGTGCTGGCAGCAGCGGTGGTCACGCGGGTCGTAGAGCTGCATCGGGCCGGCGTTCTCGTAGCCGGGCGCCTTGCTGCGCGCGTCGGACGAGATCATGTTCGGCGACGACAGGTAGCGCAGCGCTTTCCAGTCCGCCGTCGCCGCGACCGGCAGCGAGTTGAACGCCACTTCTTCGCAGCGGTCGGCCCACAACGGGTCGCCGGTGATCGCCGTGAGCTGCTCGAAGGAGTACATGAACTCGACCATGGTGCAGCTCTCGGCCGCCTGGCGCGGGTCGCGCATCCCCTTGCGGCAGTTTTCGTCGGCGCCGAACATCCCGCCGGGGACCTGCCCATACTCGCGCATCACCGTGTCGTAGTTGCGGTAGGGCGCCTGAAGGTGGCGCGGGTCGCGCGACTGCGGCCAGTAGACGGCCGGCCCGCGGAAGCTCTGCGAGATGTTGACACCGTGCCAGTTCGCGACGCCGGCGGTCCAATCGGCCGTGTGACGCTGGATCTTGGCGGCCAGGTCGAGCAGCCACGCCTCGCCGGTGCGGTTGTAGAGCCAGTGAACGCTGGCGAGGTTGTCGGCGGCGCGCTGCTGCTGCCAGAAGGGCAGCAGGAAATCGGCGTCGGGGAACTCGAGCTCCCAGCGGAAGTAGCGCTGCATGAGGTGAATGACGCGCTCATCGCCCGTTCCCCGTTCCCTGGTCCCGTTTCCCGTTTCCCGGTTCCGGGTCCCTTCCCCTGCCGTCCACTCGTAGTACGACTGGAGGGCGTTGAGCATGACCATGTTGGGCCACAGGTCGGGCTTGCGGCCGCGATCGGTCTGGATGACCTCCAGGTTGGCGCGGGGCCCGAAGTACCCGTCGGCACGTTGCGACGCGATGGCGCCGTCGATCCAGACGCGTGCCTCGGCGATGAGTTTTTCATCGCGCAAGAGGTAGGCCAGGTCGCCGAAACCCTTCAGCCAGTAGGGCAGTTCTTCCCAGTTGCTGTGCCCTTCGCCGGTGGGGCTGAGCCACGCGTTGCCTTCCCGCCGCAGCCAGGGACTGATCTCACCGAGCCGCCCGACGAAACCCTCCGCCATCAGGACGAGCTGCCGCCGCAGCCACCCGCGCGGGCGGATGCAGTCCACGGGCAGCTTCACCAGCGGAACGGGCGCGAGCGGGGCGCGATTGACGACGTAGTGGCGGTTTCCGGGCTCGGTCGGCGGGCGGTCGATCACCGATAGGTCCTCCCAGACGGCGAACAGCGCAGCGACCAGGACTGCGTTCTGCATGGCAGGTTCCACGCGGCAGGCGCACAGCCCGCCACGAGAGAATGTAGCAGAACGGGGGATGGGGTACAGGCGGCCGCGAACGCGCACGGAGAGAGGGGGAGCTTCGTTTGACCCGACTCGGCCAGCGTCCGACAATGCCCCGCTCTTCGCGGAGCGGCGCGGCATGGCCTATCTCCAGTTGCTCAGACCCGCGCAGTGGGTCAAGAACGTGTTCGTCTTTGCCGCGCTGGTGTTCGGACGGCTGGTGACCGACGCCCACGCCGTTGCACAGTCGCTGCTCGGTTTCGCGTGCCTGTGCCTGCTGAGCAGCACCGTTTACGTCTTCAACGACATCCACGACCGTGAGGAGGACCGCCTCCACCCGCGCAAGCGGACGCGGCCCATCGCCGCGGGCACGGTCCCGATCGCGCGGGCGGCGCTGCTGGGCGTCGCCCTGCTGCTGGCGGGCCTGGGAGGCAGCCTGTGGCTGGACCGCGGCTTCTTCGCCGTCGCGGTCGGCTACGTCCTGCTCCAGGGGCTCTACACGCATCTCCTCAAGCACCTGGTGCTTCTGGACGTCATCGCGATCGGCACCGGGTTCGTGCTGCGCGCCGTCGCCGGCGCCGTCCTGCTGCACGTCGAGATCTCGCACTGGCTGGTCGTCTGCACCTTCACCCTGTGCCTCTTCATGGGGTTCGGCAAGCGCCGCTGCGAGCTGCACGCCATGTCGTCCGTCGGCGCCGGCGGCGCAGGCCGGCACCGTCGCACGCTGTTGGACTACACCCCCGAGCTGCTCAACCAGATGACGACGCTGACGGCCGGCATCGCGGTCATCAGCTTCATGCTCTACGCGACCGACGAGCGCACCCTCAGCGTGTTTCACACGCACGCTCTGATCTACACCCTGCCGCTCGTGGTGTACGCCGTCTTTCGCTTCGCGCTGCTGGTGGAGCGCGGGCGCGTGGACGGGCCGACGGAGGTGGTGCTGAACGACCGGCCTTTCCAGGCGGCCATGGTCCTCTGGAGCGCGCTGGCGATGGGGCTGGTGTACTGGGGCGAACAGGTCGAGGGCTGGCTTCGCGGCCGCTAGGCCGACTTCGCAGGCCAGAGCGGAATGCGTCGGTTGCGCCGCTACACGACCGCCCGCAGCTCGGCCTGGATGACGTCGGGGTGGGCGCGAATCTCCATCATGGTTGCGTCGTCCGGACGATCGTCCAGCATGATCGCGCAGCAGGCCGCCTTGGCTCCGCGGAACACGCGGTTGACGATCTCCTGGGCGTTGATGCCATCGCGGCGGATCGGCTCGAGGATGCCCGCCAGGACGCCGACCCGGTCGAGGTGCCGCACCATGAGCTGCCATTTGCCGGGGCTGCGGTCCGCCAGGTTCACGCAGTTGAGCACCTCGCCCGTCGTCATGAAGTGCCGCACGATCCGAACGACCTCCTCGGCGATGGCGTCCTGGGCCTGGTCCGTTGATGCGCCGATGTGGTGGGTCCCGATCACGCCCGGCAGCGACAGCAGCGCGCTGCGATAGGCGCACTCGCCCGCGGACGGCTCGTCCTCGAAAACGTCCAGCCCGACCCGCAGAGCGCGCTCGGGGATGGCCTGGGCCAGCGCCTTCTCGTCCACGACCCCGCCGCGGGCGGTGTTGATCAGGTACGCGCCGCGCTTCATCCGCGACAGGAAGTCCGCGTCCACCAGGTGCCGGGTCTCCGGCGTGTCCGCCACGTGCAGCGTTACGATGTCCGTGCCGCGGGCCACGTCCCGCGCGGTCCCGCGGAATTCCCAGCCGCGCGCTTCGGCCCGCTCGGGGGTCAGCGACCGCGACCAGGCGACGACGTTCATCTCGAACGCCTGCGCGCGGGCGGCGACCAGCTCCCCGATCTGTCCCGTGCCGATGATCCCGATGCTGCGCCCCGCCAGTCCGCGAGCCTTCGAGAACTCGGTCTTGTTCCAGCGCCCGTTGCGCAGCTCCAGCGTGTTGTCGACGATGCGCCGGTCGAGCGCCAGGATCAACCCGAACGTCAGCTCGGCGACCGCCCGCGCGTTCTTCCCGGGGCAGTTGGAAACGAAGATGCCCTGTTCCGACGCGCGCTCGACGGCGATCGTGTTGACGCCCGCGCCGGCGCGGATGACGAGTTGCAGCGTCCCCCCCGCCGCCAGCGTCTCCGCCGACACGCGCTTCCCGCGCACCACCAGCACGCCCATGCCGCCCACGTGACGCACCAGCTCGTCGGCCTTGAGCTCCGGCTGATAGCTCACCTGGCAGCCCAGGCCGCGAAGCTGCTCCAGACACCACTCCGATACCTTTTCCGCCACCAGGATCTTCATGTCATCTCTCGCCGACGCCTCGCCGTGCCGGTCCATCTCGCCGGCGGTCCGGCGGCGCGGGATGCCGGTTCAGCACGATCACCAGGTCCGATCCGTCCATCTCGCGGTAGAGCTTCAGCCGCTCGCCATCGTCCATCACGTACACGCGATACGTCCCGGCTGCGCCCGCGCCATCGCGCAATGTCAGCGTCGCGCCGTGGCGCGCCCACGTCCCCTCGCGCACCGCCGGACCCGTCGCGCCGTCCTCGACCAGAACGAAACGTCCGTCCGGCTTCAGTTCCAGCTCGCGCCACGGCGCCGCCCAAGCCAGCGACGAAGGCTCAATCCAGCGGACGAACCAACGGCCGCTGACGCAGCCGCCCGCTGCGAATGCAGCCAGGGCGCCCAGCGCCAGCGCCTGCGGACGCGCCTTGCACCGCGATGTCGGCATCCGCAAGCCCGCGCACTCCCGGCGGACAAGTCCGCCGCGCCGGATACCAGCCGCACGAACGTCCCGAACCAGCGCCCCATCGGGCGCCTCCCGACATCATGGCCAATGCCCGCTGAACCCGCAATCGACGCAACCGTGCGGCGAGGGACTCGAATCACGCACGGGAGCCTGGTGCCCGCCCGAGTGCCGGCGGGGTTCGAATCGATCCCGGAAAACCGGAATCACGACCCGCCAGCAGCGCATTGCGGGTCGCGCGCGGGACGGCTACCCTCACGCACGAGTCACACGCTGGGCCGACTCACGGGCGAAATCCATGAGCGTCCATCCGACCGAGCCGGGATCGGCCGGCGCGTCCGACGGCGCCGCGGGCCGCGACGGGGACGCGTCGAGCGTAGTCCGCGCCGGACCGGCGCACCCCTCGGACGCCGACACGCGCGTCTCTTCGCGCCGCGAGCCGCCCGAAAGGCGCGGCTCGACCGGGCGCGATGGATCGCCGGCGGACTGGCTGACGGATTCCCTTCCGGGATACGAGATCGTCCGGCAGCTCCACCGCGGGGGCCAGGGCGTGGTCTACCAGGCCGTGCAGAAGTCCACGCAGCGGACCGTCGCCGTCAAGGTCATGCGCGAGGGCCCGTTCGCCACCGCGGCCGACCGCGCCCGCTTCGAGCGCGAAGTACGCCTGCTGGGCCGGCTCAACCACCCCAACATCGTCACGGTCTACGACTCCGGGACGGTCGCCGGCAACCACTACTTCGTCATGGACTACGTCGACGGCGTGCCGCTCGACGCGTACTTCACCCGCGCCGCGGCGCCCGGCGGGCGCGGCCCGCTCTCCGTTGCGGATCGGCTGCGCCTGCTGGCACGCGTCTGCGACGCCGTGAACGCCGCCCACTTGCGCGGCATCATCCATCGCGACCTCAAGCCCTCCAACATCCTCATCACCGAATCGCTCGCCCCGACCCTGGGAGAGGGCCGGACCGACTCGCACGGCTCGTTGCGGCGCGAGCTGCGCGGCCCGCAGCCCAAGATCCTCGACTTCGGACTGGCCAAGACGGCCGACGACGCGTCGTCCGGCCCGGTCATGACGCTTACCGGGCAGTTCGTCGGCTCGCTGCCCTGGTCCTCGCCCGAACAGGCCGAAGGCATTCCGTCGCGCATCGACCTGCGTACGGACGTCTATTCGCTCGGGGTGATCGCCTACCAGGCGCTGACCGGACTGTTCCCCTACGACGTGACCGGCTCGATGCGCGACGTGCTGGAGCGCATCACGCGCCTGGACCCGGTCCCGCCCAGCGCGGCCCTGGCGCTGCGGGCGGCGGGGGGCCCGCGGCGGCGCGGGTGGCTGCGACGGCGCAGCGACCCGGACGCGATCGATGACGAGGTGGACACGATCGTGATGCGCTGCCTGGCCAAGGAACGCGGGCGACGCTACCAGACCGCCGGGGAAGTGGCGCGCGATATCGAGCGCTACCTCGCGGGCGAGCCGATCGAGGCCAAGCGCGACTCCGTGGTCTACTTCCTGCGCAAGCAGTTCCGCCGCTACCGAGCCGTGGTCGCGGTCGCGGCCGCGTTCGTGCTGGTCATCAGCGCCGGGCTGGTGGCGTCGCTGGCGTTCTGGCGCAGCGCCGTGCGGCAACGCGACGTTGCCACGCAGCACGCCACCGAGGCCGAGCAGGCCCGCGCCGCCGAGTCCCGGCAGCGGGCGGCGGCCGAGGCCAGCGCGTCCGAGGCGCGCTATCAGGCCGACAAGGCGCAGGCCGTGGGCGACTTCCTCAGCGAGATCGTCGGCGGGGTGGGGCCGCTGCGCTTCGGTCGCGACGTGAGCATGATCGAGGTTCTGGAGTCGGCGGCGCGGCGTGTCGAGCGCGGCGCGCTGGATGAAAAGCCGGTCGTAAAGGCGGCCGTCGCGAATTCGATCGGGGCGATGTTCCGCGACCTGGGCCGCTACGCCGAGGCCGAGCCGCTGCTGCGCGAGGCGTTGTCGATCCGCCGCGGGCTGGAGCGGCCCGAGCCGCGCGACGTGGCCGAGAGCTGCACGGCGCTGGCGCTGCACCTGCACCGGCTGGACCGCGACGCGGAGGCCGAGCCGCTGCTGCGCGAGGCGGTGGAGATCCTGGCGCGGGTGGACGGAGAGCGCTCGATCGGGTACGCCATGGCGCTCGACAACCTGGCCGACGTCTACATGGGCCGCGGCGAGTTCGACGCCGCGGACGCGATCTACGAGAAGACCCTCCCGATCTACCGGCAGTGGCACGGAGAGCGCAACCCGCTCATCGCGAAAGTGCTCAACAACCGCTCCGTCCTGCGCCGCGAGCAGAACGACCTGCCCGCCGCCGAGCAGCTCCTGCGCGAAGCGCTGGACATGTGGCGCGAGTCGCTGGGGTCCGACAACGGGCTGGTTGCGCAGGCGGAGAACAACCTCGGCACGCTGCTGGTCATCCAACACCGCCCGGACGAGGCCGAGCCCCTGCTCCGCGCCGCACTCCAGACGCGCATCCGCCTCCTGGGCGACGACCACCCCGACGTGGCCGAGTCGCTCGACGTCCTGGGCGGCGTGGCCAGCGCGCGCGGCCAACTGGACGAGGCCGAATCGCTCCTGCGCCGCGCGCTGGACATCCGCCGGCGTCACCTCGGACCGCACCACTCACGCGTGGCGTCGAGCCTGGCCAACCTGGGTGTTCTGATGGAGGACCGGGGCGATCCGGCCGCGGCCGAGGCGTGCTACCGCCAGGCGCTCGACATCCGCCGCCGCATTCTGGACCCGCGCGACCCCTCGCTGGCAAGCACCTTGCGAGCGGTGGCGTCGATCACGCTGGGTCGCGGCGCCTACGCCGAGGCCGAGCCGGCGTTTCGCGAGCTGCTGGAGCTTCAGCGTGACGTGTTGCCGCCCGAGGATCCGCGGCTGGCGTACACGCTCGACTTTCTGGGGTGGTGCCAGGTTCGACTGGGGCGCCTCGCGGAGGCGGAAGCGACCCTGCGTGAAGGTCTGCGTCTGCGCGAGCCGTCGCAGACGCCGGAGCGCTGGCTGCGGTTCAGCACGATGTCGCTGCTGGGAGAGGCGCTGGTCGGCCTGGGCCGCTACGCCGAGGCCGAGCCGCTGCTGCTGGAGGGCGAGGCCGGCCTGCGCGACGAGCCCGAGGCCAGCGCGAAGCGACGCTCCATGGCGCGCGAGCGGCTCGCGGCGCTGTACGAAGCGTGGGGTCGGTCCGACGAGGCCGCCCGCTGGCGCAGCGCGACGCAGCCGGCGTCAGTACCGTAACGACTTCCGCGCCGCGCGGACTCGCGTACGTCGCATGCGGGCCAACGCGGCCACCGTCATCGCGCCGAAGGGCGGCGTCCCGAATCCGCACGGATTCACGGGCGGTGGAGCGCCGTGCGTACCGGCGGCTCCGCCGTCGCCGGATTCTTCGCGCGCGCCGTCCGCGCCGCCGTCGCTCGCGCCGCCGACGTACGCCAGGCGCTGAATCACGCCCGTCGCGATCTCGCAGTAATACAGCGCGCCGTCGGGGCCCTGCGCCAGGTCGACCGGTCCGCCGCCGCCTTCCAGGAACACCTCATGCGACACGACCGAATCGCCGTCGAGGCGGACCCGGTAGAGCCGATTCAGCACGTACTCGAGGTGAAACAGGTTCCCGGCATACTCGGCCGGGAAGCTCGCGCCGCTGTAGACCACGGCGCCGACCGGCGCCGCGCCGCCGTCGTGATAGTCGTAGATCGGGTCGGTGTAGGTCGGGTCGAAGGAAACCGTATCCTGCCGGCCCTCGACCCGCGGCCAGCCGTAGTTGAGCCCCGCGCGGACCAGGTTGATCTCCTCGCGGCGTTCCTCGCCGTTGGAGCCGACGTCGAGGACGAAGAGCCGCCCGTCGGGTGCGAAGCAGAATCGGAAGGGGTTTCGAAAGCCGATGGCCCAAGCGGCGCGCGGCTGGCCGGTGGGCGTGAGGAAAGGGTTGTCGGCGGGCGTCGTGCCGTCGAGGTTGATGCGCGAGATTTTCCCGGCCAGCGAGTTCATGTCCTGCGCGGTCTCGGAGTCCAGCGTGTCGCCGATGCCGAAGTAGAGCTTGCCGTCGGGACCGACCTTCAACCCGCCGCCGCTGTGAAACATCCCGCGCGTCGGCAGGTGGTCGCGGATCACCACGACCTCGTCGGCCACGCCCAGTCCCCCGGCGCCGCCGCGCGCCTCCCGGAGCCGGAGAATCTGCGCCTCGCGCGAACTGAGCGTGGCGTACACATAGACGAAGCCGTTCGCGGCGAAGTCGGGATCGAGCGCCAGCCCTAGCAGCCCGTTCTCGTTCTCGGTGAAGACCTCCATCCGGTGAAACGGCGCCTGGCCCGGCATGCCGTCGGCGACGACGCGCACCATCCCGTAGCGCTCGGCGACGAAGAGCCGCCCGTCCGGCGCGAACTCGATCGCAATCGGCTCGTCCAGCCCCGACGCGAAGGGCGTGAGCGCAAAGCCCGCGGGGACCCCGGGGGCGGAAGTCAGGTCGGACTCGCCGGCGGCCAGGGCCGGCAACACCGCGACCAGCACCGCCGCCACGCGTGCCGCGGACGCGAGCGCAAGACGCGAGTGCGCACCCGGCGTTGTCGCCGGCTCGATTTCTCGCGCTTGCGCTCGGGCTCGCGGCGTGAAGCTCCTTCGCATCGCGTCCTCGCCGGAGAGGCGCCCGTCCGCTGCCCGGCTACACGAACAGCGACGAACCGATCTGTTCGTCATACGTCTCGCCTTCGACGCGGAAGATCGGGGTCGGGTCGAACCCCAGCCAGTCGCGAATGACGCTCCCAAACACCGCGCGGAAGTCGACGTAATAGGGCAGGCTGTCGCGGGTCAGGTCGGCCGAGGTCACGCTCTGCCCGTGCAGGCCTCCGTTGACGCGCGGGCCGACGAGCACCATGTGCCCCGACTCCCCGTGGTCCGTGCCCGGACTGCCGTTTTCGTAGTTGCGCCGGCCGAACTCGGTGTAGAACACGACCGTCGTGCGGTCCCACAGCTCGAGCGCCTTCATGTCATCCACGAACTGGCGGAACTCGCCATCGAGCCGGGGGAAGAGCCGCTCGTTGGCCTCGAGCTGCGACCCGTGGGTGTCGAATCCGCCGTACTCGACCTTGAACACCTGCGTGCCGAGCTTGGCCGACGCCAGGGCCGCGGCGCGGTAGAACTCGCCGCGCGCGTCCCCGGTGGACGTGAAACCCTCCGTCTTCTCGCGAATCTGCGCGCCGAGCTCGTCGATGCGGCCGTAGGCGGCCAGGATTCCCTGCTGCGTGGGGGTGCGGTTCTGCTTGAGGCGCGCCAGTCGCCCGAAGGCATCCTGCGCCGCGCCGCGGTACGTCTGGTCCGGGTAGCCGTAACGGGATGGATCGCCGATGCTGCGCGTGTCGAGCACGCCGAACGGCTCGTTGAAGTACGTCCTGCGCATCCGCTCGTACCAGGGCCCGGCGGCGCCGCTGGTGGACGCCAGGTTTCGCACGCCGAACTCGTAGATCTCCTGGCTCTCAAAATGCGACCCGTTCGCGTCGGGGTAGCCCACCTGCTGCACGATCGCAACCTGCCGCTGGGCGTACATCTCGGCGAAATAGGCGAACTGGTTGTTGATCCCGTACTCGGGCGCGTCCGCCAGCGGCGTAACCTGGGCCGCCGTGAGCGCAAGCTGCGGCCGGACCGAGGCGTAGACCGGGTTGGCGAAGGGGGCCAGGAAGCTGAGCGCGTCGAGCCCGCCGTTGAGCTGACACAGAACCAGGATGTTGCCGGTCCCGCCCGCGGACTGCGCGTACGTAGGCGCCACGAGGCTCAGGAGCGGATCGGCCATGGCCAGCACGCCGAGCGTGGAGCCCGACCGCGCCAGGAAATTGCGACGACTGACCACTTCGCATTCACGACACTGCATCGCTGTACTCCCTCAGACTCGGGCCGCGCGGCGGCGGTTTCGCGCGGGCGCCTGTCGCCGCCCAGAACCGCGCGGCATCGCGCGGCCCAGGCGAGGCATGCCGGGCGGGCCGACAAGTGTTCGTTCCCGACACGCCATCGCCTGTGCCGCGCGCTGCCGCGCTCGTCTCCGTGTCCCGCCGCGTCGCTCCGCTCAGCGCCCCGCGACGCGCTCGTCCATCGCCATCAGCCGGATCATCTCGAACACCTGCTCCGGCTGGTACCGGGGATCCTCGAGGTGGAACGCGCGCCATCCCCCCTGGTCCAGCACTTCGACGTAGATGTCGCGCTCCTCGGCCGTCAGCTCAAGATGAAACACGGCCGCCATCGCGTCCACGATCTGCCCGCGAGTCTCGCGCAGGTTCCAGGTGTCCGGCGCGGGGAGCAGGTGGTAGGGCAGGTCCGGCGTGCGCTGCGGCCCGTAGTCCATCGTCCGCCCCAGCGCACGGGCCCGCGAGATGATCCACTGATCTTCCAGCCACGCCAGGTCTTCGTGCCAGCCGTCCACGCCCGGCGGGTCCAGCAGTTCCTGGCCCGCGTTGCGCAGGTCCTGGATGAGCTGGTCGAAGAGGTAGCCCTGCGAATCCTCGCTGAACATGTGCATGTCCAGCGTGCGCGCCACGCCGATCCAGTGCTCCACCGGCGAGGCGACCTGGTTTCCCAGGGCGTCCGGGGAGAACATCGCCTGCGAGGTCAGGATCGTCCGCAACAGCGGGGCGATCTCGAACCCGGACGCGACGAACTGCTCGGCCAGCGCGGTGATGACTTCGTCGGACGGGTGGTCGTGGACGAACGCCACGAACAGGTTCCGCGCCGCGTAGCGGGCGGCTTCGGGCTGGGCCACGGTCAGGTCGATCAGGGACTCGTAGTTGTAGTTGGCCGGGTTGGCCCGACCGGGGAACACCGACTTCATCGTCTCGTCATGGTTCACGAGGTCGTAGATCGGGCGCGTGTCCTGCTCCCATTCGCGCAGCAGCGTGATGCCGGTGAACGCCCGGGACGCTTCGCGGATGTCCGCTTCGGTGTACAGCGTGTCCCGCCCCAGCGTGAACAGCTCCCAGAACTCGCGCGCGTAGTTCTCGTTGGGCGCTTGCTTGGGGCTGTTGGCCCCGTCGAGCCAGATCAGCATCAGCGGGTCCAGCGTCAGCGCCTCGAGAAATTCGCGGTAGTTGCCCAGCGCGTGGTTGCGCAGCATGTTCATGTGGATGGCCGCCAGCGTCCGGTCGCGCCAGTCGGTCGCGACGCGCCCCGACGTGGCGAACCGGTCGTGCCAGAACAGCGCCACACGCTCCAGCAGCGGGTTGGGCCCCTCCAGCATCCACACCATCCAGCGTTTCGTGGCGTCCTCCTCGAACGAGTCCACCAGCGCGCTGACTTCGGCCGACGGCTCGTGGTAGCTCAGCAGCTCATTCACGGTCGGCGTCAGGCCGACCTGCACCGCGTCGGCCACGTCCTGCGGGCGCGCGCCGAACGCCGCACGCCGCAGGAGGTGATAGGCTTCGTCGGAGGTCAGCGCCTCGCGATAGGGCAGGATCGACTGCGGATGTCCGGCGAACTTGGCGGCCACCTCGATCATCACGACCGCCTGCGCCGTCGCCTGCCCGCCGCGCGAGTCGCGAACGGCCAGCGAGAACCGCAGCTCGACGTTCTCCGCGGCCGGTGGCGCGGCAAAGCTGACCACCGCGTCCAGGGTGGAGGAAAGCGCCGCGCTGGGCCCGTCGGACTGCGACCACTCGAAGGTCAGCGGGTCGCCGTCCGGATCGAGCGAGTCCGAGGCGTCGAGCGTGACGGAAGTGCCGGGCGCGACGCCGCCGGCGGGCGAGACGCGCAGGCTGGCGGAGGGTGCGTGGTTGGTCGGGTCGCCGCCGGGGTCGGAGGCACCACCGCCTCCCGAGCCACCGCCGCCCGATCCATCGCCGCCGCCGGCCCCGCCGTCGCCCGAACCGTCGCTCGCGCCCCCGGAGCCCCCGCCGGCGGAACCGCCCGCGTCCCCAGCGCCCGAGCCCGTGTCTCCGGCCGTGTCGCCCCCGCCGCCCGACCCGTCACCCGGCGACGAACCCTGCGGGCATCCGCCGAGCAGGGACAGGACCACCGCCGCCATCCATACGGTCGAGTGCACCTTGAAGCGCGACATTCGAACACTCCGCCATCGCGCGGCAACGCTCCCAGCCCGGCAGCACGCCGCGGTGAAGGCCATCGGTCACGCGCGCCCCTGTGGTCGCGGTCACCCACTTGTATCAATCAGGAAGCCCGGTCCCAGCGCCGATCGCGTCACCCAGCTACAAGACTCGAAAACACCCGGCCCGTCGTCAATTCGCCTGACAGGCGGCCGCCGGTATCGGCCGCGCATCGACCGCCTCCGGCTCGTATCATGCAATATGGGTCCAGGCGGACCGCGCGAGGTTGGACGTGAGCAGCAGGGCCCGGGTGCTGGTGGTGGACGACGAGCCGCTCAAGCGCATCACGCTCCAGATCGAGCTGGGGGAAGCCGGTTACGACGTGGTCGAGGCGCCGGACGCGGAGTCGGCGCTGGCCGTCCTCGCGACGCAGACGGTGCATGCGGTCGTCTCCGACGTGCGCATGCCCGGCATGGATGGGCTGGCCCTGCTGGAGCGCACCCGCGAGACGAATCCGGACGCCGTCGTGATTCTCATGACCGCCTACGGCGCGGTGGAGGACGCCGTCCGCGCCATCAAGCGCGGCGCGTTCGACTACATCACCAAGCCGTTCGAAACGCGCGCCCTGATTCCGAAACTGGAGCGCGCCCTGGCCCAGCGCCCGCCGGCCGGCGACCGCCCGGCCGCGCCCGACCCGTCGTCGGGCCTGCCGTCCGCCCTCGCCGACGTCGAGCGCGGCATGATCCTGTCCGCGCTCGAGCACTGCCGCTTTAACCAGGCCCGCGCCGCGCAGCGCCTCGGAATCCCCCGCACAACGCTGCGGGACAAGATGGCCCGCTACGGGATCGCCAGCGCGTGACCGCCCCCCGCCCACACCCGCACTCAGCGGTCTGCTTCCGCGCCGCCTTTCAGGATCCGTATGACCGCCAGGATGGTGTTCCAATTCCGCGTCGTCACCGGCACTCCGAACACCCCGTCAAGCTGCCCGAGGTAGCCGATCGACTTCATGTGGCGTCGGTACACGCCGAAGGCGAATCGTCCCTCGGCCGCCAGGATCCGCACCAACCACCGCCCCGCCCGCGGAAACGTGATCGGCATGGCGGTCCGGATTCGGCCGGCCTTTGTCAGCACGCTCACGAATCGGACCAGGTCCGGGCCTTGGGGCGCGGCGTCGAACGGATTCCCGGTCTCCAGCCGCAACAGGTCGGATCCGGCGCACAGCGCGACCTCCGTCTCGAACGGCAACCTCGATCGCAAGGCAGCCCGCAGCTCGCCGCGTGTCCCGGGCCTTCGAACCACGAACGTGCCGGCGGCGCCGACATTCACGACGTCCCGAGCGCCGAGTTCTCGTGCCAGGACGCTCGGACGAAACGTCTTGTGTCCACCGACGTTCACTCCCCGCAGAAAAACCACCAGCGCCATGCCCGCAGTATACGCGTCGCGCGCGCAACGCGCACGACGTCGCGCGGCCCGATCCGCGTCGCAACGAGAGCGCAATCCCTGACGGCGTTCGCGCAGTGGAAGCGATTCCGCTAGAGTGTCACGGGTGGCCCCCTACGTCCGCCCAACCTGGCTGCTCGTCGCCCTGCCGATGCTGCTCACCGGCGCCGCGTCCGGCCCGCGCGCGGTCGTCGTCTCGGTCGATGGACTTCGCCCGGATGTGATGACGCCGGAGCGCGCGCCGCGCCTCGCCGGCCTGCGTGCCGCCGGCGTGAGCGCCGCCCGCGCCGTCAACGACCTGCCGTCGGTGACGATGACCAATCACGCCACGATGCTGACCGGGCTGCGCGCCGACCGCCACCACGTGCTGCTGGACGTTGAGCTGCCGGGCCAGATCGCGTCCCCCACGATCTTCGACACCCTCCGCGACGCCGGGCTGCGGGGCGCGTTCCTGGCCAGCAAGGGCAAGCTGCGCTACCTCGCCCGCGACGAGCTCGTGGAGACCGTCGCGATCGTCTCCGATACCGCCGCCCTGACCGACCAGGCGCTCGGACTGCTCGCGCCGGACGGGCCCGATTTCATCTTCCTCCACCTGCGCGACCCGGACTCCGTCGGACACGCGCACGGCTGGCTTTCGCCGATGTATGACGAGGCCGTCGCCCACGTCGACGTGCAGATCGGCCGCATCGCGGACGCGCTCAGCGCCGACCCGTCGCGGGCCAGCTTCCTCGTCGTCACCGCCGACCACGGCGGCCAGGGCACGAATCACTTCCTGAACGTCCCCGAGAACCGCCTCATTCCGTGGCTGGCCGTCGGCCCCGGCATCCCGCCCGGCGGCGTGCTGGCGGGCGAGGTCTCGACGGCCGACACGATGCCCACCGTCCTTTCGCTCCTCGGCGTCGCGGCGCCGCCCGGGCTGGACGGACGCGTGCTGCCGGTCACGGACCCGGCCGCGGAGTCGCAGGTGGCCGGCCCGATCGCATCGCTGGGCCTGCCGTGCATGCTGGTGGCCACGCCCGGCGCCTGGGCGATCTGGCGCATGGTGGTCGCCCTTGAACATCGTCGTGCCGTGCGGGCGGGTTCGCGTCCGTGAGGTCGGCGTCGCCGTCCCACGGGTCGGCCCAACTCACGCGCGCGGTTCGCGGTGCGCCGCAACTCGCTGCCACGACCCGCGCACTACCGTCGCGTTGTACACGCCGAACGCCAGCAGCAGGAGCCCCGACCAGTCCGCGTACGCGATCCAGATGCCGCCGATGATCACACACCCGCCGGCCGCAACCACCCCCACCACCAGGTCCAGCCGATCGGCAATCGCGGCCCCGGCCATCCGGCGGGCGGCCAGTTCCGCCAGCATGCCGACGCCGACCGCACGTGCCATCCAGACGAACGCCGCGACGGACCCGTTGTAGAACGCGCTCGAGGAGGTTCCGACCAGCCCCGATCCGAAGCCGTAGTACAGGAACACCAGCGCAAATACCACGGTCGCCAGGTCGGTATCGAGACCGCCCGACGGCACGCCCGGCCGCGACGCCTCATGGGGCGTGTTGGGCGGGATCGACGGCGGGGGAACAGGCGCGTCGCTCATGGTCTCCTCACGCCTCGCGCCCAACGCGGGCAAGTGTGCCGGTCGCGTCGGCGCTCGATTCCGCGTTCGACCCGGCGCCCCCGGTGTTAGCGGGCCGCACCACCGGCCGATAGAGCGAGTCCCGCTCCACCGGCTCGCAGCCCGCCTCCCGAATCAGCGCGCGAATCTGGTCCACCGTCAGCTCCTGCCGGTTCGTGCCTCGCCCTTCGCGCTTGGTGATGTCGTACCACACCACCGTCCCGTCGAAGTCGTCCACGCCCCAGTTGAGCGCCACCTGCGACAGCTTCGGCGTCTGCATGATCCAGAACGCCTTGATGTGCGGGACGTTGTCCAGCATCAGCCGCGCCACCGCCAGCGTGCGCAGATCGTCGAGCCCGGTCGGGCCCGGCAGGTGCGCGAACTCGCTGCCGTCCGGGATGAACGAGAGCGGGATGCAGCACTGAAACGCGGCGTGCTCGGCACGGGACCCGTCTCGCGCCACGGCGCCCGCGCCGTGCATCCGGGCCAGCGACGCGTCCTGGTGCTCGCGCAGCTTCACCAGGTGGGTGACGCGCTCCTCAATGCTCTCCACGTGGCCGTAGAGCATCGTCGCATTCGTCGGAATCCCCAGCTCGTGGGCGGCCCGGTGCACGTCGAACCAGTGCTTCTCGCCCACCTTCGCCTTGAACGCCTCGTCGTGCACACGGTCGTCGAAAATCTCGGCCCCGCCGCCGGGCAGGCTGTTCAGTCCCGCCTCGCGAAGCGCCAGCAGCACGTCCTCGATGCTCATCCGTGGCCGCGCGATCCGCGTGAAGTGGACGATCTCGATCGCGGTGAACGCCTTGATGTGGATCGACGGACAGCGTTGCCGGATGGCGCGGCACATGTCGGTGTAGTAGCGGAATGGCAGGCGCGGGTGCAGCCCACCGACGATGTGGACCTCGGTCGCACCGCGCTGCCAGGCTTCGCTGGCGACGGCGGCCACCTCGTCCACAGTCATTTCGTACCCGCCCTCGGAGTGAGATCCGCGGCCGACGTGCTCGCCGACGGCCGGAGTGTCGCCGCCCGCGGCGCGGTCGGGACCGTTGCGCGGCGCGCCGTCCTTCGGATAGGGGCGATAGAAGGAGCAGAACTTGCAGCGCAGGACGCAGAAATTCGAGTAGTTGATGTGGCGGTTGATGTTGTAGTACGCCCGCCGTCCGTGGAGCCGACGGCGCGCGTAGTGGGCCAGACCGCCCAGGGCGAAGATGTCGCGCGACCGATAAAGTGTGACGCCGTCGGCGTGAGACAGGCGTTTCCCGGCGAGGACGCGCTCGGCGATGGGGTGGAGCGCGGGATCGACGAGTCGCGGCAGGCCGTCGGACATCGCTTGCACCAGATCGGCGCCGCGCGGCTAACGAGGCGCGAATTGCTGCATCTTACCGCTTGGACGCGTCGATTCCCACGCGGGAGTCGCTACGATATGCCAGTTTGCCGGCGCGTGGCCGGGTGTTCGAGGTGTTTCCGCAGTTTTCAGGAGCGCTGCATGATGACGGCATCCCGCAGGTGGTTGGTCTGGCTTTGTGTCGGGTTTGCCGGGTTCGCACCGCCGGCGCAGGCGGGCGAAGAGCTGGCCGTCGGCAAGAAGGCGCCCGAGTTCGCCGCCAAGTCGATGTCCGGGGCCGAGATCAAGCTGCCCGGCGCCTACAAGGGCAAGGTCGTGCTGGTGGACTTCTGGGCCACGTGGTGTCCCCCCTGCGTGCGCGAGGTTCCCCACCTGGTGGAAGCGCACACGCGCTACAAGGACAAGGGGCTCGTGATCGTTGGCGTGTCGCTCGACGCGCCGCGCAAGTCGGCCGAGGCAGTCAAGGAGTTTGTCGCCAATCACAAGATGGCCTACGAGATCGTCTACGACGGTGCCAGCCCGATCGCGCAGAAATACAACATCCAGACCATTCCCGCCCCGTTCCTGATCGACGGCACCAGCGGCAAGGTCCTGGCGATGGGCGGCGAGCTTCGCGGCGACGCGCTGGACAAGACGCTCGAAAAACACCTGGCCGGCAAGCGCGCCGACGCGTCCCCGGCCAAACCGGCCGAGCCCAAGCCCGCCACGCCCTGAACGCTCGTTTCGCGAATTCCGTCACGGGAGCCGCGCCGGCCGCATGCCGCGCGGCTCCTGGCGTTTCCCCGCCGCGGCGCTAGCGTTCGGGAGCCACGTGCCGCACGTCGCGCGCGATGGTGTGCAGATGGTCCAGGACGCGCGGTGCGATGCGCACCCGCAGCCGGGCCCGCTGCTGCCCGTACTCGCGCTCCAGCACGTCGGCGAAGCGCTCGAGAAACCCCAGCGCCCTTCCGTCCCCGGCCGGCACGTCCAGGAGCATGTCGCGCTGCTCTCCACGCATTCGCTCCCGCACCGCGTCCGCAACCGCGGCGAGTCCGGCGCCGGTCCGGGCCGAGATGCGGATCGCGTCCGGGTGCCGCCGCGCCAGCACCGACAGCAGGGCCGGGTCGGCGTCGGCGTCGATCTTGTTCAGCACGCGCAACACCGGCTGCTCGCCGACGCCCAGGTCGTGAAGCACGCGCTCGACCGCCTCGATCTGCCGCGGGGCGTCGGGATTGGACGCGTCGATGACGTGCAGCAGCAGGTCGGCGTGAATCGCCTCCTCCAGCGTCGCCCGGAAGGAGGCCACCAGGTGGTGCGGCAGGTCGCGCACGAACCCGACCGTGTCGGACAGCAGCGCGTACCGTCCGCCCCCCAGCTCCCACTTGCGGGTCAGCGTGTCGAGCGTCGCGAACAGCAGGTCGTCGGTATAGGCGTCCGCGCCGGTGAGCGCGTTCATGAGCGTGCTCTTGCCGGCGTTGGTGTAGCCCACCAGGGAGATGGTGAAGAAATCGCGGCGGGCGCGGACCTCGCGCTCGCGGCGCTTGTCGATCTCGGCGAGCTGCCTGCGCAGGTAGGAGACGCGTTTCTGCACCAGGCGGCGGTCGATCTCAATCTGACGCTCGCCCGGCCCGCGCGTGCCGATGCCGCCGACCATGCCGGCCGCCTTTCCGCCCCCGGCGCCCGCGATCCGCTCCAGGTGGGTCCACATGCCGCGGAGGCGCGGCGCGGTGTACTCGAGCTGCGCCAGCTCGACCTGGAGCCGGGCTTCGTGCGTGCGGGCCCGAGAGGCGAAGATGTCGAGGATCAGCTCGCTTCGATCCAGCACCTTCCGGCCGACGACCGCCTCGATCTCGCGAATCTGGGCCGGCGAGAGGTCGTTGTCGAAGATGACCACGGACGCGTGCCCGACGTCGGCCCGCTGGCGGATCTCCTCGAGCTTGCCCTTGCCGACGTAGGTCCCGGCGCAAATCCGCGCGCGTCGCTGCATGGCGCGGCCGACGACGGCCGCGCCGGCGGAGCGCGCCAACTCGGCCAGTTCCGCGAGCGGGTCCTCGTCCAGCGTGCGGTCGTCGAGCAGGACCTTGACCAGTACCGCGCGTTCCCGCCCGACGGAAAGGTCTCCGCGCCCGTCCTCGCGCGTTAGCACTCGCTGCCGCGGCACAACGCCCATCGCCACTCCGGCCGACCGTCGCGCCGCTGCCTGGCAGCGCGGCGGTCGCGTCCCCCGACCATGCTACCCGCTGACGGGGATCGCTGTCTATGATTCCTTGGGCCATGGCGACGCGCGTCTGGGTGCTGGTCGGTCTGGCGGCGGTCCTGGGCGGCTGCCGCGCTTCGTCCGCGCGGCCGGGGCCGACTCCGCGCGACGTGTACCCGCTTTCCGAGTCGGAGTTCGACCGATTCGTAAGCTGCGGGGCGCAGCGCATCGTCGAGGCCGGCCGGCGTGACGGCTATCCGCTGCCGCTGTCGATCGGATCGCCCGTGCTGGCGCTGGCGGGCGGGCCGGGTCCGCTGGACGTCGACGCGTTGTCCGGGTTCGCCCAGACACTGGCCGGCGGCCTGGCCGATCGCGGGGCCGGGGCGTTGGAGTTCGTGCCCGACGGCGTTCGCGACCCGCGCTTCCGTTCCAAGGTCACGTTCGAGCGCTCGCCCGGGCGCGATCGGCCGCCGACGGTGACGCTGGTGGTCACCGATTCGGTCACGCAAAGCGAATTGACGCGATGCAGCGCCCGGATCGATCCGCGCCGAGCGCGGGAGCGGTCCGAGCGGCAGCCCGCTTCGCCGCCGGCCGACTCGGCAACGCCGGTGGTCACCGCGACTCCGACGCCCGATGGGATCGGTCCGGAGGACCCGGCGACCCCAGAGCCGCGCGACGCCCACGCGCGGCGCGCCTCCGCCTCAACGTCCGTGCAGCCGCACGATCCAGCGGCACAGCCTGCGCCGACCCTCGCGGGGAATGCTTCGGAGTTGCTGGCGACGTTGCGGGAGTCGGACGAGTTGCGGTCGCGCCTGCTCGACGGGCCGGACGGACAGATCGTGTTCCTGAGCGACGAGCTGCGGCGGCACCTGACGGTCCGGCGCCGCACATACGTGGACGCGGACGGGCGCTTCCGCGCGGAGCTGGAGGTCGCTTCAAAGCGCGGCAGCCCGAACGGCCTGGTTCGGGTGGTCTTCACCGACGAGAGCGGCCGGGCGGTCGAGGTGTCGCCGGTTCTCAGCCATCGGTTCGTCGAGGGCTATCCGGTCATCGTATCCGTGGCGGCGACGCACGCGGACGCGGCGTTCTTCCTGGCGCTTCTCGATGCGGACGCTTCCGCGAACACCTCCATCGCGCCGCGATAGAATACTCGTCGACGCGTGACGTTTCAGGTGCCCGCATGACTCCACCCAGCGCCGCTCCATCGCCGCTCTCGCGCCTGGCGCGCGGGCTCGACGCAATGCGCCGTCGCCTGGAACGCCGCCGCGTGCTGGGAGCAGCGATCCCGCTGCTGTCTGCGGCGGCAACCCTGGTCCTGCTCCTGGTGGTGGCAGATGCTTGGCTGCCGGGCGGCGTACCGGGGCGCATGCTCCCGCTGCTGTTCGCGGTGGGAAACGGGGTGCTGCTGGTCACCGGGGCGACCTGGGTCGTGCGTTGCGGCACGCGCCGGTGCGGCGCGCTGCACGCGGCGCGCGTCGTGGAGCGCGCGGTCGGCGAGCGCCACAACGCCGTCATCAACGCGGTCAGCCTCTGGCGATCCCAGGGCGAGACCGGGCTGACGCGCGCGCTGGCTGCCCAGGCCGAGCCGTGCCTGCGCGTCGCGGGCGGGCCGACGGAACTGCGCCTCCCGCGCTCCTCCGCCGGCGGGCGGTGGCTGCTGCCGGTCGCGGGGGCGTGGCTGGCCTACGTCGCCCTCGCGCCCAAGTCGGTGCTCGACTCGCTGGCACGCCTCATCGGTCTGGATCGCCCGCCGCCGACGCTGGTGCAGATTCAGCGGGTGCGGCCCGCGGCGGATGACCCGGTTCACGCGCGACAGGCGCTGACGTTCGAGTTTGCGATCCGCGGCGGACCGGTCGGAGCGGTGGAGCTGAGAATCGCCCCGGTGGACGCGGGAGCGGCGGTCGCGCCGCGTCAGTTCGCCCTGTCGCGTGCTCGGCGGGACGGGATCGAGTCTCGCTGGTCGACCCTGCTGGCGCCGCACGAGGTTATCGGCGACCTGCGTTATGAGTGCCGCGCGGGCGACGGCCGCTGCGAAGGGGTGGTGCGCGTGCTGCCGCAGCCGGCGGTGGCGGCATGGAACATCCTGCTTTCCCCGCCCAAGCACATCGGTGTGCCGCCGACGCGCGTCGATGCGCCCGACCTGCTCGTGTGGCCCGGCACGGACGCGGAAATCACTTTTCAGGCCAACACCCAGGTCGCCGACCCTGTGCTGGTCCTACAGGAGCCGGCCGAGTATCGGGTGCGCATGGCGGTGCCGGTGGACAGCCCGCGGCAGGCGTCGGCGGCGGTGCGGTTGCTGCGACCGGGGCGCTACCGCGTCGAGTTCACCGACGCGACCGGGATGCGCTGCGATCCTTCCCCGTGGCACACGATCGCGATCCGCGAGGACGCCGCGCCTCGCGTGCGGCGCGTCGAGCCCGTGGGGACGGACGACATCGACGTGGACGAGTGTCCCTCGCTCTTGGCCGAGGCGGACGACGACCTGGCGCTGACCGAAATCGCGCTGGTTGTCGCCGGTCGGGGAGGCGCGGCGCAGCAGCGAGTTCCCATCCCGTTCTCCGCCGGGCGAAGCGCGCAGGTTGCCCAGGCGACGTCGGCGGTCACGGTAGCACCGGGTGAGTCGGTGCGCGCCTGGTTCGAGGCACGTGACAATTGCGAGGATGCCGACGGCCGCCCCGCGCCGCAGCTCGGGCGCAGCGACGAGTTCCGCCTGACCCGGAAACTCACTCCGACAGACGCGTCCGTGCCGCAGTCCGACGCGGAACAGTCGGGCCGCGAATCGAGTGATTCCGGCAACGATGCCGCGGATGGCGCGGGCGAAGCGGGCAATCCGGAGGGCGTGCCGGCAGGCTCGGACGCGCGCGGCTCAGCGGGGCCCGCGTCTGGTACGGCGGGCAACGTGGATGGGCGGGACGGGACAGGTGAAGGCGGGGCGCCGGAGGCGTCCGATCGGGCCGGGCCCACCGGCGATGCCAAGTCCGCCGATGAGGAGTTCATGGAGCGGCACGGCGAATCGCTGCGCCGCATGGCGCAGGCGATCTCGGAACGTGGCACGAGGGCCGGCGCGCAGGGTGACGGAGCCGAGTCGGACGCCGGGGCCGTTGCGGGCGGCGGCCGCCCGCCGGACGGGTCGGCCCAGACGCGGCACGCGGGTCACGGCGAGCCGCGGCGCGAAAACGACCAGCCCGGGACACCACCGGGCAGCGCGAACTCGAACGGCAGCGCGCACGCGGGCGGGTCCACCGCGCCCAACGTCGCGCCTCCACGCCCGCCCGACGGCGCCGGCCAGCGCGAGGGCGACCGCGTCACTCCCGGTGAGCGCGAGCGCGACCACGCCGACGGGCAGCCCGTACGCGCCCCCGACGAGGCGCAGAACCCCGCGGGCGCTGAGGAACGCGCGGACGGCGATCAACCCCCAGGCGGCGCCGAAACTCCACCGGGTGGCCATGCCCGACCGGCCGACGGCGGCGGCCAACCGCGCGACGGCGCCCGCGCGGGCGCACAATCGCCGCGCTCAGCGGCGGGATCCGAGTCGTCGGAGCCCGGCGAGCGCGCCAGCGACGCTGCGCAGCCTGACGACGCCCGCCAGGGTGACGCTTCAGGACCTGGCGCTTCGTCGGCCGGCGCCGGAAAAGCGCCTGCTGCGCCGGCCGAAGCCCCGGCAGCCCGCGATGCGCGTTCCGGCGCCGCGTCATCGCCACATGCGACGGAACCCACGCAACCGCCGACCGCGGAGCGTCGCACGTCGACACGCGCGCACGTCCCCGCCGGTGACGCGCGCGGCGGCGACGCGCAACCACGCGGCGCCGGTACGTCCAGCGCGCCGAAAGGCTCGCGCGGCACGGTCGAGAGTTCTGCCGCGCGGCACGACGGAGCACCCGAAGGCGACGATTCCGGCGCGACGTCCGGCTCCGACGCACCGCCTGCCACGCCGCAGGGCCAGGGCTCGAAGCGCCCGGGCGACGCGCGCCGCGCCACCGCGTCCGGCGGCGCGGGGGCGAGCGGCGCGAATCGCGGAGAAGCCGAGGGGCGCGATCCCGCGCCGGGTTCGGCTCGCCAGGGCGGACCGGCCGCCGAGCCCGCAGGCGAGACGCCCGAGACTTCCGTTGGACCGCGCGCCGCTGGGCCCATCGACACGCCCGGCCGACCGGAACTGCTCGACACACTGAATCGGCTGAAGCGGCTGGGCTACGTCCCCGCCGACCTGGCCGAGCGGGCGGGCTGGTCGCCCGCTCAACGGTCCGCGTTCGTGCGGGACCTGAAGCGCGTGATCGATGCCGAGCGTGGGACGGCCGCACCGGCCGGCGGCGCCATCACGCGCGAGGCGCCGCCTTCGCGCGCCTCGCGCGAGGCCGAGCCCGGGGCGGGTGTCGCGCGATCGCGGGCGCAGTCCGTCGCTCCCCGCACCGCGGGCAGGGACGACGTACGGCCCATCGCGCCCCCGTCGGACCAGCGCGTCTCGCCGGAGCTGCGCCGCGTGCTGGACGGCTACTATCGATCGATGGCCCAGCGCCGACCCCAACCGCCGTGACGGAAAGCGGCGCGCGGCGCCGGACGGAGCGCGAGTGCATGCTGCGAATCAGCGACCATGAGTTCGACCGCGTCGTGGAAGAGGCGTTGCAGGCCGTGCCGCAGACCCACCTGGAAAACGTCGTGGTCGAGGTTCACGCCCGGCCCAGTCGCCGGCTTCAGCGCGAGCTGGGCGTCCCGGGCGACGCGCTGGGCTTTTACGACGGGGCGCCGCTTCAGGACGCGGCGTTGACCGACCGGGTCCTGCCCAGCCGCATCTACATCTTCCGCGAGAACCTGATCGAGATGTGCGAATCGCGCGACGAGCTGTACGAGGAAATTCGCATCACGGTGCTGCACGAGATCGCGCACCACTTCGGAATCGACGAGGACCGCCTCGAGGAGCTGGGCTACGACTGAGCGCCCGGCGGCGCGGAGGATCGCGGCGCCGCCCCGCCCGGGGAAGCGTCCGCCCAACGGCCGACCCGCGGATCGAACGACACACCCGGCGGCGTGAGCATCCCGCACGAGATGATGGCCTGAAACGCCTCTTCAATGCTCCAGTTCACTTCGATCAGGTCGGAGCGCCTGACGACCAGCATGTATCCGGTGGTGGGGTTGGGCGTCGTGGGGTAGAAGACGGCGCACATGTCTTCACCCGTGACGGCATCCTTGAAGATGTTGGTGACGAACGCCGGGGCGCGCGAGTGCTCGCTCGGGAACTTGATCAGGGCGACGCGCTGAAAGGACTGCGTGGCGTCGGTGCTGAACGCCGTCAGAATCTGCTTGATCGACCGGTAGACCGTCTTCACCAGCGGCACACGGTCGAGCAGGTTCTCCATCGTCTCGATCAGGCGCCGCCCGACAATGTTGGCCGTCAACAGCCCGATCGTGTAGAGCAGAAAGACCGTCAGGAACACCGAGAAAATCGCGATCGACCAGATGACCGTCTGGCGCGCCAATTCGACGTCCGGCAGTCCGGTCCAGGCGCGCCACGCCGCCGGGACGGTCTCCTCGATCCGCGCCAGCGCCAGTGACTCGAGCCGCTGCGACGACACGAACAGGTGCACCACCCAGGCCGACGAGTCGCGCATCAGCCCGAATACCGCCCGCACCAGCAGCCACGACACCCAGATCGGCAGCACCACGATCAGCCCCGCCAGGATGCGCGCCCGCAGCAGCGCCTTGATCGTGACCCACAGACGGCTCTGGCGCGGTTTCGTCGGGATGGAGGACTCGGCGCTCATGCAGCCTTCCGGATGACGGACGCGGCGCAAGCAACCTTGCCGCGCCGGCGACCCGAACGCGGGATTCTACCCGAACCGGGCCGGGGTTCATCTGTGCCCACCCGCCGCGCCGCTATCATGCGCGGCGCGGGCAGCGTCGGTCCCGCGCCCCCCGGAGCCGCACCCCATGGCGTCTTGCGAGCTGCGATCCACGACGATTGATGCCTTCCTCGATCAACTGGCGTCGCCCGCCCCAACCCCCGGCGGGGGCAGCGTCGCCGGGCTGCTTGCGGCGCTGGCGGCGGCTCTGGCGCGGATGGTGTGCGCCTTCACGCGGGGTCGGCCGCGGTTCGCCGCCGTTGAACATGACGTGGCCGCTTGCGATACCGAGCTGGCCCGGCTGGATAGCCTGGCGCGCGACCTGATGGAGGACGACGCCGCCGCCTACGCGCAGCTCCAGGCCGCTTTCAAGCTCGCCAGGACCGAACCCTCCCGACCGGCCCGGCTCGCGGAGGCCGCCGAACTGGCTGCGCTCGTCCCGCTGGCGGTGGCGACCGCGGCGCGACAGGTCGGGACGGTGCTCGACCGCCTCGAGCCGATCGGCAACCCGCAGCTCCTCCCGGATGTTCACGTCGCCCGCGAACTGGTCCGCGCGGCGGTCTGGGCGGCGGCGATCAACGTCCGGGTAAACCTCCCGTACGTGTCGGAACCAGGCGCCGCACGACTGCGCGCCGAGCTGGCCCATCTGGAGGATGCCGCCCCCCGCGAGGCTGGTCGTAGCCCACCGTGACCATCTGCCCCCCCACGCCGCGCCGCGCCGCGGCTATTCGCGGCCTCCGGGCGGTTGGGCCGCCTCGGCCACGCGCGGTCCGGGCGCGTCGTTCTTCGACTTGCGCAGCTCGGTCTCGGCAGCCTTGCTCCGCTGCTTGCGAGTGGGGATCTTCTCCAGATCGTCCTTGAGCTGCTGGAAGATGCGCTCCAGCGGCTTGTTGAGCGCGGCCAGCTCGTCCAGGGCGCGGGCCTTGTCCTCGGGCGTCTCGGCGCTGGAGATCAGGCGTTGCGTGCGGTCGAGTTCGTCGGCCTTTCTCCGCAGGTAGTCCGCGCGGCTCTCCTGCCTGCGGGCCAGCGCCCGCTGCGCCTGCCCCTGCTGCCCCTGGTCAAGCGCGTAGCGCTTGACGAAATCCTCGACGTAACGGGCCCATTCGTCCTTGATCTCGGGCTTGGCGCCGGCCGGTGCGCTCTCACCCGCGCGGGGCGTCTCGTGCGCGACGACCACCTCGCGGCGCGCCCGCTCGCCCGACACGCCCAGCTCCGCCTCGACGCGCTCGCGCTCGGTCTCGATGGCCGCCTTTGCGGCGCGCTGCTCCTCGCGCTCCCGCCGGCGCCGCTCGCCCGGGTCGGCGGTCCATTCGCTTTCCGGGTCGAACCCGCCTTCCTTCCAGCGATACACCTTGTCCAGCGCCAGTCGCCGCGCGACGTTGTAGGCCGCCATGTCGGCTTCGAGCTGCGCCTGCTGATCGTCCGTCATGAACCCGCGCATCTCGTCCGTCGCCCCCTCCATGACGGTGTGAAAATCCTCAACCAGCGGCACCACCCGACCGGCCCACTTCGCCACGTTCTCCGACAACGGCGCCTCGGACGCCAATTGCGACTCCATGAACTCGTTCACCAGCGGCTGAATCTGCCGGCGGTTCTTCTGAAACCACGACACGAACCGCTCGCGGATCACGGACGTCATCTGCTCGGTCTGGTCCTCGTCGAACTCGTAGTGCCGCGCAAGCTCACGCGCCACGTGGTAGACCATCCCGTCCACCATCTTGGGCGTGGGCCAGAACCCCAGCAGCTCCTCGCCGCCGCGCTCCTGCTCGTCCGCCGCACGCCCCGACCGCCCCGAGCGGCTCTCGGCGTCGGTCTGCGACATCGTTGGCGCCGCCGTCAGGCCCAGCAACCCCAACACCAGCCAACCTGTGATGCGTCTCATCGCGGTCTCCGGTACCGTCGTCCGTCCATACCATACCGCGCCGAGGGTGTCCGGGGACACTCCCCAGCCGGCCGGCGGCGCGCAGCCTCCTCCCCGCCGCTCCCCGGCCCCGGTCCGCGCCGCCACCTGGATTCTATCTGCTTACTCCGCCCCGGTTGCACCCGCGTCCATCCGGCGGCGCTCGGCCCCACGCGCCTCCCGGTCCAGAAGCGCGCGCACGTCCGCCTCGAAGGCCCGCCCGCATTCCGGGCAGCGCTCACGCGTCGCCAATCCGTGCAGCAGGTATCCGCACGTGCGGCAGATGGCGACGCCCGATTCGATCAGCTTTCCGCGCAGGCCGCGCTGAAAACCCCGCCGGTGGAGGAAGCGCAGCACGCCCCACACGACCGCGGCGGCCGCAACCATGGCGATCAGATCCACCACCCACCGCGGCCACGACAACCCGCGCGCCGCCAGACGCGCCACGAACACCACCATCACGGCCGACCCCGCGACCGCGACGATCCCCTTCAGCAGGTCGAGGAAGTCGCGCGATCCGGCCTCGGCCCCAAGTTGGGACAATGCCGCCTGCCGGGCTTCGTCCGTCGGAAAATGACCCAGCTCCGGCAGCCCCGAAAGCGTGGCGCTCAACAAGTGATGGGGAGGCGCGACCCGGCTCCAGAACGCTCCGGGCAGGCCCGGCGACGAGTCGGCACTCGCGGGCGGTCCGCCCGCGCCGGTGTCAGTGCGGTTCGCGTCGTTCATGCTGGACGACCTCATCGCTGGGTGCCAAAGTCGGCGGCAGCGTGGCGCCCCAAAGCGCCGCCACGCACGCCGCCGCCGTCTCGATCCGAAGTACCTGTCGGGCAAGACAGACCGGACGCGCGCCGCAGGCCACCAGCGCGTCGCGCTCCGCTTCCGTAACGCCGCCCTCCGGCCCGATGATCGCGATCGCGTTGCCGGACCGCGCCGCTCGCAGCGCCCCCAGCGCCGCCGACCCGCCGGGATCGCCCAGAAGGATCGCGCCGCCTGGACCCTGGTCGGACGCCAGCCCGCGCACCACTTGCGCCACCGGCTCGTCGCGCGCGGCGATCCACGGCAGCCAGGCCCGCCCGCTCTGCTTGCACGCCTCGATCGCCACCCGCCTCAGCCGCGCGACCTGCGCGGCTCCGGGCCGAACCACCGCGCGCTCGAAGGCCGCCAGGGCCATCGCGGTCACGCCCAGCTCGGTGCATTTCTCGACCATCCACGCGAGCCGATCGCCTTTCGGGGCGGCACACACCAGGGTCAGCGTGTGTTGCGGGGGCGCGGTGGAGTGCATCTCCTGGAGCGTGACTCGGACCCGGCCGCGCACGCGCGGCCCCGTTCCGGACGCCGCGGCGACGACTCCGGCGGCGATCCGGCCGCGCCCGTCGAAGAGCCGCACGGGGTCGCCGGCGCGCAGCCGGCGGCTTGTGACCGCATGCCGCGACTCTTCCGGATCGAGCAGAATCTCGCCGGAGTCCAGCGATCCACAGAAAAAGCATGGTGCGGCCACGGACACATTATCGGCGGTTCGCTCTTGCCCGAAAAGTTTGCAAGACTCTTGATGGCGCAGCGCCCTGCGGATCGGGGCCGCGCGCCCTGATCGGTGCCGGTCCGTGGCAACCACCGTGAAACCGATTCCGTCGAAGGCGCCCGGCGTCGCCGTCGTGGTGGTCCCGACGGCGCAGGGCAGCGTCGCGCCGTCAAACCCGCCGCCCGCCGCGCACGCCGGTTTGGCCGCAGCGGCGGCCGACGCGGCGCACGACCCGGCGCTCGCGCCGGCTACCGAACGCGCCGCCGACACGCCCCGCAGCAGTGGGCTGTTCCACTCCATGGCGTCGCTGACGCTGCGCGCGTTGGAGCTCGTCGCCCGTGCGCTCGGCGCGCCGTTGGCGCGGCTGAATCCCCGCACGCGCGACTTGATCGGTTATCTCGGCCTCGCGACGATCGGCGTCAGCGTCTGCGCCATGCTGCTCCAGCCCATGCTGGTCTCGCGCCGCCCCATCACCGACATCATCCGCCAGCAGGCGGACGCCGCCCGAACCGCTCGCGAGGCTCCACCGGCCGCGGCACCGCACACCGCGCCGCCGCCGGCGTCAACCTCCGGACACTGATCCGCGCGCCTCCGGGCTCACTCCCCCAGCAGCTCGTCGGCCAGGGCGCCGGCGTCGTATACGGCACGCAGCGCCTCGATGATGGCGCGCGAATCCACCGCCACGGCGCGGGCCTGCCGGTCGTCGTAGTAGACATCCCAGCACAGACTCTGGAGGTTCCCGTCGAAGATCAGGCCGATGACTTCGCCGCGCGTGTTCACAACCGGCGATCCGGAATTGCCGCCGATGATGTCGGCCGTGCAGACGAAGTTGAAGGGCGTGTCCAGCCGGAGCCGGTCCTTGCGCTCCAGCCAGCGCTGTGGCAGCTCAAACGGGAAGACGCCGCGGCGCTGCTGCCAGCGCTCATACAGGCCCGCCAGCGTGGTCGACGCCGGGACCTGGCGTCCGTCTTCTTCATACCCCGCGACCCGACCGAACGCCAGCCGCAGCGTGCCGGTCGCGTCGGGGTACGAATCCGCGCCGCGCATCGCGAACATCGCCGCGGCCAGCTTGGCGTACCCGTCGCGCTCCACGCTCTCGACTTCGTCCTCGAACCGCTTGCGCAGGTGCTGCGTCTCCGGGTTCAGCTCCAGCGCCAGTTTGATCATGGGATCCTCGCTCCCCGTCAGCCCCGCCTTTCCTTTCGCGGCCAGCGCCTTGCGGACTCCCACGTCGCGCAGCGTGCAGCCGCGCACCAGTTCCTCGGCGCGCGCCCGCGGGGGAAGGCCGCCCAGCGCCGCCCGGACCATGCGGTCTTCGCCACCGAACCGCTCGGCCAGGTACGACAGGCCGTCGGCGACGCGGTCGATCTCCAGGCTCTCGTAGATCGGCGCCGGCGAGTAGAGCTCCTGGTAGACCGACGGCAGCTCGCTGTCACGGTATTCGCGCAGGCGGTCGATGGCGGGTTTGGGCAACTCCCCGGCCAGCTCGACCAGCGTGTGCGCGATGCGGTACAGGTCGGAACGCAGCGCGCGTCCGTGGGCGCGCAGCGCCTCGTGTCGCGCGAAGAACTCGCGGTACTTCTCCTGGGCCTGGGCGATCCGGCGCCATGCGTCGCCCCATTGCGCCTGAAGCTCGGGCCGGCGCGCAATCGCGCCGCGCAGCTCGTCCTCCGCACGACCCCGCGATTCCATGACGCGCGGGTCCTGAAGCGCCGCGAGAACCCCCATCCGCGCCTTGCGGCCGTTCTGATACCCGAACAGGTCGCCGTTGGAAATGCGCCAGTGCTCTTCGCTGCGGTTGCCGAACACCGTCAGCGCGACTTCGCGGCGGCGAATGAAGTCCAGCGACGCGGGCAGCTCGACGTCGCGCAGGAATCGCAGGTGATCGGTCGTATAGAGCCGCCGCGTGCGGGCCGGGTGGCCGCAGACCAGCGCCAGCTCGCCCTCCACGGCGCCGCCGCCCCAGCGCAGGTAGTGCTCGGGGCGCAGCGGCTTGCCGCCTTCGTAGACCCGGAAGAAGCAGACGTCCAGGTCGAAGCGCGGGTACTCGAAGTTGTCGGTGTCGCCCCCGAAGAAGGCGATCGCCTTCTCTGGCGCCATCACCAGGCGGACGTCGTCGTAGCGCTTGTAGGAATAGAGGTGATAACGGGCCCCGTGGTAGAGCGTGACCACTTCGCAGCGCAGACCGCTCTTGCCGCCCTCTTCCTGCTCGATCTCGGTCATGCGCTTGCGCCGCGCCTCGTAGGCGGCAGCCGGGGCGGCGTCCGGCTTGGCCGCGGACGTGACGCGCTGCGTGACATCCTCGATCGACCAGAGCAGCTCAACCTCCATCTCGGGGCACCTCAGCTCTTCCGCCGCCGAGCGGGCCACGTAGCCGTCCCGGTACAGGTCGCGCTGCGGAGTGCTGAGCTTCTCCAGCGCGTCCGAGCCCACGTGGTGGTTGGTCATGAGCAGGCCGTTCGCCGAGACCAGCGACCCCGACGCGCCCATCTTCACGCACGATTTCTGTAGATGCTCCAGCCACGCAGCGTCCGGCTCGAATCCGTAGCGGTCCTTCAACGCCGCGGTCGGCGGCTGGTTGAGCAGCCACATGCCTTCGTCGGCGGCAGCGCGTGGCGCGGGGCGGACCAGCAGTGCCAATGTGACAATCAGGACGATCTTGCGTGCCATCGGAACCGAGCCTCCTTACGTGCCTTGCCGGGCGCGACAATAGGGCCGGACCCACCCGCGGGCAATGGCGGCGGCCGTACGGATGCGGCACCCCACGCGCCCAGCCTGCGGCGGCACGGCGACGGCGCATTCCTTGACGGCGTCGCCGCGCCGCGCCTACCCTGCCTCGCGCCCGCAGTTCCGCGCCGATCCAACAGGCGGCCCGATGAACGCATTCTTTCTGATCGTCCCGGCCATCGTGCTCTACGGCCTGGCGTATCGCGTGTACTCGCGGCGGCTGGCGATTGCCTTCGGCCAGGACGATGCCCGGCCGACGCCCGCGGTCACGCGCAACGACGGCGTGGACTACGTTCCCACGCGCCCGCACGTGCTCTTTGCGCACCATTTCTCCGCCATCGCCGCCGCCGGGCCGATCCTGGGCCCGACCTGGGCCATTCTCTACGGCTACGCGCCGGGCGTGGTCTGGATCGTCCTGGGCGCGATCCTCATCGGCGCCGTCCACGACTACGCCTGCCTCTACGTGTCGGTCCGCGAGGGCGGGCGATCGATCGCCGAGATCGCGCGTCGGATGATGGGCAACGGGGCCTTCGTCCTCTACGCGCTGTTCATCATCTTCAACCTGGTCGTGGTCAACGCGGTGTTCATCAACGTCACCGCCGCGTCGCTCACGTCGCGTACGCCCCTGAGCGAGCTGGGTCTGACCCCGGATCAGCACATGTTCCGCACCGAAGCGGGACCGGGCGGCTCGCGGGTCGCGCTGGTCGGCGGCATCGCATCCACGTCCGCCATCGTCCTGACCTTCCTGGCCCCCGTCCTGGGCGTGCTGATCGTCAAGCGCGGCATGCGCGAGCAGCTCTCCTACCCCCTCGCGACCGTGCTGTGCATCGGTTCGGTGCTCGTCGGCTTCCTGCTCCCCGTCGCGCCGCCCGCGATCCACATCGGCAGCTATCTCATCACCCCGGTCCAGCTCTGGGTGGTCCTCATCGCCCTCTACGTCTGGCTCGCCGCAGCCGTCCCCGTCTGGCTCATTCTCCAGCCGCGCGAGTTCGTCTCGGTCCAGTTCCTTTACCTCGGCATCGGGCTGCTGGCCGTCGCCGCGGTGGCGGCGGGAATCCGCGGCCTGCCGTTCCAGGCACCGCCCACCGACCTGGCCACCGGTCCGCAGCAGCTCGGCGCCCTGTGGCCGGTGCTGTTCGTCACGATCGCTTGCGGAGCCGTCTCCGGCTTTCACGGCCTGGTCGCGTCGGGCACCACCGCCAAGCAGGTCTCGCTGGAGAGCCACACACGCCCGGTCGGATACGCCGGCATGTTGGGCGAGTCGATGCTGGCCCTGTGCGTCGCGATCGCCCTGGCGGTCGGGCTCTCCCCGTCCGGGTACGTCGGGACCCTGCTTCCCCCGCCGGACGCCGCCCCCGGATGGCAGTCCAATCCGGTGCTGGCCTTCTCGCTCGGCGTGGCGGGAGTCTGCGAGATGGGGCTGGGCATCCCCCGGTGGCTGGGCCTGCTGTTCGGGCTGCTGATGGTCGAGGGTTTCGTGCTCGACACGCTCGACGTGTCGATCCGCCTCAATCGCTACCTGCTCGAAGAAGTCTGGTCGGTGCTGTTCCGCGACGTGCCGCCTTTGCTGCGAAACTACTGGGTCAACTCCGGCGCGTCGGTCGCGCTGATGCTCCTGCTGGCCTTCACGCAGGCGGGAAACCTGCTCTGGCCCGTCTTCGGCACCGGAAATCAGCTTCTCGCCAGCCTCTCCCTCGTCTGCGTCACCCTCTGGCTGGCTGCGAACGGCCGGCCGACCTGGTACACGCTCGTCCCGGCCGTACTGGTCGGGGTGACCTCGCTGGCGTCGCTGGCGTACCTGCTGCTGGTCCGCTACCTGCCCACCGGTCGCTATGTGCTGGCCGTAACGACCGTCGCTTTCATGCTGCTGGCGCTGGGCGTGCTCTTCTTCGCGCTGCGTAAATGGCGCGCGGTCCGCAGCGCCCCGGAGCTTGCCGCCGCGCTGCCGCAGCGCCGCTAGCCGGAGTCCAATTCCGACGTCGGTGGTTTGTTCTGCACGGTCCGGCCACGCGTCGACGGCGTGAGCAGCCCGCCGGTCGCTTCTGCGCCCGCTCGAATGAACCGCCGCCCGCGGCTTTGATACACCGATTCGCGCCCGCTACCATGGGCGGAACGCCGTCGGCGCCCCCGGCGGACGCGCCACCGGAGAGAAACGCATGGACTTCGACCTGCCGGAAGACCTGGTCGCCCTGCGCGACGTGGTGCGCGACTTCGCCGCCCGCGAAATCCGCCCGCACGCCCGCGAGTGGGACCGAGACCAGCACCTGCCGGACGAGGTCGTCCGCGAACTGGGCGCGCTGGGCGTGCTCGGGCTCCGCGTGCCGGCCGAATACGGCGGCGGGGGGCTCGGCTTCCTGGCCAACGCGGTGGTCATGGAGGAGCTCGCGCGCCAGGACGGCGGCCTGGCACTCATGGTTGCGGCCCACCTCGGACTTTGCACCTCGCAGATCCAACTGGCCGGGAACGAGGCGCAGAAGCGCAAATACCTGCCCCGGCTCGCCTCCGGCGAGCTCGTCGGCGCCTGGGGACTGACCGAGCCCGGTTGCGGCTCGGACGCCGCGGCGATGAAGACCCGCGCCGTCCGAGACGGGAAGGGCTGGCGCATCACGGGGCAGAAGCAGTTCATTACCAACGGCGCACGCGCCGGCGTCTTCGTCGTGATGGCCGTCACCGAACCCGAGAAAAAAGCCAAGGGCATCTCGTCCTTCATCATCGAGCGCGGCACGGAAGGGTTCGCCAGCGGCCCGAAGGAGGACAAGCTGGGCATGCGCGCCAGCGACACCACCACGCTGGTGATGGACAACGTCTACGTCGCCCCCGACGCCCTGCTGGGCACCCTGGGGGGCGGGTTCATCGACGCCATGCGCGTGCTGGAGCGCGGCCGCGTCGGCATCGGCGCGCTCTCGGTCGGGCTGGCACGCGGCGCGCTGGAAGAGTCCATGGAGTATGCCAACCAGCGGCACGCGTTCGGAAAGGCGCTCAGCGAGCACCAGGCGATCCAGTTCATGCTGGCGGACATGGCGGCGCAGACCGACGCCGCCCGCCTGCTCGTTCGCGACGCCGCCCTGGCGCTGGACCGAGGCGAGGACGCCCGCTTCAAGGCCAGCGTGGCGAAGATGTTCGCCAGCGAGATCGCCACCCGGGCCGCCCTCAACGCGATCCAGATCTTCGGCGGCTATGGCTACACCAAGGACGTGCCCGTCGAGCGCTACATGCGCGACGCCAAGCTGTGCGAGATCGGCGAGGGTAGCAGCCAGATTCAGCGCATCATCATCGCGCGCGACCTGCTCTGGAACTGACGCCCCGCCAAGGCGACGGCCGCGATCCGGGGCCATCCGGCACGCTGATTGCGTTACTACCGCGCCGACAACCGCGGCAGAATCTCCCGCCGCCCGTCCACTGCCTCCAGCGTCTCGAATGCCGTGCCGAAAATCTCCGCCAGCCGCTCCGCACGCAGCGTCGACTCCGGAGTCCCGTCCGCCACGATCCGCCCGTCGCGAAGCCCGACGATCCGGCTGCTCAGTGCCGCCGGCAGGCGCAGGTCGTGCGTGATCATCACGATCGTCCGCCCGCCGTCGCGCCAATCCGCGAGCAGCCGCGCCAGCTCGGCCTGGTACGCCGGATCCAGGGACGTGTCCGGCTCGTCCAGGAACATCGCCTGCGCGTCCTGGCAGATGGCGGCGGCCAGCAGCGCCTTCTGACGCTCCCCCCCGCTGACGCGCTCGATCGGGCGATCCGCCAGCTCCCGCAACCCGCAGCGCACCAGCGCCTCGTCCACGTGCTCCAGGTCCTGCCGCGACAGCGGCGCCAGCGGCGGCACGTGCGGATAGCGCCCTCCAGCGACCACGTCGAACACCGTGAACCCGTCCAGCCCCTGACCGTCCTGCGGAACGTACGCCGCCCAGCGGCCTCGCCGCCGCGCTGAAAGCCGGTGCACCGGCACGCCGTCGAGCCGGACTTCGCCGCGCGCGGCCCTCAGAAGCCCGAGCAGGGTTAGCAGCAGCGTGCTCTTGCCCGCGCCGTTGGGACCGACGATCGCAACGCACTCCCCGCAACGGATGTCGAGGTCCGCGTCCACGAGCACCGTGCGCCCTCCGCGGGTCACGCTGGCACGTCGGCACGAGAGCTTCCAGGCGGCCGGTCCGCTCGCCGTGTCGCGGGAGGTGGTTTCCACGCATCGCATCCTAGCCGACCGCCGCACCCCGCACGCACATCTCCGATTATCGCCCCGCCCCGCCCTCGGCGGACGCGCAATTGACGCCGGCCACGTCCGGCCCCCTACAATGGACATGGAAGCCCATCGGCTCAGCGTCCGTTCCCGTCGCCGGCGACCCTTCGCCTTCCGCCTGGTTTCCGCCGCGCTCCTCGCCGCCACGCTGGCAGGCTGTGCCGCACCACGCCCGGCCGGCGCCCGGCTCACACGCCGCAGCGGCTGCATCGCGAGGCGTCCCCCGCCGAATCTGCTGTCCGGGCAGGCCGACCTGCTCGCGTCCGCGCGGGAATTCGTGTTCCGCTCCGACTGGCCGTCCACCCCGATCGGCATCCACGTCGACGATGTGACGCAGTACTCGAGCGTCGTCTACGACGACCAGACCTATTTCGACGAGCTGGGCGGAGTTCACGAGCGCATCGACACCCAGGTCCGGACCGGACTCGTCATCCGCTACTGAGCCGCCGCACCACTCCGCGCAACCCGCTGCGCGCTGCCGCGCCTGGCCTCCCTCCCGGCAGCTCCGCGGCGACGACTGGCACCCGGGCGAATCCGGGATTAGATTTACCGCGATGCGCGGTCTGACGAACCAGACCGGCTTTGACCCGCGCCGGCGGTCGCGCGGGCAGGACTTCGCGGTAAGGAGTCGTCTCATGCGCTTCACTCGGATCCAGCTCGCTTGTCTCGGCGCGACCATGCTCGCGCTGGTCGGCTGCGCCTCCTATCCCGTGGTCGGCAACAACACCACGTCCCGCAACCGCGTCTTCGGCTCGTTCGGGTTGACGGGCACCGGAAATAACTACACCATCGAGAGCGGCTCGCGCCTGAGCTATCTGAAGATCGCCGGCGACAACAACGTCGTCACAGTCGAGGACGGCGCCGCCGTCTACAAGATCGAATTCTGGGGACGCAACAACTCCGTCAGCCTGCCCTACGGAATCAAGCCGCGCCTGGCGCAGGCCGGCAACGGGAACCAGGTCATCCACCGCCCCATGCCCCAGCCTCCGCCGCGAATCGAGCCGCTCGACTCGATGGACGCGAACGGTGTACCGACCGAGTCGTCTGAGCCGCCGCCCGCGTCCACGCCGGATGAAGGCGCCGAGCCGTAATCCCCAGATCGGGATGGCGAATCCCCCGGCGCGTTCGCTGAGCCGGCGCGGCGCGCGCCAGCCGCTTGCCGGCCTAACCCGAGTGCCCTTCGCGCCCGCCCGCCGACTCGATCGCCGCGCTGAGAATCGCGGCCAGCCGCTCATAGCACTCGCGGAACGCGACCGCATCCCCCCCGAAAGGATCGGCGACTTCCACCGGGCCGCACGGCGCCAGCGCGCCGACCATGTGAAGCTTGCGGCGCTCGCCCGGAAACCGCCGCCGCAGCTCCGAGAGGTTATGCGCGTCGAAGACGAACACCACGTCCGCCTCACGCAGCATCGCTGCGCTGATGCACCGCGACCCGTGCCGGCCAAGCTCGACGTTCCAGGCCCGGGCGGTTTCGACCGCCGTCTCCGGCGAGGGCCGCCCCGCCTGCGGCCAGTACCCGGCCGAGCCGTACTCCCGCCCGCCGTCAAGCGAGCGCGCGAAGTGCTCGGCGAACGGGCTGCGACAGATGTTGCCCTTGCAGACGAACAGCACGCGCCGCGCGCCGCCCAGCGCACCCAGCGCCGCGCGCCTCATCCGCCGCCGGACCGCCGGGACTCGCGACACCCAACGTTCCACGCGCGTCCGCACCGCCCCGCCGGCCCGCGCCAGCAGCTCGCGCAGCTCGTGCAGCCCGGGCCGCGGGTCGTCGAGAACCAGCGTGTCAATGTGCTCGCGCCCCAGCAGCGTGTTCACCACCAGGTCGCGCAGGACGTGCCGCAGCCGCCGCGTCGCCAGCGTCCGGTCGCGCGGGTCGGCCCGCAGGTTGGCGCGCAGCCACGCCGCGTCCGCCAGGAGGTTGCGGCAGTACACCCCCACCCGCGGTGTGCGCCGAAGGTCGACGCGTCCGTTCACCAACAACTGGTACAGTCCCAACGGGAAATCGGCGCCGGCCGCCAGCGCCAGCGGCAGCGAACCCCAGAAACGCGCGTTCACCTCCAGGAACACCCAGTCCCGGCGCAGCGGATCGACCTTGAACTCCACCATCGCTACGCCGGTGTAGGCGACCGCCCGCATCAGCTTCAGTCCGGCGTCCAGCAGCTCCGGCGCGACCGGCACCGACCGGCGGTAGGAGCTGCCCCCGCCGTGCAGCGGTTCGTGAACCCGCTCGTGCTGAAACGCCAGCAGCGGCTCACCGTCACGCAGCAGCAGCTCCACGCCCACGCCGCGCCCGATGAAGTTCCGCTGGATCGCCACCGGTCCGCCGCGCAGCATCGCCGCCAGGATGCGCGGCAGCTGCGCCGCCTCGTACACCTTGCGAACCGCATGCCGCGAAGCTGGATCGACGGCGTTGTACGAGGTGTGCGGCTTGAGCACCAGCGGGAGCCCGAACTGCTCCACCAGCCCGTCCGCGTCGGCGACCGCATGCACCACGCGCTCGTCCGGCACGCGCAGACCCAACGAGCGGGCCAGCTCCAGGGATTTCAGCTTGCTGGTGAACACCTCGTACGCGCGCTCGCTGAGCGTGTAGAGCCGCGCGTACCGGCTCAGCTCGTCGCGGTGCCGCTGGAGCGCGGTCACCCCCCCGTCGTGAACCGGGATGACCAGCTCGAAGCGCTCGCGTCGAAGCAGCTCGACCAGCGCCGCCTTCCACGCGTCCGAGTCTTCGCGATACGGCGGAAGGTCGTGCGCCGCCGCGATGTAGCGCGACCGCGTCGCCGGCCCGTCGGGGTTGTGCCACGCCACGTGCACCCTCAGGCCCGCGCGGCCCAGCGAGCGCACCACGCCCAGAAAGCTGCGCTCATCGTGCCCCAGCACAAGGACCGAGGTCATGACGCGGTGGCCCCGGATTCGCGGTGGATGGCCCGTGCGGCGAAGCGCTCCGCAAACTCGCACAGTGTGAGCCCGTCGAAGTCGCGCGACGCCTCGCTGAACAGCACCTCCAGATCGCGGTAGAGCGCCTCGATGCGCTCGGCCGTCGGAAACGTCGGGCTCCCCCCGGGCATGAACTCCGACGAGTGCAGCATGAACTCGACGTGCTCGCGGCCGTCACGCCGCGCGGTGTTGACTACGTGCCGCATCTCGCCCAGGTTGCCGCCGGTCGGCCGCAGCCACGCGTGCGTGGGAAACAGCCGCCGCACCGCACGCCACGCCAGGCGCAACCCCGCGGTCGCGGCCCGGATCGATTCCACCCCGCGCGGCCACGTGCGCCGCACCACCGACATGGGAACCTCGATCAGCCCGGAGCGGCCGGCCCGCGCGATGTCGTCCAGGTCGAGCGCGTACGGCCGTTCCGGGAACTGCGTGTAGTCGGTCCCGCCCCGGCCCGCCGGGTCGCCGCGCTGATCGGCCCAGCTCATGTGCGGCGTGACGGAGCAGTCGGCCCGATAGCCCAGCTCCGCCAGCATCCGCGCGTAGCGCGCGTCGAACGCCCAGCGCCCGGCGCGGTGGCTGAGCATCTTGACTCCGAACGTCGCCTCCAGCTCGTCCGTGAGCACACGGATCTTCTCGCGCATCAGCGCGTCGGGGTACTCGATCAGGAACGGCATGTGGCGGAAATCATCGTCCGTCAGCGGAACGATCGGCGGCGAGTTCCAGGCGTGCAGGTGCATTCCGATCTCCGCCGTGCGACGCGCCAGAACCTCGCGCGCGAACTCGCGGAACACCGGGCACCGCACCATCTCCCAGTCCGTCACGTACGTCGGCCGCAGCCCGAACCGCTCGCACAACTGCTGAAAGCGCGGCAGGAATGCCGCGTTGCGGGTGGTGATCTCACGCGGCGCCGTCCACAGGTTGTCGCCTTCCGTGTCGATCGTGATCAGGAACGCCGGTCGTCGCGCCGACGGCCCGGCCGTGGGTGCAGGCGGCGTCGGGGACGCCCCGTGGTTGGGACTGGCTCCGGGCACACCGGGAATGTAGCACAGCCGACCCAAACTGTGACGGGCACCCGCCGCCCCCCGTGACCTCGTTGGCGTCTCGCACCGGGTTGACCGACAATGCCTTGCGCGAGGTGCCCCATGCCGACCGTCGTCGCACGCCACCGTCCGTGCCTGGTCATCGTTCGCGATGGCTGGGGCGAGAATCCTTACCCCGAGTGGGACCACGCCAACGCCGTCAAGGTCGCCCGCCCGCCGGTCGACGCCGCCCTGCGCCGCGACTGGCCCTTCACGCTGATCGCCACCAGCGGCGAGGACGTCGGCCTGCCGGACGGCACCATGGGCAACAGCGAGGTCGGCCATCAGAACATCGGCGCCGGACGCATCGTCTTCCAGGAGTCCGTCCGCATCACCCGCGCCATCCGCGACGCCTCATTCTTCGACAACCCGGCCCTCGGCGCGGCCATCGACCGATGCCGCAGTCGCGGCGGCCGCCTGCACGTCATGGGCCTTGCCAGCGACGCCGGCGTTCACTCGCGCCTCGAGCACCTCCTGGCCGTCGTGCAGCTTGCCGCCCGGCGCGGCCTCCGCGACGTGTTCATTCACAGTTTCATGGACGGACGCGACACCCCGCCCACGAGCGGCGCCGGATTCCTCCGCCGCATCCAGGCCGAGCTGGCCTCCATCGGAACCGGCCGCATCGCCACGCTCTGCGGCCGCTATTGGGCCATGGATCGCGACAACCGCTGGCCGCGCACACAGCGCGCCTATCGGCTGCTCACCGGCGAGGGCGGCGCCGCGACCGCCGGTGGCTCGGCCGACGTCACGCTGGTTCGCGACCCCCTCGCCGCGCTCGAGCACGCCTACGCCCATCCGCCCGAGCCCAGCATGGTCGGCGACGAGTTCGTCCCTCCGCTGGCCGTCACCGACGACGGCGCGGCGCCCATCGGTGTCATCCGCGACGGCGACGCGGTGGTGTTCTTCAACTTCCGCGGCGACCGCCCGCGGCAGCTCGTCCGCGCCTTCACGCTGGACGCGTTCCCGTACCGCGACACGGACAAGACCGGCGAGCTGCGCGACATGGGCTTTCAGCGCGGCCGCAAGCTGGACCTGGCATTCGTGACGATGACGGAATACGAGGCCGGCCTGCCCGTCAGCGTCGCGTTCCCCAAGCCCCCGCCGATGGCCGACATCGCCGGGCAGTACCTGAGCCGCCTGGGCCTGCGGCAGTTCCGCTGCGCCGAGACGGAGAAATACGCGCACGTCACCTTCTTCTTCAACGACTACCGCGAAGCGCCGTTTGACGGCGAGCAGCGACAGCTCGTCCCGTCGCCCACGGTCAGCACCTATGACCAGAAGCCCGAGATGTCGGCCCTGGAAATCACCGACCTCATGGAGCGGCGCATCGCATCGGGGGTCGACGATCTCATCATCCTGAACTACGCCAATCCGGACATGGTGGGCCATACCGGGTCGCTGCCGGCGGCGGTGAAGGCCTGCACCGTCGTCGATGCCTGCGTCGGGCGCGTGCTGGAGGCAGTGCGCCGCGCCGGCGGGTGCGCAATCGTCACCGCCGACCACGGTAACTTTGAACAGATGATCGATCCCGAGACCGGCGGGCCGCATACCGCCCACACCACCTACACCGTGCCCCTCTACGTGGTCGGTGAGCCCTTTCGCGGCAAGCGGCTGCGCGACGGCGGGCGCCTCGCCGACGTCATGCCCACGGCACTCGAAATGATGGCGCTGGACGTGCCCGCGGCGATGACGGGACGGTCGCTGCTGCAATGAGCCCGCGACCGCAGCGTGCACGGGTCGCGTCCCCGGCGTGAATCGACGAGTCGCCCGCGGATTGGAGTCCCCCAGTGATGGACGACGCTACGCTCATCCGCGAGTTCGAGGCCGGGACCGTGCCGCCAGATGCCTGGCATCACCGCGAGCACGTTCGCGCCGCCTACCTCTACCTGTGCACCCACGGCTTCGACGAGGCTCTGCGCCGCATGCGCGCCGGACTGGAGCGGCTCAACGCGGCGCACCGGACGCCCGTCGCGCTCGACCGCGGCTATCACGAGACGCTCACCGTGGCCTGGCTGCGCGTAGTTGCGGCTACGCTGCGCGCCTGCGGCCCGGCCGAGACGTCCGACGCCTTCTGCGACGCGCAGCCTCACCTGACGCAGCCCACGCTGATGCGGCTCTACTACTCGCGCGACCGCATCATGTCCTGGGACGCCAAGCGCGCCTTCGTCGAACCCGACGTCGGCCCGCTGCCCGCCGCGTGAGCCATCGCGCGTAGGGTGACATCAAGAAGCGACGGCTGGCGTCGCGTTGCGTACTCGCTTCGCCCGGCGCGGCGCGCCTCCGTTCGGCATGCTTACGCGGAGCACGGCGAGGGCATGCCACCGGTCGCACGCGTCGCGCACCACATCCGCCCGGGGCCCCCCACCCGGATTTCAGCACGCCGCCCAGCCACAGCCATGGCACTTCTGGCACCCCTCCTGCCGCGAGATCTTTGAGTGGCATTCCGGACAGATCAGCTTGTATCCGCTGGCCGGGTCGTGATCCGCGATCAGTCGCGATGCAGCCGGCGAATCGACCTCGTCGATCCCCGCCGCGCCCGCGCACACCGGCTCGCCGTCAGGGGACGACAGGTCGAAAAACGGCTCCGCAGCGTCTCCAATGTCGGACGGCGCCCCGCCGGGCGTGTCACGACTCTGTGTGCAGCGGCTTTCAACGTCCGCCGGCGCGATTTCCGCCTCGACGTCCACACTCCGCAACCGCTCGGCAATCCGCTCCGGCGTGGCCACCGCCACCGCCGCCACGCCACCCTCGGTCAGGGTAGAAAAGCCGGCCGCATCTGCGTCGGGCGTACGACGGTCGTCCAACGACAGGCTGGAAGCGCGCGGCACACCCGCGCCGCCGCCTGCGGACCAGGGCAGAGCCTGCGCCGCGGCAGCCGCACCGGGCTCGGGTCCCAGCGAAACCGCGCCGGGCGATTGCCCTCCCAACGTCGCGGCGGACGCCCTGCCTGCGCGGGTGTCGGCCGACGGGCGACCGACGAATGCGTGGCTGTCCACCGCAGCCCCGGCAACGCGCGCGCCGTCGCCGTGGGGCGGGTTGGAGCCGGGAGCGGCCACCGCCTCGCGTCCGGTGCCGGCCGCGGCGCGGCCATTGGCGCCGTTGCCGTTTCCGTGGTTTCCACCGTTGCGGTTCCCGCCGGCGTCACCGCCGTTGCCATTCGCGCCGGCGCCATGCCCGCTGCCATCGGTCGCGTGCTCGTGACCGACGTATGCCGCCCGGTCCAGGACGGCGTTTCCGGGCCGGTCCAGTTCTGCCAGGTCGATTTCGCCCAGCAGCAGCGCCCGCAGCCCGAAGCGCTCCTTGGCACGCAGGTACTTCTTGAGCGCGCACGCCAACCCGTCCGGGAGCGACATGATGCGGCCCACCTTGGTCGGGATCTGGAGCGACGAGCCGATGCCGTCCCACTGCTTGATGAGGTGACGCAGGCTGCCGCCGGCGCGGAGCCAGAGCGAAGCTGTGCGGCAGATGCCTTCGAGGTCGCTGTTGGCGACGTCGCCGCCCTTGCCGAGCTGCGCGAAAACCTCCAGCTCGCGCTGCGTGCGCGGGTCCACCGTGATCTTGACGTGCATGTTGCCGAAGGGCGTCATCTGCCGGATGCGAAGCCCGCTCGCGATCTCGGGCAGGTCGCGCGGCTCGAACGCCGGCGCACCCGCTTCGATCGCGAACGGCGGCGGGATCACCGGTGCGGGTGCGCTCGCGGCGGTCGGCACGGCGACGTCCTGCCGCACTGCGCGCCCGCCGGGCCCCGGGCCGCGGGAATTGCTCGATCCAGCGCCCGGGACGAGGCCCGCGAGGCGCGACGCCGACGAGGGCGCCAGCGGCGCATCCGACGCGCCGGATCGAGCCGCCGCACCGTGCGGCTCGTGGCCGTTGGCGCGCGGCGCGGCCGGGGTGGGGCGGCCGGCGCTCGCGTCGCCGTTGCCGCGCTCGGGCGCCGCCTGCGAGGTCGGCGCGGCAACGCCCGCCTCGCCCTGCTTCCCGGCCGATGCATCGTCCTTTCCGGTCAGCGCCATCGGCTGGCACTCGCGGCACCCGTCGCGATAGACCGTGACGCCCTTGCAGCGCAGGTCGTACGCCAGGCGATAGATCCGCTCCACGTCGTCACGTGACGCCGACTGCGGGAAGTTGATCGTCTTGCTGATGGACGAATCGCAATGCCGCTGGAAAGCCGCCTGCATGCGCATGTGCCATTCGGGCGCGACGTCGTGGGCGCACACGAACACGCGCCGCAGGTCGTCGGGGATGCCGTCGATGTGGGCCAGCGTGCCCTCGGCGGCCAGGCGCTCCATCAGCGCCGGCGAGTGGATCCCGCGCTGCCGCGCCACGCTCTCGAAGGTCTCGTTGACCTCGACCAGCGGGCGGGCGCCTTCCTTCTGGCCTTTCAGCACGTTGCGGACGAAGGCCAGCGAGAACATCGGCTCGATGCCGCCGGAGCAGTTGGCGATGATGCTGATGGTCCCGGTGGGAGCGACCGTCGTGACGGCGCTGTTGCGCATCATGCGGTTGCGCGCGTGCCAGAGGCTGCCCTTCCAGTTGGGGAAGCAGCCGCGCGTGCGGGCCAGGTGCTCGCTGTAGGCGTGCGCTTCGTCGTTGACGAACTTCATCAGTCGCTCGCCCCAGGCGACGCCCTCCTCGCTGTTGTAGGCCACGTTAAGGCGGTACAGGGCGTCGGCGAAGCCCATGACGCCCAGCCCGATCTTGCGGTTGGCCTTGCAGATGTGGTCGATCTCGTCCAGCGGATAGTTGTTCGCGTCGATGACATTGTCGAGGAAGCGCGTCGACACGTGCACCGCGGTCTTGAGCCGCTCCCAGTCGACGTCGGCCTGAGGCGTGCACGCGTTCAGGATGAACGCCCCGAGATTGACGCTGCCCAGGTTGCAGGCCTCGTAGGGCAGCAGCGGTTGCTCGCCGCAGGGGTTGGTGGCTTCGATGCGGCCCACGTGCGGCGTGGGGTTGTGCTCGTTGATGCGATCGATGAACACTACGCCCGGCTCGCCCGTCTGCCACGCGTTGTCAACGATGATCTTCCAGATTTCGCGCTTGGTGTAGACCATCCCGCGCAGCTCGGCCGGCAACGGCCCGGTCATGCGCGGCGAGCGGTGGTAGCGCTCGCCCGACGCCGGACTGACCGGCCGGACGCAATCCACCTCGATCAGCGCCCGGATGTCGGATTCCCAGATCTTGTAGCTGCGCGGGATGGCGAAGGCCTTGCCGTTGCGCGGATTGCGAACGATGTGCGGCGAGTCCGGATCGGCCAGGTACTCGTCCATCCAGTCATCCGTGACCTTGACCGAGATGTTGTAGTTTGTGAACTGGCTCAGGTCCTGCTTGGCGTGCAGGAACTTCAGGATGTCGGGATGGTGAATGTACATCATCCCCATGTTCGCGCCGCGCCGGAACGCGCCCTGCTGAATGGCGTTGGTGGCTTCGCTGAAAGCGCGCCAGAACGTGATCGGCCCGCTGGTCGTCCCCCCGCTCGAGGCGATGAAATCTCCGGTGGGTCGCAACTCGTCAAACGCGAAACCGGTCCCGCCCCCCGCTTTCTGAATCAACGCCGTGTGCTTGATGCTGTCGAAGATGTCGACGATCGAGTCGCGCACCGGCAGCACGAAGCAGGCCGAGAGCATCCCCATTTCGCGCCCGGCGTTCATCAGCGTGGGCGAGTTGGGCATGAAATCGCCCGACGCCATGAGACGGTAATACCGGTCCTGCCACTGGCGACGCTCGACGTCGGTCGCGCCGTAGAGCACTTCGACGTCCGCAATGTTCGCCGCGACCCGGTCGAACAGGTCGGCGGGGGCTTCCATGCACTCCCCGGCCTCGTCCTTCTTGAGATACCGGGCGCGCAGCACCTTCTGCGCGTTCTCGGTGAGCTTCGGGGCGGCTCGAACGCCATCCGACGAACAGGTCTCCGGGATCATCCGTGACTCCTCGCTTCGAGAATGGACAGGTTCGGACTGGGGTCGCGAGAAGCGGCCTCAAGTATGAAATACGACGCCGTCGGGACCGGAATGGCGATGGTGTCGCGCCGGACCCACGAAATTGAGCGGCATCGGGTAATATAACCCAACATATTGTGTCCGTCAAAACGAAAACGCTCATGCGATTGTGCTTTGTTCCTAACGCCTTGGCTCTGAGACATTTCCATATATTGCGTCGTCGTGCAGGGACGAACACAATCGCTTGGCCAGCGCACGAGTAACCACATGGGGATTCTATACCGAAATCACCCTAGTGTCGACTTGCAAATATTATAATATTGTTAGGTTACGAGTCGTTCGGCGCACGCCGCACGCCCGGCGTCACTTGCGCGCGTCGGCGCCCCCGGATTCGATCGGCCCCGCGCCGCCGGCTCCGCGGCGGCCCTTGGCCGCTGAATTGCCGGCCACGATCCCCGCGTTACGCCGCCACATGGAGCGCGTGGCTCGGGTGCCGGCGGTTCCCGCGATGAAGCGCCGGTGTCGCGCCGCCGACAGCCCCAGCACCTGCGAGAGCTCGATGCGCTCGGGGAGCCGCTCGCGGGTCAGGTCGGGATGGGTGCCGGCCGGCGCGTGCGCGTTGAACGGGCAGACGTCCTGGCAGACGTCGCAGCCGTAGATCCAGTCGTCGACCGCGGGCCGCAGCTCGTCGGGGATGGGTCCACGGTGCTCGATCGTGAGATAGGAAACGCAGCGGCTGGCGTCCATGCGATAGGGCGCCAGGAACGCGCGGGGTGGGCACGCATCCAGGCAGCGCGTGCACGACCCGCAATGGTCGGCGACCGGCTGATCGGGCTCGAGCTCCAGCGTACTGAGCAACTCGCCCAGCACCAGGAACGAACCGAGCCGGGCGTGGAGCAGAAGCGTGTTCTTCCCGATCCAGCCGAGGCCGGCCGCGGCGGCGAGCTGGCGCTCCAGCAGCGGGCCGGTGTCGACGTAGACGCGTGATTCGAACTCGCCTCGCAGGGACTGTCGCATGCGGGCGTCGAGGGCTTCGAGCATGCGGCGCAGAACCCGGTGATAGTCCACGCCGCGCGCATACTGCGCGATCCGGCCGGCGGACCGCGGCGGTTCGGGAGATCCGACGCCGTGAATCGGAGCAGGGCTGGGGTTGCTGGGGCGGTGGTAGCTGACGGCCGTACAGATGACGGACCGCGCACCGGGCAGAAGGCGTCGGGGGTCGTGGCGGGCATCGCCGGAGCGGCGGAGGTAATCCATCGTGCCGTGGTAGCCAGCCGCCAGCCATTGGGCGTAATATCCCGGGTCCCCGATGGGTCCGGCGCGTGCGATGCCGACCAGATCGAACCCCACGTCGCGGGCGAGGCTGCGGACTACTCGCGATCTGGCCGATGGAGTCACCGGAAGCGATGATACCGGGCGTCGGCGACGACAACCAAACCCCCCGCGCGCGGCCCGACGACCGGCCGCGGAGCACCGGCATGTTCAACTATGACTGGTTTCACGGCGACGGACTGCGGCGGCAAATCGACGAGGCGAAGCGGCGCTGCGCGCTGAAGAAGCTCCCGGACGAGGATGGCCAGGATCTCTCCGCGCGCCGCGCCGCCTACGTGAACGAGTTGGAGACGCGCACCATCCTGTACCTGAAGGACGGCCTGAGCTACGAGATGAAGGAGCTGGTCGACCTGGGGACGTTCGCGGCCCTGACGTTCGAGTGCGTGCCGGTGGACGAGCAGTACCACGTCGGCGCTTTCGTGGTGATGCTTCCGTTCGAGGACATCGGCCGCGTGGAGGTTTTCGCCGTCCACCCGGACGACAAGCCTCAGGAGAACCTGCGCATCCCCGGGTTTCGCGGGTCGGGCAGCGATTGAGGCTCACGTCGTGATCGGAACGCCGAGCTCGCACCCGGCCGGGGGAGGCCGGCGCGGCGACCCGCGGCGTGAATCCCCGGCACGATCGGGATGCGACCGTTGCGCCGGCCCCTCCCGCCGGCTTGGCGCGGTGACCCGTCCCCGGCATAATACGTGGCTCGACTTGGGTCCTGGACCGCGGCGGACGCCGCGTCCTGTGAGAACGTCATGCACTACCCCCATCGTGTCAGTCACCGCAAACGGAAGCGCAAACACGGCTTTCGAGCCCGGATGCGCACGTCCAAGGGCCGCAAACTGATCAACCGCAAGCGCCGGGTCGGGCGCCGCGTGAACGTCCGAGACTAGGCGCGCCCCGCGGCGCCCGCGCGGGCGTGTCGCGGCGCTCTTCGGGCACCCAGCTTCATGCCTGCCGGTTCGAAAAACGCTGACCGCATTCACGTCATCGCGCACGCCGGCTCGGCTCGCAAGGACGTGACGCGCTTTGGATTCGGTTCCTCGGGCGCCATGCTCGATTTCGCCCGGAGGCACCTGCCTGAACCTTTTCGCCTGACCGGCTCGGAACGTTTCTTCGACGTCGACGACGACGAGGCGCACGGGGGACGGCACGACGACGAGGCCCGCGCCGCCGACCTTCAGGACGCCCTCGACGACCCGCGCACCGCCGCGATTGTCGCGGCCAACGGCGGCGCGTATTTCACGCGCATCCTTCCCGGGATCGACTTCGCCCGCCTGGCACGCCGCCGGAATCCGCTGTGCCTTTTCGGTTTCAGCGAGATGACCACGCTGCTCAACATCGTGGCTTCCTACGCCTGCGGGCGATGCGTCTACTGGCTGTGCCCCAACTACCTGGCGTGGAAGATCGAGCCGGCCGCCCAGGCGCGGATCGCCTTCGCCGAGTTCTGGAAGCGCCTGCCCCAATTCGCGGCATCCGCCGACGGTGCCGCGACGCGACGCGCCAAGCCCGCCGCTGGTCCGCCTTCCGCGGGGACCACGCTGGCCTATGAACCGGTGCGCGGTCGACTGGCCGCCGGCAAGGTCACCGCGCGCGTGATCCGCCTGGTGGGCGGGTGCCTCAGCGTGCTGGTCCCCCTTCTGGCCGGACCGCACGCCCGGCGACTCGCGCCGCGCGGGCACTGGCTGGTCATCGAGGACGTAAACGAGGCGTCCTATCGCATCGACCGCCACCTGTCGGCACTCAAGCTGGCCGGCTGGTTCGACCGCATCGGCGGCGTCCTGGTCGGCGATTTCCACACCGACGACGCCGACCAGATCGACGCGGTGCTGGCGTACCTGCGCTATCACCTCCCGCCCGCGCGGCGGATCCCGGTGGTCGTCACGCGCGACGTGGGACACGTCTGGCCCATGCGCCCCCTGCCGCTCAACCGCCCGCTGCCGGTGAGTGTTCGATCGGGGACCGTCCTCATCGGGTGACGACGGTGCGGCGCCGGCAGGGCCGTCCGAGCAGGAAGCGCAACGCGAGTCCTTCGCCCACCGACGCCCTCCAGCGCAGTGGCGAAGTCGGACAGGCCTCCGATGAGAACCGAATCGATGCCCACCGGACAGCTTGACGAGGCCGCGGCCCCTCGCGGGCCGGCGCGGGGTCACTCCCCGAACCGTATCCCCTGCGCCAGCGGCAGGTCCGTCCCGTAGTTGATCGTACACGTCTGCCGCCGCATGTAAGCCTTCCAACTGTCGCTGCCGCTCTCGCGGCCGCCGCCGGTCTCCTTCTCCCCGCCGAAGGCGCCACCGATCTCGGCGCCGCTGGTGCCGATGTTGACGTTGGCGATGCCGCAGTCCGACCCGCCCGCCGCCAGGAACTCCTCGCACTCGATCTGGTGGTGCGAGAAGATGGCGCTGCTGAGCCCCTGCGGCACGCCGTTCTGAAGCGCGATCGCCTCGCGGATTTCGCGCCCCAGCGTGGCATGGTCGGTTGGCCGCCGAGTGCCGCCGTAGTCGATCACGTACAGGATCGGCGCGAAGGTCTCCTCCTGCACCACGGGCAGCTCGTTCCGCGCGGCGGCGAGGCAGGGCCGCACGTAGTGTCCGCCCGGGACATCTGCGCCGCTGAGCGGCTCCCCGCCGTAGAGCACCTCGCCGCCCTCGTTCTTCAACCGCTCGATCGCCGTCTGCATCTCCTGAACCGCGGAGCGCTCCACCAGCGGCCCCATGAGCGTGTCCGGCTTGCGCGGGTCGCCGATGCGGACGGTCCGGTAAGCCGCAACCAGCCGGCCGACCAGGTCGTCGCGCACGCTGCGGTGGACGATGATACGTCGCGTGCTGGTGCAGCGCTGGCCGGCGGTCCCTACCGCGCCGAAGACGATGGCCCGCGTGGCCAGGTCG
>CAYNYG010000022.1:0-57147 GCA_964401365.1 uncultured Planctomycetales bacterium | reverse complement strand
CCCACGACCGCTCGTAGCCACCACGACATTTCGTGAGCGTCGGGGCGAACAGCTTCGTGGTACGCCCCGTGATCGTCTTCGTACAGCGTCGTAACCATCTCGCTCACAAGCACTTGTAATTCTCGAAGTCGACCGGCTCGGGCTGGCACGGACGATGCAATTCAGGTCGCCATCGAAACGAGGAGACTGCGTTGCTCAGGATCACAAGTTCAACGAAGGACCGAGCCGCTTGGCTCAAGATCGAAGGAAAGCTCGTCGGGCCGTGGGTGGACGAGTGCCGCACGGCTTGTGCCCGAGAGACAGGTCACGGTCGGCGCTTGGCTCTCGATCTTTCCGAAGTCACGTTCGTCGACGCGGATGGAGTGCATCTCCTTCGTGAGCTTGTCGAGCAGGGCGCGGAGATACGCGCGCGCTCCAGCTTCGTGGCGGAGCTTCTGCGATTGGAGAGGTCATGATTACGCAGCAAACGAACCACCGGCGGAGCGCTGGTCACCTGATCGACGACGGCGCGGACGAAGCCGCGCTGCTCACGCGCGTGCGTCGCCGTGACGAGGCAGCCTGCGAGGAGTTTGTTCGTCGTTACGGCGGGCCGATGCTCGCGGTGGCGCGCCGATTCCTGCGCTGCGAGCAGGATGCCTCTGATGCTGTCCAGGAGGCATTCCTGTCGGCGTTCCGCTCGATCCAGGGATTTGGGGGGAACTCCAGAATCGGTACCTGGCTCCACCGCATTGTCGTCAACGCCTGCCTGATGAAGCTGCGCTCTGCGAGGAGCAGGCCCACGACTTCGATCGAGAGTCTCCTACCGACGTTCGACGAGACGGGACATCACGCGCGCCGTGTATCGGCATGGAACGTGCCGCCGCCGGAGCGAATGCACGCGGCGGAGTTGCGTGCGAGGGTGCGCGCGTCCATTGACGAGCTGCCCGAACCTTACCGCGTCGTGCTGCTGCTGCGCGACATCGAAGAACTCGACACACGGGAGACCGCCGAGCGGCTCGCCATTTCACCCGCGGCCGTAAAGGTCCGCCTGCACCGGGCGCGGCAGGCGCTGCGCACGCTGCTGGAGCCGCTCTTCGTAGCCGACGGCGAGCGGAGCCTGTCTGTGCGGTAGCCCGCGTCCAACACATCGATCGTGATCCGCGATCTACGCGCTGCCCTCAGCAGCCGGACCACGTTCGCCGACGGCAGCGCCGTCAGGTTCAGCGTGGAGTCCGGGTCATGGGCCCTCAATTAGGCACTCGCTGTAAGACTGATACGAACTCGGCAATCGTGTCTGACTCTTGATGCCCATCCATGAAGCGGCTGAGCAATTGGCGCAACCGGTCGGGGGCATCTCGTTGCTCCTTACTGAGTCGTACAACAGGAGGAGTGGGGACCACGGCTTGAAGGCATGACTCGCCTTCAAGAAGCAGGCGGAGGGTTACCGCGAGGGCGTACACGTCGGCCGAGTACCCTGCGCGTGCGATGTCGAGTTTTGCCTCCAAGGCCCGCGCCCCGGCCAAGCCTCGGCTCGAAGCCAGCCGGCGCGCAGAGCGCGCTGTCCCGTGTGCGCGAGGAACAGAACCGGATGGCGCGCAAGCGCCTGACCGAACTCGAGCAGGTGCAGCAGCGGCTATTGGACGGGTATCTGGCAGGCGCGATTGAGAAGAACGCGTTCACGGCCAAGACGGCGGAGATCAAGGTCGAGACCGAGCGCCTGCGGGAGCGCCTGGCCGACGCGAAGGCCCCAGGCGCCGACGTGGGCGAGCACGTCCTCGCGCTCTTCGATTTCGCCCAGAACGCGGCCTGCGAGTGGACCGTTTCTGGAAAAGACGCTCGGCGGGCGATCCTCGGCCGCGCGTTATTGAAACGCTGCCTCGGTAGCGCAAGTCTCGCAACCACAAAGAGAAAGCCGTTCGACGCGCTTGCCGAACGGCCTCTTTTCGATAAGAGTCGGGGCGACAGGACTCGAACCTGCGACCTTCTGCACCCCATGCAGACGCGCTAGCCAGACTGCGCCACGCCCCGGCCAATCTTCTCACCCAAGTCTAGCCGCAAGGCGCTTCCGCAGCAACCGCCCGGGCGTCCAGCAGCCAGACCGAACTGCCGCCCGAGGGCTGCGGATCGACCGCGGCGGCGCTCACCGCCGCGATCACCCCCGGTCGCCCGCATCGGGGATCGGCTCCGCCCGGCCGTCCATTCATCCCCGGCGGCCAGCCCTCAATCCATCGCCGACGACCACCCCAACGCGCTCAACTTGGCCCAAACGAGCGCGACCGAGACGCACAGCACGGCGCCCAGCCACGCCAGGGGCGCAGCCCACGGCGGCCCCTTGCCGCCACGGAACCCCTCCAGCAGCCCCCGTCCGCAGGCCGCAGCGTAGAGGGCCGCGCCGACGTAGAGCAGCATCTCGCCCGCCAGCACCCCCAGGCCGAACGGCACGGGTGCGATCGCCGCCACCGTGGCCGCAAGCAGCATCGCGCCACCCGCGACGCCGGCGCGCCTCAGCGCCCGAAGTGAGCAGCGCCAAGCGACAGCGCTGACGGCCGCAAGCGTCACCGCGCCGCCCACGACAAAACTCGAGCCGAGCGCACGGTACCGGTCGAACGCGGCCCGCGTGTTGGGGATTCGGTTCAGGGCACCCACCGCGAGCGGAACGGCGACGACCGACGCGCCGAGCAGCGCCAGCGTCATCCACGGCAGGAGTGACCCCGGCCGCGGCACAGGCCCGCGCTTGCTCGGGGGTGGGCCCTTCGACGAGAATTCACCCGGTTCGAGCTGGGTCAAGAGCGCACGCTCCCGCACACATCACACGGGTCACGGCCGTCGTTTCCGGACCGGAACTCATGGCGCCGCGTACACCAGCGGCGAGGCCGGTCCCAGGTGAAAGCCGCACTGGATCCAGATGACCAGCACCGCCGCCCAGACGATCAGGAAGCCGACCGAGTAGGGGATCATGGCGGCGATCAGGGTTCCCATGCCGGCCGCCGGGACGTAGCGGTGCGCCGTCGCGAGCAGGATCGGAAGGTATACGTTGAGGGGCGTGACGCAGTTCGTGACCGAGTCGCCCACGCGGTAGTAGGCCTGGGTGGCCTCCGGCGACTTGCCAAGCATCATGAACATGGGCACGAAGATCGGCGCCAGCATGGCCCACTTGGCCGACGCGCTGGACATGAGCAGGTTGAACGTGGCCGTAACCAGCACGAAGCCGATCATCAGCGGCACGCCTGTAAGCCCGATGTCGCGCAGGAAATCCGCGCCCTGGATGGCGAGGATCGAGCCAAGGTTGGAGCGGCGGAACCAGGCGATGAACTGGCCGGCGAAGAAGGCCATCACGATGTAGTGCCCCATGGCGGACATGGTCAGGCTCATCATCCTGGTTGCGTCGCGGTCGGAGCCGATCTGGCGCGTCGCGAGCCCGAAGGCCAGTCCGGGAACGATGAAGATGATCATGATGAGCGCGACCAGGCTGCCCAGGAACGGGTCGATGCTGGAGGTTCTCAGATCGCGCAGCACGCCGTCGGCGGGCAGCACCAGCCAGACGATCGCGGCGAGCGTGGCGACAAAGGCCGCGCCGGCCGCCCACAGCCCGCGACGCTCGATCGTCGTGAGTCGCATGGCGTCAGCCGGTGAACGCTCCGCGCCGCTCCCGGGCGGCCCGGCGGAGACGTCCGAGCGCCACGGCCCGAAGCGCGGCTCGACCCAGCGATCCGAGATGACCCACCCGATCAGCGTCAGTACGAATACGGAGGCAAACATGAAGTAGTAGTTGCACGCCGCGTTGACGGTGTACCGGGCGTCCAGCACGTGCGACGCGTCCTGCGTCAGACCCGCCAACATGGGGTCCAGCGTGCTGGGCAGCAGGTTGGCCGAGAAGCCCGCCGCGACTCCGGCGAAAGCGGCCGCGATCCCCGCCAGCGGGTGCCGCCCCAGCGAGGCGTAGAGCATGGCGGCCAGCGGTGGGAGAATCACGTAGCCCGCGTCGGACGCGACGTTGGAGTTGATACCGGCGAACACGACGGTCGGCGTGATGGCCCAGCGCGGCACGGCGGTCACGGTCGCCTTGAGCAGGGCCGCGAACAGCCCGGTCTTCTCCGCGACGCCCACGCCGATCATCGCGACCAGCACCGTGCCGAGCGGGGCGAACCCCGTGAAGTTGCTCACCACGCTGCCCAGGACCCATTGCAGCCCTTCGCGCCCGAGCAGGTTCAGCGCATGAATCTCCGCCCCGCTGATGGGGTTCATCACCGACACGCCCGCCGCCGACGCCGCCCAGGATGCCAGCAGCGTGATGGCGCCCAGCGCGATGAAAATGGTCGCCTGGTCCGGGAGGCGGTTTCCCGCCCGCTCAACCCAGTCCAGCATCCTGGCCAGTGCGCCTGCGCGCGGCGCTCCCTCATTGACGGTCACGTGGCTCACGTATGTTCCTCCAGGCAGGCGATCCGGCCCGCACCCATCGTACACACTGCGGGCGGGATTCGTGCGCCGCCGCGCCGGTATGATGGGGCCGACACGCAGACGACCTCGCGCGGCCGCGGGCCAGGCCCCCGCGGCGCCGCGGAGCGGGCGCTGGAGCCGCTCATGGGACCGAGGGCCACCGTCACCCCTTCCCGCCCGACGCCGGCGAAGCGCCGTACGGTTCAACGCGTCGCGGCCGGGCTGTTCCTTCTGGCGGCCGTCGCGGGTGCCTGCGGGCTGCTGGCGGCTGCCTGTCGTCCGCGCTGGTACGTCCCGGCGGCGATCGACATGCGGCGGCTGGATACCGACAAGGATGCGCTGGCGCGGCTGGCGGACGAGATCAGCGCGGCGCTCAACGCCGGGCGCTCCATCGAGTTCGAGGTGGCCGACACGCAGCTCAACCGCTGGATCGCGGCCCGGCACGAGGTCTGGCCCGGGGAGGACTGGCTGCACCTGGGACGCCTCGAGCTGCCCTTCCTGCGATTTGAGGCCGGCGCCGTCCGGGTCGCGGCCGTCGTCCGTTCGCACGGCTGGGGTTGCACGGTGTCGGCGGCGGTGAACGTCGACACTTCGCCTGACGAGGTCACCGCCCGGCTTCGAAGCGTAGCCGTCGGCCGTCTACCGGTGCCGATCGCGGTGGTGGACGGGTTGTTCCGGGCCGCACTCCGCGAGGCGGCCCGCGACCGCGTCCTGCCTCACGACGCGTCGCTGCCGATTCGCAACGAGTTCACCTGGCCCAACGGGAAGCGCCGCTTCCGCGTGGAGGGCCTCCACTTCAGGCGGGGCAGCGCGACCGTGCGCCTGGCGCCCCTCTGAGCGGGCGTGCCCATCGCGCACCGGCGGCGATGCTCGGTCTACGCGGCCAGCGGCGGGCGGCGCGCGTGCCAGTCCGTGGCGCGCTCGAAGGCGCGGCCGACCTGGAGCAGCGTCGTTTCGCTCAGCGGCCCACCAAGGACCTGGAGGCCGATCGGCAGGCCCGCGCGGGACGACCCGCACGGAACGACCAGGCCCGGCACGCCCGCGAGGTTGGCCGCGATGGTGTAGATGTCGGCCAGGTACATCGCCAGCGGGTCGTCGCACTTCTCGCCGATGCGGAACGCCGGCGTGGGCGAGGCCGGACAGCAGATCACGTCGACCTGCTCGAACGCGCGATCGAAGTCGCCGCGGATCAGCCGCCGCACCTTGAGGGCTTTGGTGTAATACGCGTCGTAGTACCCGCTCGACAGCGCGAACGTGCCCAGCATGATGCGGCGCTTGACCTCGGGGCCGAAGCCTTCGTTGCGCGACGAACTGTAGAGATCAAAAATGTCGCGCGGCGCGGCCGTGCGATGGCCGTAGTGAACGCCGTCGTAGCGGGCCAGGTTGCTGGAGGCCTCGGCCGTTGCGACCAGGTAGTAGACCGCGACGCAATAGGGTGAGTGCGGCATCGAGATGTCGACGCGCCGTGCGCCGCCGCGCTCCAGCACGCCCACCGCCTCCAGCACCGCGTGGCGCACGTCGTCGTCGAGCCCGTCGCCGAAGTACTCGCGCGGGATGCCGATCCGCAGCCCGCGCAGGCGCGCCGTGACGGGCTCGTCGCGCAGCGCGCCGACGAAGTCTTCGGGGGCGCGGTCGATGCTGGTGGAGTCGCGTTCGTCGTGTCCGGCCATCACCGTCAGCAGCAGGGCGGCGTCGACAACGCTGAGCGACAGAGGGCCGATCTGGTCCAGGCTCGAGCCATACGCGACCAGCCCGTAGCGCGACACCCGGCCGTACGTGGGCTTGAGTCCGACGATGCCGCACAGTGAGGCGGGCTGGCGGATGGAGCCACCCGTGTCCGAGCCGAGCGCCAGCGGCGTCATCCCGCAGGCCACCGCGACGGCGGATCCTCCCGACGAACCGCCGGGCACCCGATCGGGGTTCCAGGGATTGCGGCTGGTGACGCGGCCGCTGTTCTCCGTGGATGAGCCCATGGCGAACTCGTCGAGATTGGTCTTGCCCAGCACGATGCCGCCGGCCGCCTCGATCCGCTCGATCACGGTTGCGTCGTAGGGCGAGCGGTAACCTTGCAGGATCCGCGAGGCGCAGGTCGTGTGCCCCGCGCGGGTGCAGATGTTATCCTTCACGGCGATCGGCACGCCCGCCAGGGGCCCCGGCGCCGAACCGGCGGCGACGGCGCGGTCGATCTGCGCGGCCCGTGCCATGGCGCGCTCGCCGTGCACTTCGAGGAAGGCGTGCACGCACGGATCGAGCGCCTCAACCGCCGCCAGCGCGGCCTGCACGACGTCCGCAGCGCGGCGGCGACCGGCCGACACGTCCCGGGCGATCTCCGTTGCCGATTCGAGTCCCACGGGCCCTCCGCGCCGGCCTGCGAGCGGCCGCTACGCTCCGCCGACGTCGTCCAGCACCTTCGGCACGCGAAAGTAGTCTCGCTCGCGCTGCGGCGCATTGGCCAGCGACTCCACCGCGGCGAAAGACGGCCGCGGCGTGTCTCCCCGCAACACGTCCGCCATTTCCAGCGCGTGCGCCAGCGGCTCGACCCCCTCGGTCGGGACCCGCTCCAACTGCGTCACGTAGTCCAGGATGCGCGCGAGCTGACCCGTGAAGAGCGCAACTTCGCTTTCGGTCAGGTTCAGCCGCGAGAGGTGCGCGATGTGGCGGACCTTATCGGTGTCGATCACCGTGGACATGCGCGCCAATCTGCCTCGATGGTTGCGGCGTCGGTGCGTCGCGCCGGGTCGCGCGACGGCTACGAACCCGTTTCGGTCGGTGCGGCCCAGCGCCGCCGGGTCGGCTTGACCAGCAGCCCCATGCGGATCGCCTTGGCGCTCATGCGGATTCGCACCACGCTGCCGTTGATCACGGCCCGGACCTTCTGGATGTTCGGCTTGAACTTGCGCGGCGCGATGCTGGTGACCTTGCGGCCCACGCCGCCGAGGTACTTCGCCTTTCCGCGGCGGCAGATCTGGCTGCCAAAGGTCGTTTTCTTACCGGTAAACGGGCATTCGCGGGCCATGCAACACCGTGATTGCGAGGAGTTCCCTCAAATACGAATTACGCATTCTATTCCCCCTTTGCGCGTCGCACAAGGGGCGTCGGCCGCAGCCGGCGGCGCGCCGGTCCGAGCCGCGTAGGGGGCCGCCTGCCGGCAGGTCACGGGGCCGGCGCGCCCGCCGACAGGACGGTCGCTGGTCTTGCGCGCCGCACCGTCCGACGCGGCGCGCTTCGCAGCGGGCCGCGCTCGGCCCTGCCGCTCGCGCCGCGCCAATCCCGCGTTGACAGCCGCGCCGCAGGGTCGTATCGTCCCGTGCGTCGTCGCCGGGCCGGCCGCGACGTTATTCGGATGGCGTGACATGCCCATCGAGCAATGGTCCGAAGCAGTCGTCATCGGCCAACTGGCGGACGACCCGCAGTTCACCGACGACCTGACCGCACTCCTTGAGCAGATCACGCAGAATCCGCGGTTGGACGTGCTGCTCAACTTCGGGGGCGTGACGTATCTCAATTCCTCGAACATCGCCAAACTCCTGAAGCTCCGGCGGCTGGTGACGACGACCAATCAGCGGCGCCTGAAGCTGTGCGGCATCGGCAACACGCACGTATGGGGCGTGTTCCTCCTGACCGGGCTCGATAAGATATTCGAGTTCGTTGACAACGTTCCGGCGGGTCTGGCGGCCCTCCAGATGGAACAGTCCTAGCCCGCGCGGCTGCGCCGGGGCGGACGGTCGGGGCGTTGTCTTCTGGAGGCGGCGGCAGTTGCCCGGGCACATCGAGTTGCGGTATCGGCGCCCCGTCGACGGTGCCAATGTCGTGCTGCTGGCGGACCTGCCGGGACTGCGCGCTTTGGATGTCGGGGGCGCGCCGGACGGACTGCGCCTGCCCTGGGCACCGGCCGACAGCGCGTATTTCCGCATCGCGCCCATCGGTGACGGTTTCGTGCTGGACCCGCTCGCGGACGACGTGCGGCTCAACCAGGCTCCGCTGGCGCGCGCCTCCCCCATGCTCACCGAGGGCGACACCATCGGCGTCGGGGACTACGAGCTGGTGTTCCACGAGGGAGAGATCCGCGACGATGAGCGCCTGCTCGAGTCGACCCAGCGCTGGCGGCAGCGCGTGCCCGACGGAATTCGGGCCGAAGGCGACAGTGAGGTCCGCGACGATTCCACGCCGTACTTGCGGGAATTCGAGCTGAGCGTCAAGCCGCTGATAGCCGCCGACGAGCATGACGAGGTGGAACGGCGCGCCGCGGCCGAGATCCTGCGGCTCATCCGGGCCGATGAAGCCGAGCACCTGGAGCGCTACTGCCGCAGCCTGTGGTCCATGCGCATCGCGGCGGCGGCCCGCGCCGGTCGGACGCAGCAGGCCGAAGAGCTGTGTCAGCACGCGATCGACCTGTTTCCGCGCGACGCGTCCATGCAGGCGTGGCTGGGGACTTCGCTGCTGCGGCGGCACGCGTGGCGCGAGGCGGAAGCGCTGCTCACCCGCTGCCTGCGCGTGGCCACGCATGCCGACCTGCGCGCCCTGCACATGGCGCGCGTGGGGCTCATCCTCGCCCGCGACCAGGCCGCCGCCGAGGAATCTCCGTCGCTCGGGCATTTCCGGCCCGTCGACCCGCACGGGACGGACTGGAACGTGCCGCGTCTCGAGCTGCACGCCCCGGGCGACGAACTGCTGTACTGGAACATGCTGCGCGGCACGCGGTTGTTCGGGCCGGAGTCGGCGGCGCAGTTCCGCTATCGCGGGCCGTGCCCGGAGTCCAGGACCCGCGCGCAGATGGTGCAGCGCTGGGAAATCTTCGACCGCGCCGGCGCCCGGGTCTTTCGCCGCCTGCTGGTGCTGCCCACCGTGGCCTACGCGGACCCGAGCCTGATGGTCGAAGGCGCGCTGCTGCGCCAGTACCTGTCGCAGCACGATTCATCCTGGATGCAGGGCATCATCGACCTCTCGGACGCCGAGAATCCGGCCCGCCGATCGCCCATCGTCTTCGACCAGAGCGTCATCGACGTGCTCAGCCGTTCCGTCCCCGTTGACCAGCCCTTCGTTCGCGTCGCCACCGCTCGACGCGGCGACGACACGTTCACGTTTCACGTCTCGTTCGTCGCCAAGCCGCAGAGTGACGACGTGGTGTACGCCCAGGGCGGGCTGCGCGTCGCCGTGGCCGAGAGCGACCTCGAGCTTCTGACCGGGGCACGCCTCTCGTGGCTGGTGGACATGGACGGCGAGGGCTTCTGTCTGGAGAGCCCCAACTTCACCCGGGTGCGCATCCTCCGGAAGTCCAAGACCCAGCCACGCCGGACAAGGCCCGCCGCGCGCTGGCAGCTTTGGACGATGATCGTCCTCGTCGCCCTGCTCGTGGCGTGGACGGTGTTTGTCGCGCTGAACACCTGACCGCAGGGGCGCCTGTGAAAAATCCCTTCGTCGGAACCTTCACCGCGCTGGTCACGCCTTTTCGGGAAGGTGCGATCGACCTTTCCGCGCTGGACGCACTCGTCGACCGGCAGCTCGACGCGGGCGTGGCCGGGTTGGTCCCTTGCGGCACGACCGGCGAATCGCCGACGCTGTCCGACGAGGAACAGGCGACCATCATCGCTCGCGTCGCGAAGCGCGCCGCCGGGCGCGCCGTCGTCCTGGCCGGCGCCGGGAGCAACGCCACGGCCCACGCCGTGCACCTGGCGCGCCGCGCCGCCGACGCCGGCGCCGACGGCCTGCTGGTCGTTTCACCCTACTACAACCGGCCGACGCAGGCCGGCCTGGTCCAGCACTTCACCGCCGTCGCCGACGCCACCCCCCTGCCGGTCATGCTCTACAACATCCCCGGACGCTGCGGGGTCGAGATCACCAATCCAACCATCCGGAGGCTGCGCGAATCCCATCCCCGCATCGTCGCCGTCAAGCACGCCACCGGCCGCGTGGACGATGCCGCCGAGCTGCTGGCCTCGTGCGACGTCGCGCTGCTCTCCGGCGACGACCCGATCACGCTGCCGCTCATGAGTCTCGGCGCGGTCGGCGTGGTCAGCGTGCTGAGCAACCTCGCCCCGCGCAGCGTGGACCGGCTGGTCCGCGCGGCGCTCGCCGGCGACTTCATCGCCGCGCGCGCAGCGCACGCCTTCCTCTATCCCGTGGCGCGGTCGCTGCTGGGCCTGGCGACCAACCCCATTCCGATCAAGACCGCGCTGGCGCTTCGCGGCATGCTGCGCGCCGAGTTCCGGGCGCCCATGTGCCCCTTGGACGATCCGCAGCGCGAAGAGCTGCGCACGCTGCTGAATCGCTTCCGCGAGCTCGACTAGCAGCCTCGCGGCCCGCGCCGCGGGCGCGCCGGCGACGAACCCTACGGCCCCGCGCCGCCGGCCGGCTGTGACGCGGAATCGGGCCGGCTCTCCTCCAGTTGTCTCAGGTGCGCCTCGACGCTGGCCACCTCCTCCCGCGACAGGCGCACCACTTCGCCCGCCGGGAAACGCTCGTTCAACGCCAATGCGGCCTTGAACAGCGACGTCGCGCGCAGCGCGGCGGACGGGTCGTTGCGCTGCCATAACACGAAGTACGCCTTGCCGGCCTCGATCCGCGTGCGGGCGTGCGACGGGTACAGCTCGACCGCACGCTCCCAATTCCGGGCCGCGGCCCGCGCCGCCGCGAGCGCGGCCTCCTGCGGGTCGCCCGGACCGGACTCCAACGCGTCGGCCAGCGCGGACTCCAGCCGCGCCGTCAACCGCCATGTCTCGGACGTCCGCGGCGCGCGCCGCGCCGATAGCCCCGCCATTTCCAGGCCGCGGCGGATCCAGCGGATGCGCTCGTCGTTCGGCACGCCGTCCAGAGCCGCAACCTGCAACGCGATCGCGCCCAGCTCGCGCGGTAGCTCGGCGTTCCACGAGTCGCGCGCGGTCATCCGCTCGGCCCGCAGCATCGCGTCGCCCGCCTCGGCCCGTGAGCGGGCGCGCGCCAGCGCGTCTTGCAGCGCCGACAGCGTGCGCTCCGCTTGCAGCGTCGGCACCACCACCAGCGCCGCGTGCGCCGCGACCATGACGAGCGCGACCGCCCACGGCGCGACGCGTCCCGCGCCCCACGGACGTACACGCGACCCATCCGCGGTCGCCCCGCCGGCCCGCTCCTCCGTGCCGCCACGCTCCGACGCCAGCGCGCCGGCCATGGCGAGCGCCGCCAGCGCACCGCCCGCCGGCGTGTTCAGCGAGTAGTCCGCGAGGTTGTGGACCAGCATCGCCAGCGGCGCCGCAATCAGACCCGCCGTCAGCCACGGCCCCGACTCGCGGAGGGCGCGGACTGCGGCCGTTGCGCCGGCGTACCCGGCAGCCCACATCACCGCCAGCTCCAGGAGCCAGTAGAACGCCAGCGCCACCGAGCCCGACAGCAGCAGCTCGTGCCGTGAGAACGACGCGTGCGCGACGGCGACCAGCAGCGGTGTGAGCACGATCGCCGCGCCAGGGGCTGTGACGTCCTCCTCCGCCGACGGCAGCGACCGCAACCCGCGCAAGGCCGCCGACAGCCAGAGCAACGTGAGTGCCCCACTGGCCAGGCATGCCACCGGCCCCATTTCCACCAGAAGCGTCAACCAGACGCTGTGCGCATCGCGGACTTCTTCCGGGTTCTCCGCCGGCTTGAACCGCTCGAACGCCGTCGCGAAGTTCGTGCGGCCAATGCCCGTCAACGGCGCTTCGCACCAGGCCCGGGCGGCGGCGGTCCAATAGTGCCAGCGGAACGCCAGCGACGGGTGCGGGAGCGTGCCGCGCGCCGTTCCGTACACGGTCCCGCCAAGCAGCACGCCGACGTACACGCCCGCCAGGATTGCGGTCGACAGGCGCGGCCTCGCCGAGATCCGCCGCGCCCCCCAGCCCAACACGCCGAAAACCCCCGCGCCGGCCGCCACCCCCACGTCCGCGCCCAGGCTGCGGATGAGAACCAGGGCGAGGATCGGCGCGGCGGACAGCGTCGACGCCACCAGCAGCGGCGCTGCACGCGAGCCGCGGGCGATCCCCCGGTCGCGGATCAAACCGACCACGAGCCCTGCGCCCGCGAACACGGGGACCAGCAGGCAGGACGCGGCGAGGTTCGGGTGGGACAGGTACCCGAACGGCTCGCGCGCCTCCAGGCGACGCTCGAAGTTGATCACGCCCGGCTCGTCGACGGCCGCTCCGCTCCGAACCAGCGCCGTCTTCTGCTCCTGCCAGAACTGGCGCGTCTGATCGAATTCAAACCACCACTGCGCAACGCACTTCCAGGCCGACGCGAATCCGGTGGCCAGCAGCGCCGCCACGATCACCGACGCACACCCGCGCCGCCGCGCCAGGCTCAGCAGCGCCCCGGCGGCGATCAGCGCCACGCAGAAGCTGCTCGACGCGTTCACCGCCGCGCGCTTGTCGTTCGCCGCGGCGCTCGACACGATCGCGCCGGCGATCACCAGCGCCACGCAGATCGTCGCGAGCTTGCCCGGCCGGCTCTGCGGCGGGTGACGCACCAGCGCCACCGCCGAGAGCGTCAGCACCAGTGCGTCCAGCAGCACCGTCGTGGCAGGCGTCGGGCCCGCGCCGCTCTGCGGCAGGAACGACAACCGCACGCTGGTGAACGTCTCCGGCATCAGCGGTCGCACCGCCAGCAGCGCCACCACGGCCGCCAGCAGGACCGCGTCCGTCCCCGACCCGCGGTACGGTCGCGCGTCGCGATCGCGGGCGTCAGCGGCCATGCGGGGTTCTCAGCGGCGACTCGATGATGAAGATGATCGCCAGCACCAGCGCGACGATCACCGTCAGCGTGACCGACTGCCGCAGGTCCGCGCCCGGCAGCAGCGTCGCCGACAGCCCCGTCGCCGCCGCCGCCAGGTAGATCGTCAGGACCGCGTTGCGGCGCGACAGTCCGCGCTCCACCAGTCGGTGCGAGAAATGGCGCTGGTCGCCGCGCATCGGGTTGCGCCCTTCCGCCAGGCGGATGAACACCACGCTGGTGAAGTCATACAGCGGTACGGCCAGAATGATGAGCGGCATCGCCAGCGCGTACGGCGTGCCGCCCCCGCGGCTGTCGAAGTACGTCGTCATGGCCGTGAGGACCGCCATCATGTACCCGACGAACAGGCTGCCGGCGTCGCCCATGAAAACCCGCGCCGGCGGGAAGTTGAAATGCAGGAACCCCAGCAGCGCGCCGAGAAACAGGCACGCCAGCGCCGGCACCAGCACCTGACCCGCCAGCAACCCCGCCGCCACCAGGAACACCAGGCACACCGCCGCCACTCCCGCGCTCAACCCGTCCATGTTGTCCAGGAAGTTGAACGCGTTGCACACCACCACCATCCACGCCACCGTCATCGCGATCGCCGCCGGTCGCCCGGCGAAATCCGCCACGTGCACCCCGCCGTACACGCTCACCAGAAGCCCCACCGCCAGGGTGACGAGCAGCTTCGGATACGGCCCCAGCGGCCGCACGTCGTCGACCACCCCCAGGACGTGCATGACCAGCGCCCCCACCAGGATCGTCACCCCCTCCGGCAGGCGGAGTCGCAGCCCCCCGCACAGTGCCGCCGCCTCCGCGCCCAGGCGCGCCTCCAGCCAGGCCGGGTCAAGGCCAGGACTCAGCAGCATCGCCAGCGCGACCGGGATCACCGTCGCCGCCGCGATCGCCACGCCCCCACCATAGGGCATGCATTGCTCGTGCGACTTGTGCGCGCCGGGGTGGTCCACGTACCCGATCCGCCGCGCCACGCGGATCATCAGCCACGTCGCCGGGAGCCCGAGGGCGATTCCGACGCCGGCTGCCGCGCACAGCACACCCGCGGTACCTGCGACGCTCATGCGGGGCGAACCTCACCCGCGCCGGGGCGAGGATCATCGGCGGACGCCGCAGGCGGGGCGTCGGCCAATGGGATCGGCTCGATTCCCCCGTCGCGGGCGACCACCAGGCCCGTGTCCGGCGTGTCGAACGCCGGGTGCAGGGCCCGCGCCGACTTGAGCAGCGCGCGGGCGTGCGTGAAGAACGCGTGGTAGCGCGGGCCGGCGTAGTCCGGGTACGTCCACGGCAGCGCGCGCCACGCTCGCTCGAAGAATTCGAGCGTAACCTCCGCGTAGATTCCGCCCGACAGGTAGACGCGGTGCGACCGGTCCTTGGTCGTCGCCAGGACCAGCTTCCCCAGGTCGATGTAGCCCGGATCGATATTCACCGGGCGCGGATGCTCGATTGCCAGCGCCTCGTCGGCCAGCGTCGCTTCCAGCTCGTTCGTCTGCCGCTTGATGTCCGCCAGGCGCTCGGGGGAGATCGTGTCGGCAAAGCTCAGGAATTGCCGCAGCAGCGGCCCCCCCATCTCCTCGCTGTAATACGAGGTGTGCTCGAACGGCCAGAGCTCCGTCTCGGCGTCCACCGCGCCGAACTCGCGCGACAGGAGTTGGCGCGCCCGGCGAAGAAGACCCGCGTCGGCCGACAGCAGCCCGACGATCATCTTCACCGGCAATGGGGGCCTGACGCGACCCATGGCCTGTCAGTCTAGCCGCGCGCATCTTCCGACGCGACTGCCGACGGCCGCGCACCGCGGCGGCCGGCCGTTTCCGGCCCACCGAAGCGTCAGTCCGCCTCGCCCACCTCGGCCGAGATCAGCGTCGGGCGCGCCACCGTCGGGTCGCCGTCGACTCCCAGCGCCGCGGTCGATTCCGTGAGGATCGCGGCGGCGTCGGCCGACCCGCTGCGGATCGTCGTCGTGCGCGGCAACGCCTCGACCGCCCGGCGGCGAGTGCGGGCCTTCGCCTCGGCCAGCGCGACGCGCACTTCCGCGAAGGCGCGCTTGATGCTGCCCAGGGCCGCCTCGGAGTTCCGGTTCATGTTGCGCAGCGACGTGATCTCCTGCTCGAACGCGCGGCGCTGCTCGTTGAGCCGCGCGTTCTCGCGCTCCAGGTGCATCACCTGCGCTTGAAGGTTCTTCTTCTCGGCCCGGATGGCTTCGAGCTTCTCCTCCTGGGCCGAGCATCCACGCTCGAACTCGCGCGCCCGCTCCTCCGCGGAGCGCAGCGACGACTCGATCTGGAGCCGCGCCGACCGCGCGTCCTCCAGCGCGACCTGTGCCTCCTTGAGCTGCGCCTGGAGCGCGGCCCGCTCCTCCCTCAGGTCGCTCAGCGCCTGCTCCGCGTCCTGAACGCGGGCGGCGGCCTTCTTCAGGTCCGTTCGCAGCCCGTCGCGCTCGTTGCGCGTGGCCCAGAATTCCTCGAGCTGCTTGTGCGCCGACTTCAGCTCGCTTTGCTGCCGCGCCGCGTCCTTCTTCGACGCGGTGAGCTGGTCGCTGGCGTGTTGCAGCCGGCGGTTCACGTCCGCCAGCTCCTCCTCCAGCAACGTGTTGTCCTGGCGGATCTGGTCGATCGTCTCCAGGCGCGTTTGCAGCGTCACCACCTGCCATTCCAGCTCCTGGACGCGCTGGTTGGCCGACTGAAGCTTCTCCGTCGACGAGTTCAATTCGCGCTCGATCGAGGCCCGTACCTCCTCGTAGCGGTCGAGCTGGTCCTCCAGCTCCGAGATCACCGCCAGAACGTCGTCACGCTCGCTCACCACGTGCTCCGACTCCGTCACGCCGCTCGGACGCGGCGGCAGGCCGGGTCCGCCAAGGCCGTTTCCGCGGGGCGCCGTCTCGACCTTGGCCCCGGGCGACCCGTCGCGCTCTTCCGTCCGCGCCTTCGCGGTTCCAGACTCGTGGTTCTTCGAGCTCACAGTGCAGCCTCCTGCGCCTACGCGCGGCTCCGGTCTGGCGGGTGAATCCGCGTATCTCGCCGGCCGATGTCGGGCGACCGCGGCGCTCCAGCGCCGCGCCGGCAGCCCGGTCGGGGCCTCCGGCCCCCGAATCCTGCGCGACCGGCACGCCGAAACTGCCTGCTGTTATCGGCAGACACCCCGCCGGCCTTGACCCGGACCGGCAGGCTCCCGTCCGCCCAACTTCCGGTAGCCCACGGCGCCGCGCGCCCCGCGACCAGCTTTACCGAGCCGCGCACATTCCGCGCCGCGTGTCGCGCGTCGCGGCTTGACCCGTCGGGCCGCGTAGACGATTCGGGGGGTGGACGAAAGGCCCCGAGCGACCTCGGACGCCCGACGCCGACCAGGGTGCCGCACGCATGAGCAGCGATCGCCGCCACGACTCCCCCCGCGAGCCGGCGCGGCGCGTCGACGGCTTCGGCCCGACCCGCGTCCACGGAGGAAGCATGAACGGAAGCACTGCGTCGTTCGACGCCCGCCTGGCCGCGCCGGGCGTGCTGCTCGTCACCTGCCGCGGGTCGCTCTCCTGGGACGACCGCGACCGCCTGGCCGAGAACGTTCGATCGTACCTGGATGCCGGCGACGGCATCCTCGGCGTCATCCTGGACCTGGCCCGCCTGGAGTCCATCAACTCGGCCGGCATCGGCGCCCTGTTCCAGCTCCATCGCGCGGTGGACCAGCGCGGACGACGACTGGTCTTCGTCCACGTCGCGCCACCCTTGCTGCGCCTGTTCCGCATGGTGGGGCTGGACCGACCCGGCGGACATGCTGCTTCGCTCGACGCGGCGCTGGACGCGCTGAACGACGTGCGCGACGTCGCCTAAGTCCTTCTCCCGAACACGAGGACTCTTCCATGGTCAACGGAATGCTCATCTCCGCGCCGGTCCGCGAGGCGTTTCCCCCGCCGCAGCCCGTGCTGCGCAGCGGTCAGGTCTTTCACGCCGACCAGTTTCCCGCCGCCGGATTTTCGCCCAGAGACGCCTGGGAGCAGCTCTGCGCCATCGCCGTCCGCGAACAGGCCAGTGACATTCACCTGACCTGGCAGGCCGACGGCCTGCGCGTCGCGCTGCGCCTCGACGGGCGCCTCACACCGCAGGGCGTCCTTCCCGCCGAGTATGGGCAACGCCTCGTCAACCACGTCAAGGTGGAAGGGGGAATGGACCTCAGCGAGCACCGTCGGCCCCAGGACGGCCACTCCACCCGCACCGTCGACGACCGGCCGGTCGACTTGCGCCTTTCGCTGCTGCCCACCAATCACGGTGAGGACATCGCCGTCCGCATGCTGGATCGCGAGATCGGAATCCTGGGGATCGAGCAGCTCGGCGTGTTCGGACCCCAGGCCGCCAGCCTGCTCGGCCTCGTCCAATCGCCCAGCGGCCTGGTGCTCGTCAGTGGACCCACCGGCGCCGGGAAGACGACCACGCTCTACGCCCTGCTGAACCACCTAGCCGACGGGTCGCGCAGGATCGTCACCATCGAGAACCCGATCGAGTTCGACCTCCCCGGCGTCAGCCAGTCGCAGGTGAACCACAGGATCGGCGTGGACTGGTCCAGCCTCATGCGCACCGTGTTGCGCCACGACCCCAACGTCATCATGATCGGTGAAATCCGCGACGCCGACACCGCTGCCGCCGTCGTTCGCGCGGCCAACTCCGGCCGTCTCGTGCTCGCCACGTCGCACGCCGTGCACTCCGGCGCCGCCCTCGACAGCCTGATTCAGCTCGGCGCCAACCGGCACTTCCTGGCCCGGGCCCTGCGCGGCGTCGTCGCGCAGACGCTCGTACGGCGGCTCTGCCCGTACTGCACGATCCGCCTGGAGGAGACGGCCGCCGACGCGCACATTCTCGACGACGTGCGCCACCTGCTGGGTCCCGGCGAGCGCCCGGCGCTCTCCATGGGGCGCGGTTGCCCGCACTGCCGGCACACCGGGTACCGCGGCCGGCTGGGGGTGTTCGAGATCCTGAGCGCCGACGACGCGCTGCGCGACCGCATCGCCCAGGGCGCCCCCTCGCGCGAGGTCTACCAGCTCGCCGTGGCCCAGCACATGACCACCATCACTCAAGCCGGCAAGCTGGCCGCACTGCGCGGGCTGACCACGATCGAAGAGCTGCTCAGCAATGTTTCAGAAATCTGGGCCGGCGGGAACTGAGCCGCCATAGGAGTTCGGGGGCGGAGACGCGGTGCCGGGACGCCGCCCGAATCGTGCCCGCCCCGGCCGTCGCTCGGTTTCGTGACGAAACCGGCTCCAGACGCTACAAATACGCACATGGCGTCGGCGGGCGAGCCGCCCGTTCAGGCCGGTCGGCCGGCCGGATGTCACAGGAGAATCCCATGTTTCGAAACTGGCTGTTGGGAAGCATCGCGTTGGCCGTCGGTCTGGTCTCGTCCGACGCCTGGGCCCAGACCAGGAACAAGTTTCAGACCCATCGCGCCGACGAGAACGAAGAGCGGCAGGAGTCCCGGGCGGGCGCGAAGGCTGCCGGTCGCGTCATGTGCGTCGTGATGGACGACAAGCCGATCGACAAAAAGCACCACGTCAAGTACCAGGGCAGGGAGGTCTACTTCTGCTGCGCCCGATGCAAGGCGAAGTTCGAGAAGGACCCCAGCCCCTATGTGGACGCGGTCAAGGCGCAGTGGGAGGCGATGAAACCGCTGCGCGTGCAGGTCAAGTGCCCCAACGACGACAAGCCGGTGGACAAGGCCGTGTTCGTAAAGAACAAGGACTACGACCAGATCCACTTCTGCTGCAAGGAGTGCAAGGCGGCCTGGGACAAGGACAGCAAGGCCATGCGGGCCAGGCTCGACGCGTGCTTCACGTACCAGACCGAGTGCCCGGTTGACGGCGCCCCGATCGACCCGACCGCCTCCACCGAGTACCAGGGAAAGACCATCTACCTCTGCTGCACCGACTGCATCGCCAAGTTCAAGGCCGATCCCGCCCAGTACCTGGGGAAGGCTGACGAGCAGATTCTGGCCAACAAGGCCGCGCAGCAGGAGCGCGACGCCACGGAGAAGGACGCCCGGGGCGGCAAGGGCGGACGCAAGCCCCCCGAAGGCGGTGACAAGCCCATCACGCCCTGACGAGTACGCCGACGCGCCGGTGCGGTCCCCCGCCGGGCGGCCCGATCTTCCCTGCGCGACCCGGAAAGAAGCCGCGCCGCGCGCCGTTCAGGCCCGCTTCTCCCGCGCCGCCTCGTAGTGCACCCACAGCGGGGACGACTTGAACACCACCGACGTCAGCGCCAGAACGATCATGAACAGGATCCACGCCAGGGCCGAGGCATAACCCAGGCGGTAGCGGTGGAACGCCTCGCGGAACATGTGCAGCCCGTAGAACAGCGCCGAGTCCGCCGGGCCGGTGAACCCGTCGAAGAGCACGAACGCCAGATTGAAGACCTGGAACGAGCCGATGATGCCCATCACCAGGTTGAACAGGATCACCGGTGAGAGCATCGGGAGCGTGACGTACCGCAGCCGGCCCCACCGGCCGGCGCCGTCGATCTCGGCCGCCTCGTAGAGCTGCGTCGGAATGCTCTGCAACCCGGCCAGATAGATGATCATCCCCCCTCCGGCGGTCCACAGGCTGATGATGACGAAGATCCAGGGCACCAGCGCCGGACTCTCCAGCCAGCGAACCGGGAACGAGTCGCCGAACACCGCCGCGACCCCGGTGAGCGCCAGAATGCGGTTGACCCACCCGCGGTCCGCGTCGAACAGGTGCCACCAGAGCGACGCGACCGCGACCGATGGCAGGACCGCCGGGATGTAATACAGCGTGCGGAACGCGGCGATCCCGCGGACCGCCTGGTTCATCAGGATCGCCAGCGCAAGACCGGCCACGAGTCCGGTCGGAACCGCGACCAGCGCGTAGCGAAACGTGACCCACAGCGCGTGCCAGAACACCGGGTCTTCGCCCGACAGCGCGATCCGGAAGTTCTCCACGCCGATGAACTCGCTGCGCGTCAGTTCGCTCAGCGCCTGCCAGCGCGCGAAGGCCATGGCCAGCGAGACGAGGATCGGCCCGGCGGCGAAGAACAGGAAGCCCACCAGCCAGGGCGAGATGAGCGCATAGCCCCAGCGCTCCTCGCGCCGCGCGTTCTTGGAAAGCGGCCGGCGGGCGTTCCGTACCACGCGCCACGCGATCCAGACCGCCGGCAGGACCGCCACCAGCAGGGCCAGGCGCCCGAAGCCGGTGGGCGCGGCGACGCTCGCGTCGCGGCGGAGGATCGAGTTCCCTTCGCGTGTCATCGCCTCGCACGCCTCGCGCGGACCGATGCGCGGGTGGTCCAGCGCCAGCAGCTTGTCGAGGTGCGAGTTGATGCAGTCATACACGTCGTAGTAGTACTGCCGCGTGCTGAAGGGCAGCACCGCAAAGCCGCGGTCGAGGTCATATGTCAGCGCCCATGTGCTCTTCGGGGGGCGCGTCGACTCGGCCCCCAGCGACGCCGCCGTGACCGAACGCCGCGCCGCCAGAAACACCTGGTGGTGGCTGGTGATGGTCATGCCCTCGGGGCTGACGAGGAACCTCAGAAAGCGGAACGCCTCGCGCGGGTGGCGCGACGTGCTCGAGATGCCGTACGCGTTCGTGTAGACGATGGAAGCCCGGCGGCCGTCGGGCCCCCGCGGCAGCGGGGCGATGTCCCAGTCCATGTGCGGCGCCTGGTCGCGCAGCGTGGGAATCGCGAACACGCCGTAAAGGTGCATCCCCAGCGTGCCCTTTTGCAGGCTGATGTCCTGCTTGGCGGGGGCCTGCCCGGGGGGACAGACGCGGTCGACGTACTTGAGGTCGTAGAGGAACTGAATCGCCGCGACCGTGCGCGGGTCGTCGGCGACAATGGTCGTGCCGTCCTCGCTGACCAGTCGTCCCCCGCTCTGGCGGATGAAGTTCTCCGGTCCGTGCTGCCACTTGGCGTAGTGAAACCCGTACGTGACCACGTCGGTCGGGTCGAAGCCCGGCTGGTCGGGGCGGCGCCCGGCGCGGTCGCGCGTCAGCGCGATCGCGCGGCGGCGCAGTCCCTCCCAGTCCCAGTGCTCATCGGGATAGTCGACGTGGTAGCGGTCGAACAGGTCCTTGGAGTAGTACACGATCCACGGCGTGAAGTTCACCGGCAGAAGGTAGAGCCGTCGCCGGCCGTTCTCCTCGCGCAGAAAGGGCCGCACGGTTTCCTCGTAGAAGTCGCCTCGCACGCCGTCGCTGCGGCCCAGCAGGTCGCCCGCCAGCTCGGGGTCTTCGTCGAGGAAGGGCGTGAGATCGAGCAGCGCGTTGGCTTCGAGGTAGTAGCTGATGCGGTCGCAACCGGTGTACAGGATGTCCGGAGCCACCCCACCGGCAATCATGGTGTCGGCCTTGCGCTCCAGGGAGGCGTAGATGACTTTGACGAACACGTCCGGATTGCGCGCGTGGAAGGCGTCCAGCAGCTCGCGCAGCTCGTCGCGGTCGCGCTTGGTTCCCCCGCGCACCAGCGTAATGACGGTCTTGTCCGCCGGAACCGGGTTCGCTTCGCGCATCGCGAACCGGCACAGCGCCGCGACCGCGATCAGACCCGCCACCAGGCCCAGCAGCCAGGGATCGCTGTTGAGGAGCGTGAGCAGGAACCGCTTCATCCGCCGCGGAGCATAGCGCGCCCGGCAACATGGAACAAACGCGGCGCGGCACGCCCGTCCGCCGCCGGCGAAATGACGGGACCGCCGATCGCCCGGCCGGGTATGATGCCCGCGTTCGGGCCGCGGGTCGTCGCCCGCGCTGGGTCACCCAGGTACCGCCGCCCTCCCAGGAAGTGCGCCATACGCGAAACCTGGAGCTTGTCCATGTCGCCGTGGAGTGTGCTGCTGCTGTCGATTCTGGCCTGCGGCGCGCCGCGCGCCGCGGGCGACGCGCCGCCCGACCAGCAGTGGCCGCAATGGCGCGGGCCGTCGCAGAACGGCGTGAGTCCTTGCGTGGGGACGGCGACGCGCTGGAGTGAGACCGAGAACATCGTCTGGAAGGTGCCGCTGCTCTCGTGGAGCGGCGCCACGCCGATCGTCTGGGACGAGTGCGTCTTCGTCACCTCACCCAGCACGCCCAGCGGCGACGAAGGGCAGCAGGCGGTAGGCCGCCGCCTGCCTCGAAGCGTGCGCACGAACCCCGGCGGGCGCGACCTGCTGCTCATCTGCATCGCGCGGCAGGACGGTCGCGAACGCTGGCGGCGCGTCCTCTCCGGCGGCAATCAGCTCTTCGGCAAGCAGAACCTCTCCTCGCCCTCCCCCGTCACCGACGGGAAGCGCGTCTGGGCCGCGACCGGCACCGGCGTCGTTGCCGCCTTCGGTTTCGACGGCACGGAGCTTTGGCGGCGCGACCTGGCCGCCGACTACGGCGAAATCTCGCTCCAGTGGGGCTACGCCTCGTCACCGCTCCTGCACGACGGCAAGGTATTCGTGCCGGTGCTGCACACCGGCGGGCCGTCGTACCTCGTGGCGCTCGCCGGCGACACGGGAAAGACGCTCTGGAAGGTCGATCGCGTGACCGACGCCCGGAACGAGTGCCCGGACGCCTACACGACGCCCCTGCTGATCCGCGAGAGCGGCGCCGCGCGGGTGGTCGTGAGCGGGGCGGACTGGGTGACGGCGCACGACCCGACCGACGGCGCGGAGCTGTGGCGCGCCTCGGGTTTGAACCCGGCCCGCAAGGGCAACTACCGCATCGTCGCGTCGCCGGTCGCAGCCGACGGTCTCGTCTTTGCGCCCACCCGCGTCCGCCCGTTCCTGGCCGTCCGCACCGGCGGGCGCGGGGACGTGAGCGCCGACGCCGTGGCGTGGAAGTACGAGCAGAAGGGCGCCCCGGACGTTCCGACGCCGGCGTGCGACGGCCAGCGCCTCTACCTAGTGGACGACATGGGCATCGTCGTCTGCCTCGACCCGCGCAGTGGAAAAACGCTGTGGGGTCCGCAGCGCACCGCGGTCGGAACGTGCAGCGCTTCGCCGGTCGTCGCCGACGGAAAGCTCTACGTCACCAACGAGGCCGCAACGACGACCGTGCTGGCGGCCGGGCCGGACTACAAGGTGCTGGCCACGAACCAGCTCGACGACGAGTACACGATCGCGTCGCCGGCGGTAAGCGGACGCGACCTGTTCATCCGCACCTCGACCCACCTCTATCGCATCGCGGAACCTCCCTTCGGGCGATAAGCGCGCGCCGCCGCGCCGCGCGCCGCGCACGAAAAAATCGCACGGACCGGCGCGACCCTGTTGTAATGAACCGTGGGTTGACGTTAAAAAGGAGGTGTACAACGACCGCTCGCGCCGCTGACAAGTGAAGAACGATCCCGAGGAGCCGCGTTTCCGGCGGCTCCCGATTCGATGGAAGGTCGAACCCGCGCCACGGCTAGACCTTCCATCTTTTTTATTTGGCCCCGCCAACGCCGCGCGATTCGATCGCCGCACGCCCGGCTAGAATGCGCACGACGTGCGCCGCGTCCGGCGCGCGGGAGGACTCCCCATGCGGTGCGTGCAGCGGCCCAGAACGTGGGCGACGGCCGGAGTCGCCGTCGCGGTAGCGTGTGTTGCGTGCGGACAATCGACGACCGCGCCCGCGGACCCGTCCCCGCGCCAGCGGGCACGCGATCTGGCGCTGCGCGGCGCGAAGTACCTGCTGAGCGCGCAGCAGCGCGACGGAGGCTGGGTATCCGACCGCGGGCCGGGCGTCACCTGCCTGGCGCTCCGCGCGCTGATTCAGGAGCCCGCCGTCGGGCCGCGGCACGAGGCGGTTCGGCGCGGCGTCGAATTCGTTCGCCGCGCCCAGCGCGCCGACGGCGGCATCTACGGCGCCGAGGGCTTCCTCAAGAATTACGAGACCTCGGTGGCGCTTTCCATGCTCGCGGCACTCGCGGACGCCGCCGACGCCGAAGTCCGCGCCGCCGCGCAGCGCTTCCTCTCCGACAACCAGTGGGACGAAGGCGAGGACAGGTCGATCGACGACCCGTTCTACGGCGGGGCCGGCTACGGCAGCGGGCAGCGGCCGGACCTCTCCAACACGCAGATGATGCTCGAGGCGCTGCACGACAGCGGGCTGCCCAACGACCACCCGGCGTTCCGGCGGGCCATGGTCTTCATCAGCCGCTGCCAGATGCTCGCCGAGCACAACGACCAGGCGTTCGCGCGCGGTTCCACCGACGGCGGGTTCATCTACTCACCGGCGCGCGGCGGCGAAAGCAAGGCCGGCGAGACGGAGCAGGCCGGCCGCAAAGTGCTGCGCTCCTACGGCACGATGACCTACGCCGGGTTCAAGAGCCTGCTCTACGCGGGCGTGAAGCGCGAGGATCCGCGCGTGCGGGCCGCATTGGACTGGATCCGGCGGCACTGGACGCTGGAGTACAACCCCAACATGCCCGAGAAACGCTCGCGCGAAGGGCTGTTCTACTACTACCACGTCTTCGCGCGGGCCCTGGCCGCATGGGGCGAAGACGCCGTCACTGACGCCGCCGGCCGGCGCCACGACTGGCGCGCCGAGCTGGTCGAAACGCTGGCCCGGCTGCAACGCTCCGATGGAAGCTGGGTCAACGAGCACGACCGCTGGATGGAAGGCTACGCGGAATTGACAACCGCCTATTCGATGCTGGCGTTGCAGGCGGCGTACCCGGACGCGCGCAACGCGGCACCCTGAGACCCGCCGCGGGCGCCTCCCTACAGCCGCGTTCCCGCCGCCGGGTAGACCTGGTATAGCGCCAGGTAGATCGCCACGCCCGTCAGCGCCACGTACAGCCAGATCGGGAACACGATCCGCGCCAGCCGCCGATGTCGCGCAAAGTCGCCCCGCACCGCTCGGACCAGCACGATCGGCACCAGCACCGCGATCGCCGCGGCCAGCACCACGTGCGTCAGCAGGATCACGTAGTACACCGTCCGCACCGCCCCCACGCCGGCGAAAGGCGTGGACCGCGCGTAGGCGTGGTACACAACGTAGCTGACCAGGAACAGCGCCGACGTGATCACCGCCGACAGCATCAGCACGCGGTGCGTTTCCTTCCGCCGCATGCGGATCGCCGCATAGCCGGTCATCAGGAAGATGATCGAAACTGCGTTGAGCGTCGCATTCACGGCCGGAAGCCCCGCCAGCGCCGGCGGGACCCGCAGATCGCGCGCCAGAACGCGCGCCGCGCGCGCCAGCGCCTCGTGCGAGTCCGGCTTGTCGCCCTCGAAAAAGCCCCGAATGCGCCCTCCGGCGTCGAGCAGCACGAACAGCGTGCTGTGCAGGATCCCCTGATCATCGGTCGTGGGCCGGGTCGCCGGCGGAGGCAGCGCCGCCGCGGGGTCCGCGCCGTTGTCCAGCCGCTCCCGGGCCACCGTGAGCATGAAACCCTCATTGCAGAGCCGATGAATGTCATCGCGCGGCCCGGTGAGGAACCGCCAACCCGGCGCGGCCCCGTACTCACGCGCGTAGCGTGCCAGCACCTCGGGCGTGTCGCGGTCCGGGTCGACGCTGAACGAGACGAAGCCGACCTCCGGGGTGTCCTGGAGCCGCCGCTGAAGCTCCGCCATGCCCAGCGTCATCAGCGGGCAGGGACCGGCGCAGTTCGTGAAGATGAAGTCGGCGATCCAGATGCGCGGCGCCGCGGCCTGCGGCGCGAACATGTCCGCGGACCCGAACGGGGCGCCGGACTGATCGACGAACCGGAACGGCGGCACGCTGCGCACGGCGGGCAGCCCCTCGGACGCCGGTCGCACGAATCGTAGAACCGTCAGCGCAATCATCCCCACCATCAGCGCCAGGAAGCCCAGCGGAACAGTCCAGTGCGGGCCGCGATTCGTCATGGGTCGATCCCTCGCTCCGTGCGACGCACCTCGCCCACCGCCAGCACCGCGGCCCCGCATGCGACGGCCAGCAGCACGCCCCAGCACGCCCATGGTCCGGGGCTGCCCGGCGCGGTCGCGCTCCGCAGTGCGCCGCGCAGCGCCGCCACGGCGTAGGTCAGGGGGTTCGCGTTCATCAACCAGCGCACCCAGCTCTGTGCGCCCGACGTCGGGAACAGCGCCCCCGACAGCAGCCACATGGGCATCAGAACCAGGTTCATCACCGCGTGAAACCCCTGCACGCTGTTGATCCGCCAGGCCAACACGAACCCGACCGATCCCACTCCAACCGCGCTCAGCGCCAGCACCAGCAGGCTCTCCGCCAGCCCCGGCAGCGACAGCGGTACCTGCGCCAGCGGCGCCGCCAGCAGGAACAGCGCCCCCTGCCCCACCGCCAGCACCGCCGCTCCTCCCACCTTGCCCGCCACAATCGCGATCGGCGGTACCGGCGCGGCCAGCACCGACTGAAGGAACCCCTCACGCCGGTCCTCGATGATCGAGATGCACGCAAAGATCGCCGTGAACACCACGATCAGCATCACCGTGCCCGGAAAAAAGTAGGTCAGGTACGTCTCATCCGCCGTCGCCGCCGGCGGCGCAAACGACCGGTTCAACCCCGAACCGATCACCACCCAGAACAGCGCCGGAGTGGCCAGCGCCCCCACCACCCGGCTGCGCTGCCGCGCGAACCGTACGACCTCGCGCCAGATCAGTGCGGCGGACGCGCGCAACAGGTGACCGCCACGGCTCATGCCGACTCCCGCGTCGGCTCCACGCCGTCCAACGCGCGCCCCGTGTGGTGCAGGAACACGTCGCCCAGCGTCGGCTTGCTCACGTGCGCCGCCCGGATGCGGCCGGGGTAGCTTTCGATGATGTGAACCACCTGCCGCGCGCCCGCCTCGTGCTCGACGCGCACCAGCCCGTCGCAGACCATGGCCGCGGGGCCGACGTGCCGCGCCAGCGCCGCCGGGTCGTCCGCCTCCAGCGTGATCACGTCGGCGCCGACCTCGCGACACAGGTCCGCCGGCGCGCCCTGCGCCACCCGTCGTCCGCGATCCACGATGACCACGTAGCGGGCGGCCTCCGCCTCCTCCATCAGGTGCGTGGTGAGAAACACGGTCACGCCCTCGTCCGCCAACCGGCGCAGCCGCTCGCGAAGGTCGCGCCGCGCCGCAGGATCGAGTCCCGTGCTGGGTTCGTCCAGCAGCAGCACGCGCGGGGCGTTCAGCATCGACTTGGCGATCTCGACGCGGCGCTGAAGCCCGCCGGATAGCGCACCCGCCCGGTCCCCGGCGCGGTCCGCGACCCCGAACGCGCCGAGCAGCTCGCACACGCGCTTCCGGCGCTCGGCTCCGCCCAGCCCGTAGAGCGCCGCGTGAACCAGCAGGTTCTCCCGAACGGTAAGCAAACCATCCAGGCTCGGATGCTGGAACGTCACGCCGATGGCGCGTCGGACCGCGGCGGCATCGCTGACAACGTCCCAGCCCAGCACGCGCGCCGCGCCGTGCGTCGGACGCAGCAGCGTGGCCAGGATTCGAAATAGCGTGGACTTCCCGCCACCGTTCGGCCCGAGCAGGGCCGTGACCTGCCCGCCGGCGATGCAGAGCGACAGCTCGTCCAGCGCGGCCCGGTCCCCGAAGCGCCTCGTAAGGCGATCGATCTCAATCGCCGGACCGGTCATGACCAAGCGCGAGCGCCCGCACCCGCGAGAACACCAAGCGTGACGGGCAGATACGCCAGCGACACGACGAACAGCGCGCGGGCGGCCGCCTGCGACCGGCGCCACGAGAGCCGAGCCGCGGCGCCCACGTACAACCCCCCGGCCAGCAGCACGCACAGCGCCTCCGCCGCGCCCAGGCCCCCCACCGCCGCCGGCACGAGCGACACCCCAAGCGTCAGCAGCGCGCCCGCGACAGCGTGAGTCCCGGTCAGGTTGGCGGGCAGCCCCGCTGCGCCCCGCATCGCCTCCCGCCGCCTGTCCACCACCGGCCACATGGGGAATCCCGCCCGGGCGTAGTCGTCGACGTACAGCACGGCGATCGCCATGAAGTGCGGTATCTGCCAGCAGAACAGCACGCCGAACAGCACCACCGCGGTCCATCCGATCCCATTCGTCTCCGCGGTCCACCCCATGACGACCGGCAGCGCGCCGGGAACCGCCCCGACCAGCGTGCAGTGCGGCGTCACTCGCTTGAGCGGTGTATAAAGGCCCAGGTAGGTCACCAGCGTCACACCCGCCAGCAGCGCCGTCAGCAGGTTCGTCGCTAAACCAAGATAAACGATCCCGCCCGCGGCGCTGGCCGCACCCATCAGCGCCGCGTCCCGCGGCGCGACGCGCCTGGCGGGCAGCGGCCGGTCCGCCGTGCGAACCATGATCCCGTCCGCATGGCGCTCCATGAGCTGGTTCAGCACACTGGCGCCGGCGGCCGTCAGCAGCGTGCCGACCGCCGCGTGCAGGAGCAGCCGCGCATCCGGCGACCCCCTCGACGCGGCCACCGCGCCGATGACCGTAGTGAGCGCCACCATGAGCGTTAGACGCGGCTTGGCCAGTTCGAGCAGGTCGCGCAGGCGCACCCGGGGCAGTGTCGTCGCCGTCGCGCGCGGGGCCGTGCTCATGCCGGACTCGCTCCGCCGGCCAGGGCCGGCCGCACCGCGCCCGCCTCCGCTTCCTTCGGGCCCGACATGCGAAAGGCGCGGATCGCCATGAGGTAGCTCGTCGCGAGCATCCACACTCCCACGGCGACGTGCAGCGTCGCCAGCCAAACGTTGCGCAGCGAAAGAACGGTCATGATACCCAGTACGAGCTGCACCGATAGCAGCCCGGCCAGCAGCGCCGCAGGACGCGTGAACAGCGGGCGGTCAGCCAGCCGCAGGAATACGAACGCGACCAGGCCCAGCACCGCCGCCCCCGCCGGCAGCGCAAAGGCGCGGTGCGCGAAATTGAACCACGTCTGCGCCATCGTCACCGGCTCGTCCAGGTGATGGTCGAACAGACGCGCATCATTGAGCCGCGTCAGACCGGCCGCGTCCGTGGGCGGCAGCAGCCTTGCTTCGTAGGCCATCGGAAAGTCAACCAGCGCCAGCGACGACTCGGTGTGCCGCATCAGCGCGCCCAGCATCAACTGGAGAAACAGCACCGCCGTGGTGGCCGTCGTGGCGATCCGCGCGCCGCGCGGCACCCGCGATCCCGCGTGCGATCCGGCCGGCCACCAGCGCGAGTACGAGGCCGCCAGCACGATCGTCAGCAGGAAGAACGTCTCGGCGACGAAGGCATGCACGACGCGGATGGGGGCGCGGGCGTCCCCGAGGATCAGCACCGTCGCACCGCCCAGCAGCGCCTGCGCAACGACCGTGCCGAACGCGGCCCACGCCAGCCCCCGCGCCCAGCGACGCCGGTCGAAGCACGTCACGCACACCGCCAGCGTCAGCATCATGACCGCGACCGTGCCCGCGATCAGCCGGTGGCTGTGCTCGTGGGCGATGTTGCCCGTCGCCCACCAGCGCGGGGGCATGAACTGCCCATACGAGAGCGGCCAGTCGGGCACCGCCAGTCCAGCGCCCTTCGTCGTCACGATCCCGCCCGCCTGGATCAGGATGAACGTCGCGATCACCTGCACGCGCGCCAGACGCCGCAGCCAGGGCATCTCGCCCGAGGCGTGCGTCGCGTAGGGCAGCGCTCGGCCGGAGGCGTCCATGCGGCTATTCACGCTTTTCAGGACCGCGGTACTTGAGCGACACGACCGCTTCCGTCACTGCGCCGCCCGTGACCCGCACCCGCAGCGACGTCTCCGCGGCACGCTCCTGCCAGAACCCCAGCTCGTACTCGCCCGGCGGGACGTCGCGCAGCTCGAACGCGCCCTCCCCGCCGGTGACCGCGAAAAACGGGTGGTCCAACACGTGGATGAACGCCTCCATCCACGGGTGAACGTCGCAACGCAGCGGCACGCCCAGCTCCGCCGCCGCAAACTGCCGCGTCGTGATCATCCCCGACCGCGGCTGGGCGACGTTGAACGGCGTGTTGAGCCGCGGACGCGTGTGAACATTGTGCAGCGTCGCGTCGCTGTTGCGCACGGCCAGCTCCTGCCCCACGCGCAGCGCCGCCACGTGCGGCACGTACACGCAGCCCGACTGGTCGATCGTCACCGGCTCACGCGGCACGGGCCATTCGCGCTTCGCCAGGCCGCTTCGGATGTACACCAGCACGTCGCGCACCGTACCGTTGGGGTTGACCACGAAATACTCGCGCGTCGCCTGCCGCGCGTCCGACGCGTGGTGCCGTTCGCAGAACGGGTCGGCGGCGCGGAAGTCGATCGGCTTGAACACCGGCGGCGACACACCCTCGAACAGCACCCGCCCCCGGATCGTGCCGGTCTCGTCGGCGATCGCCGCGCGGCACGCGGCGCCGCCAACGCTCAGCGCGGCCGACACAAGCACTACGAGCACGACGTCCTCATCGCCGCGCGCCTCGTGCGCGGCAAACACCGGGGCGGCAGACGGGCGGCCCTGACACCGGTCGCCAGGGCCGCCCGAGGCCGCAGCCGATCGACACGACCACGACGTTCAATCCTCGCCCTTGCGCTTGTACTCCAGGTCGAGATTGACTTCCTTAGTCTCTCCGGGCCCGACCTTCACCTTCATCACCTGCTCTTCGGAACGCTCCTGCCAGAACGCCAGCTCGTACTCGCCGGGCGGGACGTCCTTGATCTCGAAGGTGCCTTCGACGTTCGTCACCGCGAAGAACGGGTGCGTCATCACGTGGCACCAGGCGGCCATCCACGGGTGCACGTCGCACTTGATCTTGATCGCCATCTCCGGGTTCTTGAACGTCTCCACCTTCGTCATGCCCTTCTGCGTCTGGCCGAAGTTGAACTCGGCGTTCGCCTTCGGCAGGGCGTGAATGTTGTGCGACGTCGCGTCGCTGTTCTTGATCTCGATCTCCTGGCCGGCCATCACCCCGAGCACGTGCGGCACGTACATGCACCCCACCTGGTCCAGCACCGTCTTGGCCGGCTTGGGCCACTCCTGCTTCGGCAGGCCGCTCTTGATGTACACAAACACGTCGCGAACCGTGTTGTTCGGGTTCACCACGAAATACTCCGGCCTCGGCTTGGCCGCGTCGTTCGCGTGGTGGTTCTCGCAGTACTTGTCCGCCCCCATCTTGAGCTCCTTGAACTTGGGCGGCTTGTCGCCCTTGAAGTTCACCTTGCCCTTGATCGTCCCATTCTGCCCGAACGCGGACGCTGTGGCGGCCGCCAACACGGCCGCGACGATCACTCGGCTGACTCGATTCATCGTGGTTCTCCTTATTCCTGACTGGGTCCGTCAACGGGATTCGACGCGCCGTCGCCCTCGGGCTGCGCCGCCGACCCCGCCACGGACGGACCGTGCGGAGCACCGGCGGCCGACGCCTGCTGTCTCTCGCCGCGGACGCCGGTGTACGACCGCGCGCCCGCTTCGTAAAGGAACTTCATCAGAAGCTCGATCTGCTCCGGGCCGCTCGCACCGTAGCGCCCTTCCATCTCCGCCCGGTTGTTGAAATCCGCAAACGCGGACCGCTGGTTTGGGAACCACTGCGGCATCTTCGTGCCAGGCTGGATCCACGCCGGCTCCTGCATCCACTTCTGCACCCACTCCCATCGCAGCCGCCGGAACGCCAGCGACAGGTTCGGCGCCGATGGGTTCTTGTTCGCGCCCGGCACTTCCGGGTCGCCCAGCGCGTGGCACGCCAGGCAGTCCAGCTTCTCGATCAGCATCTCCCGCCCAAGCTCAAACTGCGGCGGCGTCGGACGCTTCCGCTCGCCGGCCACAAACGGATAGTGAACGTCGTAAAGTTCGCGCACAAATGCGGCCTGACGCCTCGTCCGCTCGAACGCCGCTCGCATGTCCGCCGTCTCCGGCCCAGCCTCGAAGTCCAGCGGTGTCGCCAGCCGGTTCTGAATCGCGTACTCCGACAGGAACCGCGCCGCGCGCTTCAGCGACGGCTCGCGGTACCACTCGTCGCCCGGACGGCGGCCTTCCACCACCGCCTCGTTCCGCTGGACCGCCTCTTCCAGCTTCGACGCCACGTACCGCTCCACCGGCGCCATCGTACGCGCCAGCCGGTCGGCCTCGCGCCGACTCAATGCCGCAAAGTACTGGACCAGCGTCGTCGCCTGATCGTTGGTCAGGTGGAAACTCGGCATCCTCACCTTCAGCCAGGGCCTGAGAATCTCCACGTTCTGAAGAAACTCGTGCAGCCAGGAATGCTGCGTCTTGGCGCCCTCCCCACGCAGCCACGGCGGACCGTTCAGCTCGTCGTACGCCAGACCGTGCGCCGCCAGGATCGCCGCCGCCTGCTGCTCCGGCGTCCGCGGCTTCTCCGCGGCGCCCGCCCCGGCCTCGCCCCCGTCCGCTTCTTCCTCCTCCTCCTCCTCCTCCTCCTCGTCGCCCCCCCCGCCGCCCGCGGCGCTGGCCACGATGTACTGGTGCAGCGTGGCCGTGTTGTTCTCCACGTTGTGGCAGCCGACGCAGTTCAGCTCCGCCGCCAGGTTGCGGCCCGCCCCGATGGCCGGCAACTGCGTGGATTCGTCGGGCACGAGATTGCCCGTCACGTTCGGATGCATCCGCGACAGCAGGTACGTCGTCAACGCGTCGGCCTCGGTATCCGTCACGAAGAAGTTCGGCATCTTCAACTTCTCGTACGGAGCCTTGAGCTTGCCGCGGTCCCAGATGCGCGGGTTGCGCAGCTTGTGCCACCCGAACGACGCGTGACTGCGCATCACGTGCACTTCGCGCTGCCCCCCGTCCTCGATCAGGTGCTCGTGCTCCGCGTCCTCCGGGTACAGGTGCTCGAACGACTCGCCGCGGCGGCTCTCGAACATGTGCTCGAAAAACGCGAAGTCGATCTGGTTGAGCGACTTCTCGGCCCAGTACGTCAGCTCCGTCCCGGGACGCGACGCGTTCTCAAACCCCGCGATCGTGTGGCACGCGTAGCACCCGTAGTGCGAGATCATCTTGCTCCCGAGAAACACGAGCTTCTTGTTGATCGGATCGCCCGCCCCTTCCGGGTCGAGACCGCGAATCCGCTCGCGCAGCTTCTCCTCGTCCGGTCCGATCGACTTCAACGCCCGCGCCAGCGCGTCGGTCAGCCGCCCCCCCTCGTCGCGCATGATCCGCTCCGACGCGGCACGCGAGTTCTGCCCCTCCAACTGCGCCAGGATCAGCCGGTCGAGCATCGCCCGCCGCGCGTCGTCCAGCTCGAACACGTGCGGCTTGAACTCGTCGTGCTTCAGCGTGACGAGATACGCCGCCACGTCGGCCGCCTCCTGCTCGCTCAGACGCAGGCTCGGCATCTTCGAGGTCGAGCTGTAGTGCCGCGGATTGCGCACCCAGTCGTACAGCCACTCGGCGCCGACCTTGCTGCCGATGCCCGACAGCTCCGGCGCGAAGCGCGTGAACGCCGGTGGCACGTACAGCTTCTTGAGCTCCGCCTCGATCCGCGCGCTTCGCTCGGAATCGCCGGCCTTGGCGGCCTTGCGCTGCTCCCACTCGAGCCGCGTCTGCTCGCGCAGCGCCGCGTCGCGCTTCTCCGGCCCAAGGTGCTCCATCGCGTAGCGCGCCTTCTCCCCGTACCCCATGCTGCGCGCCTTGAACAGTGCCTTCGAAGGCTCCAGCCCTGCGCGTCTCACAAGGTCCGCCGTGATCCACGATTCCCCCAGCGTCGGCCCGTCCGGCGAGCGCCGATGGTCCAGCGCCGCGTGACACGCCAGGCAGCCCACCGTATCAAAAATCTCGCGGCCGCGCTCCGCGCTGCCCGTGACTCCTTCGGGAGGTTTCTCCGCCTCGTAGGGCGCGCTGAACGTGAACAGGTAGTGCGAGATCGCCGCAACCTCCGTCTCCGTGCGAAGCTGCGGGTCCGGATCCGGGTCCCCCGGCTTGCCGCTCCGCCCCCAGTTGTTCTCCTGCCGGAAAAAATGCGGCATCCACGTGCTCGGGCGGTAGTCTCGCGGATAGTACACCCACGGTTGCACGAATTCCGGCTTGAGCTTCGACGCCATGTGCGTCAGGTCCGGCCCGACACGACGCGACCCGTCCAGGTCCTCGACCTTGTGGCAGTTGATGCACCCCATTTGCTCGAATAGCTGCCGGCCCTGCGTGATGCGCGTCGCCAGCGGGCGGCCCTCGTACTCCGCCACGTCCGCGGCGCCGGCGTGGCACTTCACGCAGCTCGCCTCGACATACTTCCTCTGGAGCATCGGCCGGTTCCACCAGTGGTGCGCCAGTGAATAGTCGATCCGCCCCTCATACTTCCGCATCCACTCCTGCTCCTGCTCGTGCGTTTCCGCACTGTGGATGGCCGTGGTGAAGTTCGTCTCCTGCCCGTTGCCCCCATGGCACGCCGTGCAGCCCATCCGCCCCACCGGGTGCGGCGAGTCCGGCGCTACGTACAGGTCCAGCCGCGGATGCGCCTTCAGCGGGTGCTCAAGCACCAGCTCGGCCAGGCCGGCCTCCCGCCGGTACTCGTTCATCGCCTTCATCGCCGCCGCGTACAGCGTCCGCTGCCCTTCCCGGTCGCCGCTGCGCGACAGGCGGTCCCACGCGTCGCGTACCGCACGCTCGCGCGCATCATCCAGCACCGCCAGCGCCGCGAGGTACTCCTCGCGCGACAGCTCGTTGCCTTCCGCGTCCGTCCGCGACGGCGCCGGCAGCTCCAGCGGCAGCGGGATCAGGTCCCGGCCCTGGCTGACCCGCTCGGTGTTGATGGCCGCCAGCGACAGCAGCACGCTCACCACCAGCTCTTCCTCGGTGAACTCCTTGCGGTCGATCGCGATGTGGCAGGTCTGGCAGCGGTCCGTCTCGTACGTGTCGAGGAAGTTCAGCGGCCGCCGAACCTCGGGCAGTACGACCTGCTTGACCTGGATGGTCGGGACGGCGAAGTCGAGCAGCGTGTTGCGCGTCCAGTTGGTCCAACTGGGCGCGTTGAGGGCCAGGCGGGCCGAGACCGTGTCGCGCTTTCGCTCGAGCGCCGCGAGCGACTTGCGGGCGTCGTCACGCTTGCGCGTGATCTCCTGCAACGCCTTCTTCATCTCCGAAATCTGGTCCTCGACCTGCTCCTTGTCCGACTGGGCCCGCTCCAGCAGCCGCTCCTGCTCCCGCAGCCGCGCCAGCGTCTGCGACCTGGCGCCGGGGTCGAGCACGTCCGCCCGCTCGTAGTCCTGCCGGCGCACGTCCAGCACCGACTTCGCGTCGTTGAACGCCAGCAGCGCCTTCTCCAGCCGCGCCTGCGCCCGCGCCATCTCCCCGCTCAGCTTCTGGTACTCGGGATTTTCCTCGACCGCGCGCGAGGCGGCGTCCAGCCCCTCCCGGGCCGCGTCGAGCTGCGCCTGGAAGTCCGGACCGGCGTAGCGGTCCAGCTCAAGCTGGCTCAGCACCGCCACGTTGGACTGGAACTCGCGCTGCTGGTGCTTCCACGAGATGGCCTTGTCGCCGAACACCGGCCGGGCCATGTGGTCCTCGGCCATCATCCACACCGTCGTCAGCAGGAACGCGATCCCGCTCAGCGCGAAGATGAGGTTGAGGTGCTTCTGACTGCGAAGCGTCTCGGTCGTAATCGGCATGCGTCACACCCGTGCGATCGCGGCCCGCCTCGCGGCGCCGTCGGCCTTCACACGTTGAAGAACAGCTCCGTAATCGCCACGATGTACTTCAGGTTGAACGTCCAGCGCCCCATCATCTTCAGCGGCACCAGTACCGTCGTCATGAACAGCATCATGAAGATCGCGTAGCGCACCAGCCCCATGTCCTCACGCAGCTTCCGGAACACCGTCCGCGCCAGGATCATCGGGATCACCGAAAAATACAGCAGCAGCAGCACGATCCCGGGCGCTTCGCGCACCAGGTACGCCGGCACCAGACCCCCCAGCAGGTTGTGCGTCGGAAGCCCCGCCCCCAGCATCTTGATCCAGAAAATCTCGGACACGTTGATGTTCAGCAGCGCCGCCGACTTGTGCGGGTCCCACTGCTGCCCGGGTGGAAAGAAGTTCCAGTTCGGCCCACGCAGGAACGTGCCCAGCATGATCAGCACCACCCACAGGATCACGAACCCGAAGTGGAACATGTAGATCGCCAGCCAGCGCTCCTTGAACGTGTAGTACCCGTTGCCCTTCGGGTTCTTGTCGATGTACGGAATCGCGATCAGCCCCACGATGATGAACCCCGGCAGCAGCACCCCCGCGATCCACGGGTCGAAATAGACCAGCAGCTCTTGCAGGCCGAGAAAATACCACGGCGCCTTCGACGGATTCGGAATGTCCATCGGGTTGGCGGGCGGCTCCAGCGGCGCCTTCAGCACGATCGCCCACACCACCAGCGCCACCGTCGCCAGCACCATGCAGATCAGTTCCGTGTACACCAGGTCCGGCCAGCACAGGACCTTGTCGTCGGCGCCCTCCTCCATCAGCGGCTCGCCCCGCGCGATCCGCTCGTCGTTGAGCACCGCCTTGCGCGTCGCCAGCCAGATCAGGCTGAACGTCGAGTACAGCATCAGCGTGATCGGAAAGTTGTCCGGAAACAGCGCGATCCGCCGGTTCTCCGCGTCCTTGATCTCCAGGCACAGCCACACGTACACCGCCGTGAACGCGAAGAACGCCACCACCGCCGGCACCGGCCGCGTCAGAACGCGACGCCCGAAGCAGTACGCCGTCAGGATTGCCGCCGAGCCGATGAACATGATGCTCGGGGAGAAGAAGAAGTTGATGACGCTCTGAAACGCGCCGCTTTCAGCCAGCATGTCCGTTCACTCGCTGTTGGCCCTTCGCCGCTTGCCGTTCACAGGGGACCGCTGATGCCGCCGTCCTTGCGGATCCGCCAGAAGTGCACCGCGATCAGAACCGAAACCGCGATCGGGATCGCCACGCAGTGCAGCACGTAGAACCGCAACAGCGCGTTCTCGCCCACGAACGTCCCCGCCAGCAGCCCGAACCGCGCGTCGGACCCCGCGTGGACGATCGGCGCACCCCCGATGTACATGAACGGCAACTGCGAGCCCGGACCCTCATGTCCCAGCACCGGCGTCGCACGCGCCATGTTCGACCCCACCGTGATCGCCCACATCGCCAACTGGTCCCACGGTAGCAGGTAGCCCGTGAAGCTCAGCAGCAGCGTCAGCACCAGCAGCACCACCCCCACGCCCCAGTTGAACTCGCGCGGCGGCTTGTAGCTCCCCGTCAGAAACACGCGCATCATGTGCAGCCAGATCGCGATCACCATCGCGTGCGCACCCCACCGGTGAATCTCCCGCAGCAGACCCAGCGTCACGTGCGCCCTCAGCCCCTGTATGTCGGCGTACGCGTACTCCACCGTCGGGCGGTAGTAGAACATCAGCAGGACGCCCGTGATCACCTCCACCAGGAATATGAAGAACGTCAGTCCCCCCATGCACCAGGTGAAGCTCAGCTTGATCCCGCTCGTCCGCACCGCCACCGGGTGCAGGTGAAGAAACACGTTCGACAGAATCACCATCGCACGCGTCCGCCGGTCCTTCGGCGCGCCGTGCCGGAAGATCGAACCCCACACCTGCGAGTTCGTGATCGCTTCGCCGATTCGATTCAGAACGCTCATGTGCCTTCCACCAGACACCGCCCGGCAGGTCGCAATCGCCGAAACGGGGAATCATCCGCGGCGCCCGCCTCGCGCCCGAGACCGCGCCGCATCACACCACGATGTACGAGTCCGGGTTCTCCCACTCGCCCTTTTCGTACTGGAACTTCCGCCCCTTGTCCACGATCAGCCAGCCGTCCTCAACCGAGACCCGGTAGCGCTCCAGCGGCCGCGGCGCCGGACCCTCGAAGTTGATGCCGTTCTGCTTGAACCCGCTCCCGTGGCACGGACACTTGAACTTGCGGTCGGCCTCGAGCCACGACGGGATGCACCCCAGGTGCGTACAGGTCGTGCTCAGCGCCGCGATGCGGTCCTCCACCCGCACGATCCAGATCCCCTTGGGCTTCCATTCCTCGCTCACCCCGCCAGGCGCCATCTCGCGAAACTTCTCCATCGCCGCCACGCGGATGCGCTTCTCGGGCTCGTTGAGCACGTTCGGGAACATGAACCGCACCCCGCACCCGTACGTGCCCAGCGCCGTCGCCGCCGTGAAGGTCGACCACGCCGTCAGCTTCACCACGTCTCGCCGCGTCACCGGACCCGCCTTCCCCGCCGCCTCCCGCCCCGCCTCCACCATCCGCATGAACCGCGCGTCCGGGGGCAGCTTGCTCGCCGCAGACTCCTTGTACTGCCGCGACATCGACAGCGCCGCCGACTTCTCCCGGCCCGCCACGCCCCCGCGCGATGTCGTCGTCTCCAGCATCCGCCGCAGCGTCGCATCCACCGGCGCTTCCGGCGCAGACTTCGCCGCCGCCTTGGGCGCGGCCCCGGACTTCGGCGCCGCCGCCGCAGCCCTGGGCGCACCCGTCGCGACCGGAGCAGGCGCCTCCGCGGGCGACGCCTCCGCGGCCGAAGCCGCCGCCGGTTCCGGCGCCGCAGCCTCCACCGCCGCGTCCGGAACCTCGAACGGCGCCGTCTCATACTTGATCACGTTCACCGGGCACTCTTCGGCCGCCGCGACGATCAGGTCGGTGATCGGCTTGGTGAACTCGGCGTCCAGTGCCGCCGGCCGGATGATGCACGAGTCGTCCGTCACCTCGAACACCGTCGGCGCCGTGTCCTCGCACGCATCGCACACGATGCAACCCGGGTCGATCCAGACTTTCGTGACCAGGTCCTTCGTCGCCATGTCTCGTTCCTACGGGGTGCCCCGGGCGTCGCCCGCCGCCAGCCGCCGCAGCGCGTCCCGCGCCGCGTTCGCCACCTGGTTGTCGTGGTCGTTCGTCAACGTCTCGATCGCGGCCTTCAGCTCACCGTCGGCGGTCCGCGTGAACGCCTCCAGCGCAGCACGAATGTTGCGCGAGATTTCGTTCTCGCTCAATCGCCGCGTACGTCCGGCTTCGTCCGGCCGGCTCGGCCGGCTCGCCCAGTAGCGCCGGTCCAACAGCTCCAGCACGTCCGCCTTCCCGCTGACGTCGCCCAGACGCAGCAACGCCAGGGCCGTGTTCCACCGCACTTCTTCATCGTCGGAGAGATGTCGCCGCAGCGCCTCGCGAACCTCCGCGTCCTCCGCCCTCCCCAGCGAACCGAGCGCACCGGCCGCCAGCACCCGGACTTCGGGCGACGCGTCCGAATCCAGCACGCCGATCACGCGCGGAACCGAACGCCGGGCTTCCGGCAGCGCCGCGAGCGCCGCCAGCCCGCGCAGCGCCGCCGACCGAATCTCGCTCTCCTCCGACCCCAGAAGCTCCACCAGCGGCTCGACCGCGCGCGCGTCGCCGAGCCGGCCCAGCGCCTGCGCCATGAACCCGACCCGCTTCCGCGATGCGTCCGTGTGCGGCTTGATCCCCGCCGTACGCGTCACGATCCCGCAAAGCCGCTCACCCACCGCGTCGCGCTCGGCAGCCGGAATCTCCTCCGGGTTCTGGAGACGCCGCGCCACTTCCATCGCGGCCAGCCACAGCTCCTTTTCCCGCGGAAGCAGCGCCACACCGGCCACCGCTTCCCCGGTGCCCGCGGCCAGCTTGTCGATCAGCAGCGACAGGTCCTCCTGCGGGCCAGTCCCGATCCACCCGAACAGCACCGTCACCAGCACCGCCGACGTGAGCACAACGCCCACAATCAGCAGCGGCACCACAAACAGGCGGCCCATCGTACCCGGCGTCATCGGGCGCAGTTCATTCCCGGCGCCGTCGCGCTCGATACTGCGCTCCGGAGCGAGCCCCACCACCGGGTCCGCCGCTGTCTTCGTCATCAATCAGTTTCGTGCGTCGCCGTCAGCCTGGCGATGGCCCGACATCCGTCCAACTTTGTGAATTATATCACAAAGTCGCATGCTCGCAACGGCTCGCCCCCTGCCGCTAACCCCCGACCGCACTGTACCTTCGCACCGCCGCCCCCCAGACCACAACGTACACCGCCAGGCCCGTCGCCAACCACACCGTCTGCCAGCCCAGACCGCCCAGCGCCGACGAAATCGACTCCCGACCGATAAGCACGTCGGTCGGAAACCCCATCATCCATTGGAACGGCAATGCCGCCGCGAGGACCTGGAGCGCCCCGGGCAGCAGGTCCAGCGGCGCAAGCCGCCCGCCCAACAGCAGCGCTCCTCCGAACCAGAACTCGGCGATCGCGTCCGTTCGCGTCGTCCAGAACGCCGCCAGCGCGATCACGTACCCCCAGATGAACGCGATCCCAGCCGCCAGCACCAGCGCGATCACCCCCAGCGCCACGTGCGCCGCGCCGCCCTCAAACCGCGGCGCAATCGCCCAGGCGACCAGAACCCAGATCGGCACCAGAATCGTCAGCGTGAACAGCTTCCACGCCGCGTTCACCGCCGCGGCGCGCCACAGCGGCAGCATCGGTTGCGTCAGCCACACCGACATCTGCCCGGTGCGCACGAAGTAGCCCATCTCGAACGCGTCCCATGTCGTCGTCACGTGCCCGACCACCATCGTGACCAGAAAGTACCCCGCCAGCGTGCCCGGCGGGTACGTCCCGATCGGGCTCGCCGCCACCGGGTCTCGCGCCGCCGCCTCCCACATCGCCAAGGTCACCACCGGATACACGATGCCCCAGATCGCCCACAGGAAGCTCTCCGCGCGGTACTGAATCATCGTCAGCACCGCCTCGCGAAACAGCGCGCGGAATACCGTCAGCAACCGTGCCATCCGTCCCGCCGCTCCTGCCGAAGCCCGTCCTGGAGCACCGCCGGCGCCGCTTTCTCCCCCGCCCGCCCGCCGGCTCGCGGACCAAGCATCCCCGCCACGCGAAAACGGCGAGGCGCGATCAACACGCCTCGCCGCGGTGCTTTCGGATTCCGGTCCGTCCGTCCGTCCGTCCGGGGCAAAGCCCGGACCGCAGGACTTCTATCGACCGATGCTGGTCAGCAGGTCCTCGGCCTTATCCAGAATCGACTTCACGTACGCCGGATTGTGGATGCCCAGGCTGCCGTCGTTGGCCACGTAGTAGTACAGGAACCGGATCTGCTTGATCTCGTCGGACAGCAGCTTCTGTCCATCTGCATCCGGGCCGCCCGCGGTGCGGTACTCCCAGGTCGTGGGATCACCCAGCCGGTTCCGGATCGCGTCCAGACGGGCCTGCACCGACCCCTGGAGCGTGGCCTTGGCGGCGTCCGCCTGTGCCGACGACGGGTGACACCCGGACGTCGTGCAGCTCAGCGTATTCACCTGGAACGTGTGACCGGAAATCGCCGGCGCTTCCTCGCTCTCGAAATCCTGCCGGTAAAGGTGGCACGTCGCGCACTGCTCCTTGGCGAACGAGTGCACCGACACCGCGCTGAACACCAGGACGTCCGAGTCTTCCGGCAGCGGCATCTCGCCCGCGAACACGTTCGACTGGTTGCTGTGGTGCGGTGCACGGGACGTCTCCAGCCACGTCCGACCTCGGTCATGGTGGCACTGCCCGCACAGGTTGAACCGCGCCGGATTCGTCACCGCGTCGATCGTGTTCGTAGGCGTCGGGCTGGCAACTTCCGGGAACCGCAACTGGTAGTCGCGCCCGTCCTCCGGCGTCGGGGCGTTGCCGGTCTTCTGGTGCGGATTGTGGCAAATCGCGCACTCAACTGCGTGTAATTCCTCCGGCGGCGTCCCAGCCAGCGCGTCGTCGGCAAGCGTCTCGCCCTTGATCAGCGCGCGGTAGAAGTAATCTCCCGAGTGGCACTTGCCGCAGTTGTTCAGGGCCGAGCCCTCGAAGAAGTCCTCCGCCGGGCTCTCCGTCACAGTCGCGTGACCGGTCGTCAGCCAATCGTCGTAGTTCGGATGGTGCGCGCCCGTGTGGCAGCGCCCGCAGACCTCGGCCGAGATGTCGATCGTGGGCCGCAGCGTCGCGTCCGACGCGTTCTCCGCGTGCTCCCGCGCACCGCCATGGCAGGCCTCGCAGCCGACGCCCGCCAGGGAATTCGTCGTCGCCCGATCGACCCACCCGCCGGTCTCGCCGAAGCCGACGGTGTGGCACCCCACGCAGGCCGCGTTTTCCGCCTGCCCGATTCGCTCCAGCGTCTCGTACGCACGAGCGTGAAGCGTTTCCGCCCACGAAGCGTGCGTCCGGGCATGGCACAGCGAACAGCGCTCCGAGCCGATGAACACGCCGGCGACGCCGCTGTCGCCCCCTCCCCCGTCGTTCACGTTGTCGTTCGTGTTGGTGTTGGTGTTCGTGTTGGTGTTGCCGTTCGTATTCCCGTCCGTGTTGTCGTTCGTGTTCGTGTTATCGGTCGGGAAGAGCTGCGGGCATCCCGCCCCGAGCGATAACGTCAACGACACTCCGAGTGCCAGGAATACCCGGCCCGAACCCAATCGGGGCCTTTGTGCGGTCACGAAACGTCCTCCGAAATTGCGGTTACCTGCCAACAGCAGCACGTCGACCGGCCAATCGACGCACACGACACTCGACGTGAACACCCAACCTTCGCGAGCAGCATATCCGCACTGCATTTGGCGCGCCAAGTCCACGTCCCAAAAAAACCGGTCTGCCCCCGGCGCGCTCACTGGCACGCGGCATGCGGTTCGGTTACATCGAAAGCGATGTTGCCCCGCCAAGCCTGCATCCCGATCCTCGCGGCGCTGGTGCTCCCGAATCTCGTCTCGGCGCAGGATCGCGACAACTGCCTCTACTGTCACCAATACGCCGGGTTGTCCCGGCTCGACCCGACGTCGGCCCGCGTGCGGCTGTTCTACGTCGATCCAGGTTACGTCCACAACCTGCGCGGGCCGCACGCCCGTCTCGCGTGCACCGACTGCCACAACCGCGACGAAGTCGGGGTCGTGCCGCACCTGACGTCGACGCCCGTAGACTGCACCCGCCAATGCCACCTGGCCAGCAGAACCGCCCCGGAACGCCGTTTCAGCCACGAGAACATCGCCCGCATGCTCGAACAGAGCGTTCACACGCAGGGCGTTCTGCGCGACCTGAGCTTCACCGGCGGACCCCTGCTCGAGCCGAACCAGTCGATCTGCCTGTACTGCCACGACGAGCCCGTCTTTCGAAACGTCGCCGCCCATGCGCGGCTGGAGTCCACCGACAACGCGCTCGATCGCTGCGACGTGTGCCACACGACGCAGATTCCGCTCGACACGCAGTATTACCTGCTGCACGTGTCGTCGCGGCTCCTGACGGCGCGACCGTCGCTCGAGGTAGCCCAGGTCTGCGCCACCTGCCACAGCGACCCCGCGGTTCGCACGCCGCGGGAACTCCCCGACGCCGTCGCCAGTTACGTCCGAAGCTTTCACGGGAAGGCCGCCCTGCTGGGCGACGTGACCACGGCCAACTGCGTGTCCTGCCACATTCGCGCCGGTGAGAACGCGCACCTGATGCGCGGGCCGGACAACCCGCTGTCGTCGGTCCATCCCACGCACGTGGCGGACTCCTGCCGGACGACGACCTGCCACCCCGGCGCGGAGAAGACCCTCGCCGAGAACGCCGTCCACCTGGACCTGCCGAGCGCACGCGGGACGATCGACTTTGCGCTCGCGGTCGGTTTCATCCTGCTGACGATCATCTCGTTCGGGCCGTCCGCGGTCATCGTTCTCCTGGAACTCGCCCAGCTCCTGATCGGCCGCCATCATCACGCCAGTCGCGGCGTCGCCGTCATGGCGCAACGGATCCTGGCGCGCCCCGACGGGGCAGCGCTGCTTCAGCGCTTCAGCCTGCCCCAGCGCATCCAGCACTGGCTGCTCACGGTCCTGTTCGCACTTCTGTGCCTCACCGGCTTTCCGATGAAGTTCGCCGACCAGTACTGGGCCGGGGCCACCATCCGGCTCTTCGGCGGGCTCGCCACCGCGCGCGTGCTGCATCACTGGGCCGGAATCGCGCTGGTCGTCGGGTTCGCTCTGCACCTGTTGCACATCGCCGCCGGAGTCACGCGCCGCGCGGTGTCGCTGCACCTCAACGGAGACAGTCGTGGCTGGATGAACGCCCTGGCGAGCCTGCCCATCGCGCTCACCCTCCACGATTTCCGCCAGGCCGGACACCTGCTGAGCTACCTGGTCGGGCTGCGGCGCGAGCGGCCGCTCTTCGGGCGATTCACGGTCAGTGAGAAGTTCGAGTATTTCGGCGTCCTGTGGGGAACGACGTTGCTGGGCATCACCGGGCTCATGCTCTGGGGCGAGCAACTCAGTTCCCACTTCCTCAGCGGACGGGCGTTCAACCTGGCCACGATCATCCACACGTACGAGGCGTTCCTGGCCGTCATCCACGTCGGAATCCTGCACATCTACAACGTGGTGCTCAATCCCGCGGTCTTCCCCCTGTCCCTGGCGACCCTGACCGGCCAGACCCCGGTCACCAAGCTGGCCGAGGAGCACGGACAGTACGTCATCGACACGGCCCGAGCGCTGGGGCTGGACGAGCCGGAGGCGGCTCATGGCTGAGCCTGGCCGACTGGCGCGCTCGGTCTGGCGCAGTCTCTACGGCGCGGTGCGGGCCGCCGCCTGGTTCCTGCGCCGCGCCGGCCTGGACCTGCTGCGCCGCGCCTACGCCGCGGCGCTGATCGCGCTCATCGTCTGGCTCAGCTATCGTTCGATCCGCTATCTGCTGGTGTCCCTGATCACGCCGTCCGACGTCCCGGCCCAGATCAGCGACGTCCCGCGCCGCCTGGACGAGGCGCTGCTCCACGGCGCCAGGCCGGATTGGCTCGGGCTCAGCGCGGTGGAGAACCCGCGCTCCCCGCTCTCGCACTACCACCGCTTCGACACCTGGATTCAGCACGATCCGCCCAACGACTGCACGCGCAGCGGGTGCCATGCACCGCTGCCCCACGGCCGCCGCAAGGAGGTGCGCGCGTTCCTCAACATGCACGCCACCAGCATCCACTGCGGCGTGTGTCACTTCGCGTCGGAGCGCTCGCCGCTGCCGCTGGCGTGGTACGAGCTGCGCCAGGGGCGCGTCACGGAACCGCCCGCGCTGCTGTCGGCGATCGGCTGGCTGGACGCGCGGCTGCGAGACCGAGCCGCGACGCTGTCGGCCGACGAGCATCGCGCAATCGTGGGGTGGCTTCGGACGGCGGCCGAACAGAGCGAAGGGGATCCTGCGCTGATCCGTGCCGCCGACGACATTCATGCCGTGCGCCCGTCGAGCCCGGCCATGCCGGGCCTGCTCGATGCGGCGCGGCAGGCGGCGGGTCGCGCGGCCCGGGGATCGTACGGCGCGAAGCTGGCACTGCTCGGCGCCGACGGCCTTCCGATGCTGGCGCACCCCGGTACGCAGGCCGCCGTCCAGCAGTTCCTGTCCGAGGGCGCCGGCGCCGCGGGCGAGCGACGCGACGCGATGCTGCGTTCCGTTCATCCCCTGCGGCGCGATGCGGCCCTGCACTGCGACGCGTGCCACCGCGTAGACGGTTCCCTGCTGGACTTCGGGTCGCTGGGCTACCCCGAGTCACGCCGGCGCACGCTGACCACCGGTCCCATCTTCAACATGATCCAGCACATCTCGCGCGGCGAGCCGTTCCGCCTGCCGACGCTGACCGTTCCGGTCCCCCCGGAATCGCAGCCGGCGCCATAGCGCGGCGCCGCCCTACGCCAGGGCGGCGCAGACCTTCTCGGCCAGGTCGTCGGCGGTGAAGGGCTTCTGAATGAAGGAAGCGCGCGAGTCCGACGCGAGCCGCCGGATGGCGGCGTCCTGGGCGTAGCCGCTGGACAGGATGACGCGCACCTGCGGATCGATCTCGCGCAGCTCGCGCAGAACGTCCTCCCCGCTCATGACCGGCATGGTGAGGTCGAGCAGAACCACGTCCACGTCGTTCCGATGCGCGCGAAACAGGTCCAGCGCCGCCGGACCCGAATCCGCCAGAAGCACCCGCACGCCGCGGCGGCGCAGCACCAGGGCCAGCACCTCCCGCACGTCCTCCTCGTCATCGATCACCAGCGCGGTCAATCCGTCGGGCAGCTCGGCCTGGGGCTTGGGCGCCGCGGACGGCGCGGTCTCGCGCTGCGACGCGGGAAGCAGCACGGTGAACACCGTACCGACGCCGGGCTCGCTGGTGACGCGCAGCGCCCCGTGGTGGGAGCGCACGATGCCCAGAATCGCGGCCAGTCCGAGCCCCCGGCCGGGAAACTTGGTGGAGAAGAACGGGTCGAAGATGCGCGCCTGCGTCTCGGCGTCCATCCCGCAGCCCGTGTCGCTCACTTCCAGGCAGACGTATGTGCCGGGCACCAGGCTCTGGGTCGGAAACATGACGCCGATCTGCCGCGCGTCGAGGCGCTGCGAGTAGGACGACACCGCCACCACGCCGGGTCGATCGCCGATGGCCTCCGCGGCGTTGATCAGCAGGTTCATCAGCACCTGCTGGATCTGCCCCGGGTCGGCCTCGATGGCGGGCAGGTCGGCCTGGTTGTTGATCGTGAGCGTGACCGTCTTGGGAATCGTCGCCCGCAGCAGGTCCCCCAGGTCCTCGATCAGACGTGTCAGGTCCAGCGTGCGGATGTCGAACGTGCCGCGGCCCGAATACGCCAGCATCTGCCGCGTCAGCTCCGACGCGCGGCGCGACGCGTTGACGATCTTGGTCAGGTGGGCGCGGGTGGGCGAGTCCGGCTCCAGCTCGTCCAGCGCCAGCGACGCGTTGCACAGCACTCCGACCAGGAAGTTGTTGAAGTCGTGCGCCACGCCGCCCGCCAGCAGCCCGAGACTTTCGGACTTCTGGGTCTGGCGCAGCTGCGCCTCGAACCGCTCGCGTTCGCTGACGTCGCGCAGCAGCGTCGCAATGGCCGAAATCTGGCCCCCTTCGTCGTGGAGCACGGTCGCGATCCACTCGCAGCGAAGCGTGCTCCCGTCCCGGCGGCGATTCGTCATCACGGTCTGAAAGTGCGGCGCGCCGCCCAGCAGCGCCCGCCACATCGCCCCCACCTCGTCCCGGTTCCCCTCCCAGACCACCAGGTCCTCCAGCGCGCGGCCGATCGCTTCGTCCGGCGTGTAGCCGAAGATCGCGACCGCCGCCTGGTTCCATTCCTGCGCCCGGCCCTCGGGCGTCCAGACCGCGCAGCCCAGCGGCATGCGCGAGACGAGCGCCTCGGTCCGCTCCATGGCCTGACGCAGCCGCTCCTGTACGTGCCGCCGCTCCGTCAGGTCCGTCGCCGTCCCGGTCGTTCCGACCACCCGCCCCTGCTCGTCGCGCAGCGGAATGGCGTTGAACGCCAGCGTGATCGGAGTACCGTCCTTGCGGACGTGAACGGTCTCGTAATGAAAGTGCGGGACCCCGTTCTTGACCAGCGAGAACACCTTCATGTCCCGCTCCGTCCGCGACGGGTCGAGAAAGTCGGTGAAGGGCCTCCCGAGCATCTCCTCGACTTCGTAGCCGTAGATCCGCCGCACGGCGGCGTTGACGAACGTCCACCGCCCCTCCAGATCCACCGACCAGATCAGGTCGTGCGACGTCTCGACCAGGCTGCGGTACTGCTTCTCCCGATCCCGCAGCGCCTGCTCGGCGCGACGCCGCTCGGTCACGTCGCGCGCAAACCCCACCAGCGTCTTGCCGCGCTGCCCGCGCAGCGTGATCACGCTGACCTCCAGCTCGACCGGCTGCCCGTCGCGGCGTCGCAGCAGCGACGAGAACAGGTGGTGCCCGGTCCGCGAGATCTGCGTATTGCCGCGGCCGTCGGTGTCCGGCAACTCCAGGTCGGTGAGCTTCAGCTCCATCAACTCCGCGCGGGCGTACCCCAACATGCGGCAGAACGCGGCGTTGACCTCCTGGAAACGGTAGTCGTCCCCCACCACGAAGAAGCCGTCCATGGACGACTCCAGGATCGCCGCGTTCCGCGCCGCAAGGTCGCTGGGCGACATGCCGTGCAGCGGCACCGTCGTGGTCAGGCCGCGCCCATCGCCCGCGGCGCGCGACGCGACCGTCGCTCCGCGAACCCCGGCCCGAGCTGTCTCTCGCCTCTCCGACGCCTCGCGCAGTCCCAGCGCGACCGCGTCCAACACCGCGGAATCGGGCGGACCCATGCCCGGAATCGCCGACCCCGGCGTCCCGGCCTCTTCCCGCGCCCGCGACGCCGACGCCGCGCCTCGCCAGCGCAGCCCCAACCAACACCCGACCGCGAGACCGAGTGCCGCGCTGATGAAGATCGCACCTGTCATCGGGATCCTGTTTCAGACGTCGCGCCGGCCCACCCGCGATGCCGGACTGCGGGTCGCCGGACACCACGGCCGTTCAGCCCGCCGAGGAGAACCGTCGGTCCGGAGAACGCTCATCCTAGCGTGTCGGAACCGATCGTACCAATCCTGTCCGCGCTCCGGCGATCGCCGCTTCGCGCCTGCACGGGTTCCGGCTAGGCTACTGCGGATGAAGAGGATTCTGCTCGACCCGCGCGGCACTCAGCAGGCCATTGAGCGGCTCGCGGGCGACATCGCGGCCGCGGCGCCGCGCGACGTCCCGGTCGCCATCGTCGGGATCCGCCGCCGCGGCGAGGTCATCGCGCGGCGCATGCTGCCCTGCTTCGGCGGCAACGGCTTTCCGCGCATCCACTCGGGCGCCCTGGACATCACGCTTTACCGCGACGACCTGACCACCATCGGCCCGCACGCCACCGTCCGCCGCACCGAGATCGACTTCGACATCACGGACACGTGGCTGGTGCTGGTGGACGACGTGCTCTACACCGGGCGCTCCGTGCGCGCGGCGCTGGACGCGCTGACCGACCTGGGCCGGCCGCGCGCCATCCGGCTGGCGGTGCTGGTGGACCGCGGCTGGCGCGAGCTCCCCATCCAGCCCGACTTCGTCGCCCTGCGCACCGAGACCGCCGCCGACAACATCGTCAAGGTCAAGCTGGTCGAGGTCGACGGAGTGGACGAGGTCGAGCTCGTATGATCCGCGCCGCTGAAGCCGTCCGCTGGCGCCATAAGCACCTGCTGGGGCTGGAGGACCTCTCCCGCGAGGAGATCCTGCACTGCCTCCAAACCGCCGAGGGGTTCAAGGAAGTCTCGACCCGCAGCGTCAAGAAGGTGCCGGCCTTGCGCGGGCACGTCACGGTCAACATGTTCTTCGAGGAGAGCACGCGCACGCGCATGAGCTTCACCCTCGCCGCCCAGCGCCTCTCGGCCGACGTGCTCGACTTCAGCGAAAAGTCCTCCTCCACGCAGAAGGGCGAGTCCCTGCGCGACACCGCCCGCAACATCGAGGCCATGGGCGTCGATTTCATGATCCTGCGACATTCCGCGGCCGGCGCAGCGCTGCACGTGGCCCAGTCCGTGAACTGCTGCGTCATCAACGCCGGCGACGGCCAGCATGAGCATCCCACCCAGGGCCTGCTGGACCTCTTCACCATCCGCGAGATCAAGGGCCGCGTCCAGGGCCTCAACGTCGCCATCGTCGGCGACATCGCACACTCGCGCGTGGCCCGCTCGGACCTCATCGGCCTGCTCAGGCTGGGCGCCAACGTCACGTTCGTTGGGCCCCCGACCCTCGTCCCACGCGCCTTTGAGCAGCTCGGGGCGCGCGTCGTTCACGACTTCGACGCCATCCTGCCCGAGATGGACGTCATCAACATGCTGCGCATCCAGTCCGAGCGCCAGACCGCAAGCCCCTTCCCCTCCGTCCGCGAGTACGTGCGCCTGTTCGGCATGAGCCGCGAGCGCCTGGCGCGCTGCAAGCCCGACGTGCTCGTGATGCACCCGGGACCGGTGAACCGCGGCATCGAGCTGGCGGCCGACGTCGCCGACGGCCCGCGCTCCAGCATCCTTCGCCAGGTCACCAACGGGCTGGCCGTCCGCATGGCCGTCCTCTTCCTTTGCCACCAGGCCGCCGCCGGAGACTAGGCGTGCCTGCCCTTGCGCGAGAATCCCGACCCCCAGTGCGTAGCCTCCACCGCCGCCGAGCACCCCGCACGTGACCCCCGACCCGCCGCGCGGCATCCGTCTTTCGCGCATCCTGGCCGAGCTGGGCGCAGAGGCGCGCGACGCGGCACGCGGCGACGCCGCACCCGCCGCCGTGACGGACCTGACCATCGGCGACATCGTCGATCGCACGCACCACGCCGGTTTCAGCGTCATGATCGCATTCCTGGCGCTGTGCTCGCTCCCCCTGCCGGGCGTCTCCGTCCCGTTCGGGATCGCCATCGCCTTCGGCGCCGTGCAGATGGCAGCCGGCATGCACCGGCCCTGGCTGCCAAGAAGGCTCCGGGCCCGCGCGGTTTCGATCCGAACGCTGCGCTGGATCAGCGACCGGCTGACGCGCTGGACCGCCGGGCTGGAGCGCGTCGCGAGGCCGCGCTTCGAGGGTCTGACGCGCGGCGTAGGGTGGTCGGTCTGCGGATTGGCGTTGATCTGGCACGCGGCGGGGCTGTCGTTGCCGCTGCCGATCCCCGGCTCGAACCTGATCTTCATCGTCCCGATCCTGATCTACGCGATCGGGCTGCTCGAATCTGACGGGCTCCTGGTGATGCTCGCGCACGCAATCACCGCCGGGCACGTCGTCGCCGCCGCCGCCTTCTGGCACATCGTCGCCGAGGCCGTGGGAAAGCTGGCCGGTTGGCTGGCCGGTTGCCACGCGGGCTAGCCGGTCGAGCGCCATGCCTGGGCGACCGACTGTTCCGTCTCCACGCCGCGCGGCGCGTACGCTACAGGCGCCGCGCGACCTCCGCGTGCCGTGCCGCACACGCGCTGATCGCGATCGGGTGGAATCCCGGAATCTCGCTCCACAGCGTGTCGTTCAGCGGCGCCGTCCACTTCGCCGGCAGCCGCTGCGCGCCCAGCATCGCCCCCGCGATGCATCCGGCGGTCGCACCGTTGCAGTCCGGATCGAGTCCGCACATCACGGCGGTCGTGATGACCCGCTCGAAGTCCCGCCCGCCCAGCAGCAGGGACATCGTCACCGCCGCCGCGTTGTTGATCGTGTGAACCGGGTCATAGCCGCCGAACTCGCGCCACACGAACGCGATGCCCTCCTCGAACCTCCCCGCGTCAAAGCCCAGCCCGGCGCACGCCGACTGTGTGCGGCGGATCGCGTCGGCCAGGCGCGAGCGGTCCGGAATCTGCGCCAGCCCCGCCTGCACGATCTCGCGCGGGTCGTCGAGCACCAGCGCGGCCGCGATCATCGCCGCGCAGTACATCTCCCCGTAGATGCCGTTCTTGACGTGCGACAGCGACGCGTCACGCCACGCGAACTCCGCCGCACGCTGCGGGTCGCCGGGGCACGCCAGTCCCCACCCGTCGGCACGGATCTGCGCTCCGATCCACTCGCGGTACGGGTTCATGTACGTGCGCACAAACTCCAGCTCCGCCGACGTCAACGCCGCGGCGTCGTGCGTCCGGCCCAACAGCCCGATGTTGCGATACGCGGCCTCCTCCGCGGTGAAGCACCGCGCCGCCGGCAGGTGCCACAACCACCAGTGCGCCACGTCGCGCGTCTCAAAGGACGCCCCGCGCCGCTCGAGGATGTCCAGCCCCATGATCGTGTAGCGCAGGTCGTCGTCGGATTCCATGTAGCGCACCTGCCCGCGCTGCGACGCCTGGCTGTGCATGCTCTCCAGCCCGACCGCGCGGGCGGCGTCCGGGTTCCAGCGCACGAAATCCGCCAGCGGCCAGGACCCGTCCAGCGCCAGGTACGTCTTGACGTTGGCCGCGCTGGTCATGAACGGCGGGCTCTCCAGCGGTTTCCCAAGCGCGCAGCCCGCGCAACGCCCCAGCCACCCGCCGTGAATCCGGTCCGACACCTCCGGCCCGGGCCGCGCCCTTCGCGCCTCGGAGCCACCCGCCGGCCGCGACGCGACGATGCCGGCCAGGTCCGACGGCTCGTCGAACGGGAAGTCGCCGCCCGGTTGCTGACGCGTCAGCTCCTCGTAGAACCCCAGCAACGCGTCGCGGTCGGCCATGGCTTCCAGCCGCACGTCCGCGTCCGCCGCGATCCGGCAGCCCTCCTCGCGCCGTTGGCGCAGCTCGTCCCTGACCATCTTGCGCAGCCAATCGACGGGGGGTACCTGCATGGGGCTCACCTTCCGGTTCGGCTCGGACGCGGGATTGCGCCGGCCGGGGCGCCATGATAGCGACGCGCATCGAAACTCGACCCGCGCCGCGCAACCGCCTCACGAGCCTCTCCGCCCGAAGCGCGCGTAGAAATAGGCCGCCCCAACCAGCCCGGCCGCGCCGGACGCGGCGAACATCAGCGTCGGCCCCAGTCCCGGCCGCAGCGCGTCGCCCGCCAGCCACAACCCTGCGCCGACGAGCGGCGCGACCATCACCGCCGCGCCGCGTACCGCCCAGTAGAGCCCGATCGACTGCGCCTTCGCCTCGGACGGGACCAGTTCGGCGATCATCGCCTTTCGCGCCGGCTCGCCCAGCTCGCGCATCCCCCCGACCACGAATGCCAGCACCAGCCCTGCCGCCCCGAACCTCGGACCGAGCAGAGCCAGCGCCACCGGAAACAGCGCGAAGAACAGGAACGTCAGGCCGATGTAGGGGCGCTTGGCGTACCCGGCCCGGCTGGCGAGCGGGCCCACCAGCACGTACAGCACGATGTTCGTGATCGATTGCACCGGAAGGAGCAGGGATGCGTACAGGGCCGCGCCGTCGCGGGCGTGCTCGGCCAGCAGCGGCATGCAGAACAGGATGATGAACGGGCGCGGGATGCCCTCGGCCCAGCGCGCGAGGATGTCGGCCGCCAGCAGCCGCTTCAGGTTCGCCGGCCACGACGCCAGCATCGCCCGCGGGCGATGGATGATTACCGCCGCGTCGCGCGTGGCGGTGTGCATGAACCGGAACTGGATCCCCCACGCCCCGAGCACCATCAGCGCCGCCGCTCCCGCGCCGGCGCGAACTCCCGCCGTCTGGCCCAGCGCCCAGACCAGCGCGCCGCCGACGGCGTTGGCCACGATTCGCGCCACCCGCCGCGCGATCGCCTGGAGCGAGAATGCCATCGTTCGGCGGTCCGCGGGCAGCGACTCCCCCACCACCGCCATGGTCGCCGGCGCGGAAACGCTGTCCCAGATCGACACGAACGGGATCGCCAGGAACACCGCCACGGGCGAGGGCCAACCCAACAGCAGGGCCAGCCCGGCCAGCGGCAGCAGATTGAACAGCAGCAGGGCGCGGCGCGTGTTGAGCCGGCCCGTGAGCGCGCCGCCGGCGTAGTAGTTGGCGGCCTCCATCATGTCGGCCAACGCCCCGTACAGCCCGATCGTCAGCAGGATCGTCGCGTCCCCGGCCGCGGCCCGGCTCACGAGCGCCTTCAGATACGCCGGCAGCAGCGGCGACCACAGCTCGCTGCCCGCGCTGACCAGCAGCACCGTGGCGAAAATCGCCGCGGTCGAGGCGTTAAGCCCCAGCCAGCGTGACCAGGTTGCCGCGCCAGTCGGCGGGGACGGGAGCATGCGAGTCGGGGCCGCGTTGAGGTGTCCGGGGGCGATCGCGGCCACCGCTCCCGCCGCCGTCAAGCCGGCGCGGCGCGAGGCGGTCGCTCGCGCCGCGCGCATGACCAGGCCCGTAACCCTGCCGCTACCGCAGGTCGAGGTCGAACGGCATGAACATGCCGACGCGCTCCTCCTGAAGCAGCGCGGCATTGCGCAGGCCGTTCAGGAACTGGGCCGCCTGCCGCGGCGCCAGCCGGTCCAGCAGCGCACCGCCCGCGAGGGGACTGACGTCCATCCCCGCCCCGGCGCCGGCGACCTGAGCCACCGCCCGCAGCAGCCGCTCCAGCGCCGCCCCGGAGCCGCGCGATCCGGCTTGGTCGGCCGCGATGTGCCACTCATCCTGGCCGTGCTCGCCGAAGAGCTCCTTGAGAATGTCGCCCAGGTCCTTTTTGCGCGGGTACTCGTAGATCGGGCAGTCGCTCTCCAGGCCGACCTTGCCGGCCACGTGCTTGATCGCGTCGTGCAGCCCGCCGATCTCGTCGATCAGGCCGAGCTCCTTGGCCTGCTTGCCGGTGAAGACGCGGCCGCCGGCCATCTTCTCCAGCTCGCCTTTGATGCGCGGCCCGCGCGACTTCATGATGCGTCCCTTGAACTGCTCATACACGTCGAGCATGTAGCCCTCGACCCACTTGCGCTCGTCCTCCGTCCACGGGCGATTGGAGCTCGACAGCCCCGAGCGTTTGCCGCGCTCAAACTCGGTGAAGCTCAGTCCGGCCCAGTCGGTCAGCCCGCGCGTGACGAGTTTGCCGCCCACCACGCCGATCGAGGCCGTCAGCGTCGTTTCCTCGGCGAAGATCACGTCACCCGGAATGGAGACGTAGTAGCCCCCGCTGCCCGCCACGTCACCCATGCTGACCACCAGCGGCTTCTCGGCCGCCAGGCGCGTGGCGGCATCCCACATGATGTCGGATCCAACCGCCGACCCGCCGGGGGAATCGACGCGCAGCACGACCGCCTTCACGGCGTCGTCGGCGCGGGCCTCCTCCAGCGCGGCGCGGATGGTCGTGCTGCCCACCGTCCCACCCCCGCCCAGCATGCCCGGCTGGCTCTTGCCGGTGGTGATCGGGCCGTCGATGTACACAATCGCCACACCCGGCCGCCGGCCCTCGGCCCCGCGCTCCATCGCCTCGCTGAACATCTGGAAGATCGCGAACGGGTTCGACATGTCCAGTTTCAGCCCGTCGTCCTTGCCGTAGTCGACTTCGACCGCCACGTCCTTGCCGTACTCCTTGCGCACCATCTGCTTGAACCCGGGAAACGTGCCGACCTCGTCCACGAACTTGCGCTCCTTGGCCGTCTCGGACATCAGCGGCGCCACGTCGATGGCCGCCTTGACCTCGCTGGCGCTGAGCTTGCGCCCCACGGCAATGATGTTCACCAGCCGCTCGTAGATCCCGTCCAGCAGCCAGTTGATCATCTTGGCGTTCTCTTCGCTCGGCGCGGTTCGCGTGTAGGGCTCCATGGCCGACTTGAAGTCGCCGATGTGGATCGCGTCCATCTGAATGCCGATCTTGTCGAACAGTCCCTTGTAGAACATCATCTCGGCGCGCAGCCCGACCACGCTCAGCTCGCTGTTCTCCGACAGCGTGACGTGGTCCGCCGCGCACGCCAGCGCAAACTCGCCGTTGCCCCCGCCGTCCAGATAGCACCAGACCTTCTTCCCCTTGGCGCGGAAGCGCTGAATGGCACGCGTCAGCTCCTCGATCTGCGCCAGTCCCATCGACGGGTCTTCGATGATCATCACCGCGCCGGCGATCTCACCGTCCTTGGCGGCGGCGTCGATCGACTCCACCCATTCGCGCAGGCTCTTGCTCTTGAGCGACCCGCTCAGGTTGAACGGGTTGATCTCCAGCCCCGACGGTCGTTCGACGATCGGCCCGTCGAACAGCCAGCGGACCAGTCGCTGCTCGGCCCGCGCCGCGGCGACGAACTGCGTCACGACCAGCACTACTGCGAGCGAAAGCGTGCGTTTCAGCATGATGGGGACAACTCCTTCCCTTTGGGCCGCGGTCGGTGCCCGCGCAGCCGCGCGAAGCCCGCCCGCGCGCCGCGACTTCGACGCCCAAGCGAACATTCGCGCATCAGCTTAGCTTATTTCGTCCCGCCATGGCGGTTATACGCAGCCACCATCTTTGGAAGGGCCGCACCCGTGGCGCCTCCGACCCTTCCCGCTCCTGCCGCGACGCGCCGGGTCTCCGTCCGCGCCGCTTCGGGTCACCTGACAGCGCCGGCGCAGCGAACCAACGCACCAGCCGCGCACCCGGCCTCAGCGGAAATCGCGCGACTGCGTGCGCAACGCGCCGATCCGCGCCGACGCGTCGTGCAAGCGCTGCACCATCACGTGCACCACCGCCCCCTGCCGCTCCACCTGGCCCTCGGCGATCAGCGCAATCCGGCTTCGCGCGATCAGGTGGTAACGCTCCCACACCTTGGGCCGGATGATCAGGTTCGCCATCCCCGACTCGTCCTCCAGCGTCATGAAGGTGACCCCCTTGGCGGTGCTCGGGTGCTGGCGGCAGGTCACCAGCCCCGCCACCGCCACCCGCCGCCGCGCCGGCGTTGACGCCAGGCACGCGCTGCGAATCACGCGCAGCCGCGTCAGCTCCTCGCGCACCAGCTCCATCGGGTGCGCGCTCAGCGACATCCCCAGCGCGTCGTAGTCGCACACCACCGTCTCGTCCAGCGACATCACCGGCAGCTCCACCGCCGGCTCGGCATCCGTCCCAGCGTCGGCAAACAGCGGAAACCGCTCCTCCTCCAGCGACAGAATCTGCCACAGCGCCGTACGCCGCCCCACTCCCAGCGACCGGAACGCGTCCGCCGCCGCCAGACGCACCAGCGTCTCCCGCGACACCTCCCCGCGCCGCGCCAGCCGCTGGATCGACGTGATCGGCCCTTCGCGGCGGGCCGCCTCGATCCCGCTCACCTTCGCCGCGCTCAGCCCGCGCACCAGCCGCATCCCCAGCCGAACCGCCACTTGCCTGGGGTCCCGTTCCCCGCCCCCTGTTCCCCGTTCCCCCGTCCCACGCTGCCCCCCCTCCAATGTGCAATCCCACCCGCTCCAGTTCACATCCACAGGCCGCACTTCCACACCGTGCGCAATCGCGTCGCGCACGATCTGCCCCGGCGTGTAGAAACCCATCGGCTGCGAGTTGAGCAGCGCCGCCGCGAACGCGGCCGGATAGTAGCGCTTCAGCCAGGCCGATGCGTAGACCAGCAAGGCGAACGAGGCGGCGTGGCTCTCGGGAAAGCCATACTCGCCGAATCCCTGGATCTGCTTGTAGATGCGTTCCGCAAAGTCGCGGCTGTATCCGTTGGCCAGCAAGCCCTGGACCAGCTTGACCTGGAAGGCTTCGATCGCTCCGTTGCGGCGCCAGGCCGCCATCGCCCGCCGGAGCTGGTCCGCCTCGCCGGGCGTGAAGCCCGCCGCCACCACCGCCAGCCGCATCACCTGCTCCTGAAACAGCGGCACGCCCAGCGTCTTGCCCAGCACCCCGCGCACCGCTTCGCTGGCGTAGGTGACGCGTTCCAGCCCATCGCGACGCTTCAGGTAGGGATGCACCATGCCGCCCTGAATCGGCCCGGGCCGAACGATGGCGACCTCGCCACGGCGGCGCCGTTGTCCGATCCACGCGCCGTTGCTCCAGACCGCCAGGGAAACCTTTACATCCTGGAACGCGGTGGCAACGCGCTGCGCGTAGTGGGCAGGGACGGGCGCATCAGCTACACCTTCCCCATCCCGCCGGGCGCGGCC
>CAYNYG010000021.1:8309-57515 GCA_964401365.1 uncultured Planctomycetales bacterium | reverse complement strand
GCCGCGCCTTCCTCGCGCCGCACGCCGCGCCTTCCTCGCGCCGCACGCGGCACCTTCCTCGCGCCGCACGCCGCCGCGACCGCCCGCCAACGCGCTCCCGATGGCTCGGTCGGGCGCGCGGCCGCGCCCATGACTTCCCGCGCGCTTCCGCCCCGCGGCGCGTCTCGCGTCGCGATCCCCGCGCGCTTTCGCTCCGCTCGTCCTCGATCCGTCGCGTCGTCCCTTCCCGCAGCGCGGCGGGGACCCCCGCACCGGCCCCCCGTCGCCGCGTTCGGACGGCCACGCCACCGCTTTCGGCACGCCCGCGCCGTATGCTAAACTTCCGGCACATGCGCAAGAACTACGTGCTCGACGCCAACATCCTGCTGCACGATCCCAACTGCATTTTTCACTTCGCCGACAACACGGTGATCATCCCGGTGGCCGTCATCGGCGAGATCGACCGCTTCAAGAAGGAGATGACCGATCGCGGCCACAACGCACGCGCGGTCGTCCGCCTGCTCGACGCCCTGCGCGGGCAGAACAGCCTGGCCGCGGGCGTCCAGCTCGAAGGCGGCGGGCGGCTGGTCGTTCACTGCGAGCCGGAGCGCGTGCTCACCGCCAGCAACGGGCACGCCGATCTCGAGCTGCTGCGCGTGGCCCAGGCCATCCGCCAGCGCGAGCCCGACGTCCCGGTCGTCATCGTCACCAAGGACATCAACCTGCGCATCCGCGCCGACGCAGCCGGGCTTCGGGCCGAGGACTACGAGTCGGACCACGTGGCGCTGAGCGACGTCTACGCCGCCCAGGCCGAGCACGTGGTCGCTGCCGAACTCCTGGACGAGCTGTCCGCCAACGGGTCAGCGCCGATCGTCGGCCTGGCGTTGCACCCGAACCAGTACGTGCTGCTGCGATCGGCCGAGTCGCGCGGGACGGTATTGGCCCGCGCCGACGCGCGGGCCGAAACGCTGCTCGCCCTGCGCCAGGTCGACAAGGGCCTGTGGGGCATCAAGCCGCGCAACAAGGAGCAGTACTTCGCGATCGACGCGCTGCTCGACGACGCCCTGCCGCTGGTGTCGCTCCTGGGCCGCGCCGGCACGGGCAAGACGTTGCTGGCCGTTGCGGCCGGGATGCACCTGACGCTTCGCCAGAAGCGCTACCGCGGGCTGCTGATCGGGCGGCCCATCTTCCCGCTCGGCCGGGACCTGGGATACCTGCCCGGCGACATCGAGGAGAAACTCGACCCGTGGATGAAGCCCATCGTCGACGCCGTCGAGTTCCTGCTCGCACGCGGCGGGACCAAGCACGAACCCGACGCGGCGGCGCTGATCAAGTCCGGCCTGATCGAGATCCAGCCGCTCACCTACATCCGCGGCCGCAGCATCTCGAACCGCTTCGTGATCATTGACGAGGCGCAGAACCTGACGCCGCTGGAGGTCAAGACCGTCATCACCCGCATCGGGCACGATGCGAAGATCGTCCTCACCGGCGATCCCTATCAGATCGATAACCCCTATGTGGACGCCAACAGCAACGGGCTCAGCTACGTCGCGCAGCGCTTCCAGGCCCAGCCCGTCGCTGCCCACGTCGAGCTGACCAAGGGTGAACGCAGCACGCTGGCGGAGCTGGCGGCCAACCTTTTGTGAAGACCCCCGCGGCTCCACGGCGACGACATCCTCTCCGCACCGCCGGAGGAGGCCGGGGCCAGCGACTTGCCCAACCGCCGCGCGACTGTGAGAATCGTGCCATGCCCAAGCCGACGACGCGCGCCTTCCGCCGCCGACCGCGACCCGTCGCCGGCACGCACGTGGACCGGGAAGCCGAAGGCCACCGCCGCACACGCCGCGCGCATCTGACCGAGATCGCCGAGGACTACGTCGAAGTGATCGCCGACCTGATCGACTCCACCGGCGAAGCGCGCGCCGTCGACATCTCCCGCCGCCTGGGCGTGACCCACGTCACCGTCGTGAAAACCATCGCCCGACTCCAGCGCGAAGGGCTCGTGACGGCCAAACCCTACCGGTCGATCTTTCTCAGCGACGCCGGCCGCGCGCTGGCGCAGCGCGTCCGCCATCGACACGAGGTCGTGGTGCGCTTCCTGCGCACGCTCGGCGTCAGCGACGCGTCCGCACGCTCCGACGCCGAAGGCATCGAGCACCACGTGAGCGACGAGACCCTCGCCGCATTCGAGCGCTTCTCGAATCCGCCCCCCCCATCGACTCAGTGACCGCCGAGCCCAGCCCCGTTCCCCGACCGCGTCATTTCGGTGCCCCGACGCCGTCCAGGCCTGCCTGCCCGCCCCCGACCTTCACCCCGCGCCGCGGCCGCAGCACCAGATCGTATCCGCGCACGTCCACGCATCGTGCGCGGACCGCGTCGCCGGGCCGATGGTCCGACCGGCCCTCGACCAGGCAGACTCCGTCCACGTCGGGCGCTTGCCCGGCGTGCCGCGCGACGACGATTCGCCGGTCGCCGCGTCCCGTCCGTCCATCCGGCGCGCGGAACTCGCCGTTCTCGAAGCCGACGTCGATCCCGTCCGCGCCGCTGGCGCGGAGCGCCGCGGACTGCACGCGGTCGACCACCGCCTCGAAATCGCGCCCGATCCGGCGCCGCGCGGCGGCAAAAGCCACCTCCTGCTGCACCAGCATCAGTCGCTCGCGCCGCTCGCGCTTCACGGCCTCGTCGAGCTGCTGCTTCATGCGGCCCGCGGGGGTTTCCGGCTCGCGCGAATACGTGAAGGCGCCCGCCGCATCGAAACCGAAGTCGCGCACGAACCGCAGCAGCTCGTCGAACTCCGCTTCCGTTTCGCCCGGGAAACCGACGATGAACGTGGTGCGGATGGTCACGCCCGGGATTCTCCGCCGGATCCGCTCCAGCAGCGCTTCCGTCTGCGCACGCGTCACACGCCGGTGCATCGCCTTCAGTACCCGGTCGCTGATGTGCTGGAGCGGCATGTCGATGTACTTCACCACCCGCTCGCTCTCCGCGACCGCGTCGATCAGCGCGTCGCTCATGTCGGTCGGGTACACGTACATCAGGCGGATCCAGCGGGCCGCGTCCCAGCCGGCGTCCAGCTCGCGCAGCAACCCGGCCAGCCCGCGCGCATAGCCGATGTCGCGCCCATAGCTGGTCGTGTCCTGCCCGATGAGCACCAGCTCCCGCGCGCCGTCGGCCAGAAGCTCACGCCCCTCGTCAAGGACCTCGGCCGGAGTCTTGCAGTGCATCGGACCGCGGATGGACGGAATCGTGCAGAAGGTGCATTTCTGGTCGCATCCCTCGCTGATCCGAAGATAGGCGTAGTGACGCGGCGTAAGCCGCAGGCGGGCCTGGTCGCGCCAGCGGTTCGCCCCGCTCGCGTGATAGTCGCCCAGGTACAGGCTGGTGTCCGCGTCGCGATCCATCCGCCAGACCGCCCGCACCACGTCGTCGCGGTTGTTCACGCCCACCAGTGCGTCGATCTCGGGCACTTCGTCGCGGAGCCGCTCCCCGTCCCGTTGCACCAGGCAGCCCGCCACCACCAGCCGCCGCAGCCGCCCGGCCCGCTTCCGCTCCGCAAGCTCCCGGCAGATGTCGAGCGCCTCGCTCCGACTCGATTCCAGAAAACCGCAGGTATTGACCACGACGGTGTCGGCGGCAGCCTCGTCCCCGCTGATGAGGCAGCCCGACTCGGCCAGCTTGCCGAGCATCGACTCCGAATCCACCAGGTTCTTCGCGCATCCCAGCGATACGAACGCGACCACCGGCGCACGGCGCAGACGCGGCGCAGCCCGCCGCGGCGCCGCAGCGCCCAAGACGGGCAGGGAGCGGCTTGCGCTGGTCTCCGACGGTATCAACGGCGCCTCGTGGACACGCCATGAGCTTAGCATCCCGCGGCGGATTCGCGAAACGGGCGCCGGAGGGGGCCGACTGGGATGCTCGCAGCCGGATGCCGCTGTGACCCGTCCGACGTTCACCGAGAAGGGTGTGAACCGGTTCTGCCAGTCGCGCCGGCTCATTCCACGACGTCGTGCCCCGCCTCCTCGCGCGTGATCAGCCGAGCCGCCCGGTTACGCGTGAAATAGTTCCACGCCCATTGCAGCAGCACCAGCACCCGGTTCTGGAACTCGACCAGGTACATCAGGTGCACGAACAGCCACAACAGCCACGCCACGTACCCGGAGAACTCGAACCCCCCGATCCGCGCGACCGCCGCCGCACGGCCGATCGTCGCCATCATTCCGAAATCGCGGTATCGAAAAGGCGGCGGCGCCGCGCGACCCGAAAGCCGCGACGCAATGACGCGGGCGGCGTAACGACCCTGCTGCATCGCCACCGGTGCCACGCCCGGCAGCAGCCCGGCCGGCGTCGCCACGTGCGCCAGGTCGCCCAGGACCAGCACGTCCGGGTGCGCCGGAAGCGTCAGGTCGGGCGCCACCTTGACCCGCCCCGCACGATCGAGTTCCGCGCCGCACGCCTCGGCCAGCCTCACCCCCAGCGGGCTGGCGCGGACCCCCGCCGCCCAGATCACCGTTCCCGCCTCGAAACGCTCGCTACGTCCATCGGGGCGCCGGCACGTCACGCCGCCCTCGTCCACCGCAGTGACCACCGCCTGCGTCACCACGGTCACCCCCAGCCGTCCCAGCGCGGCGACCGCCCGCTCAGCCAGACGCGGCGAATACGCCGCCAGGATGCGCGGCCCGCCCTCCAGAAGCAGGATGCGCGCCCGCGACGGGTCGATCGCCCGGAACTCATGCCGCAGCGTATGCCGGGCGATCTCGGCGATCGCGCCGGCCATCTCGACGCCCGTCGGTCCGCCTCCCACCACCGCGAACGTCAGCGGCGGCTCCACCGGCCGACCGGCCCCTCGGACCGCCGCCGCCAGCTCGGCCCGCTCGAAGGCCGACAGAACGCGGGCGCGGATCGTGGTTGCGTCTTCGATCGTCTTGAGCCCGGGCGCCACATCCGACCAGTCGTCGTGACCGAAGTAGTCGTGTGTCACACCCGTCGCCACGATGAGCGTGTCGTAGCGAACCGGTTGCGATCCCAGGAGCACATGCCTCAGGCCTACGTCGATTCCCGTCGCCTCGCCGTGGATGACGCGCACGTTCCCCTGCCGCGAAAGGATGGCCCGCAGCGGCGCGGCAATGTTGGCCGGGGAGAGCGCGCCGGTCGCGACCTGGTAGAGCAGCGGCTGAAACAGGTGAAAATTGCGCCGGTCGATCAGGGTCACCTGCACCGGCGCGCGACGCAGCCCGCGCGCGGCCGCCAGCCCGGCGAACCCACCTCCCACGATCACGACCTGATGGCTCGGGCCGTTCATGTTTTCGAGTGTAGTGCAGCGCCGGCGGTCGTACCCGGACCCCGTTCTGCCCGCCAGGCGGGGCGTCGCTCCGGGCAGGCGGGCGGGCACCCTTTGCGCGGCTGTTCTTCGATCACCCTGCGCCGCGGGAGTGCCGGCCCGTCACCCGCCGGGCGCGCCATCGCACCGCGAACTTCATCCCGGTTCGCTGCGGTTGTCACGCCCCGCCCGACGCGGTAGCATGATCCCATTGCCCGCCACGAGGCGTCCGGGCGTTCCGGCGCGGCGGGTGGTCCCTGCCAATTCGGGGCTCGGCCTGGCCGAACGAAGCGAGCCTGTGGGCGCCGTCGCGTGTGCGAGCGGCGAGGGAAACGCATTCCATGGTTGATCCGATTCTGCTGAAGGACCTGGACGTCCCGGACGACGTCATCGACGCGGAGCTCAACGCGGGCTTCGGGGGAAGCTTCACCCGGGACGCGCTGCTCCAGGCCGTCTCGGCCCGCGTCACGGACTTTACCCCCAACAAGATCATGAAGGGCCGCGTGGTCAACATCATGGGCACGGACGTGGTGCTCGACATCGGCCTCAAGAGCGAGGGCGTGCTGCCCATCGACGAGTGGGACGACGCCGGCCAGGTCGACATCGGGGACGAAGTCGACGTCCTGGTGGAGGAGATCGAGTCCACCACCGGCACGATCGTGGTCAGCAAGCGCAAGGCCGACCGCATCCTCAACTGGCAGCGCATCGTGGAAACCGCCCATGAGGGCGACACCGTGAAGGGGCGCGTGCTCAAGAAGATCAAGGGGGGGCTGCTGGTGGACATCGGTGTGCCCGTGTTCCTGCCCGCGTCGCAGGTCGACATTCGCCGCCCGGGCGACGTCGGGGAGTACATCGACAAGGAAATCGAGGCCAAGATCCTCAAGATCGACAAGGAGCGGCGCAACATCGTCATCAGCCGCCGCAAGTTGATCGAAGAGACCCGCGCCGCGGCCAAGACCAAGCTGCTCCAGACCCTCGAGGTCGGGCAGATCCGCGCGGGCACGGTCAAGAACATCGCCGACTTCGGCGCGTTCATCGACCTGGGCGGGATCGACGGCCTGCTGCACATCACCGACATGAGCTGGGACCGCATCGGGCATCCCAGCGAGATGCTGCGCATCGACCAGCAGGTCGAGGTGAAAATCCTCAGCATCGACCGCGAAAAAGAGAAGATCGCGCTGGGCCTCAAGCAGAAGGACCAGAACCCCTGGGAGAAGGTCGCCGAGCAGTATCGGCCCAGTATTCGCGTCCGCGGCGAAGTCGTGAACATCATGAACTACGGCGCGTTCGTGAAACTCGAGCCGGGGATCGAGGGCCTGGTCCACATCAGCGAAATGAGCTGGACCCGCCGCATCAACCACCCGTCGGAGGTCGTCAAGATCGGCGACCAGATCGACGTGGTCGTGCTCGAGGTCAACCCCGACAAGCAGGAAATATCCCTGGGCATGAAGCAGACCTCGGTCAACCCCTGGACGACCGTGGCCCAGCGCTATCCCCCCGGCACCGTGGTCGAGGGCAAGGTCCGCAACCTCGCCAGCTACGGCGCCTTCGTCGAGATCGAGGAGGGCATCGACGGCCTGCTCCACGTCTCCGACATGAGCTGGACCAAGAAGGTCAGCCACCCGTCCGAACTGCTCAAGAAGGGCGACGTCGTGCGCTGCGTCGTGCTCAGCGTCGACCAGGAGAAGATGCGCGTCGCCCTGGGCCTCAAGCAGATGACCGAGGACCCCTGGGTCCGCGCCGTCCCCGAACGCTACCAGGCCGGAATGGTCGTCCGCGGGAAAGTCACCAAAATCACCAACTTCGGCGTCTTCGTCGAACTCGAACAGGACCTCGAGGGCCTGCTGCACGTCTCCGAGCTGGCCGACCACAAGGTCGAAAACCCCCAGGACGAGGTCAAGATCGGCGACGAGATCGACGTCAAGATCCTCCGCGTCGACACCCTCGAGCGCAAGATCGGCCTCTCCAAGAAACGGGCCGACTGGGCCGCGGCCGGCGATACCGGCGCCGGCGAGCCCGAGTCCGGCGGCGAACGCCCCAGACGCGAGAAGAAACGCCGCGGCGGCCTGGCGGGGGAGGACGCGGCCGACGCCATCAACGACGTGCTCTTCCGCAAACCAGGGCAGTAGCGACCGCGCCTCGCAGCCCCTGAATCCTCATCGTCGGAGCCGCGCTCTCTGCACGAGCGCGGCTCCGCGACTTCCGGTCGCCGCACGGCGTCGGCACCGACCCGCTCGCCGGTCCCGCACGACTCCACGCGCTCGTCCTCCGCTCGCCGCCGCGCCTGATCCATTCCGCAGCATTCGCCCGATAGGGACGACTGCGCGGCGCAACGTTCGGGCCGCGGCGCGGACTCCGCATGACCGCAGCACCGTCCATCGCGACGCCCTCCCCCGCCGACCTCATGCCGATCTTGCGCATCCACCCCGAATACGAGACGCCGCGCAAACAGGCCAATCTCGAAAGGCTCATGGTGGCTCGCGCCGCGGGAGCCCTGACATTCGACGCCGCGCCGGCGTATGTCCGCCTCGAACCGCACGCGCGCTGCAACCTGCGCTGCTGCTGGGCACAGTCCAACCCCCACCATCCCGGCCTCCGCCCGCGCGGCGCGGCCAGCGTCGATCTTGCGCGTCGAATCATCGACGACGTCGGCCACGAGCTCTACATGGCCATCCTGTGCCACTGGGGCGAGCCGACGCTCAACCCGCGCTTCCCCGACATCGCCCGCGCATTTCACGACGCCCGCGTCGCCACCAGCGTCCACAGCAACATGACGCTCATCGACCCGCGCATGGCCGAGCGGATCGTCGCCAGCGGGCTCGACGAAATCAGCGGCTCCATCGACGGCGTGGCGCAGGCGTCCTACGAGAAATACCGCGTGCTCGGCAAGGTCGAGCGCGCCATCGCCGGCATCTCGAACATCCTCGAAGCCCGGCGCCGCCTGGATTCGCCCACGCCGCGGGTGATCTGGCAATTCCTCGTCTTCGAGCACAACCAGCACGAGGTCGAGGCCGCGCGGCGGATCGCCAGCGACCTGGGCGTGGACGAGTTCGTCTGCTTCGGCGGATCGGGGCGATCGTGGGACCCGCAGCGCGGCTTGGGCGAAAAGCAGTTCCCGCCGCGACCCGAATTGCTCTGCGGCGATCCATGGGAGTATCTGGCGATCGACTGGGACGGCGCGGTGCACCTCTGCTGCCGCGCGTTCAAGGCCGAGCACGTCATGGGCCACATCCGCGACCAAGGCGTCCGCGGCGTGTTTCAGAACGACCGCTTTCAGCTCGCGCGGCGGGTCATCCGCGACGGATACGTGCCGCGCGACGACGAGAAGATCACCTGCACCGGCTGCGACCGCGTCACGCACTACGAGCCGGCCATCGCGGCCCTGGGGCACAAGACCAGCCTGGACTGACGCGGGGCGGACGAACAGCGACGGCACGCGACGCGTCGAGCGATTCCGCGTTGCCGGCGACCAGGCCCGTGCGCCGAAAGAACCTCCCACCTGAGTTTGCTTTTTTTGCGTTAGACTCAAGAGTACTGGATGCTGGGGAAAAACTCCGCCGCATGCAGACCGGGCCGCGGGCTGGAGTCGATCCGAAGGCGGCCGGTCTAGCCGGGCCAGGTCGATAGCTTCTTCAGAAACGCCACCGTCCGCCGCGCCGTCCCTTCGCCCGCCCGCGGGTGCAGCGGCAGGTTCACCACCTCGCGGCACGCCTGCTCCGCCGCCGGGCACATTCCCACCTTGTAGCCGTAGGCGCCCAGCTCCGTCTCCTGCGGATGCAGCGGCGACTCGAACCAGGTGCCCAGCTCCACCGCGTGCCGCGGCGCTTCCGCAATCGCGCGGCACTTGTCCGCCACGCGCACCGGATATCGCACCAGCACCGGGTCGCACTCCGCCGGCCGCCGCACCGCGGCGAACCCCGCGTCCCGCAGCAGTCCGTCGTAGAGCGCCGCCATGCGCCGCCGGTGCGCGATGGCCGCGTCGATCCCGCGCAGCCGCGCCAGCCCGCGCCGCGCCTGCATGGCGCTGAGACCCTTGAAGAAACCGCGTTCCATCACGGGCGTGAACTCGGCCTTGCTGGACGACCCGACCACCAGCCCCTTGCGCGTCAGCCAGCGGAAAACGTTCTGAATGAACGCCGTCGTGCGCGGGTAGACGATGGCCGAGTGAACCAGGAGCTGCGCGCGGAGCATCAGCACTTCGCGCGCCGACGGCGCGACGCGCTCGCCGCGGCACACGTCGGCGATCCGCGCCGCCAGGGCCGGGTCCGACGTGGTCGCCAGCCCGCCGACGCCGGTGGTGTAGGGCTTGTTCCATTGGAACGACCAGTAGGCGGCGGCGCCATACGTGCCGCACAGCCGCCCGCCGACGCGCGACCCCAGCGCCAGGCAGCAATCCTCGATGACCGGGATTCCGCGCCGATCCGCCAGCGCCATGATCTCCGGCATGCGGGCCGGAATGCCGTACGTATGCTGCGCTACAATGGCGCGCGTGCGGGGGGTGATGGCGGCTTCGATGAGGTCGGGCGGGGTGTTGTACGTCTGCGGGTCAATGTCCACGTACACCGGGGTCGCGCCCAGGTACATCACCGGGTTCACGACCATGACGCACGTGTAGCCCGGGATGATGACTTCGTCGCCCTTGCCGACTCCCAGCGCCTTGAGGATGGCGTACAGCGCGACGCGGCCCTTCCAGAAGGCGAAGCCGTGCGGCTGGGCGTGCCAGTCGGCGAAGGCCTGTTCATAGCGCGTGACGATCTCAGGATTCATGCGCGACCGGGGCCGCCGGCTGGGCGGGCGGGGCGAAGCTCTGTCGCCGGTGCAGACGGATCATACCTACCACCTTGCGGACCGTGTAGCTGCGCGGGAAGAGCCGCTCCATGCCGCGCAGCACGGGCTCCCGCGCCAGCGTGAAAGCGGCCCCCAGCGGGCGCGAGAAGACGAGCCGCTGCTTGATCGGCTGCAAGGTCCAGGCCATCTGCCGCTTGAAGTGGTCGAGCTGCGGCAGGTGCTCGAGCGAGCCCAACCCGTAGCAGACGCGCTTACCCTGCTCCACCAGGAAATGCCGCGAGGCGGCGTAGAGCAGCGCGTTGTTGGGCCGCTTGTCCAGATGCGCGCGGGACGACGCGGTGTAGATGCAGTTCACCCAGTCGTCGACGTTGACGGAAACCAGGAACGCCGCCAGCTCCCCATCGCACAGCGCGCCCCAGGCATGCGCGTCCGGGACAGCGCCGCCCGCCCGGCAGAAGCGCCGCCAATAGGCCGGATCGGCGTAGGCCGTGTCGAGCTTCTGCCGCTCGGCCGTCTGCTGCGCCAGCGGCAGCCCCTTCCGCTCGAGCTCGTCGAATCCCAGGCGGCGCACTTCGCAGGCCGCCAGCCCCTGCTTCGTCTGACGCCGCGCGGTCGCGGCCAGGTGCGCAAGGTCATAGTCGCCGCGCGTGTTGAGTTCCAAGGTGCTGTCGAATCCGAACGCCTCGACCGGGGTCGGATAGCGGACGGCGCGCAAGCGATGGGCCTTGAAAAGCCCGCGCAGCTCGACCGCGTCCGGGTTGATCAACCGGTGATACGGAAACGACAGCACCACCCCGCGCTGCACTTCGTGCCAGTGCGCGCTGGGACTGCGCAGGACGCGCTCGCCCAGCCGCTCGAAGAACTCGGCCATCGCGTTCGGCGGGCTCATGCGCAGCCGGCTCGCTCCGCCGAGACCTGCGCGTCCGCCCCGGTAGGGGTCGCGGCGGCGACGCGCCCCGTCACAGTCCACGCTGCCGACAGGTCGAGCGACCCCCACGTCATGGCGTCCGCCAGCCTCAGCCCCCGGTGCAGCACTTCGCCACGCCACGAGCGGCGAAACCCGCGCTCCGGCAGGAAGTCCGCCTCGAACCCGGCCCGCTCCAGCATGGCGCCCGTGCTGCGACGCGAGAAAAGGTGCACGTGATCCAGCCACAGACGCGGCCGCAGCGCCGCGGCGTGGGGCAGCCCGAATTCCCGCAGCCGGTACAAGAGCCGCACCAGCCCCCCACGCGTCGGCTGCCGCAGCAGCAGCACGCCACGCGGATGGAGGACGCGCGCAACCGAGCGAAGCACGGCGACCGGTTCCGGGAGGTAGTACGTGCAATCCGACATTACGCAGGCGTGGACCGATCCATCCTCGAAGGGAAGCCGCTCCAGGCTGTCCGTCCACGTCAGCCCGCGCTGGTCCAGAATCCGCTGTGCGCTGGGCGAGATTTCAACGCCGCAGACCTCCCATCCCTTCCCGCGAAACGCCTCCATGCAGTTGCCGTACGCGCAGCCGAAATCCACCATGCGTCGTGGCGCCGAGGGCCAGTGCGCCGCAGCCAGCTCCTCGAACCACGCGAAGAGCCGCACCTTGGTGGCCAGAATCCAGGACTCGTGCTCCGCCGCCGTGTAGATCGCCTTCTGAAAGAACTCGATCCGGTCCGCGCCGTACCATGGCTCCGTGCGCCACGCGTGCAGGCAGCGGCCGCAACTCCACGCGCCGCCCGTGAAGGTCGGCGCATGCCGGGCCGCGCCCAGGTCGCCGACGGCGTCGTCCGTCGCGCAGCACGGGCAGACCGGGCCGACCGGGATTCTCGGCGTGGGGTCCATCATTCCAGCGCATTGGCGTCCCGCACATAGAAGTCGTGCAGGAACGCGGCCACTTTCGTATCGTCAAAGAATGATTCTATCCGCGCCGCGCCTGCCTCGCCCAGCCGCCGCCTCAGGTCGGGGTCCTGCGCGAGCTGCTGGACCCGGTCGGCCAGAGCCTCCACGTCCCCCATCCGCACCAGGAAGCCCGTCTCCCCGTCGGCCACCACTTCCTGCGTCCCCAGCACGTCCGTGGCCACCACCGGCCGCCCCAACGCCATGGCCTCCATCACGCTGCGCGGGATGCCCTCCTTCTCCGAGGTGAGCATGTATACGTCGCACGCGGCGATCAGCGCGTGCGAGTGCTGCACGAATCCCGGAAGGTGGATGCAGCCCGACAGCTCCAGCTCGGCGATGCGCTTCTCCACCGCCTCGCGCAGTGGCCCGCTTCCGGCCATCACGCAGCACACCGCCACGCCGCGCTCCCGCAGCCGCGCTACGCAGTGAACCAGGTCCAGCGGCCGCTTCACCGCCTCCAGCCGCGACGCCGTCAGCAGGCGCAGACCCGGTCCGCGGAAGTAGGCCGCACCCGCGGACGCATGCTCGGCCGCCTGTCGTCGAACGCGCTGCGGATGGACGCCGTTGCCTTCGAAATGGACGCGGCGCGGGTCGCCCATCAGCTTGAGGCACTCGGCCAGGTCGCGGCGGTTCTGACTGAAGACGTGCCGTCGCAGCCGGCAGGCGCACCACTCCAGGGCGCGGTAGGCCGCGTTGAGCAGCGGCGACTGTCCCTCGTAGAAGGGCAGCCCGTGGTAGGTCTGGTAGATGATCGGCACGCCGGCCAGCCAGGCGGCGATCGTGCCCGCCACCCCCGCCTTGGCCGTGTGACCGTGGACGATGTCGAACCGCTCGCGGCGGCAGATGCGGTAGATCCGCCAGATGCTGCGCAGGTCCTGGAGGGGGCGGATGGTGCGCGCGATGGGCACCGGCAGATGGCGCACCGGCAGCTCCTCGCCCGGCTTGGGCGTGCCCGGCGGAGCAATCACCGCGACGTCGAGGTCGGGATACCGCTGAAGCGTCTCCAGCTTCACGCCCAGCCCGGTGTAGAGGCCCTGGTACGTGTTGTCCAGGTGCGCGACCTTCAGCACCCGCGCGGCGCGCGGCCCGGCCGGCAGCGGGGCAGCATCGGTCTGCGGCGCCGGCCCGGACATCAGCTCGACTCCAGGCCGCGGGCCATGCTGCGGCGGTCGGCCGAGGCCGCCCGCTGCGCGATCAGGCGGTCGAAGAGCGCCGCGGTCTGCCGCGCGCAGGTCGCGATGTCGAACCGCTCGGCGAAGTGCGCCCGGCCCTGCGCGCCAAGCCGCTCGCGCAGCGCCGGGTCGCGCAGCAGTTGCAGGATGTGCCGGGCGGTCGCGTCGTCGTCGCCCGCGGAGACCAGGAAGCCGCAACGCTGGTGCGGGACGATCTCGCGCGTCCCGCCGACGTCGGTCGCGACCACCGGCAGACCGTGGCTGATGGCCTCGATCAGGGCTCCCCCGAGCGCTTCGAAGCGCGACGTGTTGGCCAGCAGATCGGCGCCGCGCAGCAGCCGATCGGGATCGTCGCGGTGCCCCAGGAAGCGCACCCGTCCGCCCAGGCCGGCGTCGGCGACCATCCGCTCCAGCATCCCGCGCCGCCCGCCGTCGCCGGACGCGTCCACCCCCGCCAACAGGAACACCGGGCGCGGGTCGGCGGCGCAGACGCGGGCGGCGGCGCGGATCAGCATCTCCTGGTCCTTCACCGGCTTCAGTGCCGCCAGCTTGAGCACCAGGAACGCGTCGTCGGGCAGTCCGAATTCGTCCAGCAGCGCCCGGTGGTCGGCCGGCGTGCGCGGGGGCGGCGCGACGCGGCCGTTGTAGATCACGCTGCCGAAGTCGGGCGCAAGGCGCCAGCGCTCGGCGAAGAAGCGGCGCACCTCGTGCGCCACCCAGACGACGTGCGTGGCGCCGCAGAACACCGGCTTGTCGAGCCAGCCCATGGACGCGTTGCGTCGCACGTGGGTGACCAGCGGAATGCGGGTCCAGCGGGCCGCGAGCATGCTGGTGAGGCAGACGCGGTCGCCGTTGCTATGGAAGAGGGCGGCACCGAGCGCGCGGATGAGGCGTGCCAGACGGCGCGAGTAGCGCAGCAACTGGAAGGCCAGCGCGGGCAGGCGCCAGGCGCTGGGGCGCAACAGCTCCTGCCCGAAGCGGCCCAGGACGCCTTCGAGCGGAATCCGGGTGCAGGGGATGCCCAGGCCGCGGACGGCGTCGCTCATCGGGCCGTCGAGGTTGTGGAGGAAGTGAAGTCGGAAGCGGCCGGTGCGCTGGAATTCGCGGTAGAGCTCCCACAGAGAGCGTTGCCCGCCGTAGAAGCGCGGGTAGACCTCGCTGAAGAGGATCAGCGGTGGTTGGGCGGCGGCGTTCATGCGTGGTTCGAGCGGCGGCGTAAGTCACCCCCGACGCGGGTCGGGCATCGCGCCCGGACGGCGCGACGGGCCCTTTTACCATCGTGGAATGGGGGGGGCAACCTTGACGAGCGGGGCGAAGCGCGCGGGCCGCGGCTGCCCTAGTCATCCTATGTAGACGTGCCCGGGCTAGCAAATCTGTTTCACGTGAAACACCGTTGCTGCGGGTGGGGCGCGTGCCGGGCGCGGCGGTGGGCTATTATAGGACGGGGCGGGAGCGTGCATTATGCGCGGCCGGTCTCGGCCTTCGGAGGCCGCTGCATCAGCTCGCTGATGGCGGTGAGGGGATCCTTGCCTGAGAAGAGGATGTCGTGAACGGCCGAAGTGATGGGCATGTCGACGCGGTGGCGGGCCGCGAGCCGCAGGACGCCGCGCGTGGTGGGGATTCCCTCGATGACGGCGCGGCTGGATCGGACGACCTGCTCGACGGTGGCGCCGCGTCCGATCTGTTCGCCAGCGGAGCGGTTTCGGCCGATGGGAGAAACGCAGGTAGTGACCAGGTCGCCGATGCCGGCGAGGCCGGTGAAGGTCTCGGGTCGTGCGCCCATGGCGACGCCGAGGCGGGAGATTTCGACCAGTCCGCGGGTGATGAGTGCGGACTTGGCGTTGTCGCCGGCCTGGAGCCCGTCGAGGATTCCGGCGGCGATGGCGACGACGTTCTTGACGGCACCGGCGAGCTCGACGCCCAGGACGTCGGCGTTGGTGTAGACGCGGAACCAAGAGGTGCTCATCACGGACTGAATCAGCATGCCGGTCGCGGCGTGCTCGCAGGCGACCACGACGGTCGCGGGCAGGCAGCGGGCGATTTCGGGGGCGATGCTGGGCCCCGAGAGGACGGCGACGCGCCGGCCCGGCGCGTACTGGGCGAGAATCTGGCTGGGGCGGGCGAGCGTCTCGACTTCCAGGCCCTTGGTGACGCTGCACAACGGGGCGTCGGGCGGCACGAAGGGCGCGACCCGCTGCCACGCAGTCCGGAGGAACTGGCAGGGCACGGCGGAGACGACCAGCTCGGTTCCGGCGAGAGCGGCTTGCGGGTCGGCGGTCGGCGCCACGCGGTCGTCGAGTCGATAGCCGGGGAGGTAGCGGCGGTTCTCGCGGGTCTGGACGAGCTCCGCGGCGCGCTCGGGCCGCAGCGCCAGCCAGGCGACGTGAACGCGGTTGGCGGCCAGGACCTGCCCTGCGACTGTACCCATCGCGCCGGTACCGACGACCGTGGCCTTGGTAATCATGGCGTGCGGACCGGGGGTAACGGCGGCGGCGGCTATCCCACCTGCTTCCTGACCGCGTCGAGCAGGCGTTCCATGGCGAAGGGCTTTCCGAGATAGGCGTCGACGCCGAGTGCGTCGGCGTACTGCTTATGGCGCGTGCCCTGGTTGCCGGTGATCATGATGACGCGCGGCTTGTTGCCCTTGCCCTTGCCCTTCTTGATCTTCTCGAGGACGAGGAAGCCGCTCTTTTTCGGCAGCATGATGTCGAGGATGACGACGTCGGGCTGGCTCTGCTCGGCGAGGGTGACGGCGGCCGCGCCGTCGTTGGCGGACTGAACCGCGGCGCCGGCGTCGCTGAGCGCGAGGGTGATGGCCGTGACGATATCCGGGTCGTCATCGACCACGAGGATTTTCTTGTCCTTGAAGGCGTCCTTGAATTCGTCGTCCACCGGAAGGCTCCTGCGGGCCGCCGACCCCGGGCGGTCCACCCATACGGTAGTAGCCCCCGCTGCGCCGAACAATGGCCTGGGCGTCCGGTCGGCGCGCGGTGGGTCACCCGCCCAGGAGCGCGACGAAGGCCTGGATGTCGAAGCCGTTCACCGAGCCGTCGCCGGTCACGTCGGCATGGGCGAACTGGCAATCGGGATACGATTGCCCATAGGCGGTCGGGTCGGACAGGGCGAGAATGAAGCCTTGAATGTCGAACCCGTTGAGCGAACCGTCGCAGTTCATGTCGCCCAGCCCCTCGCACTCGTCGGGCACACCGCTGTCGTTGAAGTCGAAGGACGTGCCGCCGGAGATGTCCTGCCCGTCGGGGACGCCATTGCGGTTGCAATCGACCAGGTCGTGGGCGGCCGCCGCGTTGGCGATCCCATAGCCGCGGACGTAGAGGGGGTCGTAGGTCTGGTAGGCGGCGTAGTCGCCGGCGGTGAACTGCAACTGGCTGCGCATCTGGTCGACCGGCCAGTCGGGGTGCGCGCCGGCCAGACAGGCCACCACGCCGGCCACCAGCGGCGTGGAGAGCGACGTGCCGCTCAGCTCGGCGTAACCGGTCACGTCGCTGGAGGTGATGGTGCGCGTTGCCACGCCGCGGGCGAGAATCTCGGGCTTGACGCGTCCGTCGGCGGAGGGCCCATCGGACGAGAACCCGGCGATGTCGCCGGCGGAGTCGACGGCGCCGCAGGCGATGACGTGCAGGGCGTCCGCGGGCGTCAGCAGGTGGGAGGCGGCGGGGTCGGCGTCGTGCCCCTCGTTTCCGGCGGCGGTGCAGCAGTAGACGCCCAACGAGGTGGCGACGTTGACGGCGATCGCGGTGACTGTGGTGCGCCCGTCCAGGTCGGCCTGCGTGTACCAGTCGATGTACCCCAGAGACGACGTGGCGACGTCGCCGCCGCTGGATTCGATCAACTCGAGCCCCGCGACGTAGTTGTCTTCCTCGATGGGCACTTCCTGCGAGACGTCCTCGGTCTTGCAGAGGATGTAGGAGGCGCTGAACGCGGTCCCGACCAGCTCGTTGGGCTTGTAGGAGGCCAGCGTCCCGAGGATCCAGGTTCCGTGGCGGTGCTGGTCGGGGTGGTCGCCGGACTCGATGCCCACGTCTGCGTCGTTGTTGATGAAGTCCCAGGCGGTGACGATCTGGATCTCGTGCCCGGGCTGGTGAAACGCCTCGTGGTCGGTGCGAAAGCCCGTGTCGAGGATGCCGACGATGACGCCCTGGGCGGTGTAGCCCAGGTCGTGCAGCGCGGCCAGATTGACCTGAAGCGTCTGCTCCTCGGCCCAGCCGTAGAAACCGTCGGCGATCCCGCCTTCGCCGCGGTCCAGGGGATGTTCGGAATCCGGCAGCGGCCTGTGGCCTTGCGCCACGGGGCGCAGCCCCCGCACAAAGGGCAGGCGTGCGACGCGGTCGAGCGTCTGGGAGTCGGCGGTGACGCTGACGGCATTGAGCCAGCGGCTCTCGCGGCGGATGACGGCGCCGGCGGCGCGGAGCTGCCGGAGGTACGCTCGGGCGACGGGCAGGTCGCGCGCGTCGAACGCGGGCCGGCGCGTGCCGCGAGCCAGGCGGCGGGCGCGGGCGTGCGCGTCGTAGCCGGCCTCGACAGCGGCGACGGCGGCGGGCAGGTCGTGCGGCGCGACCCCCTTGTCGGCGAGGAAGACCCAGGTGGGGGGGTCGGCCCGCGGCCCGCGCGGCGTCGACCCATCCGTCCAACCCAGCAGCCCCAAGGCCACGATTGCCAGCGCGCCGTTCATGTTGAATCCTCCGGAACCGGCATTATAGCCGCAGTGGGGGGCGGGTTTCGGGTGATGGGGTGGGATATTCAACCGAGGGCGGATGCCGATAAACTATGCGAACGCTCGAGCGCGGCACGTGGCGCGCACGGCGGTTGTGGAATCAGCGACGGGTAGTGTCATGGCATGGTCCGCCGGCAGTTCCGCACGTCCCCCTGATCCGCTGGAGCTGCGTCCTGGGCGCATGCCGGGCGCTGCGGCGCTGCGGACGACGGCCAACGCGCCTGTGATGGGGATCGTGCTGCTGGTGCTGGTGACGGCGGAAGTGATCGTGCTGGGGGCGTCGCTGGTGATGCCGGGGGGATACAACCCCGGGCTGTGCCTTGCGCTGGGAGGGGCGTGCCTGGGCGTGATTGGGCTGTACTACGTCATGCTGATGGGACGGTACGAGCGCGGGATTCTGATCGCGCCGGACCTTCTGATGGTGTGCATGATCGCGCTGTTTCATCTGCCGGCGGTCATGCTGGGGGCGATGGGGCAGGTGCGGTTGACGGCGTGGTGGTGGTGGAACTACACGGCGGTCAACCAGGCGATGCTGCTGACTCTGTCGGCGATTCTGTGCTACCTGATCGGCTACAACCTCTACGCCCGGCCGGCGGTGTACTACACCAGCAAGGCGCGGAACCCGGCGGATTACAGCCGGGGCTGGCTGTACTTCGGGCAGGGGGTGTTTCTGCTCGGGCTGCTGTTCCACGTCTACTTCATGGTGACGCAGGTCGGGCTGGAGGAGCTGCTGACCTCGCGGTACGGCAACAAGAAGTTCACCGCGGGTCTGGCGGACGAGCGTTCGTGGTTCACGGGGATGCTGTTCTGCCGGGCGGGAATCGTGATCATGTCGGCCTACAGCGCGGCGATCTACAACACGCCGATGAAGGGTTGGCTGTCGCGGGTCGCGATCGCGCTGTACCTGCTGCTCATCTTCGTCACCGGGCACCGCAACCAGATCGTGTTCTGCGTCATCCCGATCGTGTTCTGCTACTGCTTCCTCTGCCGGCGGATCCGGCTGCCGGTGCTGATCGGGCTGGGGCTGGCGGGCGCCATCGCGATGAGCGCGGCCCTGGTGGTTCGGCGGATGGGGGACAAGTCCGTGGCGCGGGTGCAGGAGGCGCTCGAAGCGCAGCAGGCGCAGATCGGGCTTCTTCAGTCGGCGCAGGAGGCCGGGGGAAGCATGACGACGGTGTTTCGGACGATTGCCGTCGTACCGGCCCGGGACGGCTACCGGTACGGCATGTCGCTGGTCGACGGGCTGCTGCGGGTGGTGCCCAACGTGTCGGGCGAAGTCGGCGGCGTGTTTGCCCGCGAGTCGCCCTCGCAGTGGCTGACGCGAACGACCGCCCCGCGCTCGTACCGGCAGTCGGTCGGACTGGCCTATTCGATCGTCGCCGAGGCCTATCTCAACTGGGGATACCTGGGGCCACCGATTCTGCTGGGAGGCCTGGGGTTCCTGACGCGGCGGCTGTTCGACCGCGCGTTCTACGTGCGGAATCCGTTCCGGATGGTCATCGCGATGATCTGGATCGCGACGCTGGCGAACTGGGTGCGGAACGACGCTTTCTCGTTCTGGAAGCCGATCCTCTGGCCGCTGGTGATGATGTACGCGGTTCGCTTGTTCATGGGCGGCCGGTCGCGGACCGCCGTCGCGGAATACACGGTTCCGGCGCCGCCCGCGCTGGCGGCATCCGCGGGACGCGGGTAACCGGGCGGACCTGGCACGGCGGTGGGAAAGACGCGGCGCGCCGGGCGCGCCCGGGTAGACTGCGCGCCCGAGGTGGAACGCCATGCCCGATCCCGGCTCGACGGACCGCACGCGCACCACGCCGCCGGCGATGGACGTGCGTTCCTTCGTTTCGCCCACGCGTGCGGAGGAAGCACCGGGGCACCTCGACGGGCTGCCGGAGCGCATCGGGCGCTACCGGCTGCTGCGCAAGATCGGGGAAGGGGGGATGGGCGCGGTGTACCAGGCCGAGCAGGAGAACCCGCGGCGGCTGGTGGCGCTGAAGCTGCTGCTGGCGGGCGTGGCGTCCCCGCGAGCGCTGCGGCGGTTCGAGTTCGAGGCGCAGGTCCTGGGGCGGCTGCAACATCCGGGGATCGCACAGATCTACGAGGCGGGGATGGTCGAGACGTCGGCGGGGACGCGGCCGTATTTCGCGATGGAGTACGTCGACGGGCGCACGCTCCTGGACCACGCGCTGTACAGGAAGCTGACGGCGCGGCAGCGCATCGAGCTGCTGATCCGCATTTGCGAGGCGGTGGAGCACGCGCACCAGAAGGGCGTCGTGCATCGCGACCTGAAGCCCGCCAACATCCTGGTCGACGCGTCGGGGCAGCCCAAGATTCTCGATTTCGGGGTGGCGCGCATGACGGACACGGACGTGCAGGCCACCACGCTTCAGACCGAGGCGGGGCAGATCGTCGGCACGCTGGCGTACATGAGCCCGGAACAGCTTGCAGCGAACACGCGCGAGATCGACACGCGTTCCGACGTGTACGCGCTGGGGGTCCTGGGCTACGAGCTGGTCGCCAACCGCATGCCCTACGACCTGGTCGGAAAGTCGATCGTCGAAGTGGCGCAGATCATCCGCCTGAACGACCCGACGCGCCTCAGCCGCGTCAATCGCACCTTCCGCGGCGATCTGGAGGTCGTCTTCGGGCGAGCGCTGGAGAAGGAGAAGGAGCGGCGATACCCGTCGGCCGGCGAGCTTGCCGCCGATCTGCGCCGGCACCTGGCGAACCGCCCGATTCTGGCGCGTCCGCCCTCGACGCTCTACCAGGTGCGGAAGTTCGTGCGCCGGAACCGGGCGCTCACGGCGGCGCTGGCGCTGGCGGCTGCGGCCATGGTGGTCGGGACGGTGCTGTCCCTGCGATTCGGGCTGATCGCGGCGTCGGAGCGCGACAGCGCCCGCGTTGCGGGTGAAGCGGCGCGGGTGGCGGCGGAAGAAGCGCGGGCGGTGACGCGCTTCCTGGTGGACATGCTCGCGGCGGCCAATACACGGGGTCGCGGGCGCGAAGTAAGGGTGGTGGAGGTGCTGGACGATGCCGCCCGGCAGGTCGCGGAGCGGTTCGCGGCGCAGCCTCTGGTGCGTGCGAGTGTTGAGAACGCGCTGGGGCAGACGTACCTGAGTCTGGGCGCGCATGCGGAGGCGGAGCGGCTGCTGAAGTCGGCGTACGAGCTGCGGCGGCAGGTGCTGGGGGAGAACCACGCGGACACGGCGACCTCGATGTACTGGCTGGGCGACCTGCTGATGCGGATGGAGCGGCCTGCGGAGGGGCTGCCGCTGACGCGCGGCGCGTATGAGATCCGCGCGCGGCTGCTGGGACCCGACGCCGAGGACACGCTGGAGTCTCTGAGCGACCTGGGGATCGCGCAGGCGTACGCGAACGACTGGGATGCGGCCGAGGCGACGCTGCGCAAGGTTCTGGACATCCGGCTGTCGTCGCCGGGGTTCGGGCCGAAGCACGCGCGGACGTTCGCGTCGATGGACAAGCTGGCCGGTATTCTCCAATGGCGCGGGAAGATGGAAGAGGCCGAGACGCTGCTGCGCTCCGCGCTGGCGGGCCGGCGCGAGTCCGCCCCCAACCACCCGGACCTGCTGATCACGCTGGGCAACATCGGCGACCTGTGGTTCAACCTGAGTCGTTTCACGGATGCCGAAGCCGCGTTCCGCGAGGCGGTGGAACTTGCGCCGCGTCTGCTCGGACCGACGCATCCGGACGTGGACCGCTATCGGCTCGGCCTGGCGGACACGCTCCTCAAGCTGGGCCAGTCCGACGCGGCGGAGGCGGTCTATCGCGAGGTGTTGTCGTCGGAAGCAGGGGACGAGGGGCGGCACGCCAACGCGCGGCTGGCGCTGCGGCAGTTGTCCAGGCTGCAACAGCGACGCGGGAACTACGACGACGCGCTCCGACTGGGTGACGCGTCGGTGGCGATCTGCCGCGACGTGCTCGGCCCGGACGCGATCGAGACCGGGGACGCCTGGGCGACGCTGGGGAAGGCGCGATTCCACCTGCGGGACTACGCGACGGCGCGCGACGCATTCACCGAGGCGCTGCGCATCTATAAGGCGACGGTCGGGGAGGGGTACGTCAACTTCGCCGGGACGCTGTCGGACCTGGCGGCCGCGCTGGTGGAGCTGGGCGACGCGGCGCAGGCGGAGCGTTTGTGGTCGGAGTCGATCCGGCTGGAGCGAGCGCGTGGGCGGAAGGTGCCGCTGGTCGAGGACCTTCGTTCCCGTGCGGATTGCCTGCTGGGCCTGGGGCGCGCTGCGGAGGCGGAGCCGCTGGTGCGCGAGGCGCTGGAGATCGACACGGCGCTTGGGGGCGGCGAGTCGCGGCGGAGGTGGTTTGTAAAGGCGGTGCTGGGCGAGGCGCTGTACCGACTTGGGCGTCGCGACGAGGGTCAGGCGATGCTGCTGGAGAGCGTGGGGCAGCTTCTGGCGGACCCGGAGGTGGGCGAGCGCGAGCGTGCGCGCGAGATCGGGCGAGTCGTACGCAGCTATGAGAGCGCCGGAGAAACCGAGCGGGCCACGGAGGCCGAGCGGACGCTGGGGGCGATCATTCCGGTGCGGCAGCCCACCAGCGCGGCGACGAGCGGACCGTAGCGCGGACGGTCAGGGCTTGGCCAGCCCGTCGCGGACGGCGAGGCGCCGGGCGACGGACACGCCGGAGTTGAGTCCGCCCTCCATGTAACCGACGAACTTATAGCAGGCGTGCTCGCCGGCGAAGTGCAGGTTTCCGAGGCCTTTGTGGAGCGCCGGACCGACCTTGGTGACTTCGCCGGGGGCGGGGAACGAATAGCCGCCCATGACCCAGGGATCGTTGGGCCAGTCCATGAAGCGCGCGTTCACGAAGTTGTCGGAGAACCCGGGGAAGATCGCTTCGAGCCGCTCCTTGTACATGGCGTCGCGACGGTCCTTGGGGAACCGCAGACAGGCCTCGGCGGGCGGGCCGCCGGAGAACGCGACCAGGCACACGTTGTCGTCGCCGGGCTGATTGTTGGTGCCCTCCCAGGTCTCGCTCACGTCGCCGTCGGAGATGCTGTCGGGGCTGAGGTCGTTGAGTTTCCAGAAGCGCGTCTTGAGGGACGCGAGGTACTTGAGGTTGACGCCCATCTGGGGCTTGCAGGCGGCGGGAATCTCGGGGTCGAAGCGGATCTTGTGCCAGACGGTGGGCGGCGCGGTGAGCACGACGTCGTCGCACTCAATCGTCCGCCCGTCGGCACACTTGACGACGCAGCCGCGGTCCGCGATCTTCACGTCGACCACGGGGAGCCTGGTGACGATGCGGTCGGGGCCGATGGCCTCGGCCAGCCTGGTCGCGAGCTGCTGATTGCCGCCCTGGCAGCGGTAGACCTCGCTGTCGGTCCAGTACTTCTCCACCCCACCGCCCTTCACCTGCGTGAGCATTCCGAGGTAGCTTTGCCGCTCGGCGGCCTGACCGTTGTCGGCCACCAGCAGCGAGCGCACGGCGTGCTTAAGCGAATCGGGCGCTTTGAGCTGGGCCAGCCAATCGGCCAGCGTTTTGCGGTCGAGCGCCTCGGCACCCGGGCTCTTCCACGGCTCGTCGGGGTCGATGGGTCCGGCATCCTTGTTCATCTCCGAGAAGGCCTCATCCATGCCCTTCCACAAGGCTTCGGCTTCCTCGTTGGAAAGGCGGACGCCGTTCAGCGCGATGGGCGCGGAGAGCGACTCGTCCTCCACCACGTCGAGGAACTTGAGTCCGAACTTGCTTGCGTACTGCACCCAGGTGGGGTGGTTCGATCCGATCAGCTCGGCGCCGCCTTCGACGTTGCGGTCCTTGATAAAGTCGCCGAAGCTGAGGACGCGTCCGCCGACGCGGTTGCGCGACTCCACGACGGTGACGTCGTAGCCGGCGCTGCGAAGCTCATGGGCGCACGCCAGCCCGCCGAAACCCGCGCCGATGACGACCACGCGTTTCCCCGGGGGACGACCGGACCGGCTGAGCCAGCCGGCCCAGGCGGGCGCGTTCGAGAGCAGCAGCCCGGCCGACGCAGCGGCGGTGGCGCGCAGCATCTCGCGGCGTGAGAAGGCGTCGGTCCGGCCGAAGCGCGCGTGCAGACGAGCGAAAATGGACAACGACATGGCCCGATCTCCTGTGAATCCGGTCGGGATATTATCCGACGTTGGCGCGCCCGCAACCGCCCGCCGGCGATCGCCGGAGCGGGCGTGCAGCCCGGGCCCAGCGTACTTCATCGGCAGAATGTGCGTCCGAATGCGCGCCGGGCGCGGCGCGTGAACCATCGCGACGCTACCACCCGATCGTGTTGTAGCCCGCGTCCACGTAGTGGACCTCGCCGGTCACGCCGCTGGACAGGTCGCTCAGCAGGTAAAGCCCGGCCTTGCCGACCTCGGCGGAGGTGATGTTTCGCGCCAGCGGCGCCTTGGTGGGATAATGCTCGAGCATCCTGTCGAACCCGGAGATCCCGGCGCTGGAGAGCGTGCGGCACGGCCCGGCCGAGAGGGCATTGACGCGGATTTTCTTCTCGCGACCGAGCTCGGCGGCCAGATAGCGGGTCGAGGCTTCCAGCGCGGCCTTGCACACGCCCATGACGTTGTAACCGGGCACGACCTTGACCGACCCGAAGTAGGTCAGGGTGAGTACGCTGGCGCCCTCGGTCAGGTGTTCGAGGGCGCGCTGGCAGACCGCGACCAGCGAATAGGCGCTGATGTCCATGGCTTGAAGGAAGTCCGCGCGGGTCGTCTTGTAGAACGGGTTGTAGAGCGCATCCTGCGTGGCGTAGGCGACCGCGTGGACGACGAAGTCGAGCGGGCCGAGCGTCTCGCGGGCCTGGTGCAGCGCGGCGCTGATCTGGTCGTCCTGGGTCACGTCGCAGGGGACGATGACTTTCGCGCCGATCGGCTCGGCGAGCTGCCGTACGCGCCGCTCCATCTTCGGGTTGGGCAGGTGGTTGAAGGCCAGTTCGGCCCCCTCGCCGTGGAGCTGCTGCGCCACGTACCACGCCAGCGAGCGGTCGTTGGCGACCCCGAACACGAATCCCTTTTTGCCCTGCATGAGGCCCATCGGCTGTCTCCGCGGGCCCGGCGGCCCCTCGCAGCGGTCCGCTCGTCACGGCCGATCCGGCAAGGCTGAGCGGGAGGGAACCGGGCGCGAGCGGATTCTAGGGCCGGCGGCCGCGATCGCAAAACGGGGCGGCACGGGGAGCGCGGGGTCTCGTGGCCCGGTTCGCATTGCGTGCATAAGATTGGCAACGAAACAGCCGCGTCGCTGCGGCTGATAATCCGCGGAGTTCGCGCTGGAGGGCGAGCATGCAAATCGGGACCGCACGAGCCGGTGTATCTCTGTTCCTCGTGGTCGCGGTGGGCATGCTGGCGGGCGCGGGTTGTCCGACGGTCGAGTCTGAGTCGTCGGCGCGTCGCATCCCGCGCACCTCGAACCCGGCCAATGTCCCGGCGGTCCCCGGAGACAGCGCGGCCGACACGCCGCCGGACGGGCCAACGGACCCCGGCGACTCGAACGGCGACGCGGACACGAACGGATCGGGCTCGGACTCCGACGGCGGCGACAGCGGGGGCGGCGACGGCGAAGGAGGCGACGCGGGCGGCGCACTGGCCCCGATCATTCGCGAAATCGCGGACGTCGAGATTCCGACCGGCACGGCGTATTCGCTCCCGGCGCCGGCGCTGGATTCCGGCACGCTGCCGGTCTTCTGGGCGCTGGTATCGGCGCCGGACGGCGCGGTCATCGACAACGTATCCGGGGTAGTGACGTGGGGCGGCTCGGATGTAGCCGGGGCGTTCGAGTTCCAGATCCGCGCCACGAACGCCGCCGGCTCGGACGACGAGACGTGGATGGTGACGGTGGAGGCGGGTACGCCGCCCCCGCCCCCGCCGGTTGTGGCACCGGACATCGGGGAGATTGCGGATGACGAGATCGTGATCGGGGCGGCGTACGCCGGCCCCGTCCCGGCGTTGCGCGCGGGAACGCCGCCGATCTTCTGGTCCCTGGTGGACGGAACTGAGGGTGCGGTGATCGACAACGCGACCGGCGTCGTGAGCTGGCCGGGCGGCGCAGCGGCGGGAGAGTTTGCGTTTCACATCCGGGCGAGCAACAGCGTCGGATTCGACGAAGAGACGTGGGTGGTGCGGGTGGTTTCGCCCGGCGTCGCGCCGCAGGTCGCACCGATCGCGGACGCGGAGATTCTGGCCGGGCAGTCCTACGTCGGCCCGATCCCGACGTTGCTGGCCGGGACAGCGCCGGTGACCTGGTCCCTGATCGACTCGCCGGCGGGGGCCACGCTGAGCGAGTCGGGCGTGGTGTCGTGGGACGACACGTCGGCGCCGGGCGACTACGGGTTCGCGCTGCGCGCCAGCAACGCGGCCGGGCACGGCGACGCGACGTGGACGGTCCACGTGCTGCCGATTGTCGCACCGGACATTGCGCCGACCGCGGACGTGGAGATTCTGACGGGAGCGGCGTACGTGAGCACTGCGCCGACGCTGCTGTCGGGGACTCTGCCGGTGTTCTGGTCGCTGACGGACGCGCCGGACGGATCGGGGATCGCGTCGGACACGGGGATCGTGATCTGGGGCGGGAGTCCGATCCCGGGCGACTTCGCGTTCACGGTGCGCGCGACGAACAGCGGGGGATTCGACGAGGCGACGTGGACGGTTCACGTGGTCGCCCCGACGCCGCCGGACGTTGAACCGCTGGCCGACGCCCAACGGCTGACCGGCGAGCCGTACACGGTGACGCCGACGCTGCTGGCGGGGACGCCCCCGGTGACGTGGGTTCTGCTGAGCGGGCCTGCGGACGCGGCGATCGACCCGTTGACCGGCGTGGTGACCTGGGACGGCAGCCCGACCGCGGGCGATTTCGTGTTCAGCGTGCGCGCGAACAACGCGGCCGGCTTCGATGACGAAACCTGGACGGTCCACGTCGTCGAACCGCCGGCCGCACCGGACATCGCGCCGATGGAGGACGTGGAGCTGCTGACGGGAGAGGCGTACGTGAGCGTGACGCCGACGCTGCTGTCGGGGACGCTGCCGGTGTTCTGGTCGCTGATCGACGGGCCGGAGGGCGGGTCGATCGATTTTGAGACCGGCGTGGTGAGCTGGGGGGGCAGCTCCGCGCCGGGTGAGTTCAACTTCACGATACAGGCGATCAATGGGGCCGGGGCGGACCAGGAGTCGTGGACGGTCCGCGTATCCGAGCCGCAGAATCCGCCAGACATTGCTCCGATCGACGACGTGGAGTTGCCGGTCGATACGGCGTACGAGAGCGTGGCGCCGTCGCTGTTGTCGGGCACGCTGCCGGTGTTCTGGGCGCTGACCGACGGACCGGACGGCGCGTCGATCGACTTTCTGACGGGGGTGGTGAACTGGGGCGGGAGTTCGACGCCCGGCGATTTCGTGTTCACGGTTCAGGCGATCAACGCGTACGGCACCGACGACGAGACGTGGACGGTTCACGTGATGCCGCCGTCGCCGCCGGAGATCGCGCCGATCGACGACGTGGACCTTGCGCTGGACACGGCGTACGTGAGTGTGACACCGGCGTTGCTGTCCGGCACGCTGCCGGTGTTCTGGTCGCTGGTCGACGGACCGGACGGGACGTCGGTGGACTTTGAGACGGGCGTGGTGACGTGGGTCGGCAGCGCGACACCGGGCGACTTCGAATTCACCATTCAGGCGACCAACGCGCAGGGGGCGGACACGGAGACCTGGACGGTCCACGTCCTGCCCTGAGCGGGCGCCGCTGGCCTGGCGCAGCGGTTGCCGCTATCGTCGCTGCGACATGCGTTCCGTTTGCGTGTTCTGCGGCTCGAGCAAGGGAGATGACCCGGCGTACGCGGCGGCCGCCGCGGAGTTCGGCCGGCAGGTCGCAGCGTCGGGGAGACGGCTGGTATACGGCGGGGGCAGCGTGGGGCTGATGGGGATTCTGGCCGACGCGGCGCTGGCCGCGGGCGGGAAGGTGGTGGGGGTGATTCCGCAGACGCTGCTGCGGCGCGAGGTCGGGCATCCGGGGCTGACGGAGCAGCACGTCGTCGACACGATGCACGAGCGGAAGGCGCTGATGGGGGACCTGGCCGACGCGCTCGTGGCGTTGCCGGGCGGCGTGGGGACGCTCGAAGAGTTCTTTGAGGTCTGGACCTGGGCGCTGCTCGGCGTGCACGGCAAACCGTGCGGGCTACTGAACGCGGCCGGTTACTTCGACCCGCTGCTGGCGTTCATCGGGTCGGCGGTTCGACACGGTTTTCTGCGCCAGGAATACGCGGACCTGGTGCTGGTCGAATCTGACGCGGCGCGGCTGCTGTCGCGGCTCGAGGCGCACCGCGCCGCGCCGGTCGCCAAGTGGCTGGACCCCCGGCAGACGTGAGCCGCCGGCGGCGCAGGGTCGGGCGCGGGGTGCGGTAGGACGCGCAGCGAGTCAGTGGTACACGATGATCTCGACGTGGGTGGGACCGTGCACGCCGGTCACGAGCACGCCTTCGATGTCGGCCGTCTTGCTGGGACCGGTGATGAGGACGATGTTGGCGGGCAGGGACTCGGCGGGGCCGAGGGCGTCGAACCAGTCGCACAGATCGGGCACGATCCTTCCTGCCGGCAACAGCGCCAGGTGCAACGGTGGCAGTAGAGACGCGCTGCGCGGCTGTCCCGGTCCGGACGTACACACCAGGCTGCCGGTTTCGGCCACACCGCATGCGACAGCGGTGATCGCGGCGTCCAGCGCGAAGAGCGTATCGCGGTCCGTGGCGTGGGTGACGTCCAGGCCGCGCTCACGCAGCGTCTGCGCCAGGGTGGCCGGCGCGGCGGATCCCCCGGTCGCGTGCGGCGCTTGGTCCGGCTCGATCCAGACGCGCCGCGCGGCGTGCGCGGCGAGGCGCTCCACGATTCGGGCCGCGAGTCCGTGACGGTCGGAGCGCTCGACGCGGCACCCGGCCGCGGCTGCGGCCCGGGTGAAGGTGGCGACCCGATCCGCGGTCGGCTCGACCTGCCGAAGGCAGGTCCGCGCGGCGTCGCCGGGCGGGAGTGCGCGGTGTGCGCCGCGCGCCGCCGCGTGGCGAACGCGAAGAGCGGCGATGAATTCGTGGGGCGTGGGGTCGGCCACGGGGGCTCCGGGTATCGAAAGGTTGGACAACGGCGTGGCGTCGAGTATTCTACGGCGCCCCGCGGGCGTCCGTAGGATGGCCCGCTCCGGAGTTTTCGCATGAAGAAGAGAATGTGGAAGTTCGCCGCGCTGGTCGCGGCCGGCGGTCTGGTTTTCCAGTTGGGTGGATGCGCGGCACTGATCGCCGATCTCGCGATACAGCAGATTCCGGTCGTGCTGATCGGCCTGCTGGTGCAGGGCCTGGAAGCCGCTGCTGCGCAGTGACGCGCCGATGACGCGGCCCGATGGGAAGCGCGCACGCCGGTCTCGCGGGCTACCGCGCGCGAGCGTCGCGGCGTGCCTGGTGACGCTGGTGGGGCTGGGCGGCGGATGTACGCGCCGGGGCGGTATTCCGATCCTGAATTTCCTGCCGATCGGCAAACCGGTCGTTTTCGGCCTGGTTACGGACAACCCGCTCGACGCGGTCAACCCGTTCTCCCCGTTCGACGCGGCGCTGGAGGCGCTGTCGCGGGAGCTGTCGCGCCCGGTTCATGCGGACCTTTACCTGCCGTTTCAGCTTCAGGGGAACCTGCGGGGCGGCGCATGCCAGTTCGCGCTCATGACGCCGGCGCAGTTCGCGCAGCTTGGGCCGCGTTCCGAGTACGAGATTCTGGCGGTGGCGTGCGACGCGTCGGGACGGGCCGGGCGTGCGGCGGTGGCGGTCGTGAAGGAAGGCTCGGAGGTGCGGGAGATCGGCGCGCTGCGCGGGAAGTCGGTGGTGTTCGGCCCGGCCGGCGACAGCCGCGCGCACTGGGCGGCGCTGGAGCTGCTGGCCCGGCACGGCGTGCGAGAGGGCGACCTGGCGCTGGAGCTGCTTCCGATCCCCGGGTCGCTGCGTCACGCGCTGACGCCTGCGCTGGCGCTGGAGGCGGTCGCCCAGGGTGGGGCGGCGGCGGCATTCGTGGACGAGAGCGCCTGGCAGGAACTGCCGCCGCGCCCCGGCGACGGCGCCTCCGAGCTGACGCAGGAGGGGCTGCGCATCCTGGGGCGCACGTTGTCGCTGCCCGAGCTGCTGGTGGTGGCGTCGCCGAAGTCGGACGCGGCCCTTCGCGAGCGCGTGACGAGCTTCCTGCTGCGGGCCGATCGAGTCGCGCCCGAGGCGTTGCGCCCGCTAAGGTATTCGCGCTTCGAGAAACCGCCGGGACCGCTGGCCGCCGCGCTGGAACAGCTTGCCGCAGTGGTTGGGCCGCGGGGAGAGTCCCGGCCCGAGTGAGCGGTGCGCCTTGCCGCGCCCGGACATGACATGACGCTGCGACTCCAGGTGCGCGTCGTCATCATCGACGATGAAGAGCCGGTCGGGCGGCGAGCGCGCGAGTGGCTTGCGGCGGCGCACTACGACGCGACTTCCTATACGAATCCGGCCGAAGCGCTGCCGGCGGCGTCGCGCCTGCGCGCGGATCTGGTTCTGGTGGACCTGCGCATGCCGGAGCGCAGCGGGGTCGAGGTGATCGCGGAGCTGCGACGGGCGATTCCGCGCTGCGTCATCGTGGCCATGACTGCGTTTCCCGAGCCGGCGCAGGTCATCGACGCGTTCCGAGCCGGCGCCAACGACCTGATCGAAAAGCCCCTGGGGCAGGCGTCGCTGCGCGCGGCGCTGGAGCGAGCGCTGGCATCGGCGGGCGTCGTCGCCCGCGACGAGGAAACGTTCAACCGCTGGCTGGGGGGGCGTCTGCGAGTGGCGCGGCAGGCGTCGGAGCGTTCGCTCCGCAACGTTGCGCAGCAGGCCGGCATCACCGAGGCGCAACTCTCGCAGATCGAGCTGGGCCGCAGCGCCACGTCCACCTGGACGCTGGCGCGCATCTGCGCGGCACTCAAGACGCCGCTCGGACGGCTTCTGAGCCACCCGGAACAGGATTGAGGTTCGTCGCGCGATGCGGTTCTTCGACGCCGACGGGCGGCGCTACGCACAGTTCGAACGGCTTGGGGACGAGCCCGCGCTGTCGCACGCCTTCGCCACCCGACCGTTCGACGTGTCGGCCCGCCGCGACGAGCGGCAGTCGGAGCGTGCGGCGAGACGGGCGCGGATGGCGGCCGACCTGGGCTTCGACGCGGCGCTGTTGTGCTACTGCATCCAGGCTCATGAGACGCGTGTGGCGCTGATAGACCGCGTCGGGCCGGGAGGTGCGTTGCTGGACGTGGACTCGGTGGCCACCAACCAGGCGGGCGTGCCGCTGATGACGTTTTCGGCCGATTGCCCGCTGGTGCTGATCTACGACCCCGCGGCGCGCGCCGTCGGACTGGCGCACGCGAGCTGGCGTTGCACGGTGGCCGAGGTGGCGCAGCGGCTGGTCGGGCTGATGGCGTCGAGGTTTGCGTGCCGGCCGCCGGGCATGCTGGCGGGCATCGGGCCGTCGGCGGGTCCGTGCTGCTACGAAGTGAAGCAGGACGTGCTGGCGGCGGCGGCCGACCTGCCGGACGCGGGGTCGCTCTTACCGCGCCGCGGCGGGCGAAGCTATTTCGACCTGTGGGCTGCGAATCGGGCGCAATTGGAGCGGGCGGGGCTGCAAAGCGGGAACATCGAGACGGCCGGGATCTGCACGCTGTGCCGCAACGACCTTTTCTATTCGTACCGTCGCGAAGGTCGCGGCTGCGGACACTTCGGACTCATGGCGGGCGTCCGCGGGGGCTGGATTCAGCCGTAGTAGCTTCGCACGTACTCGACCAGCTTGTGCTTGGCTTCCTGCTCGATCTGCCGCACGCGCTCGCGCGTCAGTCCCACCGCCGTCCCGATCTCCTTGAGCGTCATGCGCTTCCCGCCGGGCCTCAGGCCGTACCGGTACTTCAACACCGTGGCTTCGCGGTCCGTGATGGCCGACAGCAGCTTGTTGACGAAATCGGTGTCGGACTCGGTGAACACGGCGTCGAAGGGCGCCGGCGAGCGCGTGTCCGGAATGGTCTCGTTGATGATGGACTCGCCCTTGGCGCCCACGGTCGACATCGGCGCGGCGCAGGCGCGGATCGCTTCCATCAGCACGCGCACCTTCTTCGGCGCGATCTCGAGGTGCTGCGCCAGCTCGTTGAGCGTCGGGGGCCGCGCCAGGCTTTCCTCCAGCGCCCGCTGCGCCAGCTTGAGCTGCCCGATCTGCTCCATCAGGTAGGCTGGAATGTGGATGATCTGGTTGGCGTTCTGAAGAGCGCGGCGGATGGCCTGGTCGATCCAGTAGCTGGCGTAGGTGCTGAAGCGCGACCCCACCGCCGGATCGAACCGGTCCACGGCGTTCACGAGCCCCACGTTGCCCTCGTTGACCAGGTCCTCCATGGGCAGCCCGCGGTTGCGGAAGTGCTTGGCCACGCTGACCACCAGCCGCAGGTTGGCCTGGATCATGCGGTCGCGCGCCTCGGCGGCGTCGCGTTCGATCTCCTCGCGCTGGGCCAGGGTGATCTCCCCCGCGGCGAAGCGGGTCTCGCACGCCGCCGCGACACGGATGCGCGTGCCCAGCTCGCGCTCCTCCTCGGCGGAAAGCAGCGAGTACTCCTTGATCTCGCGGAGGTAGTCCCCCAGGGCCGAATCGAGTCTTGAGGCCATAGGCCGGTCCGACTTTCCCTTCACCATGACGCTGACCGGCAAGCGGGACCGACCCGCCGCCCGCGAAATCATCGACGAACCGCGTGCATGGGTTCACCCACTGCCGGCCCCACCGGGAGTATAGAGCGGTGGTGCGCGCAAGGCCAGCCGCTTATCGGCCGGCGGCGGCACTAATCTGGGAAATAACGCGCCGTGCACCCGGGCTCCTCCTCCACCTCGACGAACTCGAGCCCCGCGCCGGGACGCGCGTCCTGCAGCGCCGCCGCAATGGCGTGCGCCACGAGCTCGGCGGACGGATTGCGTCCCGCCAGGGCGGGCAGCTCGTTGAGATTGCGGTCGCGGAAGCGCCGCAGCACGTCATCCAGCAGGGCGCGCAGCTCGCAGAAGTCCCGCAGCAGTCCGTCCTCGTCCAGCGCGGACCCGGCAAAGGCGGCCTTGACGCGCCAGTTGTGCCCGTGCAGCGGCTCGAGCACGCCGCGGATGCGCAGTTGATGCGCCGCCGCGAACCAACCGCTGACGGTGACGCGGAACATGGCGCGCCCTCGCGGGCGATGGGTGAGGCACGCCACGACCTGCGCCGGTCGTGCTGGCGCGGCCTGCGGACCCGGACGCCTAGCCTTGGGAGACGATGTCCTCGAAGTTGATGCCGCTGTCGATGATCGCCTGGAGGCTGTCGGGAATCACGATGCTGTCCGGGTCGGCCTGGGCCTGCTCCGACAGGCGCTGAATGTCCTCCAGGCCGTTCACGTTGTTTTCGACCAGGAAATCAACGGCCGCCTCGGCCTGGGCGTCGTCCACGACGATATCGATGTCCTGGCTGATGTCGCTGATGAAATCGGTGACCTGCTGGATCTCGTCCGGGGTGATGGTCGTCATGCGCTGCGACACGACCTTGAGGGCCGCCGAGACCAGCGTCCCGCCGCCCTGGTTCCCGAGGCGCCCGCCCAGCGGACAGCCGCCGAGCGTGCTAAGCGAGAGGGTCGCGCCGCACACGGTCAACCACACAAACTTCTTGCGAGTCATGCGAAAGGCTCCTTCATGGCAACACCGGCACCAGCCGGGCCGGATCGAAATCCACGAACACATCGCTGAGAAAGCCGTCCGGCAACCCGTCGGGCGGCGCGGAGGCCGGATCGCCGAGAAAGGCGTCGAGCGCTTCGCGCGAGGCGATCCCGAATTCGCGGAACAGCTCGACGGTGGCGTCGGCCTGGGGGTCGGTGATGGTGAAATCGATCGTTCCGTCCACGTCGACGGCGGCGTCGGAGTAGAGCTGGACCTCGTCGGGTGTCAGCGCCGTCAGACGATCCTCGGTGACCTTCTCAAAGGCGGTGCGCAAGTTCCCGCCGTACTGGTTGGCGGTCCGCTCGTCGCGCAGGACCGCGTTGATCGTCTCGGGGTCGAGCCCCATCGCCGCCAGGGCGGCCCGCTTCGACTCTCCGCTGAGGCTGGTCGAGTCGCGGATTTCGGTGACGCTGGCGAGGCGCGGCGAAAGCGAGTTGTCGAACACCTCGCTGTCGCAGCTCGTGGCGGCGCACGTCACGAGGACGGCGGGACCCGCCAACCAGAGACCAACCCGTCGCAGCCGCATCCGACTCCTCTGCCTCGCGAGATGAAACGCTGCACCCGCGTTGAGTTTACCCAGCCGGTCCAACGGGCACCAGCGCCCTATTTTCGGACGTTTGGCGCGGCACCTTAATACAACGACAAGGGCGATGCGGGCTCACGCGGACGCCCGATAACACGAGTTGCTCATTCCCGTCGGGAACGGGGTCGATGCAATCCACGGAGACACGCGGAGCCTGCGCGCGGGCGCGCCGCGGTCCGTCCGCCCCCGGGTGCGCCGATGCCGCTGGCCGACCGAGTCCTCGCGTGGCTGATTCAGCTCGAGACGCGCACGGCGGACCGCGCGCTGGGCGCGGCTCTGGACCACGCGGAGTCCCCCTATCGTGAGAAGTTGACGCAGGCGTTGCTGACGCGGCGGCGCTCGGGCGCGTGGTGTACGCTGTTCCAGCGGTGGGATCGCCTCGGCGAGGAGGCGCGTGCGACACTCTTTCAACACCCGCCGCTGGCACTCGACGGGCTCGGGCTGGCGATTCGCGACGGACCGCTGCACGGGCGGCTCAACGCGTTGACCGCGTTCGAGCAGCACCCGTTCCCGAGCCTGGCCCATTTGCTGGTCAACGCCCTGCTGGACCCGGGCTCAGCGCAGCTCCGCGAACGCGCGGCGGGGGCGCTGCGGACCGCGGCGCTGGCGGCACTGGAAAGCTCAGAAGGCACGCCGGACCGAGTCGAGTCGGATCGGCGCAAGATTGTCGACGCGCTGCGCGAGGCGCTGCGCGCTGTGGACACGCACCTGCGGGTCGAGGTGGTGGAGCCGTGCCTGTGGTACGCGGCGGCGCTGGGCCCGGTGCTGTGGAGCGCGATCCAGCGGCCGCGCTCGCGCGTGGCGCACGTCATCAACGAATGCCTGGGCCGCTGGGACCATCCGCGACTCGCCGCGTTCCTGCTGTCTGCGCTGGAGACGCCGGAGCTTCGCCGCCGCGCGCGTGGGCTGCTGACCGAGTGGCGTGGCCCGGCGCAGCGAGCGGCGCTGCTGTCGCAGACGGGGCAGCTCGAACGGGACGAGGTCCGTCGCGGCGTCGCCGGGATCAAGTCGCCGCTCTGGTTCGAGGAGGGAGACGCGCGACTGGGCGATGTTCCGTCGGACCTGCGGCGGCACGCGCCGCGCTGGGTCATGGCCGCGGGCTTCACCGTGCCGCAGCGCCTGCGGCTGTTCGAAAACTGGCTGCGATCCGACGACTTGGCGCTCCAGGTTGCGGTGGTCGAGGCGCTGACGCAGACGGGGGGAGCGGAGGCGCGCGCGCTGCTTCAGAGCGTCGTCGACGGCGGCGGGCGCGCTGCGTCGCGAGCGCGCGAGTGCCTGGGGGGTGCGGTGGCGGCGGAGGCGCCGGCGCCGCGGAGCGGCGATCCGTCCGATGCGAAGCCTGAGAGCGACTTCGCGCTGTTCTGGCAGTGGTGCCGGCGGACGCCAGTCGACCAGCTTGTGCAGGGGGTGGCGGTGCTGAAGCGGCGCATCGACGGCTGGGCCGACCTGTTGCCGGCGATCGGGCGTTCGCCGGATCCGTACGATCGGCTGCTGGCGCTGTACCTGCTGTGCGAAGCGGGGCTGACGGCGCGGTTCCGCGGGCCGTTGCGCGCCCTGCTGCGGGACGACCACATCGAAGTGCGACACGCGGCCGAGACGCTGCTGGACGAGCACCCCGGCGCGACGCCCGGAACGGGGCACGACCCGGGGGTGGATCGGGCAGGGCACCGCCGCATCCGACACGCGCTGGAGGAGCTGCGGGTGGAGCTGGAGAAAGCGACCGGCGAGTACAGCGCCATGGTGAGCCAGGTGCGGCACCTGCTTCGGGAGACCGAGACGGGTGTGCGGTTTGACGAGCCATCCTCGCCAGCGGAGACGAACCGTGATGCTGGGTAGCGCGTCCCCGTTCTCGCGGACCATCAAGCCCGAGATGTTCAAGGCCCTGAACGAGTCGATCCGGCAGGGCTCGGGGATGAGTTCGCTGTTCCAGTTGGCGCTGATCATCCTAATCTGCATCCCGATCATCGTGCTGGTGATGCGCCTCTGGGGCCGGGAGCGCCCGGCGAAGCCCGAGAAGGCCCACGACTACTTCGCGGAGGCGCTGAAGGCGTTGCCACTGAGCGTCGCGGAACGGCAGCACCTGCGAGCGCTGTCGGAAGGCGGGCTGATTCCCGAGCCGCTGGCGGCCCTGCTGTCGCCGCAGAGTTTCGACCTGGCGGTCAACGCACTGCTGCTGGATTCGCCGGAGCGCGAGCGCCGGGCGCGCTACGCGGCGCTGCGCGCCAAGCTCTTCGAGGCGGATCGAGCGGCGTAGTCCGCGCCGGCGGGGCACATCGGCGCCGCGCGCGATCCAACGCACGGGGGAGTCGTTCACTCGGCCAGGTCGCCGGCCGACGCGATGGGCTCCACGCGCGGCGGCTCATGATGCGCGAGCTTGCGGGCGGACGCCCAGGCGGGGATGTCGCGCCCCAGCGCGACAAAACGCCGCACCCCGCCGGGCGCTTCGAACGTCATCAGCCAGCAGCCGCGCGCGGCGACGCCCTCGCGCGCGGCACGCGCCCGCATCGCGGCGGCCACGAGCCGGTCATTGGGCAGCTCGATCAGAATCCGCCCCCCGCGCAGCAGCGCGCTTTCAAGCCGGCGGTGCATCCGGTCCGGGTCCAGGGCGGCACGGGCCGGCAGGGGCCGGACCGCGACCGTCGCGGACGGCGGCCAGGGCAGGTCAATCTGCGCGGGCGGGTGGCCGCCACCGGCGTCCACCCAGCGTGCATCCGAAAGCAGGGCCTCGGCGGCGTCCGCGGGGAGGCTGGCGCGCATCGGGGTCGGCGCGGCGCGTTGGCCCGCAGGCAACGTCGACGCGCGCCAGCCCGCCAGCGCCACGGGCAGCAGGCCGAAGATGCACGCCGCGAGCGTCGCGCCGCCGGGTCGCCGCGCGGGCGGCGCGCGCGGTCGGCCGAGCGCGTGCAGGACCGCCAGGGTCAGGGCGGCACCGCTGGCGAGGGCGGCCGCCCGTGCCAGCAGCAGCAGGACGGCCGGCGGCAGCACGAAGCGCGTGACGACGTACGCGCGCCAGGACTCCGCGCCGCGCAGCACGACGACGTGGAGAGCGGCCAGCATCGCGACCGCCACCCACGCCGGCGGCGCGTCGTGCGCCGGCGCCGGATTCCCGCGGTGCGGTAGCGCGTGCAACCGATACCACACGGCCGCCGCGGCGAGGGCGGTGGCGACGACGTCGATCAGGGCGTCGTAGCGCGGCGCAGCGTGTTGCGACAGCTCGGCGACGGAAGCGCAGTGCGCGGCGAGGAGCAGCGCTATGCCGACGCCCATCGCGAGCGCGGGTCCGGCGAAGCGCGCTCGAGGGCGTGCGGGGGGCGCGACGGCTCGTCCGCCCCGGACCACCGGCGGCGGCACGCGCACGGGCGGCGCAGCGGGGGCGAGCCGGTCGGCCGAGGCGCGGGCGGGTGCGCGGGGCTCGGGAATGGGGCGGACGGGCGTGTGCCGCGTGCTAGGACGGCGGCTCTTCCCAGATGCGCTGCGTCGTCGCCGCGACAAAACGCCTCCTCTCGCCGTCGGCCAGCTCGACCAGGAGGTTGCCGGTCTCGTCGATGGAGAGAATCGTACCGCGCCAGGTTGCGCCCCCGCACACCAGCGTGGCCGGCCGGCCCTCGTCGCGGCAGCGGTGGCGCCACGCTTGCCACAGGCGCTGCGACCAGTCCGGCGTGTCCGGCGACGCCAGCCAATGATCCAGCCGCGCGACCAGCTCGGCGGCGACGGCAGCGCGGTCGACGGGCGCGCGTGCCTCGATGTCGAGCGAAGTGGCGTGCGAGCGCCAGCGCGGGTCGAACGCGTCGGGGCGCTGACGGCAGTTGATCCCCACGCCGAGGATGAGCGTGACCTCGCGCGGCAGGGCGGCGCAGGATTCGGCCAGCACGCCGGCGACCTTGCGATCACGGATGACGACGTCGTTGGGCCAGCGCAAGCCTGCCGCCATCCCGGTGACTCGCTCGATGGCCTCGCACGCGGCCAGGGCGGCGGCCGCGGTCGACAGCGCCGGGAGGGGGGAAGCGGGGGCGGCGCGCAGCAGCGCGCTGAGCAGGACGGAAGAACGCGGGGGGGCCTGCCAGGGGCGCTCGCGGCGACCGCGGCCTGCCGACTGCACCTCGGCCAGCGCCAGGGCGCCGTCCGGGAGCTGGGGCGCCAGCCGCCGCAGCGCGAGCTGGGTGCTGTCCACGGAGTGGAAGCAGAGGACGCGGCGGCCGAGGCGCGCGAGCGGTCCGCGCGCCCGCAGATCGGCGGAGGTAAGCGCGACGTCGCAGGTCGAGGAGGCGTGGGTCATTCCTGGCGCAACAGAGGCTCGATGGCTTCGTAGAAAGCGGCGCCGCGTGCCGACAGCGTGGCGAGCCGGCGCTGCGCAGCGGTGCGCGGGCGGATGATGTCGGCGGTGGCCACGACGGTATCGCAGGCGTGAGGAACGCTGGGGAAGTGGCGCAGCCCGACGGCGGCGAGGATGGCGGCGCCGAGGGCCGATCCCTCTTCGGCGCGCATCCGGGCGCAGCGCACGCCGTAGGCGTCGGCCTGAAGCTGGCGCCAGGCGGGGCTTCGGGCGCCGCCCCCGGCGAGCCGTACTTCGCGGATGGAGACACCGGCGGCGCGCATGAGTTCGAGCTGGCGGCTCATTCCGAGCGTGACGCCTTCGAGCACGGCCCGGACCAGCTCGGCGCGAGTCGCGGCGGCGGTCAGTCCGATCCAGGCACCGCGTGCGTGCGGGTGTGGATAGGGGCAGCGCTCGCCGGTGAGATAGGGCAGGAAGAGCGGCGCGGCCCGGGGGTCGGCGGCGCGCGACGCGGCGGCGTCCTCGATCATCCGTGTGTAAAGCCCGTCGCGGGCGGCGCTGGTCCGCGCGCGCCGCAGTGGGTCCGCGTAGAGAACCCGCCGGGCCCATTGGAGGCTGCCGCCGGCGGAGAGCATGCACCCGAAGACGCACCAGGCGCCGGGGACGCAGTGACAGAACGATTGCAGCAGGCCGTCGCGGTTCGCCACCGGGGCGGCGCTGTGCGCAAAGACCACGCCGCTGGTGCCGATGGTGGCCGAGACCAGCCCGGCGCGCACCACGCCGGTTCCGACGGCGGCGGCGGGCTGGTCCCCCGCGCCGGCCACGACCGGGGTGCCGGGGCGCAGTCCGGTCGCGCGGGCGGCCGCGGCGTTGAGCCCGCCGGTGACAATGGTGGATTCGAAGACCGGGGGGAAAAGGGCCGGATCGAGGTCGAGGGCCCGCAGCAGTTCGTGGGACCAGGCGCGGCGCTCGACGTCCAGCAGCAGCGTGCCCGAGGCATCGGACACGTCCGTCGCCAGCTCGCCGGTCAGCCGCAGCCGCAGGTAGTCCTTGGGCAGCAGCACCGTCGCGACGCGGGCGAACGTGTGCGGCTGATGGGTCCGAAGCCAGAGGATCTTCGGGGCCTGGTATCCGGTCTGGGCCGGGTTCCGCGCCAGGTCGATCAGGGCGGCGCGTCCGCCCGCGCGGCGCTCGATCTCGGCGCACTCGGCGGACGTCCGCTGATCGTTCCAGAGGATGGCGTTCCCCAGGCAGCGTCGCGCGCGGTCGAGAAAGACGCTTCCGTGCATCTGTCCCGACAGCCCGATTCCGCCGACGTCGGCCGCGGCGCGCTTGGCGCTGCGGAGCACGCGGCGGACGGCGGCGACGCACGAGGTCCACCAGTCCTCGGGCCGCTGCTCGGACCAGCCGGTGCGTGGGGTGAGGCAGGGATGCTCGGCGGCGGCGGTGGCCAGGACTCGCCCGGACGGGGCCAGCAGCAGCGCCTTGGTCGCGCTGGTCCCGACGTCGATTCCGAGGAAGTGCGAGGACATCGGTGGGCGGGCGCTCCCGGACGAATCGAGCTTGCCGTGATCAGCGATCGGCCGCGATCGTCACGCGGTGGATCGGCAACAGGTCACGGATGTTATCGCGCAAGCCGCGGAAGCGCGGGTTCAGAAGGAACGTCCCGCGTTTGAAGAAGAGGGGGATGATGGGCAGCTCCTCCTCGCACAGGATGCGCTCGGCCTGCGCGAGCAGGGTGAAACGAAGGCGCTCGTCGGCCTGCGCCGCGGCGTCGGCGACCAGCCGGTCGTAGCGCTCGTCGCGCCACCCGGTGCGGTTCTGCTCGCTGCCGCCGGTGAACATCTCCAGGAACGTGGCCGGGTCGAGGTAGTCCCCGAACCAGTCGCTGCGGACGATGTCGTAGTCGAGGTTTCGAATGTACTGGCTGAGGACCTTTCCCTCGACCCGCCGCAGAGCCACGCGCAGCCCCAGCTCGCGCTCCCACATGGCCTTGACCGCCTCCGCCACGCGCTCCTGGTCCGGGTGCGGCGCGAAGGCCAGCTCGATGACGCGCATGGACGCTGCGCCGTCGCGCCAACCGGCCCGGGTCAGGAGCTCCCGCGCCAGCGTCACCCGCGCCTCGTGCGAGAGCCCGGCACCCAGCCCGGCGGGCGGCTGGTAGTAGATGGGCGACCCGTCGGGGGCGCGGCGCGGCATCCGGTGAAGGGCCTCGCGCGGCACGTACGTGTCGGCCGGAGTTTCGCCCAGGCCCATGACGTTCCTGCACAGCGCCACCTTGTCAATCGCCAGCGCCAGCGCGCGTCGGACCTCAGGCCGGTCCAGCGGCGGACGGCGTACGTTGAGCCGGAGGAAGTACGTCGCGAAGCGGTCACCGGCGTGGAAATCGTGCCGCACGCCGTCGCGCTGCTGCCGCGCCAGGGCCCGGGCGGCCGAGGTGGGCAGTCCGCGCACCAGGTCCACGCGGCCGGTCTGGTAGGCCAGCAGGGCCGCGTTCGGATCGGCGGTGGTGTAGATCTCGATGGTCTCGGCGGAGGCGGGGGGCGTGTCGTGGTAGTGAGGATTGCGGCGCAGGATGATGTGCCGTTTGAACTCCCACTCGGCCAGGACGTAAGGCCCGTTGCCGACCAGGTTTCCCGGGCGGGTCCAGCGGAACGAGTCGCCCGACGCGGTCTGGTCGTCGCCCCAGCGCTGAATGGTTCCAGGGTGGACCGGCATGAAGGTCGGCAGCGACGTCAGCTCGAGGAACCAGGCGCACGGCTGGCGCAGCTCGACCCGCAGCGTTGCATCGTCCGGCGCAGCGATGCGCACGCTTTCGCCGGGCAGATCGTCGCCGGCGTCATCGTTCATGCGCGAACGGTGGTACGGCTCGGCCCCGGCGATCACGAAGAGCTGGTCGGCGTATTGCACCTTGGGCCGATGGTGCAGCGCCCGCAGCCAGGAGAAGCGAAAATCCGCCGCCACGACCGGCTCGCCGTTGCTCCAGCGGGCGTCCGGGCGGAGGCGGAACGTATAGGTGAGGCGATCGGGGGAGATATTCCAGCGCTCGGCGGCGGCGGGGATCGGCTGCATCGTGTCCGTGTCGATGGTGGTGAGCCCCTCGAACAGTGCGGCGACGATCTGGATCTCACTCATCCAGCTCACGCGCTGCGGGTCGAGGGTGCGCGATTCCTCGGCGGCGACGACGAAGTCGGCCCGCTGGGATGTGCGCCCCAGGAGCAGCCAGCCCCCGACCGCCAGCGCCGGAATCGCGAGCAGGGTCGACAGCACGCGCATGTCAGGGCCACCACGCCCGGGCCGCCGGACGGGCCGCGGTCACGGTTTCGACAGGAAGCTGGTCACGCCGGCGCGCGATTCCGGGGTGAGGCGCATGCTGGCGTTGAGGCGCCGGGCCTCCTCGACGGCCGACGCGTGCTCCAGCTCGCGGATGCGCGCCCACAGCCGCTTCGTTTCCGCCAGCGCCCGCGGCGGATAGGAGGCCAGCAGCGCGGCGTAGTGACGCAGGCGGGCGTGAAGCTCGGCGTCGCGGACGACCTCGTTGGCCAGCCCGAACTCGACGGCGCGCTGCGCCGAGAGCGTCTCGCCGGTGAGGAGGAGGTACTTGGCGCGGCGTTCGCCGACGAGCCGACGCAGGTAGGTCATCACGATCGCGCCCACCAGTCCGCGCTTGATCTCGGGATAGCCGATCGCGCCCGACTCCCCGCAGATCACCAGGTCGCAGACGGACGCGAGCCCCGCGCCGCCCGCGACCGCGGGGCCGTTCACGCCCGCGATGACCGGCTTGCGGGCGGAGTCCAGCGTTTCGAACAGGCGCAACAGATTGGACGCGTCGAGCTCGGCCTGGTCGGCCAGCGTCTGCCCGACCTCGCGCAGGTCGAGCCCGGCGCAGAACGCCGGCGGCGTTCCGGTGATGATGATCGCGTGCACGGCGTCATCGGCGTCGGCGGCAGCGACCGCCTGGGTCAGGTCGGCGATCAGCGCTCGCGACAGCGCGTTACGGCATTCGGGGCGGTGGAGCGTCAACTCGATCCAGCCGTCGATCCGCGCGATCCTCAGCAACTCGCTCATGGCCAGCCTCAGTGTACCCGCCCGCCGGGGTGGCTCGCCCGCCGCGCCCGGCGACCCCATCGTAAGCGGGGTGGTGATCGAGGACCAAGCGGGCAGCCGTGCCGTGAGCGCGGGGGGCCTGGTTGCTGGAGCCCGTGCTGGCGCGGCCGTGCCCCGAGCGGCTGTATTTCGGCGCGAAAGGGTGCCGGGGCGCGGCGCGAGGCCGGATTCTTCTTCCTTCGGGGCGGCCCTTCCCGCTACCATGGAGTTCGAGCCGCGCGCCGCGTGGCGGACGGCGCTCCCGTTCTGTATTCATCGAGAGGAGGCACCTGGAATGCGGAAGCTCTCAGTCCCAACGATCCTGTTACTCGGGACCCTGTGCGCGCAGGCGCAGTGGTCAACGGTCGCGCCCGCACCGGAGAGTCGATCCCGGCCGGCCGGCGCCCTGGTAGGTGACACGTTCTACCTCATGGGCGGCGAAACGACCGGCGGAGCCCGCAACATCACCTGCTGGAAGCTTGACATCCCCGGCAATACGTGGTCGTCCATTGCCGACATGCCGCACAACGGCACCGGCAACGGTGGAGTCAGCAACATCGACGCGGCCGCGCTCGGGACGGACATCTACCTGATCGGCGGCTACAACGGCGCCGCCGGCTTGACGCGCGTGCTCCGCTACGACACCGTGGGCGACACGTGGACGGAGGAAACCGGCGACCCCTGTCCGGTCACCGTGTATGCCAACGCCTGCGTCGCTGCGGGCGGGAAGATCTACGTCATTGGTGGAAACCAGGGCGGCACCGTGTCCGGCGGCGTGCAGATCTACGATCCGTCGGCCGCCTCGGGCTCGCGCTGGAGCACGGGCGCCAGCATGTCGGTGGCGCGGCAGTATCCCGGTTCGTGCGAGATCGGGGGCATGGTCTACGTCGTGGGCGGGATCGGAACGTCGACGACCGACCAGAAGACCTCGGCCGAGGTTTACGATCCGGGTACCAACACCTGGACCACGCTGGCGTCGATGAGCCTGGGTCGCGGGGGCCCCGCGCTGTACAACCTGGGCGGCAAGCCCTATTGCGTCACGGGCGGTTGGAGCCAGTACTACACCTCCAGCGAGGTGCTGGACGAGGGGCTCTGGTCCGCCGGCGACCCCTGCAACGTCGGCGTCCGCACGCTGGCCTTCGACGGTAACGAGTCGTATCTCGTGAAGTCGTGCGGCTGGTCCGGGTCGTATCGCAGTGACACCGAGGTCTACTCCAACGTCGTCGCCTGCGAACCGTGCGACACGAACTGCGACGGCTCGATCAACGGGCAGGACATCGGCGGATTCGTCAACGCCCTGAACGGCAACCCCAACAACTGCTCCCCCTGCAACTCGGACGCGGACGGCAACGGGTCCGTCAATGGCCAGGACATCGACGATTTCATTCTGTGCCTGAACCCGCCCCCGCCGCCCCCGGCGTGGGTGCCCAAGACCGCTGCCCCCGAGGGGCGCTCGCGTGCCGCCGCGGCCATGCTCAGCGGTAACGTCGTTCTGTTCGCCGGCGGTGAAACGACGGCCGGCGCCCGTAACGTCACCTGCTGGAAGTACGACATCGGCGCCGACACCTGGACCGCGGTCGCCGACATGCCGTCCAACGGCGTCGGCAACGGCGGGGTCAGCAACGTCGATGCGGCCGCCATCGGAAACACCGCCTACGTCATCGGCGGATTCGACGGTCTCACGGGGTACAACCGCGTGCTGTCCTACGACGCCGGCGCGGACACCTGGACCGAGGACGCCGGCGACCCCTGCCCGGTGGCCCTCTACGCCCACGCGGTGGTGGCACTTGGCGGGAAGGTCTACGTGCTCAGCGGCAACCAGGACGGTGTCGTCTCCACCGCCTGCTGGGTCTACGACCCGGCCGCGACGCCGGGGACGCGCTGGTCCAGCATCGCCTCGATGAGCATCGAGCGTCAGTATGCCGGTGCGGCGGCCGTCAACGGCAAGATCGTTGTCGCCGGCGGCATCGGCGCCACGACGGCCGAGGAGCGTAGTTCCGCCGAGGAATACGACCCCGGCACCAACACGTGGACCTCGCTGGCCGACATGAGTTCGCCGCGCGGCGGGACCACGCTGTTCGACTACGACGGCGAGGCCTACGTCGCCACCGGCGGCTGGGCCACCTACCTCAACAGCGGCGAACGCTACAGCGCCGGCGCGTGGTCGGCCGCCCAGTCCGTGGGCACCGGCGTGAGAACCGTCGCCTACGACGGCAACGCCAGCTACCTGGTGAAGATCGCCGGTTGGAACGGCGCGTACAGCAACGTCACGGAGGTGTTGACGCTGCCGTAAGAGCGGGATTGAGGGGAAAGTCGCTTCGCAGCGGCCGGGCATGGCCTGCCCGGCCGCTTCGCGTTTCGGTGCTGCGCCGACGCGCCCTCGGCCACGCGCGGCTCGTCGCACGTGGCCGCTCACCGCGTTATGCTGGCCGCGCCAAAGGCGAGGTCGGCGGCCTCGGAGCGCCGCCGCGTCGCACGAGCGCTGCTCTGTCAGCCGGATCGGCAGGAGGTCTCCCGATGCACCTGAGCACTCAGCGACGCGCGACCCGGGCCGCGCGGGTCGAAGCGGCGGCGTTGCTCGCGCTCCTCGCGGCCGCCGTCGGACGCGCACAGGACCCCAACGAGCCGCGCTCGCCGGGCGCGTCCTTCCGCCTGTACCAGATCGGGCACTCGATGGGGCGCCTGATGGAGCTGGTTCCGGGGCAGACCCCCAACGTCTCGAAGATCATCCCCGCGGTCAACCTGCGCGAGGAGCGCGGCGATTTCGGACCGGCGCAGGACAACTTTCTGGTCGACATCAGCGGCTACATCAACGTCGACCGCGCCGGTGACTGGCAGTTCGAGCTGACCAGCGACGACGGCTCGCGGCTGATCATCGACAACCAGGTGGTCATCGACCACGACGGTCCGCACCCGCCCGCCGCCAAGAGCGGCAGCATCGCCCTCAAGCCCGGCGCGCACCCGTTCCGCATCCGCATGTTCGAGGACGGCGGCGGGAGCTGCCTCATCCTGCGCTACAAGCCCCCCTGGGCCGGACCCGGTGGAGCGTTCGTCAACCTGCCCGAGACGATGCTGACGTGCCCGGCGGGCGAAGTGCGCGTCACGTCGCCCGGCGTCAAGCGCGTCATCCGCCCGCTGGCGCGCGGCAAGCCGGGCGACCTCATGCCGCTCGACGCGGTCCATCCCAGCTACGACCTGGCGACCATCCGCCCGAAGGGCTTCGAGCCGAAGGTGGGCGGGATGGACTTTCTGCGCGACGGGCGGCTGGTGCTGTGCACCTGGGATGCCGCCGGCGCGGTGTACATCCTCGACGGGGTGCAGGGCGCCGACCCGTCCGCCATCCGGGTCTCGCGCTTCGCCGCGGGTCTGGCCGAACCGCTGGGCCTGAAAGTCGTCAACGACCAGATCTACGTTCTGCAAAAGCAGGAGCTCACGCTGCTGCTCGACAACGACCGGGACGGAGTCGCCGACGAATACCGCACGGTCTGCGGGAACTGGCCGGTCACCGCGAACTTCCACGAGTTCGCCTTTGGACTGGTCCACAAGGACAGCCACTTCTACTGCAACCTGGCGGTGGCGATCAACCCGGGCGGACGGACCACCGTGCCGCAGGTCGCAGGTCGCGGGACCGTCCTCAAGATCGCCCCCGACGGGACGTACGAGTTCGTCGCCGGCGGGCTGCGAACACCCAACGGCATCGGCCTGGGCGTGGACGGTGAGATCTTTGTGACCGACAACCAGGGCGACTGGCTGCCCTCGTCGAAGCTGCTGCACGTCAGGCCGGGCCGCTTCTACAACGCGCACCTGACGCCGCCCGGACCCTATGACGACGTTGCGCCCACGCCCCCGGTCGTCTGGCTCCCGCAGGGCGAGATCGGCAACTCGCCCGGCAACCCGGTGCTGGTCCCGGACGGGACCTTCAAGGGCCAGATGATGCACGGCGACGTGACGCACGGCGGCGTGAAGCGCGTGTTCGTCGAGAGAATCGCCGGTGAATACCAGGGCTGCGTGTTCCGCTTCACGCAGGGCCTGGAGGCCGGCGTCAACCGCATCTGCTGGGGGCCGGACGGCGCACTGTACGTGGGGGGCATCGGCTCAACGGGCAACTGGGGGCAGGAGGGCAAGGCGCGCTTCGGGCTCCAGCGACTCAAGCCCAACGGCAAGCCCACGTTCGAGATGCTCGCGCTGCGGGCGATGAGCAACGGAGTCGAGATCGAGTTCACCGAGCCGCTGTCGGCCGGGTTCGACCGTGCGTGGGAGCCTGACACCTATTTTGTCTCGCAATGGCGCTACCAGCCGACGCCCGACTATGGGGGGGAGAAGATCGACGAGCGCGAGCTGGCCGTGAAGTCAGCCAGCGTCAGCGAGGACCGCCGCCGCGTATTCCTCGAACTGCCGCACATGGAGGCCGGTCACGTCGTCTACGTCCGGCTTCTGGGGGAGGTCGAGGCCGAGTCTCATCGCCCCCTCTGGAGCACGGAGGCCTGGTACACGATGAACCGCATTCCGACGGACCGTACGGGGCGGCCCAAGCCGCCGCCTCGGGCGCGCCTGGCCAATGCACTGACCGAGGAGGAGAAGGCCGCCGGTTGGCGGCTGCTCTTCGACGGCAAGACGACCGCCGGGTGGCACGGATTCAACAAGAAGGAGCTTCCTGGCGGATGGGAAGTCGTGGACGGTTGCCTGGCGCACGTCGACGGCGGGGGGGACATTGTCACCGACGACGAATTCGAGAACTACGAGCTGGCGCTGGAGTGGAAGATCAGCCCGGGTGGCAACAGCGGAATCTTCTACAACGTGCAGGAAGGTCCGCAGTACCAGTACGTGTGGCAGACCGGCCCGGAAATGCAGGTGCTCGACAACGAGCTGCACGCCGACGGCCGGAACCCGCTCACCTCCGCCGGCTCGAACTACGCCCTGCACGCTCCGGCGTACGATTCCACGCTTCCGGTTGGACGGTTCAATCGGGTGCGGATCGTGGTTGCCGCCGACGGGCACGTCGAGCATTGGCTGAACGACCTGAAGTGTGCCGACTACCGCCTGGGCGATCCGGACTGGACCGCGCTGGTGGAAGGCAGCAAATTCAAGTCGATGCCCGACTACGGCCGGTTTCGCAAGGGCCGCATCGCGCTTCAGGACCACGGCGACAAGGTGTGGTACCGCAACATCCGGATTCGCCCGCTGCCCGCCAGCCGCTGAAAAAGCGGGGCGCGTGGATACCGGTCCCGGCGCGCGAGGCGGGTCCGGAACCGCGGGGGCTCACGACGGCCGGACCGTCGCTGGCGCGCGAGAGCGGGCTGGGACCGCGCCTTGGCGGTCCCGCCCACAGGTTCGCGGGATCAAGGCGACAGGCAGTCGATGAAGTTATCGATGTCCTGGCCGTTGATCGAGCCGTTCTCGTCCGCGTCGCCGACGCAGGGCGAGCACGGGCAGGCGAGCGTTCCGGCCAAAGCGCTGATGAAGTTGCCGATGTCCTGGCCGTTCAGCGACCCGTCGCAGTTGGTGTCGCACGGCGCGCAGGGGGCGGCCGAGAGCAGCGACACGTTGTCGAAGTACATCTCGGCGATGCCGTTGGAGAAGAGGTCGAAGGCGGCGATCGAGGTGATGCCGCCCGTGCTGGCGTTGTTGGTCCACACCAGGTCGAGCGCCAGGGCCGTGCCGCCGTAGTAGATGTCCACCAGGTCGTTGGTCAGGTCGATGTCGCAGCGGAGCTCGACCCACTGGTCCTTGATGATGGGCAGCTCCTGGTTGCCGAACTCGCTCTGGACGCGGTTGAGCACCGGGTCGAACTCGACCTGAACGGACCAGTTGTCGATGGCGGCGCTGCCGTACTGATTCATGATGATGAAATAGCCCGAGGCAAGCGCCGTGGACGGTACGTACGTCATGGCGCTGGCGACCCACTGCCCGTCGTCGATTGAGAACTGGTGCACGATGTCGGAGAAGGCCGAAAGCCGCAGCGAATGCGGCGCGCTGAACGCCTGCGCGCTGCTCACCTGAGCGTCGACGAAGCCCGAGTACCAGCCTTCCCAACCATCCTGGCCCACGATGTTCGACCCGTCGGCGTAGCAGTCGAAGGTCTCGTAGAGTCGGGTCTGGCCGAATGCGGCCGACGCGGCCAACAGGGCCGCGAAGAGACATGCCGTTGCTTTCACGTTTCAACCTCCATTTGGAAATGGCGCTTCGCGGGCCGGCCCCGATGCCGACCCGACCCGTCCGTAGCACGTCCGCGCGCACACGCACGCGCGCTGTAAGTCGCGGGCGTAGAACCTGTCATGACGAAACCTGGCCGCCCAAGCCGGGCGTCGCACGAAATGACGCCTGATAGGATAACGCGCCGGACCACAAAACTCCACCCTGGCTGCCGCGCGGTGGCGATTCTCGACCCGCGGCGGACCGCGCCGCCAGGAGGCGGTCCTCGCGGTGGGCGGGAGGCGGGATTCGCCCCCAGCGGCCGTGAGCCGGCCCGACGCGCGGCGCTAGAATGACGTAGGCGTGGGGTGCCAGGGCCGAGGCAGGAGCCCGTCATGCACAGCGCGTTGATCCGCGGGGTGGTCGTCTTCACGTCGCTCGCGTCCGTGGTGCTGCTCTCCGGAGCCACCTGCGACGCGATCCTCGGCGCAGTTGAGCCGAGCGACAACGAAAACACCCTCAACGACGATGCGGCCGCCGACCACGACGATGGCGCCGGCGAC
>CAYNYG010000021.1:0-8209 GCA_964401365.1 uncultured Planctomycetales bacterium | reverse complement strand
ACGGCGATGGCGCCGGCGACGACGAGAATGACAACGTCGGGGACGATCCGGAACGCGATCCCCCGGGACCTCCGCCCAGCTTCATGGGGCTGGGCGACCTGCCCGAGGGCGAGTTCGGGAGCGGCGCCTCTGCCGTCTCCGACGACGGGCTGACCATCGTCGGCAGCGCCACGACGACCACGGACGTGACGTACGACGGCAGGATCGCCTTTCTCTGGCGCAACGGCGTGATGTCGGCGCTGGCGACGGGCGGTTATGCCCCGAGCCAGTACAGCAGCCACGCGACCGCCCTGTCGGCCGACGGGGCGCTCGTCTTCGGTTCCGGGCGCGTCGGACCGGATGTGGTCGCGATGCGCTGGGCCGGCGGGGAGTTTTCGATCGCGGTATGGATCGGAATCAGCCAGGGCGTGGCCGGGGCCTCCGCCGACGGCGGCACGCTTGTGGGTCAGGTGCTCGGTTACGGCGCTTCCACCTACGCGTACGCCAGCATCGCGGGCGGCGTGTCGCAGATCGGCTATGACTACGACCTCGACGGGAGCATCCTCGTGGAAAGCTCGGCCCGCGACGTGTCGGACGACGGCGTGCTGGCCGTCGGTTACGCCAAGACGCAGACGAGCGAGCGCCAGGCCGTGATCTGGACGCTCGGCACCGGGGTCACCACGCTGCCCGGGATGCCGGACAACACCGTCGCCTCAGAAGCGACGGCGATCTCCGGCGACGGCAGCGTGATCGCGGGAGCGGTCTACGACGGCACGGTCTGGCGCACCTTCGTGTGGACCGAAGCCGGCGGGGCAGTCGTCATCGACGATCTCCCCGGCGGCACCGCGATCTGCACGCCGCAAGCGCTCACGCGCGACGGGTCGCTGTTCGTCGGCAGCGCGAACACCGGCGGCCCCGACGAGCGCGCCGTCATCTGGCACCCCGTCGCGGGACTGCGCGACCTGGGCGACGTGCTCGTGGACGACTTCGGCCTCGACCTCACCGGCTGGACGCTTCAATCGGCGACGGACATCACGCGCGACGGCAGCGTCATCGTCGGGTACGGGATCAACCCGGACGGCCGGGGCGAGGCCTGGCGCGCGGCGCTACGCTAGTTTCCAGCCCCCGGACGCGACCGCGGCGCGCGGCGACCATGCTCCGAACCGGAGTCGTCGCGGGACGGTACCGGCAAGGCCGGTCACGGCCGGCCTATCCGGGCGGCCGCGTCAGCGCAGCGCCTCCTCCGAGATGGGCCGCGGGACGAGATCGGGGAAGCGGCGGTTGAACCGCGCGCCGTGCAGCGACAGGTCCGCGGGCCGCGGCTCCGGGAATGTGACCGAGCGGCGCGACACACCCACCAGTCCGCCCGCGGGCAGCCGCAGCGCGGCGGCGAAGCGTCGCACCATGTCCAGGCGCGAAAGCCGCTCCGGCCCCGCCAGGTGCCACACGCCGACCTCCTCGCTCTGGCCGAATCCGACCACCGCGGCCGCGGCGTCGCTCAGCGATACCGGCGTGCGAAACTCGTCGTCGAACAGCTCCATCCGTTCGCCGCGCCGCAGCGCCGCCACCTGCCGCGCGAACGTCGTGTCGCGGGCGGTGACGCTGTGGCCGTACATGAGCGGAATGCGCAGCGTCCCGTGCGTCGGGAAGCGCCCGACCTCGGCTTCGCCATCCAGCTTGCTGCGGCCGTAGACGCTGAGCGGGCCGGGCGGCGCGTCTTCGGCGTAGGGCGGGTGCTCGCCATCGAAGACCATGTCGGTCGAGGCGTAAACGAGCCGCGCGCCGAGCGCGTCGGCGGTCTGCGCCAGGGTGCGGGTGGCGTCGACGTTGATGCGGCGGGCGAGATCGGGGTCTGCGAACGCGTCGCCGACCGCGGTCATCGCGCCCAGGTGCAGCACGTGCGTGGGCCGCGCGGCGCGGAGCGCGCGTTCGACGGCGGCCGCGTCGGCCAGGTCCACCTGGCGGCACTCGGCGCCGGCGATCTCCGGCCCGCGGCGTCCCACCCAGGCGACCGTGCCCACGCCCTGCGCCAGCAAGCGCCGCACCACGTGGCCGCCGAGCTGCCCGGAGGCGCCAGTGACCAGACAACGAGCGATAACCACCAGGGTGCTCCGTTCGAGCGCCGGGCCGCGATGGCGGGGCGAGGCGAATATGGTAAACTCGCGGCGCCCCGCCGGCGCTGTGAATCGGACGCGTGACGATAGCCAGACTCGTCACCAGGCCCGGGCGCGGAGCTCAAACTCCAAGATCGAGGGTGAAGATGCCTTCACGAAGCGTGGTTCTGGTCGCGTTCATGATCGTCTGCGGCTCGCCTGCCGCCGCGCAGCTCCGCATCGCGACCTGGAACATCTCGAACTACGGCGGCGGACGGCAGGCGGCGATCGAAACGACTGTGTACGGGACGTTTGAGGGGCGCACGCTTGCACCGGACGTCATCGTGGGCCAGGAATGGACCACGGCGCTGTCCGTCACTGCATTCAAAAACATTCTCAACGGCGCACCGGGGAGCCCGGGCGACTGGGAGGCGGCGGCATTCGTCAACGGTCCGGACACGGACAGCGCCTTTTTCTTCCGCACCAGCAAGATCGACCTACTGGCGGTCGTGACGGTGGCGACCGGCGGGACCTCGCCCAACCATCCGCGGAACATTCAGCGTTACGACGTGCGGCTCAAGAACTACACCGCCGAGAGTACGCGGCTCTCGATCTACAGTTCGCACATGAAGGCGCAGGCATCCGGCACGGATGACGATGACCGCCGACTGCTGGAAGCGCAGCGCATCCGCGATAACGCGCAGGCGCTGCCCCCGGACTGGCATTTCATTCTCTGCGCCGACCTGAACATCCAGGACTCCGGGGCCAGCGAGTACCAGGAGCTGGTCGGGTCGCAGGCCGACAACGCCGGCCGTTTCTGGGACCCGATCAAGACTCCCGGGGACTGGAACAACAACGGCGCCTTCAAGATCGTCCACACGCAGGACCCGCTGGGGGGCGGGGGCATGGACGACCGCTTCGACCAGATCCTGCTGAAGCAGTCGCTGATCGACGGGGACGGGCTGGACTACATCGGCGACGCCGACACGGCCTACAGCACCAGCACCTGGGACGACCCGAACCACTCCTACCGCGCCTGGGGCAACGACGGCACCACCTTCAATCAGGCCCTCAAGGTCGAGGGCAACACCATGGTCGGCGCGACCATCGCGCAAGCGATCGTCGATTCGGCCGACGGCGTCAGCGGCCACATCCCCGTCTTCCTCGACCTGCGCGTCCCGCCGCGCCTGACGGCCGAGACGTTCATCGATTTCGGACAGGTGCCGCTCGGGGCGGAGGCGGCCGCCGGAGTCACCGTGGCCAACAGCGGCGACGTGGCGCGCTGGAACGCAGCCGGCATCGCCGACCTGATCTACGCCATGTCAGCGTCGGCGGGCTTCGCTGCGCCCGGCGGCTCGTTCAGCGAAGCGGCCGGGGGCGCGGGAAACACGCACACCCTGTTCATGGACACGTCGTCCCCGGGAATCAAGAGCGGCACTCTCACCATCTCCTCCAACTCGCCGGAGGAGCCGACCTGGGTGGTGCAGCTCGCCGGCGAAGTGGTCGCAGCGGCGTGCGAGCCCTGTGACACCAACTGCGACGGGTCGATCAACGGCTTCGACGTGACGAACTTCATCGCGGCCCTGAGCGGCAGCCCGGACGCATGTTCGCCGTGCAACTCGGATACGAACGGCGACGGGTCGGTGAACGGGTTCGACGTGGGTGGATTCATCGAGTGCCTGGCGCCGTGAACGACGCCGCCCGGCGCGCTCGCCGCGCCTGACACGCGGCCGGACGCTACCGGCATGCTCTTCGCAGGACCATCAGGCTGGCGGCGACCAGACCGACGGCGCACACGAAGGGCGCCCCGGGGAAGTGCACGACGGCGTCGGGCCGGGCGAAGAGGCTGAAGATTCCGGTCATGACGGGCGGACCGGCGATGGCCGCTACGCCGACGGTGCTGGCGACAGCGCCCTGCAAGCCACCCTGGGCATACTCGGGCACGGCGCGCGACATGATCGCCTGCAACGAAGGCATCACCAGGCCGCCCAGCGCATACCCGAGCACGCCAACGTAGACCACCCAGCCGTACGGTGCGGCGGCGAAGACGAGGTAGGCGCCGGCTACGCCGAGCATGCCCACCGTGGCCGCCTTGCGCTCGCCCCAGCGCGGAATGAGGACGCGGGTCAGGCCACCCTGCGCCACGGCGATCGCCAGGCCGATCGCCCCGAGCGACACGCCCACGGCGGTCTCGTCCCACCCGAACTTGAGCATGGTGTAGTAGCTCCAGGTGTTCTGAAGCGCCTGGTGCGAGAGTGCCCAGAAGGTAAGCGCCAGGAGCAGGGGCAGAACGGCAGGGTATTCCCGGAGCGCGACAAACGAACCCAGCACGTTGGCCCTTCGCCAGGAGAACGGGCGGCGGCGCTCGGGCGGCAGCGATTCAGGCAGGACGATGAGGCCGTAGACCAGGTTGAGCAGCGCGAGCCCGGCGGAGACGAAGAACGGGACGCGTGAGCCGAGCTTTCCCAGCAGGCCGCCCAGCGCGGGCCCGATGATGAAGCCGATGCCGAACGCCATTCCGACCAGTCCGAAACTCTGCGCGCGGCGCGCCGGCGGACTGACGTCGGCGATGAAGGCCATGCCGGTGGTGTAGGACGCGCCGGCGATTCCCGCGACGACGCGGCCCACATAGAGCCACCAGAGGCGCGGCGCGAAACCCATGACCACGTAGTCGAGCCCGAACGCCAGCAGAGAGGCGAACAGCACGGGCCGTCGGCCGAAATGATCGCTCAGGTTGCCGATGATCGGGCCAAAGAGGAACTGCGTGGTCGAATACGCGAACGCCAGCCAGCCGCCGTAGACGGCCGCGTCGTTGAGTCCCAGGCCGGTGAGTTCGCGAATCAGCCTGGGCATGACAGGCAGGATGATGCCCAGCCCGATGGTGTCGATCATCAACGTGATGACGATGAAGGTCAGGGAATGCCAGCCCGCGCTACCCGCGGCCGATGCGCCGACGGCGGCAACGGTGAGCGCGTCGGAATCGGCGTAATCGGGCTGCGGCGAATCGAGGGACTGCGCCTCCATGGCGGGGACAGTGTATCGCCTGCTGCCCGACGGGCTGCACTGCCTGCGTGCCCGATACGCGGGCGGTGGGCCTGCATGCGCATCAGAATCTGAAGCGGGGATGCTGTGGCAAGTCGGTCCGCGCCCGCGCCGGCTTGCTTTTTCTTTTTTTTTGGGGCGTATACTCCTTATAGGACTGGGGAACGGGCCGCGGGAGGGCTGTGCGAAGGGGATCGTCGTGACGATTGATTTCGACCGACTCGCTGCGGGCCGCGGTACGACGGCGTTCACACTCGTCGAACTGCTGGTGGTGATCGTCGTCATCAGTCTGCTGGCGGGGATTACTGTAACGGCCTTCCGCGCGGTGCGGGGGGACGCGAAATCGTCGAAGTGCGCATCGCAGTTGCGCGCCATCGCGCAACTCATTCACGCCTTCGTCAATGACCACAACGATTACTGCGCCGCGGCGATCCGCGAGCGTGACTATCGCTGGGACCGCGGAAAGCAGATCGGCTGGGACATCGAGACCGGCCGCTGGGCCAACGTTCCCGGCGGCGTGGACCCCGTGGCCGCGGCAGCAAGATGAGCCCCCCATCGGCCTGGGCCTGCCGGTCGGCGGTCCGCATCGGGAAGCGTACGGGGCGGCGTTCGCCGACGGTCACGCGCGCGTCGCGCGGTATTCCGGCGTGGCGGAAGTGCTCTGGTCGGGACGCCGCTGGTGGTCGGCGACGGTGAACTGGGCGTCGGAACGGGACCGGCTGCCAACGGAAGAAGGGTAGAGATCGAAACAATGACATGCTCGCGCGGGGCGATGTGACCTGGCAGGGACTCGAAACGCTCTGGACCGTACGCGCCACCTATGACCCCGCGCGCGGGTGGCTGCCGGTCGAATACAAGGCCGACATGCCCCGCGGCCGCGGCAATCCCAAGAAGATCGAGTGGACCATGTGCTGCTATTCCGCGAACGCCGGTAGAATCCCAAGAGCGCCCCTGGGATTCTGATGCACGACCTCGAGACGATTGCGGCCACGTTCCCTTCCGGCATGCTGCGGCGGGGAAAAGTCCGCGATGTGTACGACCTGGGCGAGCGGCTCTTGATCGTCGCGACGGACCGCGTGTCCGCCTTCGACGTCGTGATGCGTCAGGCGGTTCCGGACAAGGGCGCGATTCTGACGCAACTGACGGCGTTCTGGCTGGAACGGCTCCCGGCGTGCAGCCCGCACCATCTCGATTACGTGGTGTCCGCGCGGCGTGTGCCGCCCGCGTTCGCGACGCACGCCGACGCCCTGTCACGCCGGGCGATGGTGGTGCGCAAGTTGCGCATCCTGCCGGTGGAGTGCGTGGTGCGCGGCTACCTGGCGGGCTCGGGGTGGGCGCAATACCGCAGCGGCGGCGAGATCTGCGGAGTGCGGCTTCCCGCGGGTCTGCGGAATGCCGACCGCCTTCCCGAGCCGATCTTCACGCCCAGCACCAAGGCCGACGTGGGTCACGATGAGGCGATCACGTTTGAGCGCGCCTGCGAGCTGGCGGGGCGTGACGTGATGGAGGAGGCGCGGCGGCGGTCGCTGGCGATTTACGCCGAGGCGGCGGCGCTGGCGGAGGCGCGCGGCGTCATCATTGCGGATACGAAGTTCGAGTTCGGCGTGATGGGCGATCGATTGCTGCTGGCCGACGAGGTGCTGACCCCCGACTCGTCGCGGTTCTGGCCGGCGGAGGCGTATCGCCCGGGCGCCAATCCGCCCAGTTTCGACAAGCAGTTCCTGCGCGACTACCTCGAAAGCGTGCCTTGGCCCAAGCGGCCCCCGCCGCCCGATCTGCCGGCCGATGTCATCGAGAACACCCGCAAGCGCTACGTCGAGGCGTTCGAGCGATTGACCGGTACGTCCTGGTCCGCGAACCGTTCTGCCGAGCAGGGTTAGGCGGGGCGAAACGCCGACGTTCGAGATCCAAGGGCGGCGCCAACGGCGGGCGCGCCGCCGGGCCCGGGTCCGGCGGCGAAACCGAGAATTGCCGTACGGCGCACCGCGCGGCTACACTTAGTATCGATGAGGGAGCGCGGCGGCTCGCGCTGCGCGGTGCCGGCCAGGGTTTTCGGACGAACACCATGAAGCAACCCCGACGAACGAGTCCGGCGCGAGTTCCGGCAGGCTGGGCGGCGTGCCTGTGCCTGGCGGCACCCTTCCTATCGGGCGGCGGGTGTGTGCCGGAAGTCGGCACAGGGATGCCGGCCGCGTCCGCCAAGGTCATCACGCCCAGCGCGGCCGCCAGCGAGACCGGGGGCGTGCTCGGGCTGGCCGGGGTCGAGACGTTTGAGATCGAGGTGCCGGCCGATACGGCGCTGCGGGTCGCGGTCGGCAGCGACGTGGACGGTGGGACGCTGGACGTCGGCTTCCTCCAAGCGCCGGACGGCACCCTTTTTTTGGGTCTGGCGGACCTCACGGCGCGCGGCGGCGTGTCGTTTTCACGCGTTGAGGGCCCCTCCGACGAGGCCGGGCGCTCCCGAATCCGGTTCGACGCGACCTGCACGCAGGGCGGCAAGTGGCGCTTTTCGCTGGTGCGCGCGCAGACCACCGACTTCAAGGCGCTAGTGCGCAAGACACGCGAGCGGAGCGTGATCGAAAACGCCCTGCTCTGGGCATATCTGACCAGCCCCGATCTGGGATCGAACGGAGAGCTGGCGCGGTTCCTGAACGGCGTGTATCCTCCCCTGGGATCCGCCAACCGCCGCGTCAGCTACCTCGTGCGCGTGTCGGTCGGTGCAGCGGAGTCCCAACCGCCCGATCTCAGCGTACCGGATTCGTTCAGCGGCAGCTCCGGACTTCCACCCGGCGACACGTCCAATGACGGGACTTCCGGCGACGGCGATGCGTCGGGCGACGGCGGCTCGGGGTCCGGCGGGAGCGGCTCAGGCTCGGACAGCGGGTCGGGCGGAAGCGACGCCGGCGACGGCAGCGATGGGGACTCTGGAACCGGCGGCGGCGGTGACGGCAGCGGGTCAGGCGGGGGCGACTCCGGCGGCGGGGATTCCAGCGGTGGCGGGGACAGCGGAGGGGGCGGGGACAGCGGCGGTGGAGGTGGGGATTCCGGCGGTGGCGGGGACTCGGGCGACGGCGGTGATTCCGGCGGTGGCGGGG
>CAYNYG010000020.1:0-63549 GCA_964401365.1 uncultured Planctomycetales bacterium | reverse complement strand
CGCCGCGTTCCACAACCGCGCACGGGCTGGGACGATGCTTGCCGGCGACCGCTCTGGCACCTTCCCTGGCAAGCAGGCAGCGAGTGCCGCGTCGGCCGCTTGTGGGTTCCGCGGTGCGGCGCGATCATGTAGCGACAAGGAGCGTTGCATGGCCTCACTGCAAGACGCCACGGACGGGCCGAGCCGCCGCCAGGTTCTGAAAAGCGCTGCCGGTGCGGCGGCGGGAATCGGTCTGCCACTGGCGGCGGTGGCGGCGGAATGCCGCCAGGACGGTTCCGGCGCGGCGTCAACCGGGAATCCGAGCGGCTTGATACCGGCCGACAAGGGGATCGGTCGCGAGCGGCTGGCAGCGTTGCGGCTGCGGGGCGAGCAGCGCGTCTACGCGGGTGACGCGCGGCGCACGATCGGCATGCCATGCGGGGGCGTCGGCGCCGGGCAGCTTTATCTGTTGGGGGACGGTACGCTGGGGCACTGGGGCGTCGATGGCCGGAGGCGGTTTTCGGGCTACGGCGCGGACAACTACAAGACGTTCACGCCCGAACGCAGGCTCGCGCAGGGCTTCGCCGTCGCGGTGGTGGAGGGCGAAGGCGCCGGCCGCTGGGTGACGCTGGACGACAGCGGGTTCGAGTCGGTGGAGTTTGTCGGCGAGTACCCGATGGCCCAGGTGCGCTATCGCCGCAGCCGGCACGGACTTCCGATCGAAGTCGACCTGGAGGGGTTCAGCCCGTTCGTGCCGCTGGCGGCGCGCGAATCGGCGTCGCCGGCCACGGTGCTGCGATACGAGATCCGCAACCTGTCCGCCGGGCGGTTGGCGCTGCGGGTCGGCGGGTGGCTGGAGAACGGGCTGTCGGCGGCGGTGGAACGGCCGCTGGCGGTATCGCGACGGGCGCAGCCGGTATTCGGCCATTCCGCGACCTCGATTCAACTCGACCTCGTGTCGGCCAGCGACGCCCCACCCAACCCGCGCTCCGAGCGGATGCTGTTCGACTTTGAAACGGGAGCGTATGCCGGGTGGCGCGTGGAGGGCGACGCGTTCGGCGACGCACCGTCGACCGGGGCATTCCCCAACCAGCAGCGCGTCCACGGCTTCTCCGGCAAGTTCCTGGCCAACAGCTACGCCGGGGACGACGACCGGATCGGCAAACTCAGCAGCGAGCCGTTCGAGATCGACCGGCGCTACCTCGCGTTCCTCATCGGCGGCGGTGGGCACGCGGACAAGACGTGCCTGAACCTGGTTGTGGACGGGAAGGTGGTGCGCACCGCGACAGGCCGGAACAACGAGCGGCTTGAGCGGCGCGTGTGGGACCTGTCGGAGCTGGCGGGTCGCAGCGGCCGGTTGGAGGTGCTCGACGCGCAGAAGGGCCCGTGGGGGCACGTCAACGTGGACGAAATCACGTTGCGGGACGACCTGCCGCGCGACTACGTGGAGCTGGGCCCGCAGTCGCTGGAGTTCGGCACGCTGGCGCTGAGCAGCGTCGGGCCGGGCGAGGTGAGGATCGTGGGGACGAAGGAGGAGGCGCTGGCGTTCGTTCAAGCGGCCGCGGCGGCTGCCGCCCAGCCGGTGGCCACCGTTGTGCCCTTTGAGCAGCGGCCGCTGGGGTGCGTGGCACGGACGGTCGCGATCGAGCCGGGGTCATCGGCGGTGGTGACGTTCGTCGTGTCGTGGCATTTCCCCAACCTGCACACGGGCCAGGGCGTGATGTACGCCAACTGGTTCGACGACGCGGCGGACGTGGCCCGCAAGCTGGCGCCGCGGCTGGACGAGCTTCGGCGTCAGACGCGGTTGTTCTGCGACACGTACTATCGCGACACGAAGCTGCCCTGGTGGCTGGTGTCGCGGCTGATGATGCCGCTCTCGACGCTGGCGAGCGGCACGAGCCAGTGGTGGCGCAACGGACGGTTCTGGGGCTGGGAGGGGGTCGGATGCTGCGAGGGCACGTGCACGCACGTCTGGAACTACGCGCAGGGGGAGGCGTTCCTGTTCCCGGAACTGGCGCGATCGACGCGCACGATGCAGGACCTGGGCGAGGGCTTCGACCCGGCCACGGGGCTGGTCGGCTTCCGCTCCGACCGCAACTACGCCGCCGACGGACAGTGCGGGACGGTGCTCAAGTGCTACCGCGAGCACCTGCTCTCCGGCGACGACGGGTTCCTTCGTGCGCACTGGCCGCGGATCCGGCAGGTGCTTGCATACTCGATCGCCCAGGACCGCTGCGCCGCCAACACGCGCGCCGAGGGCGGAGGCGCCACGGCGGGACCGGGGGGACCCGGGGTGCCGGCGGGGGACCCGGACGGCATCATCGAGAATTCGCAGCACAACACGTTCGACATCAATTTCGAGGGCCCCAACACCTTTGTCGGCTCGCTGTACCTTGCCGCGCTGCGGGCCGGCGCGGAGATGGCCGAGCGGATGAATCAGCCGGCCGACGCGAAGCGCTATCGCGAGATCGCCGAGCGCGGGCGGGAGTGGACCGAAAAGCACCTGTTCAACGGGGAGTACTTCGAGCAACGCGTGCCGGCGGGGGCCAAGGACCGCTGGCAGTATGGCGCCGGCTGTCTGAGCGATCAGATGTTCGGCCAGAACTGGGCGCACCTGCTGGGACTCGGGCATCTCTACGATCCGAACCGGGTCCACAGCGCGCTGGCGGCCGTGTATCGCTACAACTGGACGCCGGACGTGGCCGCGCTCAACGCGATCCACCCGCCGGAGCGCTGGTTTGCGCGGGCCGGCGAGGGCGGCCTGTTCACCTGCACCTGGCCGCGCGGCGGGCGTGCGGCCGAGCCGGTCCGCTACCGCGACGAGGTGTGGACGGGGATCGAGTACCAGGTGGCGGCGGGCCTGCTGTGGGAGGGGATGGTGGACGAGGCGCTGGCGATCCTGAAGGCCGTCGACGAGCGCTACGACGGCGGCAAGCACAATCCGTGGAACGAAGTGGAGTGCGGCGATCACTACGCCCGCGCGCTGGCGTCGTGGGGCGCCTACCTGGCGCTGTGCGGCTTTCGCTACGACGGTCCCGCCGCGCGGCTTGGGTTCGCGCCGCGGCTGGCCCCCGACGATTTCGCCGCGTTCTTCTCGGCGGCCGAGGGCTGGGGCACGATGCGCCAGACGCGTGCCGCGCGGTCGCAGACGCAGCGCGTCGAGGTGAAGTGGGGCCGGCTGCGGCTCGCGACGCTTCTAGGCGAACTGCCGGACGGCGCCGGCGACGCGACCGCCAGGATCACGCTGCGCCGCGGGTCAGAGGTCGTTTCGGAGCAGACGGCGCGGCGGATGGGCGAAGTGTCGCGCGCCGTGGCGGTCTCCATGCCCGAGGCGGTGCTGAACGCCGGAGATTCCGTCGAAGTGGAGTACACGTGGTAGCGGGCCGTCCGGCGCGGCGGCCGGAGGCCAAGGAGTCGAAATGGAACGAACGCTGATCATTTTCAAGCCGGACTGCGTGCAGCGAATGCTCGTGGGCCGGATTCTGGCGCGGTTCGAGGAGAAGGGGCTGCGGCTCGCGGCGATGAAGCTCCAGCAGTCGCCGCGGTCGCAGGTGGAGAAGCACTACGAAGTGCACAAGCAGCGGCCGTTCTACGAGTCGCTGGTCCAGTTCATGACCAGCGGGCCGGTGATCGTGGCGGTGCTCGAGGGCCCGCAGGCGATCAGCGTCGTCCGCGGGCTCTTGGGGGCGACCGACGGGCGGGCGGCGGCGCCCGGCACGATCCGCGGCGATTTCGGACTCGACAAGCAGTACAACCTGGTTCACGCCAGCGACAGCGCGGACACCGCCCGCTTCGAGATCGGCCTGTTCTTCCGCCCCGAGGAAGTGATCGACTACACCCGGCTGTCGGAGCGGTGGGTCATCAGCGAGTGAGTTCGTGTGCGGCGCTGGGAGCGTGGCATGAGCGAGCCGGCGGCGTGGAGCGAGCGGTTACGGCGCCGCCGCGAGGCGATCGACGCCGCAGTTTCAGCGATGCTGAAACTCGAGATTACCCCGCACAGCCCGCTCGCGGACGCCGTAAGGTACTGCATGCAGCCGGGAGGCAAGCGGCTTCGCCCGGCGCTGGTGCTGGAATGCGCCGCGGTGTGCGGTGGGTCCGAGAACCAGGCGTGGCCGGCCGCGCTGGCGATCGAGTGCGCTCACGCGTTTTCGCTGATCCACGACGACCTGCCCGCGATGGACGACGACGACGTTCGCCGCGGGCGGCCGACGGCGCACCGCCGCTTCGACGAGGCGACGGCGATTCTCGCGGGCGACTGGCTGCTTTCGAAGGGCTTTTCGCTGCTGCTGTCGCGCTCGGACCGGCCCGCGCGAGCCGCGGAAATGGCGGCCACCCTGGCCGAGGCGGTGTGTGGGATGATCGCCGGCCAGGCGGCCGATGTGAGCAACGAGTCGGCAGCGCCGAGCGTGGACGTCGTGACCTACATTCACGAGCAAAAGACAGGCCGGCTGTTCGAGGCGGCCTGCCGCATGGGAGGACTGGCGGCGGAGGCGGACGCGCCCGACCTGGAGCGACTGTCCGCGTACGGGCGGTTGCTGGGCCTTGCGTTTCAGATCACCGACGACCTCCTCGACCTGGGTGCGGCGGCCGGGCAGCTCGGAAGGCCGGGCGGTCAGGACGCGCAGGCCGGCAAGATGACCTTCCCGGCGGTTCTGGGGGAGTCCGCCAGCCGGGCCCGGGTGGCGGCCGCGGTGGAGTCGGCAGTGGCGGCGCTGGAGCCGTTCGGCGAGCGGGCCGGTGCGCTTCGCGAGTGGGTCCGGCAGGTGGGACGGCGTGCGTGAGCGGCGGCTGCGGAACGCGTTGGAAGAGTGCGATAGAATGACGGCAATGAAGAGACTCCTGACCGACGACTTGTCCCCGAGCGACGTGCGGGCCATGTCGATGGAGCAGCTCCAGCTGCTTGCGGGCGAAATCCGCGCCCGCATCATCGAGGTGGTCAGCAAGAACGGCGGGCACCTGGCCAGCAACCTGGGGGTGACGGAGCTGACCCTGGCGTTGCACCGCGTGTTCGATTTCCGCACCGACCGGTTGCTGTGGGACGTCGGGCACCAGTGCTACGTTCACAAGCTCGTCACCGGGCGCAACGCGCTGTTCGAGCGGTTGCGCTGCGCCGGTGGCGCCAGCGGCTTTCCCAGCCGCCGCGAGAGCGAGTTCGACCTCTTCGACGTCGGGCACGCCGGCACGTCCATCGCCACGGCGGTGGGCATGGCGCGGGCCGACCAGATGCTGGGACGTGACAGCCGCGTGGTGGCGCTCATCGGGGACGCAAGCATCGTCAATGGCGTGGCGTTCGAGGGGCTCAACCAGGCCGGAACGCTGAAGCGGCAGTTTCTGGTGGTGCTGAACGACAACTCGATGGGCATCGCGCGGACCCAGGGCGCGCTGGCCACGTACCTGGCCAAGTTCCGCATGAGCCACCTCTACGAGGAGGTCAAGGGCAACGTCAAGACGGCGCTGGAGCAGATTCCCGTCGTGGGGAAGGGCGTGCTGGACGCGCTGGGCTCGCTCAAGGAAGGCTTCAAGGCGACCATGTCGCCGCACCAGATCTGGGAGCAGCTCGGATTCTGGTACGTCGGACCGGTGGACGGGCACGACCTGCCGCACCTGGCGGAGCTGCTCGCGATCGTGCGCGACGTGCAGCACCCCGTCCTGCTCCACGTACACACCGAAAAAGGCCGCGGCTGCGACTGGGCCACCGACGACCCCTGCGCGTTCCACAGCCCCAGCAAGTTCAAGATCGAGGGCGACCACATCATCCTGCACAAAGGGGAGCGCAAGAGCTGGACGACGGCGCTGGCGGACGCGTTCATCGACGCCGCCCACCGCGATCCGCGCCTGGTCGTGCTGACCGCGGCCATGCCGGACGGCACGGGGGTGGCCAAGATCCGCCGCGAGAAGGACCTCGCGGAACGCTGCTTCGACTGCGGCATCGCCGAGAGCTGCACGGTGGACATCGCCGCCGGCATGGCGCGGGCCGGGTTGCGGCCCATCGCCTGCATCTACTCCACGTTCCTCCAGCGCGCCTTCGACCAGGTGTTCCAGGAGGTCATTCTCCAGCAGCTTCCCGTGGTCTTCTGCATCGACCGCGCCGGCCTGGTCGGCGGCGACGGCGCCGTCCACCACGGCTACCTCGACATCACCTACCTGCGCGGGTTCCAGAACATGGTCCTCATGGCGCCGGCGGACGAGGACGAGCTCAACCAGGCGCTGCGCTTCGCAGTCACGCTCGACGGGCCGTCCGCGATCCGCTACCCGCGCGACATGGTGCCCGAACCACTCGGCCCGTCCCCGGACTGGGAGCTGGGTCGCAGCCGCGTGCTGCGCGACGGCCCGGACGCGACCATCCTGGCCTACGGCAGCGAAACGGCCCTGGCGCTCGACGCGGCACGGTCGCTGGCGTGCGAGGACATCTTCGTCTCCGTCGTCAGTGCCCGCTTCGCCAAGCCGATCGACGAGACGATGGTGATCAACGCCTTCGCCCGCCACCGGCCGGTCATCACCGTCGAGGATCACTCCCTGGCGGGCGGGTTCGGCTCGATCGTGCTTGAAACGGCGCAGCGCCTCGGCCTGCCCACCGAAGGCCTGGTGCGGCTGGGTCTGGCCGAGAACCGGTTCTACGCCCACGGCTCGCGCTCCGGACAGCTCGCCGAGGCCGGCATCGACGCGGCCGGCATCGCCGCCGCCGCTCGAAAGGCGGTTCGCGGCGCGCGCGAGACGCCGGGCACGCCGCGCTCCATCGACACGGCCACGCGGGCGTAGCGCTCGCGCGGCCGGGGGCCATTCTTGCGAATTGCGCGCTGCCCCACTACTTTCGCCCTCGCATGAACCCACGCAGTCTTCGGGACCTGATCGCCGAACGCCTCGCCGCGGCGGCCGCCGCGCTAGGCCCGGCCGCCCGCGGCGTGGAGGCGCGCGTCTCGGTAACGGACTCGCGCCACGGGGACTACCAGTCGAACGTCGCGCTGGCGCTGGGCAAGGCGCTGGGCGCCAGCCCGCGCGAAGTGGCGCAGCGGATCCTCCAGGCCGCCGACCTGACCGACCTGCTTGAGCCGCCCGACATCGCGGGCCCGGGTTTTATCAACCTGCGGCTGCGCGACGCGGCGCTGGCGCGCTACCTGGAGCGGATCCCGCCCCCGCCCGCCGACGCCCGCGACGACCGGCTTGGCATCCCGCCCGTGCCGACCTCGCAGCGACAGTCCATCGTGGTCGATTACTCGTCACCCAACATCGCCAAGCAGCTCCACGTCGGCCACCTGCGAAGCACCAACATCGGCGACGTGTTCGCCCGCGTCCTGGCGTTCCAGGGGCACGACGTCGCCCGCCAGAACCACCTGGGCGATTGGGGCACGGCCATCGGGATGGTCGTGCTCGGACAGTGGTACGTCGCGTCCCGCCTGCTGCGGGGCGAGACGCTGGACCGCATCCGTGATCGCACCCAGTCCATCCCCGGCGAACCGCGACGCGACGCGCCGAGCGCGCTGAAGGCCGCCTGGGAGAATCGCCGCGCGGTGCTCGAACCCATCCGCGCGGAATGGGAGGCGGACTACTGGAAGGGGGATGCGATCGACTTCAACGCCATCCGCGCGGTCGCGCAGCTCGAGGTCGGCTACCAGTTCATCCAGCGCATGACCGCCGCCGCGAAGGGCCTGGACCTGCCCATCCGCGACGAGCCGGGCGGCGCCACCTCCAAGCAGCTCGCCGACCTGGCGCGGCTGGTGACGACGTTCGTTCAGGCGCGGCACAGGCAGCCCGACCAGCCACACCATCGCGAGTATCTCGCCTGGCGCCACGCCTGCGACGTGTCGCTGGCGCATTGCCAGGACGAGTATGCCCGCCTGGGCGTGCTGCTGACGCGCGAGGACGTGTGCGGCGAGAGCGACTATCACGACCGGCTGGCCGGGGTCGTCTCCGAGCTGCGGCAGCGGCTTGCGCCCCAGGCGGGCCGCACCCCCGGCGCGCCGTGGTGCGAGCTGCGGGTCGACCAGGGCGCGGTGTGCATCTTCTCCTACCTGGGCGACGGAACGCCCGCGTTCAGGACCAAGGAGGGCGATCCGCTGCCGATGATCGTGCAGAAGTCGGACGGCGCGTACCTGTACGACACGACCGACCTGGCGGCGATCCGGTACCGCGTCGAGCTTTTCAAGCCGCGGCGCATCATCTACGTCACGGACGGGCGCCAGGCCGACCGTTTCAAGCGGCTCTTCTTCGTCGCGCGCGCCGCGGGCTGGGCCGATTGGGACAACCAGCGCCTGCGGCTGGATCACACCTGGTTCGGCACGATCCTCGGAGCGGACCGGCGGCCGTTCCAGACCAAGGCTGGCGACACGGTCAAGCTGCGCGATCTGCTGGACGAGGCAAAGGACCGGGCGCGGTCGCTCATTCAGAACCGCGAGCTTTCCGAGGCGGAAAAGGAGGAGGTTGCGCAGCGCGTCTCGGTCGGGGCCATCCGCTACTTCGACCTCAACCGGGACCGCACCAAGGACTACGTCTTCGACTGGGACCAGATGCTGGCGATGAAGGGCAACACCGCGCCCTACCTTATGTACGCTTACACGCGCGGACGCGCCATCGCCCGCGAGGCCGCCGAGAAGTTCGGGCCGGCCGACCTCTACGGGCCCGCGGCGCCCCTCCGCCTGGCCGACCCGAGCGAGCGCGCCCTGGCGCTGGCGCTGGGACGCCTGCGCGAGGCGGTCGACGCGCTGGCGGCGGAGCTCATGCCGCACACGCTCTGCAACTACCTGTATGACCTGACGACGCTGGCGATGCGGTTCTACGAGGCGTGCCCTGTCCTGGCGGCGCCGGACGAGGCGACGCGCCGGTCGCGCCTGCGGCTTTGGGACCTGACGACCCGAACGGTGCGTCTGGGGCTGGGGCTGCTGGGAATCTCGGTAGTCGAACGGATGTGACGCGCGGCGCGCGGCCGGGCGTCCTTTGAACGCGGGCGCGGATGCATGTCACTGGAGCTGGATTTCTTCGACGACGCGCGGCCGTTCCACGCCGCGGTGACGCCCTTCGCGGTGCGGGCCGAGGCCGAGAACAACCTCATCATCGGGCTCAGCGCACAGTTGATTGCCGGCACGGTTGCCGCGCCGGAGCCGCCGCTGCTGCTGCTGGTCCGCGACGCGGGGGAGATCGTCGGCGCGGCGTTCCGCACCGTCCCGTTTCCGATCGTGCTGTCGACCATGGCGCCGGGGACGGCGCGCGAGGTCGCGGCTCGACTCCGTGCGCGGGAGGTGACCCTGACGGGCGCAATCGGGCCCAGCGACGTGGCTTCCGCGTTCACCGCGGCTTGGCATGCCCCGGGCGCGGCGCCGCCGGTGTTCTGCGCCATGCGCGTGTACCGTCTGGACCAAGTCCTTGCCGCGCCGCCGACTCCGGGCGGGATGGTCGCGGCGACGGCGGATGACTTCGAGCGCGTGATGGAGTGGCGCCGCGCGTTCGCCAGCGAGACGCACGAGCGCGCAGCGGCCGACCCGGAGATTGCGCGGCGGCGCATCGACGCCGGCGAGATCATGCTGTGGCGCGATGGCGCGCCGGTGGCCATGGCGGGTTTCGGTGGCCCCACGCCCAACGGGATCCGCGTCAACCTGGTCTACACCCCGCCCGAATTCCGCCGCCGCGGGTACGCGACGGCGCTCGTGTCGGAAATGAGCCGGCGTCTGCTTGCGGGCGGGCGGCGCTTCTGCTTCCTGTTCACCGACCTGGCCAACCCAACCTCGAACGGCGTGTACCAGCGGATCGGATATCGCCCGGTCTGCGACTTCGCCGACTACCGCTTCGCCTAGTACGCCCGACGCGGCCTACGGCGCCGCCGCGGTGCGCTGCGCCGCCAGCCGGTCGCACTCGCGCGTCACGTCCAGCGCGCGGACGGCATCCGGCGCGGCCCGCAGGCGTCCGGTGATCCGCGTCTCGCCCCAGTCGGTGTATCCCTCGCCCGCGCCCGTCACCAGCCGGAGCTGCCCGCTTTCGACCCGGGCGGTGATCGGCCCGTGACCGGGCTTGAAATAGACGAATCCGGTCCCGTGATAGACCGCGATCGCGCCGCCGGGCGAGACGATCACGCACCGAATAGCCGCGTCCATCGACGTGGCGTTGGTGCGCAGCCGCCCGGTGCTGGGGTTCCAGAACACGCGCACGTCCAGCAGGCGGCGCGGCGACTCCCCGGGCGGCGTGGCGGCCGCAAACTGGTAGTCCCCGCCCGGCAGCCGCCGCCACATACAGTCGTCAAAGCTCAGTTCGTGGCGCTCGGGGAAATAGGCGTCCTTGTAAGAGACCACCGAAAGCGTCGCCCCGCGCGGCGCGCAGCCGGCAACGGCTGCCAGGGCGAAAGAAACGAGTCCGGCCGACCACGCCGCCCCGCGCCGGCCTGGCCGCCGAAGAGCGCGCGAGCCCAGCCCGCCGGGCGTGCTACTCATCGTCGGAAACGAGCGGCGGGCGCTCGGACTTGAGCAGACCCGCGTCGATGCCGAGCAGTCGCAGCGCGTCACGCTCCACGATCCCGCGCAGCGACTCGCGCGGAATGCCCGCCATGGTGCTGCCGGTCCCGACGCGATTGATGGAATACAACGCTTCGATGCACGCCGCGGGGCTGCGGGACGGGAAGTCGCTGCCGAACAGGAGTTTGTCGATGACGCCGGACTGGTACGCCGTCAGCAGCGCGTTGTAGGCGATCCACGGCTGGTCGATCAGCGAGGAGACGTCGGCGTAGACGCGGGGGTGCTTGGCCAGCAGCACGATCGTCTCGTCGATCCAGGGGAACCCCAGATGCGAAATCACGATCCGCAGCAACGGAAATGCCCGCGCCACCTCGTCGAACAGGTACGGCCGCGCGTACTCCAGCTTGCTCGCCGGATGGCGGTACTTGTGCTCCACGATGATCGGGAGGCCCCGATGCTCGCACTCCGCGTAGAGCCGCATCGCATGCGAGTCGCACGGGTGGTAGTCCTGCATGGCGGGCGCGATGGTCACCCCCTTGAGCTTGAGCTCCAGGGACGCGAAGTTGAGCTCGTCGCGCCAGCTCGCGTCGGTAGGGTCCAGACCGGCAAACCCGACCAGCCGGCCCGAATCGGTCCGCACGTAGTCGGCGATGCACTGGTTCGGGATTTCCGCCTCCAGGTATCGGCTCTTGAAGCCCAGGACGATCGCCCGATCGACTGGAGAATAGGATACGAAACGGGAGGCGTCGAACAGCGCCTGAATCGCCGCTGACGGTCTACCGTCATCTGGAACCACGAATGCAATTGCGTCCCGCAGTTGCGTGTGACAATCGACAATCACGGCTTGACTCTCAGCAGGTGACGAATCCGTTCGAACGACCGCGCCTGCGCTCGTCACCCTCCCTGGCCGACGAGGCGCTGCAATCGTAAGTTCGTTCCCCAGCGCGGTCAAGGCCGCGTGACGGATTCTCGTCACTTCGCCGCCCCTCAATGGGTTGGGGTCCCGTACATTACCGCCACCATCCCTTGGAATCAGCCCGTTGAGCCGCGGTTCCATCGACGACGCAGCAGCGCCACGCAGGCCTCGACGCTATCGACAAACCGCGCCGCGCCGGACGCTCGACCCTCGTTGCGCACTGCCCGGACGACCGGTTCCCAATGGCGCCCCAATAGCAGCAGCGGGCGACGCGGAAGCCGCCCCGCGCGACGCAGCTCCAGCACCGCCGCCAGCTCCAGCAGCGTCCCGGTCCCCCCCGGCAGGACGACGAATGCGTCCGCAAGGCGGACGAGCGCGTCGAGCCGCTCGAACAGCGTGCGCGTCCGTACGGTCTCGCGAAGGTACGGGTTGGCCTTGCGGCGGCGGAACACGGCGCACAGCACGCCGACGGTGTGTCCCCCACCCGCGAGCGCGCCGCGGGCCGCGGCCTCCATCGTCCCGCCGTACCCTCCGTTGCAGAGGGTCCATCCGTGGAGGGCGACCGCGCGACCCAGGTCAAACGCGACCCGATAGGCGTCGTTCCCCGGACGCGGCCTGGAACTGCCGAAAACGGTGATGCAGGGGTTCATGCCCCGATTCTGTGCCGCGATTCCGGCCTGAACAAGCGACGTCGCCTGCCACGTGCGGTCCGGCGGGTTACACTCCGTAAAGGAGATTGCGATGAATCGGCGCTTCGCTGGGTGGATTCTCATGCTGGCGGGATGGGTCGCAGCCGGACCGTGGCGCCCGTCGCCGGGTCAATCGGCGCCGGCCGAGCTGGAGAAGCCGGTCTCGCGGCTCATCGATGAAATGGGCGATCCGGACTACCGGGTACGCGAGCAGGCCATGCGGCACGTCATCGCGTTGGGCAATGCGGCTGTTCCGGCGATGCGCGCCCGGCTGGAGGAGGAAAAGGACGAGGAAATCCGACATCGCATCCGCTACGTGCTGGAGGCCGTCCTTCCGCCGGAGCTGGCCGTGCTCGTTCTCCGCAGCGGGACGCCCGATATTTCGGCCGGCGAGATCGTAACGCACGTGGACCTGGAGCGAGTCCGCTCCACTCGGGAGCTGGCGCGTCTGAGCAGGAAATCTCGCAGCTCGCGGCACACCTTGCGTGTGAACGGGGTAGACGGGGCGCGCGAAGTCCGCGACGTGGAGCTGGACGACCTGGAGCGCGTCGCTGATTACCGCGCCCCGCAGGGCGAGATCATCGCCAGCGCCGTGCGGCTCTACGGCGCCGGGTACGTGGAGCAGGCCTGCGCCCAGTTGGAGCGGCTCAGCACCCCACCGCACGCCGACGAGCTGCCGCCGCGGCTGCACGCGTTCATGTCGTATACGGCCGGATTCGGGCGGGCCGCGATGGAGCTGTTCGACGCGAGCACGGCGCCCCCGGACCCTTTCTCGCAGCGATTCGGGCGCGATGCGTGGGGACTGGACACGATCGGCCCGTTCCCGGCGCCGTACCGGTTTCAGACCGTGCTGTGGGAAAAAGCGCTCGCGACGGGCGACCGATCCTACGACACGCGCGACCGGGCGCTCCAATCCACGCTCATTCCGCCCAACCGCGACCTCGACGCGCTCACGACCGCGGCGGGACTCTGGTATCACGAGCTGCGGCCCTTCGCGGGACGGGACCAGGAGCGCACCCCGGCCGGTAACGCGCTGGCCGTGATCGGGTGGATGCTGTCGGAGCTCGATCTGCTGTCGGAGTCGGTTCAGGTGATCGATCCGCGCAGCCGGCTGCTGAAGGTCCCGCAGAGTTTCAAGTGGACGCGCGTGCAGATCGGCGGATGGCCGGCGTTCCTGCGCGGAGACGTGGACGGCGCCCTGGACGAGGCGTTCGACAACGCTCGCAGCGTCATGGTTGACCGGGCGGATTCCAACTACGACCTGATCCGCAACCCGCGCGTGGCGGCCGGCATCGCGCTCTTCCTCTACCAGGCGCCCGGCGACCCGCGCCGCGGCGAGCTGCTCCGCGCTCTGGTGAGCCTGGAGCCGGACCACCGCACGATCCTGGCCTATGCCGAGTGGATGGCCTTCGGCACGACGCGGGCCAACGCCGGCGCCGTCCGCGCCGATCTGCTGACGCTGCTGCCGCTGCTCAACTGCGGGGACGGCTGCGCCGCGATCGTGGGCCGCCGCCTGGCCGCGCTGCTCTATTCCGAGGGGTACGACGACCCGGCCGCGCTCAACAGCGTCCGCGAGGCGCTGGCGTCCGCGCCGGCGGGCGGTGAACGCGACGCGTGGCTGGCGGCATTTGACGCCACGCGCGAACTGGCGGCCGGACGGCCGCGCGACGCCGCCCGCGTGCTAGAGCCGGTGCGCGATCGCTGGCAGGTGCGGAACCTCGTGGAGACCGCACGATTCGCCGACGAGCACGCGGACGCCGGAGAGAGACGCGTCGAGCTGCGTACGCCGCTGCTGGCGGTGCCCTACGACGCGGCTCGTCAGAACTGGCTGATCCTGACGCGCACCGCCGGGCTCCAACGCTACGAAGTCGGGCGCGACGTCCTGACCCCCGTGGACGTGCCGGGCACGCCGTGGCAGCCGGGCCCGGCGAACTGGCCCTGGATCGGCAGCGACCCCGCCGCCGGTCGGGTGTGGCTCTACGACCGCCGCCGTGTGCTGGAAGTGACCCCAGGGGAGTCGCGGCCGGTGCGGCTCAACATCGACACGGACGACATTCCGGCCTTCGAGCGCTTTGTGACGCCCGTGTTCGCGGCGCTGGCCGACGCGCTGCGGGATGCGCCGCCGCCGTGCGGCGAGACGGGCGAATTCCTGCGCAGCGAGCTGCTGGCCAATGGCGAGTTCGTCGCTGATCCCGATCTGCCCGAGATCGGCCACCTGGCTCCCGTTCCGCAGGACGAGCGGTTGGTTCACCTGGCGCTTCGCGGCGGGCCGAGCCTGGTCATCCGCACCGACACGGGCAAGGCGTGGTCGTCGCACTGGGTGGCGCGCAAGCTCGGCGAGGCGGAGCTGCCGCTGGCGGCGGTGGAAGCGCTGCGCGAGCGGCCCGCGCCGGTCGCGATGCTCACCGGCGCGCTGGGGCTGATCCGCCTCGACACGGCCGACGAGACCGTGTCGCGGATCGCGCTACCCGACGGCGAGTCGCGGCGGGCCGTCGTCCCGGAATCGGCGCCCTATCTCCGCCGCGACGCGCGCTGGTACTACTTCGCGAGTCCACCGCGCGAGGGCGGACAGGTGTGGCGGCTGGAGGTGGCCAGCGGGAAGGTCGAGGCGCTCGACATGGTCAACGAGTCGCTGCCGCAGCCCTATTACCGTGTCCTCAGTCGGGCCGCGCTGCGCGAGGAGATCGACCGCCAGCTCGCCGAGCTGCCCGCGCCCGTGCCGCCGCTCCTGGCGCTGCTCGAGGACGCGCGACAGTCGGTGGGGGCGGCGGAGGGCGAGCCTTGACGCCCGTGCGCCTCGCGCTGGACGGCGGCGCCATCGGCTGGGAAGCGCTCGACGCGGCGCTCGGTTCGACCCTTTCGATCGACGTCCCTCCCGTCGCGCAGCAGCGCGTGGCCGACGGACGCCAGCGTCTGGAGCACCTGCTTCGGCACGGGGGCGCGGTCTACGGCGTCAACACCGGCTTCGGCCACCTGCGGCGCGTCCGCATCGCGCCGCACCAGATCGAGCAGCTCCAGGAGAACCTCATCCTTTCTCATGCGGTCGGTGTCGGTCCACCCGTCCCACGCGACGTGGTGCGCTGGATGCTGCTCTTCAAGATCAACATGCTCCTGCGCGGCCACAGCGGCGTGCGCTGGGCGGTCGTGGAGCGGCTGCAGGCCTTCCTCAACGCCGACCTGCTGCCGGAGGTCCCGTCCCGCGGCTCGCTGGGCGCCAGCGGAGACCTGGCGCCGCTGGCGCACATGGTCCTGCCGCTGATCGGCCGCGGCGTGCTGGCCGGGCCGACCGGCGCTCGGCCCGCGACGGACGTACTGCGCGAGCGCGGCTGGGAGCGGCTCGCGCTGGGCGCCAAGGAGGGCCTGGCGCTCATCAACGGCACGCAGTTCATGGCCGCCTATGCCGCCAACGTCGCCGTCCGCGCCCGGCGCCTGGCCAACCTCGCGGACCTGACCGCCTGCATGACCCTGGAAGGGCTGCGCGGCAGCATCCGCCCCATGGACGAGCGGCTGCACGCCCTGCGACCCCACCCCGGCGCCATCACCGTCGCCGCCAACGTCCGCCGACACATGCGCGACAGCGAGATCCTCGCGTCCCATAAGGACTGCGACCGCGTGCAGGACCCCTACTCGCTCCGCTGCGTCGGCCAGGTCCACGGCGCGTTCCGCGACGCCCTCACGCATTTCTGCGACGTGGTGGGCCGCGAGATCAACAGCGTCACGGACAACCCCATCCTGGTGGACGGCGAGGCGATCAGCGGCGGCAACTTCCACGGCGCCCCCCTGGCGCTGGTCCTCGACTACCTGGCCATCGCGCTCACCGACCTGGCCAGCATCTCCGAGCGCCGCGTCTACCTGCTGCTCAGCGGCGACGAGGGCCTGCCCGCGTTGCTCATGCGCGACACCGGCCTCAACAGCGGCTTCATGCTGCCGCAGTACACCGCCGCAGCGCTGGTCAACGAGTGCAAGGTGCTGTCGTGCCCGGCGTCGGTGGACACCATCCCCACCTCGCTCGGTCAGGAGGACCACGTCAGCATGGGCGCGACCGCGGCTCTGAAGTGCTACGAGGTTCTGGACCGGACCGAGCACGTCCTGGCGATCGAGCTGATGTGCGCCGCGCAGGCGATCGACTTCCGCGCCCCGCTGCGCCCGGGCGCCGGCCCGCGTGCCGCGCACGCCTTGGTCCGGGAGCGCATTTCGCACGCCGACGCCGACCGACTGTTCGGGCAGGACATGGCAGCGGCGCTCGACCTGGTGCGCAACAGCATGGAGCTGCGGGCCGTTGCGGCGGGGGGCTGAGGCCGGGCCGCCGGACGGGGCGGTCCCTACGCGCCGAAGTGCAGCGCCAGCAGCGTCATGTCGTCGACCGGCGCGGCGCCTCCCAGGTGCTTTTTCACCGCGGCGCGCGACGCGCGGATGACCGCACCCGTGTTGCGCTCGGGCAACTGCCGCAGCGCGTCCACCACGCCTTCGACCCCGAGCCACTCGCGCTCGCGCGAGGCGGCCTCGGTCAGCCCGTCGGTGTAGAGCAGCACCGCGTCGTGGTGCGGGTCGCGCTCGATCCGCGTGACGTGGTAGGTGTCGCCCGGCTCAACCCCCAGCGGCAGCGAGTTGTGCTCCTCGGAGAGGCTGCGCACCTCGCCGCCGATCAGCAGCGGCGGGGGGTGGCCGGCGTTGACGAATTCGATCAGGCCCGAGGCAGGGTTCACCACGCCGATCACCGCGGTGATGAACACGTCGGAACCCGTGTTGCGACAGATGAGCCGGTTGATGCGCGACGCCAGGTCCGTGAGCGACACGTCGCCGGTCATGGAGGCGCGGACCGCGGCCTGGATGTTGGCCATCATCAGCGCCGCGGGCAGCCCGTGCCCGGTGACGTCGGCGATGATGATCCCGACGCGCCCGTCGCCGAGTTCGAAGAAGTCGAAATAGTCGCCGCCGACGGCCGACGACGGTTCGTTGAAGCCCTCGATGGTCACGTTTCCGACCGTCAGCGGTGCCGGCGGCAGCAGCATGCGCTGGATGGTGCGGGCCTGGTCCAGCTCCTGCTCCAGCGCGCGGATGCGCACCTGCTCCTGCGCCATGCGCAGGTTCGCCAGCCCGACGCCCACCTGCTGCGCGATGGCCGCCAGGAAGTCGACGTCGCGCGGGCGGTAGGTGGACGCGGTGGTGATCCGATCGCCGTAGATGACGCCCAGAATCTCCTCGCGATACGTGATCGGAACGCACAGCGCAGAGCAGATCGGAAACCGCACCAGGCTCTCGGTGATGTTGCCCACGTCCGTGGCCGGGTTGTTCACGATCGCGCGCTCCCCGTCGACCAGGGCGCGGTTGATCAGCGTGCGGCTCACCTTGTAGGCGCCCGTGTCGTCGCGCTGCATGTTCCGCGTGACGGGCAGCTCGGCCTCGCCGCGCGCCGTCTTGAGCACGATGATGGCCCGCTCGAACTCCAGCGCCTCGCAGCAGGCGTCGATCGCCTGCTCCAGGAGCTGCTTGCGCTCGAACGTCCCTCCCAGCCGCTCCCCCAGCCCGATCAGCAGCCCAAGCCGTTTCTGGTTCAGCTCCGGCCTCTGGCTGGACGGGAAGAACCGCGTCCCATCGAGCCCTTCGGGCTCCTCGGCGGCGAAGACGACCGTGGTGGCCTCGGTGTTGTGATCGCCTCTGACCTCGATCTCGTGCTCGCCGATGTAGACCCGCCGCTGTACGACGCGCACCGCGTTGCGGAACGTCTCCCCCCCGTCGGCGCGGGTGCCGTTCTTGGAGTTCAGATCCGCGACCATGACCCGCGCACCGTCGCCGATCCACAGCTCGGCGTGCTCGCGCGACACTTCACCGTCATTTCGAAGCACGATCTGGCACGTCTCGGCCCGACCGACTCGTACGCGCGTCGATCCGAGTTCGTACGTGAACTGCCTGCCGTCGCGGGATCGAATCGTCAGCAGTGCCATGGATCTCAGTACCGTCGCCGGGAACCGGTCCCGACCGGTCGATTCCGGCGCGCAGCCCGCTACCACGCCCAGCGCAGCAGCCGCACCAGCGGCAGAACCGCGGCCTGTCCGGCCGACAGCAGGCTGCTTGCCGCGCTGGGGGACAGCAGCACGTCCAGGTTCTGCTGAAAGCTGGTGACGCACCCACCGGCCAGGGTCGCGCCGCCCAGCGCCACCCAGCGCCAGAATCGAATCGTCCTCAACATCGTTTCACGCCTCGCGCCCACGGATCGGCCCGGCGCGGCACCGCGCCAGCGACCCTTGCGGCCGATTCTAGCCGACCCCGGCCGGACTGCGGAAGTCCGCCTGCCCGCCGCGCGACGCCCGCTCCGCTGCCGCCGACTGCGCCCGCCCGACCGCGGGCGGACCGGCGCGTCGCAGGGCCAGCACCGCCGCCAGACGACACGCGGCCGAGAGCGCGAACGCGACGAAGTACCCCGTGCGACCCGCGCCCACCACCGCCAGCGCCGCCGCCCCGACGATCGAGCCCAGCGTGATCGTAAACGCGTTGACGACGTTGAATGTCGTGAGGATGCTCGTACGTTCGTCGCCCCGGATTCCCTCGATGTAGATCAGCAGCGCCGCAAGCTCCCACGCGGCCCAGGCGAACCCGCAATAGCACTGGGCGGCGAACAGATACCAGAACGAGTCGTTCACCAGCCACAGCAGCGGATGCGGGACGATCGCCACGGCGCCGATCCACAGCAGCCGACGCGCGCCGTGCCGCGCCGCGATCGGTCCCCACAGGTACGTCGCCAGCACGCGGGCGACGATGGCGGTCGCCACCAGCACCGTGAACTGGACGTAGGAGAACCGCGCCTGCTCGATCATGAACGGCGTGAAGAAGGGCGTCGCAAGCTGGGCCGCCGCCTGCCCGAGCAGGAGGTAGAGCAGCACGCGCGTCTCATCGCCGCGCGCAATCCGCCGCGCCAACTCCGCCAGCCCGACCGCGCGATCCCGGCGCACGTCCACCCGCGGCTCGCTCGTGGCGCCCAGCATGACCGCGGACGTCGCCCGCGCCGCCAGGCCGAAGCCGAAGATCAGCCCGAACATCATGAGCGATTCGGGGGTGCCCCGGGCGCGCTCCAGCACCGCCCCCGCCACGAGAAAGCTCGCCACCACGCAGGACTGGATCAGTCGATTGCGTCGCGCGAAGAAGTCGGCGCGGATTTCCGCCGGAACCAGCCCGCCGATCCACGTCGTCCACGGCGCCGCGCCGCCCACGCCCCCGAACCAGTAGAGCGACACCACCGCGAACGCCGCCCAGAGACCGATGCGGCCCGTCGCCGCGCTGGCGATCAGCGGAACGAAACTGCACGCCTGGCACGCGACGCAGAAGATCACCCAACGCTTGTTGGAGCCTACCGCCCGCACCGCCCGCGGCGCCACGCCTTGCAGCACCGAGCCCACCAGCATCGGAATCGTCGCGATCAGCCCGGCGGCGATCTCCCCCAGCCCCATCGCCAGGATGAAGGGCGGAAAGCAGTTCTCCCCCACCCCGGTCATGGCCGCAAAGCACGCGCTGTCGGCGAGCGTGGCGCGCAGGTCGCGGCGCAGGCGCGGGTTCTGAGCGTGAACCATGCAGCCCGGCAGCGTATCGTGTCAGCCGCGCCGCAAGAAGCGCCCGCCGGCGCGCCGCTCCGCCGGGCGCGGCGGACGCCGGGTGCAGGCTCGAACCGCCCGTGGATGACGCCGAATGGTCGCGTTCCTGGCCGCCTGGACCGGCATCGCCGCGCTGGCGTTTGCCGTCGTCAACCTGACGCTGGTCCCGTTCGAGTGGCGGTTGCTGGTCATGCTGGTGTGGGGCATGGTGGATGCGCTGCCGCTGACGCTGGCCGGCATCGTGCTCTGGGCGCTGCGCAAGGCCGGCCGCCACGAGTCCGGCGTCCTCGCGCAGCGCATGCAGGCGCAGGTCGGTGTCGCTTTGGCGCTGCTGGCCCTGGCGCTGAACTGCGCGTACCTGACGTGGTACTACCTCACGCACGTCCAGCGCTGACCGCTCCCCTTGGGCTTCGCAACACCCCCGCCGCGCGGCGCGCTACTTCACCTCCGCGAGACCGGCGTCGATGTACTGCCCGCCGCGCGTCTGCCGGCAGTGGATCGCCAGCGTGTTTCGCCCCACCCGCAGCGAGCGCGCCGCACTCTCGCTCAGCGGCACGTAGCGGTAGCGCGTCGTGTAGCCGCGAAGCGTCGCCGCCAACTCCCCGTTGACGTAAACTTCGGCATCCTCGTCATGGTGGATCGCCAGGTGCGGTCCGGCGGGCACGGCCGCCAACTCGAACTCCCGCCGCAACCAGATGTCTCCGCTGGACCATGGGGTCCCCACCAGCGCGCCGGGTGTGCCCCTGGCTCCAAACCCCGCCACGCCCGTTTCCCAGCCCGAGTCGTCGAAACCCGGCGAGAACCAGTCGCCCGCCGGCGCCGCCAGCGCGTAGCGCCACCTCGCGGCCTCCCCCTGCCCGGCGCGCGGCACGACCGTCGCCACCCGCGGCGGCGGGCCGTGGAGCGCGCGGGCCGCCTCCGCCGCTCGCGCCGGGTCGATCTTCCACACCTCGCGGTCGTAGGTCAGCCACCCGTTGCACTCGATCTCCACGTCCGTCGTCTGCGTGTAGACCGCCGCGCAAAGCCCTTCGCCGATCAGAAGCGGCAGTTGCCGCAGCAGGCCCACGTACGCCTCGGTCAGCTCCGCTGGACTCTTGTAGCTCACGTACCCCCAGTTGTTCTTGCCCACCCACGTATGGCCCTCCACCGGCAGGCCCAGCCCGCCGAACTCGCCCAGCACGGCCGCTCGCAGTTTCTCACTGGGGGGCGCGCCCGGGCCGGGGTAGACGTGGATGTCGTTCACGTCGCCGACGCCCATGTCGGTCCACCCGCTGGCGTTGTTCACGAGCCGCGACGGATCGAGCTTCTTGGCCAGCACCACCATCTCTTTCGCCCAGTCGAGGTCGTTCTGTCCCCAGCCCTCATTGAACGGCACCCACATGACGATCGACGGGTGATGCCGCCGCGCCTGCATGATCGCCGTCATCTCCACCTGGAACTGCGCCTTCCATTCCTCCGTCAGCCCGGGCAGCTTCTCCTTCCACCCGTCCGCCGCGAAGAACGGGCTGGGGATGTCCTGCCACACCAGCACGCCCAACCGGTCGCACCAGGCGTAAAACCGCTCCGGCTCCACCTTGACGTGCTTGCGAAGCATGTTGCCGCCCATCCTGCGGACGGCCTCCACGTCGAATCGCAGCGCCTCGTCCGTCGGCGCGGTGTACAGCCCGTCCGGCCAGAAACCCTGGTCGAGCGGCCCGAACTGAAACAGGGGCTTGCCGTTGAGCAGGATGCGGGGCACGCCCTGGTCATCCGGCGCGACCTTCACCTCGCGCAGGCCGAAGTAGCTCCGCACGCGATCCGTCACCCCCAGGTCGCTGAAACTCACGCGCACCTCGTACAAAAACGGATCGTCCGGCGACCACAGGCGCGGCGCCGCAAGCGCAATCTCCACCGGCCCGGTCGCGGCTTCCTCGCTGCGCCCGACGACCGCGCCGTCCGCGACGATCTCGATCCGCGCCGGCGGGACCCCGCGCGAACGCCAGGTGCGTTTCACGTCCACGCGCACCCGCGCGTGGGCCACGTCCGGCACGATCTCGACCGCCTCAATGGTCGCGCCGCTCGGCACCGGCTCAAGCCACACCGTCTGCCAGATGCCGCTGCTGCGCGTGTACCAGATGCCATGCGGCTCCGCCCATTGCTTGCCGCGCGGCTGACCGCCGGCGTCGGTCGGATCGAGGACCGCGACCACCAGTTCGTTGTCGCCGCCGTGGAGCGCGTCGGTCACGTCGAACGAGAACCCATCGTAGCCCCCCTTGTGCTCGCCCAGCAGCTTTCCATTCAGCAGCACCCGCGCGTGCCAGTCCACCGCCCCGAAGTGCAGCCGGACTCGCTGCCCGGCCCACTCCGCCGGGATGCGGAACGTCCGCCGATACCACAGGCGCTCGTCGGGTCCCAGCGCGCGACCGACGCCCGACAGCGCCGACTCGATCGGAAACGGAACGAGGATCTTCCCGTCATACTTGCCCGCCGGCGGTGCGGCCGCGTCCGCGCCGTCCGCTTTCGTCACCGCGTAATCCCATAGCCCGTTCAGGTTCTGCCACGCGTCGCGCACCAGCGTCGGGCGCGGGTATTCCGGCAGCACGCGGTCAGGCGTCACCGCCGAAGCCCAGCGCGTCCGGATGCGCCCCTCCACGGGTTTCCAGTCGTCCGCCGCCGCGGCGGCGCTCATGGCCAGAACGATCGGGACCATCGGGGACCGAAGCATCGAAGTACCTCTCGCAGGTCCGAGCCGCGCGTCGTCCGCACCGGCCGCGTGCCTCGGACCGCGCCGGGCGGCGCGATGCGCGCCGCGGTTCACCATGACGTCACGAACGAGTAGGCTCCCGTCCGCAGCCAGCCGCGCTCGAACCGCGTGTACGCCACGTGTCCGTCGACGAATGCCGCGTTGCCGCGAACGCCGCGCTCGTCACCCCGGTCATGCCAGACGGCCGTCAGGGGCGGCTCGGGGTTCGCGCCCAGGTAGGCCGGCAGGTCCCCCGCCAGGAAGATCAGCGCCTCGGGCGCCTTGAAGCGGTCCACCGGCCGATTCAGCACCATCGGGTTCATGGGGAAGCTGTTGCCCGTGACGTCGAACCAGGCCGCCGCGGGCGGAAACCCGAGCAGGTCCATCTCGTCGCAGCCGCGGTCGGACGGGCAGCGTGTCACGTCGGACGCGCGCCGGTCCGCGTCCAGGTCGCGCTCCCCGGCCGGATCGAAGGTGCGTCCGTTGGCCTCGTCGATCCCGAGGTATCGGTTCATCGGTCGCGGGCTGGGAATCTGTCCGTTCTGATGGGGCGGACGCGAATAGAGGCAGGTCGCGCCGGCATAGAAGAACTCGAGGTTGTACTTCGGGTCCGACCACCCCAGCCGTCCGTGCTCCTGCACGTAGCAGCGCCACGCCACCGCCACTGCGCGCAGATTGGCGGCGCAACGAGACCGGCGGCCCGACTCCCGCGCCCGACCCGCCGACGAAACCAGGATCGCCGACAGCAGTGCCGTGGTGGCGACCACCACCAGCAGCTCGATCAGCGTGAAGCCTGATTGCCGGGCCCGCGACATGATCCCACCAGTATACCCGCCGCGCGGCACGGCCCGCCTGCGCCCCGCGGTACTTCGCCGCTCCCCGCCCCATCCGCAGTCGCGCGCTACACCCCGGCCCCCGCCGGCAGCTCCTTCGTCGCGCGGCACTTGGGATATCCACTGCATCCCAGAAACTTCCCGCGCCGCCCCTCGCGAATCAGCATCATCTTCCCGCATTCGTCGCAGGCAATGTCCGTCGGCTCGGGCTTGGGCCGCGCCGGTGCCGGCATCATCTCCTCGGCCGCCTTCTTGGCCTCCCCGCGCAGATTCGCCACGAAGCGGCACTTCGGGAAGCTCCCGCACGAAAAGAACGGGCCGAATCGGCCTCGACGCAGCTCCATCGCCGTCCCGCACTCGGGGCAGTTCAGCTCGCCCTCCTGCGGCATGACTTCCACCACCGGCTTGCCCGTGCGCGTCAACGCGAACCCCGGAGGCGCGACCGCCTCGGCCGTCGCGACGCGCGCCGCCGACGTGCCCGCGCCGTTCCGCGCGGCGCCCGCGCCGGACGCGCCGCCCGACGCCGCACCCGGCGTTTCCGCCGGCACTTCGCCGCGCGCCGCCGCAGCCGCCCGCAGAGCCTCCAGCTTCTCCAGCGGCTTGGCATTGCGGCACTTCGGAAAACCCGAGCAGGACAGGAATCGCCCGCGGCTCCCCAGCCGGATCACCATCGCCCGCCCGCATTTCTCGCAGTTCACCCCGGCCGGCTCGGGCGGCGGCGCGGCCTTCCGCTCCAACGCAACGTCCGCCGGAATCGAGCCCGTCGCGCGGCACTCCGGGTAGCGGTCGCACGCCAGGAACGCGCGCCGCCCCTTGCGCTTCACCACCATCGTCCCCGTCCCGCAAGCCTCGCACGGCCGCCGAACTTCCTCGTCCTTGACGATCCGCAGCGGCTCACCGTTCTCGTTGCAGGGCCGCGTCGTCCGGCACTCCGGATACCCGCTGCACCCCAGGAAGTGCCCGCCGCGCGCCTGCTTGTGCACCATCGGCTTGCCGCACGCGTCGCAATTCACGTTGCTGACCTTCGGCACGATGGGGCGGCCTTCGCGGTCGACGTTCATGGTCGCCTTGCACGAGGGATACCCCGAGCACGCCAGGAACCGACCCGTGCGCGCCCAGCGGTACACCATGGGCTTGCCGCACTCGGGGCAGGTCATGTCGCTGGGCTGCGCGCGCACCGCGTGCATTTCCTCCCCCGCCCGCGCCAGCAGCTCGCGGAACGGATCGTAGAACTCGTGCAGCACGCTCACCCAGTCCAGGTGCGCTTCCTCGATCTTGTCCAGCTCGTCCTCCATGTACGAGGTGAACTTCACGTCCATGATCTTGGGAAAGTGCTCCACCAGCTTGTCCGTCACCGTCTCCCCCAGCGCCGTCGGACAGAACTTCCGATCCTCCTGCTCGACGTAGCCGCGCTCCTGGATCGTGTCGATGATCGCCGCGTACGTGCTCGGCCGGCCGATCCCCTCCGACTCCAGCGCCTTCACCAGCGAGGCCTCGGTAAAGCGCGGCGGCGGCGACGAGAACTGCTGCCGCGGATCGAGCGACACCGCGCCCACCGGCTGCCCCTCGCGCAGCGGCGGGAGGAGCTGGTCTTCGCTCGATACCCCCGCCACACGCATGAACCCGTCGAACACCAGCTTGCGGCCGTTGCCGCCGAAGCGCGCCGGGCCCTCGCGCGTGTCGCACGTGACGGAAACGGAGGTCGAGTCCCACTGCGCCGGTGGCATCTGGCACGCGACGAACCGCTGCCATATCAACTCGTAGAGCCGGTACTGCTCGTCGGTCAGTCGGTTGCGCAGGCTGGCCGGCGTTCGGGCCGGGTCGGTGGGTCGGATCGCCTCGTGCGCTTCCTGGGCGCGCTCCTGCCGCTTGCCGAAGTAGTTGGGTCCCTCGGGGACATACGCCGCGCCGAACTCGCGCCGGATGAACTCGCGAACCGCGTGCAGCGACTCCTTTGACAGGTGGGTCGAGTCGGTTCGCATGTACGTGATCAGGCCGACCGGTCCCTCGCCCGCAAGGTCGACGCCTTCATAAAGCCCCTGCGCTACGCGCATCGTCCGTGACGCCGAAAACCGCAGGCTCGTGCTCGCCTGCTGTTGCAGCGACGCAGTCGTGAATGGCGCCGGTGGGCGAGAGGTCGTGCGCCGCGTCGCCAGGGCCGCGACGGTGAACACCGGCACCGCCGCGGGGTCGAGCTGCCCCGCGATCTGCGCCTGTTCGAGGCCCAGCCTCGCGTACGCTTCCCACGGCTGACGATGAATCCTGTCCACCCGTACGCCCAGCAACCCGACCGCGCGGGCCGCTTCGTCGGCGTTCTGTGGCTCGAACGGCCGGCCGCCAAGCTCGACCAATTCTGTCCGAAATGCGCCGTGCTCGGCCAGCCAGCGCCCGATCTCCTTCTGCGTTCGCTCCGCCTGGCAGAACTCGCCCCAGGCCACGCGGAGCGGCCCCGCGGAAGCGGGATCGGCGCAGAAATCGGCCGTGATCCTCCAGGTCTCCGCCGGCACGAACGCGCGGATCTCGCGCTCGCGGTCGACGATCAGCCGAACCGCGACGGACTGCACGCGGCCCGCCGACAGACCCTTCGCGATCTTCTTCCATAGCAGCGGGCTGAGTTCATAACCGACGATCCGGTCAAGAATTCGGCGCGCCTGCTGGGCGTTGACGCGGTCCAGATCGATCCGATGCGGGTGGGCGAACGCCTCGCGAATCGCGGACGCCGTAATCTCATTGAAGATGACGCGCTTTACTCTAACCTCAGGTAAGTTAAGCGCTTGCGCCAGGTGCCAGGCGATCGCCTCCCCCTCGCGGTCCAAGTCCGTGGCCAGGTAGACATCGTGCGCGGTTTCGGCCGCCCTGCGAAGCTCGGAGATCACTTTTGTCCGGCCGCGCAGCACCTCGTAGGTGGGGGTGAAGTCGTTCTCCAGGTCGATGCCGAACTCGCGCGGCGGAAGGTCGCGCACGTGGCCCATCGAGGCTTTGACGACGTATTCATCGCCCAGATACTTGTTGATCGTTTTCGCTTTGGCGGGCGATTCGACAATGACCAGCGCTCTGGCCGACGCTTTGGATTTCGACATTTCCTGTTCACTTCCGTATTCCCGGACCGCCTCGAAACGGCGGCGATCCGGTCGCGAATCCAGCTATCGGAGAGTCGGTCCGAGAAGCTGAAACGCCTCACGACGAAGGATGGTTAGCTGCATGGTGCGTGCGTGTCAAGGCGGAAACGGACCGCGTTTCCCATTTTGACAGTTTTGGCCGCCAAATGTTAATCGGGGCCAGGGCCGGTCGTTTGACCGCGCCTGGACCCGCCCGTAGGCTTGCCGCCGGCAGTGCAGTAAGGTGACCGATGGAAACGGCCTCTCCGAAGTCTGAGCCGCGGGCGAAACCTGCGGGCGAGACGCCGGTCGAGTATGTCTCGTCCTTCATCGAGTTCTTCATCTGGCTGCTGGTGCTCAAGACGTTCTTCGTCATGCTGTTCGTCATCCCGACAGGGTCGATGGCGGAGACGTTGTGCGGTGCGCACGCAAGCCGGGTCTGTCCGAACTGCGGGAAGGAGTACGAGGTCGGGTTCCTGCGTGCGCCGGACCGCCCGGCGGAGGACCCGGAGAGCATCGAGTGTCCGAATTGCCGCTGGCGCGAGTCGTATCGGGGCGAGCTGGCGCGGACCATGAAGCCCATCGCGGGGGATCGCATCGTCGTGCATGGATGGACGTTCGACCTGGGCATCGGGCCGCGCGCGTGGGACGTGGTTGTGTTTCGGCCCCCCATGTCGCCCGACACGAACTACATCAAGCGTCTGATCGGGCTTCCGGGGCAGAAGGTGGAGTTGATCAACGGGGACGTGTTCGTGAACGACCGCATCTCGCGGAAGCCGGCGGCGGTGCAGGAGTCGCTCTGGTTCCCGTTCTACGACCACGACTACCTACCGAAGCGCGCGGGGGAGGGCGGCTTCGCGCCGCACTGGGCCGCGCGGGAGGCCGATGGCGGGTGGCGCGACCTGGAGACACGGACGCCGAAGTTCGACGGCATGGACAAGGCGCGCGCGGCGATTCGATTCCTCACCAGCCGGGGCGGCTCGTCGCCGGCGTGCGAAATCGAGGACATCTACGGCTACAACTGGCCTGAGCACCGTCGTCCGCACCGCCGGCAGCAGTACGTGCCGGTCGCGGTGAACGATACGCGGCTGACGTGCGAGGTGGCGTTCGCGGCCGACAGCGGGTACGTGGAGCTGTCGGCGACGAAGTACGGGCGGCGGTTCGTGGGGCGCTGGCACGCGGGCGGCGCGGTGGAGCTGGAGCGCGTGAATCGGCGCACGGGGGAGAGCGAGAAGTCGACGCGGGTCGAGCGCGCGTTCCGCGGACGGTCGGTGCGGATCGGCCTGGGTGTGGCGGACTATTGGGGGACGGTCGAGGTGAACGGGGCCGCGGCTGCGACGCTGCCGTACACCGACGCCGACATCACGCCCGGCGAGGCGCGCGAGCTGAGCCGGCTGAACGACGAGGTGGAGCTGCTGGTGGCGGCGGAGAAGACGCGTGTGACCGTTTCGCACCTTCGCGTGGACCGGGACGTGTACTACCGCAGCGAACTGCACGAGCGCGCTGCCGCCAACGGCACGCAGGGTCGCGCGATCACGCTGGCCGCCGACGAGTATTTCGTTCTGGGAGACAACAGCCCGGAGAGTCTCGATTCGCGCTACTGGAACCGCCCGTGGCCCAACCGGGCGGGGAATCAGCTCGGGACCGTGCCGGCCGACCAGATGATCGGCCCAGCGTACTTCGTCTATTGGCCTGGATTCCTGCCGGTCTGGCCCGGGGGCCCGACGGTCATGCCCAACTTCGGCAAGATCCGCTGGATCCACTGATCCGGGAGCGGGACGGAGCCGCCGCCGCGCGTCGCACGTCAGAAGCTCTTGTAGAGCGCCAGCCCCGCGACGCCGCGCTCCGGGTCGGAGTAGGGGATGAGCTTCATGCCGAACAGCTCAGGTTGCTGGCCCTTGTTGTCGCGGGCGATGGACGAGCCGATGACGTACCCGAGAACGGCCCCGACCACGACGTCGGAGAAGTCGTGGACGCGCGAGTCGAGCCGCTGGTATCCGGCGAAACCGGCCAGCGAAAGCGCCGGCACTCCGACCCACGGACCGTAGTATTCGTTGACCACGGCGGCGAAGGTGAACGCGCTGGCGGTGTGTCCGCTGGGCCAGCCGAAGCGCTCGTCGTCCGGCGTGCGGGTGTTGGTGGCGACTTTCAGCGCGGTGACCGTCACGCCATTGACGCACAGTGCCTGCACGAGCGACTTGGCGACTTCGTGCTCGCGGGGGCTCTGGAGGAGCGTGCTGCCGAGCCACCAGACGCCGGCGGCGGCGAAATGCGTGCCGGGATTGCCGATGATCTGGAGCGTCTCGTCCAGGTCGCCGAGCTGCCGATGGCGGTAGGTGCGGCGGTTGACGGCGTCATCCACGCCCGTCTCGCGGATGGCGACGCTGGCGCCCATCGTGCCCGCCAGGAGCAGCGCGTTTTCGGGCTTCCAGAACGCCTTGCGGAACCCGAGCCAGAAGTCCTCCTTGACGAGGTGAATCGCCTCGCTGCGCGCCTGGCGCCACACGTCGTCCTTCCAGTAGTTCGGCGGCAACGCGGCCGGTCCGCGCGGCACATCCCGGCTGGCGGGTCGCGTGGCGGGCGCGTCGGGAACCAGGCAGAACGTCAAATAAGGCCCGGGCGTGTCGAACCCGCCGCCGGACGGCGCCTCCCCGCGTTCGCGTTGCCCCCCAGCGGCGGCGACCGGCGGCCAGGCGTCGGTGAGGTGTGAATCGGGCGGCGGCCGCTGACCGGCTCGGTACGCAAGCAGCGCCTGGGCAAGTTGCGGCTCAAACGGGACGACGCTGGGCGGCGCGGCGCAGCCGCAGGCGAACGACAGCAGCGTGACGACACGGACGACGAGCGAAGGCCAGCGCGTGCGCACGGCGCGTCTCCGCAGAGTTCGGCGGGATGAGGGTCAGACCGCGGACGGATTGTACCGGACGATTTCGTGGCGACGAGTCCGGGCGGCGCTGAGCCAACGTCGGTCCGACCTGCCAGCCCGCGACCGGTTCGCCGAGCCGGCGCTTGATCTCGCGAATGGCGCGGCGTTTGCGCGGGTGCCGGTTGGCCAGCGCGCCCTCGCCGCAGGCCGGGACTCGCGTCTTACGGTCGGGCGCGCTACGCTGGGCACCCTTGAACCGCTCGTGAGCCGCGCATGAAACCGCTCGTCCCGATCCTCGCGTCGCTGTTGCTCCTGGCCGGATGCACCACACCGCAGCCTCGCGGCCCGAGCGGGCCCCGCGCGGCCGACCCGCGGCTCGACTGGTGGCGTGAGGCGCGGTTCGGCCTGTTCATCCACTGGGGGCTGTACGCCATCCCGGCCGGCGAGTGGGGCGGCGCCACCCATCACGCCGAGTGGATTCGCACCACGGCGCGCATACCGCTGCGCGAGTACGACACGCTCGTGTCACGCTTCAACCCGGTGAAGTTCGACGCGGACGCATGGGCCCGCATGGCCGCCGACGCAGGCATGCGCTACCTGGTCATCACCTCCAAGCATCACGATGGCTTTTGCCTGTTCGACTCCGCGCAGACCGAGTTCGACGTGATGGCGACTCCGTTCCATCGCGACGTGCTGAAGGAGCTGAGCGAGGCCTGCCGGCGGCACGGCCTGCGGCTTTGCTTTTACCACTCCATCATGGACTGGCACCACCCGGACTACCTGCCGCGGCGCGACTGGGAGGCGCCGGACCGCCCCGCCGACGGCGCGAACTACGACCGCTACGTGGCCTACATGAAGGCCCAGCTCCGCGAGCTGCTGACCCACTACGGCCCGATCGGCATCCTGTGGTTCGACGGGGAGTGGGAGAACACCTGGACCCATGAGCGCGGCGTCGACCTCTACCACTACGTGCGCGGGCTGCAACCCGACATCATCATCAACAACCGCGTGGACACCTTTCGCGAGGGGATGGCGGGCCTGAGCCGCGACGCGCGGGCCGTGGGCGACTACGGCACCCCGGAGCAGGAGGTCCCGGTGACGGGGCTGCCCGGCGTGGACTGGGAGAGCTGCATCACCATGAACGACCATTGGGGGTGGAACAAGGCGGACCGGAACTGGAAGTCGGCCACGGCGCTGATCCGCATGCTGATCGACATCGCGTCGAAGGGGGGCAACCTGCTGCTCAACGTCGGCCCCACCGCCGAGGGCGAGTTCCCACCGCAGGCCGTCGAGCGTCTGGCGGCGATCGGGCGCTGGATGAAGACCAACGGCGAATCGATCTACGGGACAAAGGCCAGTCCGCTCGCCGCGCTGGCCTGGGGCCGCTGCACGCAGGCGGCGCTGCCCGGCGGGGACACGCGGCTCTACCTGCACGTGTTCGACTGGCCGAAGGAGGGTCGCCTGACGTTGCCCGGCCTGCTGAACACCCCGCGCGAGGCGCGCCTGCTGGCGCAGTCCGGCGGGCGCATGATCGAGATGACGCGCGACGAGGACGCGCTGGTGCTGCACTTGCCGGGCGAGGCGCTGGACGCGGCGGCGACCGTGGTCGTGCTGGACGTGATCGGACCGCCGGACGTGGCGCTGCCGCCGGTGATCACCGCGGACCTCGACATCTTCACGGAAGCGCTGGACGTGATCGGCTCCAGCCCGCAGCCGGGCGTCGAGCTGCGCTACACGCTGGACGGAAGCCGCCCCATCGCCACGTCGCCGGTGCTGCCGGCGCTCAAGGATCGGCCCGGCGCGGACAGCCCGATCGGCCAGCACCGCACGTTCGGTCTGGCGCACCTGACCGACACGTGCGACCTCTCGATTCGCGCGTTCCGCGGAGGCCGCGCCGTCAGCCCGGCCACGCGTCGCGGGTTCAGGAAAGTCGCCCCGCGGCCGGCCGCAGTCGCATCGCAGCCGACCCGGCCGGGCCTTGAATACTCGTACTTCGAGGGAAGCTGGAGCCACCTGCCGAACTTCGAGAACCTCGCCCCGGTGGTCAGCGGCGTGGTGCCGGCGATCACGCTCGATCCGCGCCAGCGACCGGAGCACTTCGCGTTCCGGTACCGCGGCTTCCTCCGGGTCGAGCGCGACGGCGTCTATCGCTTCTGGCTCGCCTCCGACGACGGCAGCAGGATGTGGATCGACGAGCTGTTCGTGGACAACAACGGGTTGCACAGCGCCCGGACCGAGCACGGCGCCATCGCGCTGGGGGCCGGCCTGCACCCCATCACGATCGAGTTCTTCCAGCGCGGCGGGGACGTGCTGCTCGACGTGGAGTACGCCGGGCCGGGCGTCGAGCGGAAGCGGATTCCGCCCGCCGCGTTGTCGCACTGAAGCCCGTTCCGGGGCCAATGAACTCGAACGTCGTGGTCTCCGCCCCCACGAAGGGGTTGGACGTCAGGGAACCGGCGCCGGCTCACGCAAGATGCGCGACGGCGTTGCGAAACAGTTCCAGTCCGTCGCCGTGCGGGGGTCGGTCGGCAGCCGAGGTCCAGAGCGGGTGCTGCGTCGGCTCGACGTAGCGCTCGGGGTGCGGCATGAGGCCGAAGATGCGCCCGGTCGGATCGCACATCCCCGCCAGGCCGTCCGCGCTGCCGTTCGGGTTGACGGGCGCATCGGCGGCGCGTGGCGGGTCGCAATAGAGCGCCGCGGCGCACCCCTGGTCGGCGACGCTGCGGCGGGCTTGCTCGTCGGCGAAGACCACGCGGCCCTCACCGTGTGCGATGGGCATCTCGTAGACGCGGCCGTCTTGAAGGAAGGGGCAGTGGCGGACGTTGCCGCGCAGGGCGATCCAGCGATCCTGAAAGCCGGGCGGATCGTTGAACGTGATGGTGCAGGCGCGCGGCCTGGGGCGGCCGGCCAGGGGCAGCAGGCCGGCCTTGACGAGGACCTGGAACCCGTTGCAGATGCCCAGCAGCAGTCCCCCGCGATGAACGAAATCGAGCAGCGCGGCGGCGAGGTGGCGCGAAACCTGGCGGGCGAAAATGGTACCGGCCCCCAGGTCGTCGCCGTAGGAGAACCCACCGGGAAAGGTGACGACCTGGGCCTGATCGAGCAGGGCCGGCTGCTCGATCAGGCGGCGCAGGTGGACGCGCTGCGGGACGGCTCCGGCGAGGCGCCAGGCGTGCTCGGTTTCGAGGTCGCAGTTGGTGCCGGCGGCACGGACAATGATGGCGCGGGGGCTGGCCATGCGCGGGGTCACACCGTCGGGCGGCGCGGCGACGGAACCGCGCCCGGGCTGGACCCGGGCATTGTAGCGCCGCGGGAAACGCGCTACAACGCGGGGTGTCGCGTGCTATAGTACGCGCGCCGTCGCGGGTCTGCGGAAGCTCGTGCGGCAGGGCGTCAATTCGAGCGGTCGAGCCGTCATCTCCCCGGTTGCATCTGGAACCTGGAGGCCATCGTGGGCGCGAAACTGGCCTGCATCGGCGGGACGCTTGCGTACGATCTGTTGCGCTTGGGTGCGCTGGTGGCCAAGCGCCTGGGACCGCAGCGGACGCCCTTCGGCGACTCGCAACCGATCTTTCAGTGCGAGTCGGAATCGGGCGAGTTCCTGTTCGTGTCGCGGCACGGGGAATCGGGCTATGACCTGGCGCCGAGCTTCATCAACTACCGCGCCAACATCTACGCGCTGAAGGACCTGGGGATCGGCGCCGTCGTCTCCTGGAGCGAGACGCGCGCCATACGCCGCGCGTACACCATCGGCGAATACGTCATCGTCGACGACCTGATCGACGAGACGGCGCGGCGCGCCAACACGTTCTTCGACAATCTGGCGGTCGGCGTGACACGCCAGTGGCCGGTGTTCTGCCCCATGTTGCGGCAGGCGTTCGCCACGTCGTTGAGCGAGTCGGGCGTCGCCCACCGCAACGGCGGGGTGTATGTGTGCGTCGAGGGCCCGCGGCTCGAAACTCCGGCGGAAGTGCGGAAGTTCGCCGCCTACGGCGCGGACCTGATCGGGCAGACCCTGGCGCCGGAGACCTTTCTGGCCAAGGAACTTCAGATGTGCTACGCGAGCCTGTGCTACGTGGCACGCTACGCGGAGTCCGGCTGCGATTCCCGACCGTTCGAGAACGGGCTGCTGATCGACGAGGCCGCGCAGCGCCGCCGCGCCGAGCTGGCCGTGGAGCGCCTCCCGCGGATTCTGGAGCGGCTTCTGGACGTGCTGACGCGGTCGTCGGTCTCGTGCCGCTGCGGCGCCTCGATGGCGCACCACGTCGCCAGCGGGCAGATTCGGGCCGACTGGCGCTCGTGGTTCGATGACGCGTCGGCGGCGACGCGTTCGGCGGCGGGCAGCGCGGTCCCGTGATCCTGTGCGCCGACTGGGTGCTGCCGATTACGGCGCCGCCCATACGCAACGGGTGGGTGCGCATCGCGGGGGACCGCATCGCCGCGGTCGGAACGCCCGCCGACAGGCCGCCCCCGGGGGAGCCGAGAACGGCGCTGACCGGGTGCACGCTGCTGCCCGGTTTCGTCAACCCGCACACCCACCTGGAGCTGACCTGCTACGCGGGCCGGCTCCCGCCCGCGCCGTTCTGGCCCTGGATCACGCGCCTGATCGAGCTGCGCGCCGCCCCGGGACAGGCGCCGCGGGAATCGGCCGGCGTGGTGCAGGGCGCGTGGCAATCGCTGCGGGCGGGCGTGACGTGCGTGGGCGACATCTCGCGGCTCAACCTGCACTGGCGGGCGCTCAAGCCGCTGCCGATCCGCAAGGTGTGCTTTGTGGAACTCCTGACGCTCGCGGATGACGCACCGCGCAATCCCCGCGAACTGCGGGCCGCGGTCGAAGCGGTGATCGAGGACCCGCTGCTCACCGTGGGAGTGACGCCGCACGCGCCCTACACCGTCCCGGCCGACCAGTTCGCGGCGGCGGTAGGTCTGGCGCGGGAACTGGACCGCCCGTGGTGTACGCACTGGGCGGAGACGCGGGAGGAAGTCGCGTTCCTCGGCGGAGACGAGCGGGCCATTCCACCGGTGCTGCGGGGGCTGATGCAGCGATCCGGCGTGTCGAGCCCGCGCTTGCCGCCGGGGGAGGCGCTGGCGCGCCTCGCGGGCGACGGGCGCGGCGGCGCGCTGGCGCACCTCAACTATGCCACGGCGGACGACGCCCGGCGTTTGGCGCAGGGCGGCCACGTGGGCGTCTACTGCCCGCGCGCCCACCGCTTTTTCCGGCACGCGCGGCATCCGATCGCGGAGCTGCGTCAGGCCGGGCTGCGGATGGCGGTCGGGACGGACAGCGCCGCCAGCAACGACGGACTCTCGGTGCTCGACGAGCTGCGCTTCGCGCACGCGCAGCATCCCGCGCTGGCTCCGGCCGAGCTGCTGCGGATGGCGACGCTCGACGGTGCGGCGGCGCTGCGGCTGGAAGCCCGGGTGGGTTCGCTGGAGGCGGGGAAGCAGGCGGACCTGGTGGCGCTGCGGACGCGCGGCCCGGTCACCGGCGATCCGTACCTGGCGCTGCTGTCGGACCCGGTGCAGACGGCCGGCGTGTGGGTTGCCGGAACGCAGGTGTTCGGATAGGACAATGGCCATGCGTAGCGACGGCCGCGCTGCTGACGAGCTCCGCCCGGTTGAGCTGGTGCGCCACTTCACCCGCAGCGCCCCCGGCTCGGTGCTGATCCGCTGGGGAAACACCCACGTCTTCTGCACCGCCACCCTGGAGGAGGGCGTGCCGGCCTGGCGCGAGGCCAGCGGGGCCGGTTGGGTCACCGCGGAGTACGACATGCTGCCGGGCTCCACGACGCGCCGCAGGGCGCGCAACCGCGCCGACGGCCGCACGCAGGAAGTGCAGCGGCTCATCGGCCGCTCGCTGCGGGCGGCGGTCGACATGACCCGCATGGGCCCGCGCACGATCCACCTCGACTGTGACGTGCTCCAGGCGGACGGAGGGACGCGTACGGCGGCGGTGACCGGCGCCTACGTGGCGCTGTGCGACGCGATCCGCGAGGGGCAGCGCCGCGGGTGGTGGAAGGATGACGTGCGAACGTCGGCCGTGGCGGCCTTGAGCGCCGGGCTGTTCGCCGGGCGCGTGCTGCTGGACCTCAACTATGTCGAAGACGAAGCCGCCCAGGTCGATTGCAACCTGGTCATGAACGACCGCGGGGAGTTCATCGAAATCCAGGCCACCGGAGAACGGGCCACCTTCCCCGAAAGCACACTGGTCGAGATGCTGCGCGTCGGGCGGTGCGGCATCGAGCGTCTGCACGCGCTTCAGCGTCGAGTCCTGGCCACATGAACACCCGCCGCGTCGCCGCCGTCGCCGCGCTGATGATGCTGGCCGCCAGTGGTTGCGAGTCGGGCGGCGGCGGGGGCGGACTTCAGCTCGGCGGTCCGCCGCGAAGCGATGACGTCTGGTGCGTCCGCGCTTTGGCGGTGCGCGGCACCAACCACGCCGGCACCGCCTCCGGTTATGCGGACGTGCTCAAGTCCGTCCGCGGACTCCGTCCCGATCGCGTCCGGCTCGATAGCCGCGACGATTCCAGCGAGGTGCTCTACGGCCGCTACGCGCGCGAGTACGACGTCAAGACCGGCCGCGTCACGTTCAAGCCCGACCCGGCCGAGGACCTGGCGCTGATTCGCGGCGTCACGATCGGGTCGAACAAGCCGTTCTACCGTGCCGCGCTGGTGGCCGCGCCAGTCGCCGCGGCGGGGCATCCGGAATGGAGCGGCTGGGACCTGGCGAATCGGCGCGACGGATACTGGGCGCTGCACGTCGCGGTGTTCTACAACACCGAGGGTATGACGCAGCGGCGGCAGGCGGCCGAAGAATACTGCAAACTGTTGCGCGACCAGGGGGTCGAAGCGTATTTCCACCACGGCGACGTCAACAGCTCGGTGTGCGTGGGCGTGTTTCCGTACTCGGCGGTGGTGACCGAGCAGGTCACGGATCCGGGCACGCAGCGCGTGCGGGTGGAGTCGGTCATCAAGGACCCGCGGCTGATCGACCTTCAGCGGCGTTTTCCGGACAGCCTGGAGAACGGCCACCGCATGGTGCGGCTGGTGCGCGACGCGTCCGGAGCCGTTGTGGGACGCGAGGCCAACCCGTCCTTCATCGTCAAGCTGCCCAACGCGGTCGAACCCGGGCGGCCCGGCGGGCGGACATGACCCCGGGCGCGACGCTGCTGCTGGCCACGCGGAGCGCCGGCAAGCTGCGCGAGCTGCGTGCGCTGTGCGCGGGGGACGAGTGGTCGTGGGTGGGCCTCGACGCGTTTCCCGATCTCGCCGAGCCGGAGGAGGTCGGCGCGACCTTTGCGGAGAACGCGCGGCTCAAGGCGCTGTACTACGCGCGGTGCACCGGGCTGGGCGCGCTGGCGGATGACTCGGGGCTGTGCGTCGACGCGCTGGGGGGCGAGCCGGGCGTGCACTCCGCCCGTTACGCAGGCACGCCGCGGGACGACGCGGCCAACAATCGCAAGCTGGTGCAGGCGCTGGCGGGCGTCCCGGACGAGCGCCGCACGGCGCGGTTCGTCTGCGCCATGGCGTTCGCGGAATCGGGTCGGGTGCTGCTGGAGACCGACGGCCGCGTCGAGGGGCGGATCGTCGACGCCCCGCGCGGAACGAACGGATTCGGGTACGACCCGCACTTCTACTTCCCGCCGGCGCACCGCACGCTGGCCGAGCTTTCGCCGGACGAGAAGAACGCGGTGAGCCACCGCAGCCGCGCGCTGCGCGCCATGCTGGCGCGCCTGCGCGAGCTGGCCGAGGACGGCGGGTGATCCGTGGCCGCGCTCCAGGTTGGTCGCGGGCGCCACGCAGCGCTGCGCTGGCCGGGCTGCTGGTCCTGTGCGCGGCCCTGGCGGGGTGCGCCTGGTACCCGTACGTTCCCTTCGCGCCGCGCACGACGCCCGCGCTGGGGGAGCTGCGTTCGAACCACGCGCTGATCGACGTGCTGTACGCCACGGATCGGCGTGACACCGGCTCGTCGGCGCCCATGCTCCGCTACGGCGTCGAGCGTGCCGAACTGAGCTTCGGCACCCTTCAGGTGAGCATCCCGGCCGGGCACGGACGCGGCCGGTTGGAGGAGCCGGCGCCGCTCCTGCCCTTCAAGCCCGAGCGGCACGTATCCCTGGCGGGCCTGCGCGCGCTGCCCGACCCGGACGCGCTGTTGCGCCTCGCGCGGGCGCGGGTGGAGCGCTCCGCGCGCGGCCAAGCGCTGCTGTTCGTGCACGGGTACAACGTGACGTTCGCCGACGCGGCGCGGCGCACGGCGCAGATCGCGCACGACGTCGAGCTCGACGGGGTGCCCATCTGCTACAGTTGGCCGGCGCAGGGCTACCTGCTGGGCTACCTGGCGGACGCGACCAACGCGGAGTGGACCGAGCCGCACCTGACTGAGCTGCTGAGCCGGCTGGTGCGGGAGAGCGGGGCGCGGCGGATTCACCTGCTGGCGCACAGCATGGGCAACCACGTGCTGGTGCGCGCCCTGCGCGAGCTGATGCGCGACCCGCCGCGAACGGAGGGGCCCCCGTTCGACCACGTGATTCTCGCCGCCGCCGACATCGACGCGGAAATCTTCGAGCGCGACTTCGCGCCGGCCGTCTCCGCCGCCGCACGGCGCGTGACCATCTACGTGTCGTCCAACGACTGGGCCCTGCTCGGGTCGAACCGGTTGCACAAGTACGTTCGGCTCGGGCAGCGGCACCAGGCGACCCGGCACCTCGGGGCGATCGAAAACCTGTTCGTCGTCGACGCCACGCCGGTCGACCACGGCATCGTCGGTCACGTGTATTACGGCGAGAGCCCGACCGTGCTCGAGGAGCTGCGCGGTCTGCTGCGCGGCGACGCGGATTTCCGTTACACGCTCCAGGCGTACGGGCGCGGACCGTGACGGACCGCGCCATGCCTGGGATTCGTGCCGTCGGCGAGTCTCCAGGCCCATTCCCAACGCACTCGGTGGACTAGTAACGCCGGCCGACGGCGGACTCGAGACCGGCTGGAAGCACCGCGCCGGCGGCGCGGGCCTCGTCGAGGACCGTGCGGGCCTGCGGCAGGCGCCCCATGCGCCAGTAGGCTTCGCACAGCGCCGCCAGGGCCGCGGGGCGCACCGCGCCGCTGGCCAGCGCGATGTGGGCGTGGAGCCGCGCCTCGCGCGCCAGGTGAAGTCGCTGTTCCGGCAGGGGGTTCTCGGAACGAATCTGCTCGAGCACCGCCAGCGCGACGTTGAGCATTCTCTCCCCGATCGCGGTGCGTTCGGCGACCGCGAGAATCTGATCGGGTTCGTGGTCCAGCTCCGCCTTGCGATACGCGTGGATGGGAAAGGTGCGCAGCGCCCGGTTGAAGGCGATGCGCAGGTCCTTGTCGCGCACCTGGTCCGTCATGATGACCAGCGCGTTGAAATCCTGCGCGTCTTGCAGGGCGTGCAGGTCCGCGTCGGCCAGCCCCGCCGCGGGCAGCCATTCGGCCGGCGTGCGCCGCTCGCGGCCGAGGCGGACGTAGGCCGCGCCGTTGATCGCCTGCCACAGTCCCCGCGGGGCGGCGAACGCCAGGCGGTTGTGGTCGTCCGTGTTGGCGGGCAGGTCCGCCGGAACGCCGATCGGATCACCGATGTCCTGCGCGAGCAGCGTCCGCAATGGCGTCAGGTACAGACCCAGGAGCTGCGCCGGTCCTGTGATCTGCACCAGCCCCAGGTCGGCCGCGACGCCGGGACGCTTCAGCGCGGCCACGGCCGAATCCCACGCGGGCCGTGCGCGGCTGGTGGCGAGGATGAAGAAGTCGTTGCCACCCGGAGAATGCCACACCGACGAATCGGGAAACACCTCGTGGATCGTCCGCAGGACGCGGTAGAACTCCTTCGGCGGGAGCGAATAAGCCTGCAACCACTGGCACATCACGCCGTCGTCGCGCAGGCGCTCGCGGCAGGCGAGGAAGTACTCGCGCGTGAACAGCGACGCGATGCCGGCGATCCAGGGGTTGGACGGCTCGGAAATGATCACGTCGTACGTCCGGCGCGTCATCATGATGTGATTGCGCCCGTCGGCGACGACCAGCCTGACGCGCGGATCGTCGAGCGAGCGGCCGTTCACGCGGTCGAACGGCCCGGGCCGCCCGTCCGGGGGCCGCACGGCCTCGACCACGGCGTGCGACAGCTCGATCATGTCGACCGAGTTCACCTCGTGACCGAGGACGGAGTGGAGCGTGACACCGCTGCCCAGCCCGATGACGGCGACGTCGCGGGCGGCACCGTGCAGGATCATGGGAAGGTGCCCCGAGACGACCTGCGTGGGCATGTCGCCGGCCGTGCTGGCGTCGACCTTGCCGTTGATCAGCAGCGCCGACCAGTCGTTCTCCTGAAGCACCGCAACCGTTCCCTCGGGGGACTCGCGAAAGAACGTAAGGTCTCCGGTCAGTTCGCCCGAGCGGAACAGGAACGGCGCGGACAGCAGCTTCATCGGATCCCAGGGGACGAGCGCCGCCGCGCCGGCGACCACCGCGCCGACGGCAGGCCAGCGGAGCGCGCGGGCAAAGTAGGGCCTCGCGGACGGGCCTGCCGCCCAGACCGCCATGAGCGCGGCCAGCGCGTAGCCGGCGGCGGCGAGCCACAGCGACGCGCGTACCCCGAACGAACCGACCAGCACCAGGCCGCCCAGCGCGGAGCCCGCCATGGCGCCGATGGTGTTGACGGCGTACACCGTGCCCGTCACCCGCGCCGCACCGGCCGGGCGGCGCTGCGCGTACGCCTCGCATGCCAACGGAAAAATGGCGCCCAGCGCGATCGTCGGTGCAAGAAGGAAGACCGTCGTGATCAGGCCCAGCACCGCGTGGACCACCGGCACCGGCTGGAGCATGCCGCGGACCAGGTAGCGCAGCACGGGGCCCACCACGTCCACGAAGTAGCCCAGGAAAAAGATGGTGATCCAGCAAAGCCCCGCCGCCGCCACGCACGACAAGGCCCAGGGGCGGACGGCGTCCGACACGGCGCGGCGGGCGCCGATCGCGGCGATGGACGCATCCGCGCTGTCGCCGCGGTTGGACGCGGTCATCCCGTTCTCACCCCGGCTGAGCAGGTACGTTGCCAGGCGCGCGCCGCCCGCCAGCCCGACCAGGAATGCGGCCACGATCAGGCTGAAGGCGTAGGTCGAGCTGCCGATCGCCAGCGAGACGATGCGGGTCCAGCCGATCTGGGTGATCATGGCGACGGCGCCGGTCATGCCGGCGGCGATGGCGATCCAGCGGGCGCGCTGTGCGGCGCCCGGGCCGAGCTCCGGCAGGACCGCTTCCCCCGCGCCCGTGGCGCCGGACTTCTCCGCCGCGCTCCCGGCGTCAGCGGAAACCACGCCGCGCGACATCGCTCCGGCGAGCAGCGCGACGCCGGCGGCGGCGAGGTTCAACGCAATCGCGGTCCAGTTGGTGCCGCTAAGCCCGATCGCCTCCGTGAGGTAGAAGCCGCCCAGGACGATCCCCACCACCGCCCCGGCGATGTTGATGGCGTAGAGCTGGCCCACCACCTGCCCAAGCCGCTCCTGCGAGCGGCGCAGCGCGACGGTCATGACCGGCAGGGTCGCCCCCATCAGCGCGGTGGGCACCAGCAGCACGCCGAGAGCCACCGCGAACCGAACCGCGGTCAGCGCGGCGATGTTGTTGCCGAACGACTCGTAGGCCGCGCTGAGCGCCGTGTTGAAGAGCGGCAGGACGACCGGGATGGCCGCCCCGCAGGCGCCGATCGCGACTTCGAGCAGTGCGTAGCCGAGCCACGGGCGGCGCAGGCGGTCGGCCCAGCGCGCGGCAAGTTCGCTGCCCAGCGCCAGCCCCCCCATGAAGGCGGTCAGGACCGCGGCGTGGCTGTAGATGTCCACCCCCAGCAGCAGGCTGAAGCGCTGCGCCCAGATGCCTTCATAGAGCAGACCGGCGGCGCCCGAGACGAAGAAGCAGAATCGAAGCAGCGCGATCATTTCCGCGTCATGGTACTCGAACGACGCGCGCTTCGTCGCGCTCCGCCAGGGCCTTGAGCCGGTTCTGAAGGTCCTGCCAGGCAGCGTCCAGGTCGGCCCCGTTCGGCAGCCGCCGGACCACGCACATGTACTCGGGCGGGGCGTCGGGCGGCGCGGACGCGCAGATGACCTGAACGAAATCGGGAATGTAATAGGCGATCAGGGCGATCTTGGCCGCATTGGCGGCCGGAAGCGATCGACGACCGGTCTGGTGGTCGCGCCAGCCCTTGTAGAGCGGGAGGTACTTGGTGTAGAGCTGCTGAAGCTGGCGCAGCGCGGCGGCCTTCGCCATGGGGTCGAACACTTCGACAAACGTGGGCTGCGCTTCGTAGAAGTCCTCTTCGACGCGCCGCTTCTTGTCGTGGCCCGGGGAGCTCATGAACTTCGGATCGAAGGCACGCGCGGCAACGCTGGGCGTGACCAGCCCGAAGCGGTCCAGGATGTTGAGCCGCGAGTAGTACCCGATCGCACCGATCGGTCCCATCACGCACGAGTCGCCCGGCTGCGCGATCTCACGCAGCGCGTGCCCGATCGTCGCCCAGTTCGCGGCGTTCTCCTCGAGCTTCTCGAGTTGGCTTCGCTCGCTCTTGTAAAAAGTCGTGATGAGGCGGAAGTGGAACCGCGACCGCGTCGGTTCCGGCGTCAGGTTCACGTCCCATATCGGCAGCATGGCCAGCAGCACCGCGCCGCCGCCGAGCGCGACCGCGACCACCCGGCGCGGAATCGTGAGCGCGTTGCAGCGCGGCATCCGCACCGCCGAAACGACGCCCCACACCAGCGCGACGGCGGCGCCGGAGGCGAGCGGCGCCCAGAAACCCCAGATGGGTGCGTCCCCCAGGCGCGAGAAGTCCCACAGATCCGACCGGGCGCCGAAAGCGTAGGCGCCGGCGGCGCCTGTAAGCAGCCCGATCAGTCCCGCCGGGAGCTCCGCACGCTGCGCGTCCCACAGGCTCCCCAGCAGCCACGCCATCAGGAGCGCGTTGAACGCCAGGCCGGGCACGAGAAAGCGGCCAAACGCCATGAAGTCACCGCTGGCCAGCACGGCGTACGCCGGAAACGCCAGCGACAAGGCGGCGACGGCGAGACCGACGGCGAAGCGCGGCGGCAGCAGCGCGAAGGCGATGCACGGGACGACCAGGAGCCAGGACAGGCTGGTGAGGACGTTGACCGTGACGTAGCACACGCCGCGCCAGACCCACCAGGCCCCGGGTGGTGCATCCTGCCAGGCGCCCATGACCGGCCCGGAGGCGGGCTGCGTGGAAGCGACGCCCATGCGCGACCACGCGTCGCGCGACGGCGCACCATGCGACACGAGATAGGCCAGACCCCCCGCCAGGTCTCCGGCGCCGATGCCCGCGGTCTTGGCGAGTGTCGTGTTGGCCACCAGCGTCCCGAACTGGACGTAGCGCCACGCGCTGTACCCCGTGTACACGGCCAGCACGGCGACGGTGTACACGATGGCGGGCCGCAGCACCCTCTGCCGTTGCAGCAGGCGCGACACCACCCCCAGGACCAGCAGCACCAGCGTCCAGGCGATGCCCTCGCTGCGCACCAGCGCCAGCAGAACCCCGGCGACGGCCCCCGTGACCGGTGCCACCCCGCCGCGCCGCAGCAGCAGGCGCTCGGCGGTGATGAACACCAGCAGCGCGAACGGCATGGTTTCTAGGCCGCTGGTAGACCACACCGTGAACTGCGCGCTGAAGCCCAGCAGCGCCGTTGCCATGACGGCCGGCACCAGCGCGACGTCGAAGCGGACGCGAACCAGACGATAGAACAGGACCAGCAGCAGCCCGCCGCACAGCGTCGAGAGCAGCGGCGCCCAGAAGGTGATGTCCAGGCGCAAAGCCTCGATCAGCGCCCCGACCGCGACCCAGAGAAAATTGCTGTATCCCTCGACGGGCATTCCGTCGCCCAGGTTGTACCGCACCCCGTTGCCATTGGCCCAATTCCAGGAGTAGCGAAAGCTGATGTAGGCGTCGTCGGTGACGAACCAGAAATGCCGGGCCAGAAGCCCGTATACCGTCAGCAGCGCGGCCGTTGCCAGGTAGTCGGGCAGGTCCCAGGGCCAGCGCGGCCGGGCCGGAACGGGGGTGGGCGCATCCGCGGTCGGCCGCCCCGCGGCCGACGTCGCGCCGGCGGAGACGCGCGCCGCAGCCGCGCGAAACTCCGATTCCTGAGACCCCGGCAGGCGCGCCGCATCGAGCTCCGGCCGCTGGGTCGCCGGCGCGACCGCAAGGGCCAGGGCGGCTCCGCACTGCGCACAGAACGCCGCGCCGGGCGGGTTCTCGAACCCGCAGGCCCCGTTCGAGCACACCACCGCGTCGCCGGAATGTTGCATCGAGCTCCGTGCCTCGGCCCTCAGCCGCCGTCACACTACGTGAACGGCAGGGGCGAATCAAGCCGCGCACCTGCGACGCGCTGAACTGCCCGATCGCTCGCGGCGCGCAAGCGCACGAAGGGCTCGGGGCCATGGTTGGAAGCGGCGCGACCCGCACACGCCGCTCTCACGCGTGACTCGCCGTGGGCGCATTCATTAGACTGTCGGCCCGAATGGACCCCCAAGGCGGCGATTCCGGCGTCATCCAGAAAACCTGCCCCGGGTGCGGGCAGTCCGCGCCCCCGACCGGACGGTTCTGCGCCGGCTGCGGGCGACCCCTCGGGGCGTCGGACGCGGACGGGCGACCGGCCGCGCGGGAGACGGCCGCGCCGCGGCTCGCGGCGCGCTGGATCGACGCGTACTGGTGCGTGGGCGTCGCGCTGGCCGTCTTCGTGCACGTCGCGTTTCTGCACGGAGTAGGAAGCGACAACGGGGTCGCGACCTCCTACGACATCCGCGAGATCTTCGCCTACCACAAGGCGTACTACCGCGACGCGCTGCTCCAGGGCCGCCTCCCGCTTTGGAACCCGCACACGTTCAGCGGCTGGCCGTTCGCGGCCAACGCGCTGACGCAGGTGTTCTATCCGCCGGCGCTCCTGGCGCTGCTCCTGCCGCTGCCGCAGGCGCTGGTTCTGGACCTTGCGCTGCACCTGGTGGCCGCGGCGCTGGGCACGTACTGGCTGCTGCGGTCGGTCTTTCGTCTCGCGCCGGGCCCGGCGGCGGTCGGAGGGTTGGCGTTCGCGTGCTGCGGGGCGCTGGTGGGCCACGCGTACGTGGGGCACATCCAGTTCTACGACGCCTGCGCGTACATGCCGTTCATTCTGCTCGCGCTGGAGCGCAGCGTTGCGCGGCTGGAGGCGGTCGCGCCCGGGTCCGGCCGCGGCGTACGGGAGTGGCTGTTGCGCGCGGGCGCGTGGCCCTGGGTGGCGGGGCTGCTGCTGGGACTGCAACTGCTGACGGGCGGCATCCAGTTCGCGTGGTACACGCTGCTGCTGGCGTTTCTGTGGCGCGCGGGTTGCGTGCTGGCGCGCCGGCCGCTGCGATTCGCGGCGTGGCGCGACTCGGCGGCAATGTTCCTCATCCTGTGTGTCGTGGGCGGGGGCGTCGCCGCCGTGCAGCTCGCGCCGGGCTACGAGTTGGCGAAGCTCTCCAATCGCGCCACGGCGGGCTACGGTTACGCCAGGGAGGGCTCGTTTCCGCCGGCGATGGTGTGGACGCTGGTCAACCCAGGCACGGACATGGGCCGTATCGAGGGCATCTGGGAATATTACGCCTATTGCGGATATCTGCCGCTGCTGCTGGCGGCGATCGGAATGCTGACGTTCAGCGATCGGCGTGTGGTCGTGCTTCTGGCCTGCGCTGCTCTGGCGTTCGTCTACATGCTCGGCGACTACGCCCGCGTGGGGCCGGTGAACCTGTTCGAACTGCTCTGGGAACACGTGCCGGGATTCAACCTTTTCCGAAACCCGGGTCGGGCCGTCATCGTCGTGCAGTTCGTCGTGGCCCTGCTGGCCGGCATCGGGCTGGGTGTCGCGGAGCGGCTGATCCCCGCCGGCGCGCCCCGGCGACGCCACGCCGCCTCCGCGGTCTGCGCGGCGGTGGCGGCGCTCGTGCTGATCGACACCACGGCGGTTGCGCGGTACTACCGCGTCGATCCCGGGACGTGGGCCGACGTGCCGCCCGAGCGGTCCTCCCAGGTCAGGCCGCGGCTGATGATTCCCGACGCGCGGGTAACCGCCAACCCCATGCACAAGCAGACGGCCGAGGCGCTGGCCGCTGCCGCAGCGCAGTCGTGGCACCGCATCTGGCTGCACCGGCGGTTCCTGAAGCAGAACCACGCTTTCGCCATGAAGGCCCGCTCGATCGGCGGGTATGACAACCTCTACTTGCAGCGCTACAGCCGCTTCGTGCACTTCATGACGGATACGCCGGTGAACCCCGCACTGGTGACGGTAATCACCAACGAGTGTTTCGCGAACGTGCCGTCGCCGTTCCCGTTCAAGGTCCTGGGCGAGCGATTCGTCAGCGTGAACCAGTCGGGCCAATGGCGCGCCCAGCAGCGGCCGGCGGAGGCGGTGCGCCGCGGCTGGTTCACCACCGCGTGGCGCAGCGTCGCAGACGAGCCCGCGGCGCTCGCGTGGATGCGCGGCGACGCGTTCGTACCCTACGGCGAGGCCGTCTTCGAGGCGCCCGAGGCCGTGCGGCTGGGCCTGCCGCTCGGCGCCGCCGGGCCCGACCCGCCGACGTCGCAACCGGTGGTCGACGTGGACGTGCTCGACGTCTCGCCTGAGCACCTGCGCATCCGCGTCGGGCCCCATCCCGCGGGCTTCCTGGTGCTGTCCGAGATTCACTACCCCGGCTGGCGCGCCCGGGTCGCGGGCCGCGAGCTGCCGGTCCTGCGGGCGGATTCGATCCTGCGGTGCGTTTCGCTGCCTGCGGCGGAGGCGGGCACGACGCTCGACATGACCTTTGAGCCCGGGACGCTCGTCTGGGGCGGCGCCGTGTCGGGTGTCACCGCGGCGCTGGCGATGCTGGCCGCCGTCGCAACGGCCGCGGCGGGTCGAAACCGGCGACCCTGACCCGTCGCGCGGCGCCTAGGGCCCGTCCGCGCTCCACGCCGGGTCGGCCGCGTCCGGGGTCGCCGCGTTGCCCAGGAAGCCGGCCTCCGCCGACGCAAGTCGATTCGCCAATGTCTGCCCGCTTCCCTCACTCACCGGCCAATAGCCCACCAACCCGGTTTCGCTGCCGTTGGGTTGCGAGCCGAGCGCGTCGGTCGCGAGCGCCGACGACCAGAGGGCCAGGCGGGCCAGCCTGCCGCGGAACCCGGCGCCGATCGTGAGCGTGCCGACCGAGACCGGCGCGGACACGGCGCCCGACCCGACCACGATTCCATCCACGAGCACGGTCGCGCCCGCGGTCGAGTCAAACGTGACCGCGAGTTGATGCCATCCGTTGCCGAGCCCGACCGCGGTCGCGTCGATCGCCGTTCCGGCCAGCGTAACGGCGACCGTGTTGGACGCGGGCGTGATCTCCACGCTCAGCGCGCTGCCCATGGTCGCCAGCGGGCCCCCGCCGTCGGCCGCGTGGAAAGCCGCCTCGAACGTCAGCGCCGTCAGCGAAGTCGAGCCCAGCGGCAACGTGGCGAGCTGGTTGCCGCTGAATTGCAGCGACGCGGTCGACGTGCCGGCCGTGATCGTGCGCGTGGCCGACGCCGACGCGCCCCCACCGGTGCTGACGGTCAGCGTGACCGTAAACGTGCCGGCAAACGGATAGACGTGGACGGGCGCCTTCGTTCGAGCCGTGGTCCCATCGCCGAAGTCCCACAGATAATCGGTGATTTCGTCGTCGCCGCCGCTGCTCGCGGAACCGTCGAAGCGCACCGTCAGCGGCACCGGACCGGAGTCGACGTCGACCGCGATGCTGGCCGCGACGGCGCCGGCGTCGCCCCCCGTGACCCGCACTTCGACCGTCGCAACTCCCTGCGACCCGGACTGGTCGCGGACCGTCAGCGTCACCGTGTAGCGACCCGGCTCGGAAAACGTGTGGCTGGCCGCCATGGTCTCGGCCGTCGCCTGCCCTCCGAAGTCCCAGCGATACGAGGCGATGGCGCCATTTTTCGAGGTCGAGTCGACCGCGGTCACCTCCACGCGCAACGGCGCGTCGCCTCGCGACGACGAGATGCCGATCACCGCCGTCACATCCTGGTTCACGGCGCCCACCGGGTCGTTCGCGGGGCACCCGGCCAGGAGCAGGCCCGATAAAGCAACGGTCGCGAGGTGCAGACGCATCCGGTCTCTCCCAGCGCGGCGCCGCCAGCCCGGCCGAGGCGCCCGCTTCATTATACGAACCGATCGGATGTCCGGTGTTCGCCGGATCGGCCGGTTGTGGACCGGGCCGCAGGCATGAACAATATCGCCGCCAGCCCCCTGGAGCGACCATGCCCGCGCCCATCGACGACGGATACGCCCCGGTCGCCGATCTCTACGACTTCGTGGTGCCCTATCGCGAGCGGCGTGACGTGGCGTTCTTCGTCGACGCCGCCCGCGCGGCCGGCGGACCCGTGCTGGAGGTGGGGTGCGGCACGGGGCGCGTCCTGCTTCCCACGGCGCGGGCCGGGGTGAGCGTGACCGGGCTGGATCGTTCGGCGGCGATGCTGGGGGTATTCCGCGAGCGGCTCGACCGGGAGCCGCCGGAAGTGCGCGCACGCGTCCGTCTGGTCGAGGGCGACATGCGGGACTTCCGCGTGCCGGGCCGCTTCCGCCTGGTTACGATTCCGTTTCGACCCTTTCAGCACCTGGAGACCGTCGCGGATCAGCTCGCCTGCCTTGAGCGCATCCGGGAGCACCTGGAGCCGGGCGCGCGGCTGATCCTCGACCTGTTCAATCCGAAGCTCGCGCTGCTGGTTTCCGATGACGCGCTCCGCGAGAGCGGGAACGAGCCCGAGTTCATCATGCCGGACGGACGTCGCGTCCTGCGCCGCCACCGCATCGTGCAGCGCGACCTGGTGCGGCAGGTCAACCACGTCGAGCTGATTCACCACGTGACGCACCCGGACGGCCGCCGCGAGCGACGGGTCCACGCGTTCACGATGCGCTACCTGTTTCGCTACGAGGCGGAACACCTGCTGGCCCGGGCCCGGTTCCGCGTCCTGGAGGTCTTCGCCGACTACGACCGCACGCCGTTCGACGCGCACGCGGCCCCGCCGGAGCTGATCCTGATCGCACAGCGGGATTGAGGCGCCGAGCCGGCGGGTCGGGCGCTTCGCCCGCGACGATGGTGCGCGCCCGGCGGCGCGGCGGCGCGGCCGCCACGTTCCCCGAACGCGAACGGGCGCCGCCCGCGTGCTGCGAGCGGCGCCCGCTGCGTGGTTCCGCGACCGATCCTGTCAATCGGTCGGCGTCGAATGCGAATCAGCCACCGAGGCAGGCCACGAAATCATCGATGTCCTGGCCGTTGACCGAACCGTTGCCGTCCGCGTCGCTGTTGCACGGCGAGCAGTTGTTCGGGTTTCCGCCCAGAGCGGCGATGAAGTTGCTGATGTCCTGGCCGTTGACCGAGCCGTCGCAATTGGTATCGCACGGCTCACACGCCTGGGACGCCTCGACGACGATCGAGTAGTCCTCGACCTCGCCGTAGCTGGTCATGCCGCACGGCTCGATGGTCGGATTGAAGGCCGTATCGACCAGGCGGACGCGCATGCGCGTGGCTCCGAGGACGGCGTCGTTGGGCGGGGTGACCGTGCCGGTGTAGGGCCCGGCGCCCGGTCCGCCGCTGAGCGTGACCTCTTCAGCCGGCTCGAAGCTGAGGTTCTGGTTCCAGTCGACCCACGCCTTGCAGTCGTCCGTGGCGTAGGGGGTGCCGATGGTCAGCGTCAGCGTCTCGCCCACGCCGATCGTCATGGTGGTCGAAATGCCGGTGTAGTCGCTGTAATTCGACCCGGGCGCGCTGCAAGCGCTGGCGTTGTTGATCGACCCGAGCTCGACGTTGCTGAGGTGCTCGAAGCAGCTCGTGGTCGTCGCACCGGCGCGGCAGTAGGGCGGGGGTTCCGTCGCCGAGAACGTGAGCGTGTAGGGTCCGAGCGACTCGCCCGGGTTCATCAGCACCGGGTAGTAGTACGTGCCGGCCGGCAGGTCGAAGAAGCTCAGCGTGGCATTGGTGTCGCCGCAGTCGACGAAGTTGTAGGCCGAGGCGAACACGAGCGTTCCGCATGGGCAGCCGTCAGCCAGAACGATGTAGATCCGCGCATGGGCCGGAGACGTGCCGCAGTACTCGATCTTCACGTCGAGCGTCTCGGCGGTCGTAAAGGCCTCCCAGGTTTCCTTGTAGGCGCTGAGCTGCGAGCAGTCGTTGGTGGCGCAGGTGTTGTCGCCGTTGCGAACGACCGGTCCGCTGGTGTCGAGCGCGAAGGGCGCCACGTCGCCGCAGTTGTCGTTGGGGGGCTCGTTGCCCAGGCACGACGCGTCCGCGTAGTACTCGAGGGTGAAGGTGTCGCTGGACGTGCCGTTGCAGGTGTGCGACGCGTACGAGTTGTACGGCGCGACGACGACGTAGTACGTGCCGTCCGACGGGCAGGTCCACTGGAAGTCGTTGGGGTTCCAGGCCACCGGCGAGCAGCTCGACAGGCCGTCGACGCCGGCCAGAATCGCGCAGCTCGAATCCAGGATCTTGACGTCGGCGTCAAACGACGACGTGCCGTCGCCCGGAGCGTTCGGGCACAGGTCCCAGTGATACGTGACGCCGGCGTAGCCGTTGAACTTGGCGTACCACTTGCCGTTGGTGCCGCAATCGCTGCTGACCTGCGTGGCCGAGCCGGGCACGTCGCCCAGGTCGGCGTTGGGGCTGTCGCAGAACGGGCACGGGCTGACTTCCGCGTAGTATTCGAGCGTGAAGGTGGTCGTGTCCGAGCCGGTGCAATTGTGCTGGTTGTAGGAGCGGTACGGGGCAATGACGACATAGTACGTCTGCGACGCCGGCGCAACCCAGGTCCAGTTGTTGGGATTCCATGCCGGCGAACAGCTCGACAGGCCGTCTACGCCTGCCAGAATCGTCCCGGCTGCGTCGCAGATCTTGATGTCGGAGTCGAAGTTCGAAGTCCCCGTGCCCGGATCGGTCGAACAGAGGTCCCAGTGATAGGTGATGCTCGCCGTGGCCGAGAAGCTGGCGTACCACTTGCCGTCCACGCTGCAATCGCCGCTGATGCTGTACCAGGGCGTCGGTCCGATCACGCCCAGGTCCGCATTCGGAGCCGAAAAGTCGTCGCACGGCAGGGCGATGCCGCCACCGGGCAGCTGCGGCTTCGCCAGCTCCTCGCCGGGCTTCACTTCCACCGACGGATCGGAGCGAGGCGGCGTGTTGGTCACGGATGTCTGGGCGAACGCGGCACAGCACGCCAGTGCCGAGCCCACAACACAGGAGAATCGTCGCATCTCGTTTTGCCTCCAAGCAAATGGCCCGGGAAACGCCCGGATCTGAAACGCAGGACAGCGCGCGCCGAAACCGCGTCGCGCGACGCGATTCACAGGCTCGCGGTTGAACTCAGCCGGAACTGCCAGACGACGAGGAAAAACCCGCCCGGGAAACTCCCTCCTCCTCACCGCGCCGACATTTCTGCCGGCATTTCATGTCAGCGTAACGCGAGGAACTCGGCACCGCAAGCAAACTGTGAAAAAAAACCGCACCGCATTCGACCGCGACCAACCAACCGCGTCGCGTTCTCGGACGACTGACCGCTGTCATACGCCTTGGCCAACCCACGCGCCCGTGCTCGTCAATCGCCGCGATCCTGCGACGCGGGCCGGGCGCGGACCGACGACGCGACCAGCCAGACAATGGCGGCGGCGCTGGCCAGTCCCACCGCCGCGAACAGCCAAAGGCTCGACGGCTGCATCCGCACCGGCCAACGCGCGATCTCGAACCCGACCGGAGCGGCGGACGCAAGCGCCGACCGCAACTGCTCGCGGCCGCAGAACATCCCCGCGAGCGTGAGCGCCGTCAGCCCCGCCAGCCCGCGCCAAAGCGCGTTGGACTCCGGGCGTCGCAATGCCATCACCGCCAGAACGATCTGCGCGCCTACGGCCGCGAGCGTCAGCATCCACACGACCGCCAGAGGCCGCGACGGGTCGAACATCGCAGCGCGTGCGGCTTCCGGGAGGGAGAGCAGCAGTGCCGCGCCGCCCAGCGCCGCCGCAACCGTCATCACCAGGACGACGCGTCCGCCCGTCCGAACCAGGGTGGCGTTCGCGACCGGCGCGCCCGTCCCGCGGAGAGTCCGCCACTGGCCGATCGCGATCAGCCAGCTCCCGGCGATCGTCACTGCGCCGCCCACGAAGTGCAGATACCGCGGCACGGTCAGCGCCGGCGTGACCGCGACCCGATTCTGGCGCCAGGTGCCGTCGCGACCCCACTCGGCCGGTTGCAGCGACAGCATGTGGTTGTTCGTGAGGATCCACGCCACGCACAGCACCAGCGTCGCCACCAGCCCGCCCAGCGCAAGCCGGCCGGCGCGCCCGCCGTTCCCGGGTGAAAGACCGTTCCCCGTGGCGGGCGCCGGGCCGGCCTCGCTCGCGCGCTTCGGTGGCGCTCGGTTGACGACGTAGACCAGGTAGAACGCGACCATCAGGATCGGCACGAGCGCCAGCCACGTCGCGCCCAGAAATACGTTCGCCGGATAGAAAAGCGGCCCATACAGCACCTGCACGAACAGCAGCGGCGCAACGCCGGTCGTGATCGTCAGGCTCAGCGCGACCGGCATGACCCGCCACAGCGTGCGCACCGTCTCGCCGTGGGCGCCGCGCCCCGCCAGCGCCAGGCCTTCCAGCAGCACGGCCAGCAGCGACCCGCCCAGCACGAAGTTCATGAACAGCGCGTGAAGCCAGCTCGTGGCGACGACCAGGAACAGGAACAGCGTGGCCGGCGCCGGCAGGCCGAACGGATCGAAGGGCGGAACGACGACCGGCGAAGTCGGTGTCAATGCTTCGGGCCCTGCGGCGCGCCGCGCAGCGATCGGCGCGCTTCGGTAGTCATTCTCCGCGCGCCGGCGCGGCCTGTCCATCGCGGCGCCGCGCCGCCCGATCGCCGGCTCAGCCGCGCGTCGCCGCCCGCTCTACCAGCCACCGCGCGACCTGCACCGCGGCATCGGGCCGGGCCAGCGCGCGGGCCGCATCCGCCATCCGCCGCATTCGCGCGGGATCACCCAGGATCGACACCAACGCCGACCGCAGCGGCTCCCGGTTGAGCGCCGCGTCCTTCCGGTCCTCGAGCAGCACGGCAGCGCCCGCGTCGGCCAACACCTGCGCGTTGGCATGCTGATGGCGGTCCCGGTGGTACGGATAAGGCAGCAGCACCGCGGGCCGGCCCAGCCGCGTCAGCTCCGCCAGCGTCGACGCGCCCGCCCGCGACACCACCAACTCCGCCGCCGACAACGCCACGTGCATGTCGTGCGTGAACGCCAGCACGGTCGCAGGCGCGCCGGCCGCGGCGTACGCCGCGCGGGTGACGTGCTCGTCGGCGGAACCGCTGAGATGCAGGAGCTGCCAGTCCGGGAACGCGGCGCGGAGTTCGGGCCAGACGGCGTTCATGGCCTGGTTGATCGTGCGCGCGCCCTGCGAAGCGCCCGTCACCACCAGCACCGGGCGGTGCGGGTCCAGCCCCAGCCGGGCGCGAGCCACGCCGGCGTCCAGCTCGTCGAAACCGACGCGAATCGGACACCCCAGCGCGCGGACGTGCGTGCCCGGTGGGAAGTATTGCTGCGAGCCATCCCACTGCGCGACGACCAGCTCGGCGCAGCGCGCCAGCCGCAGGTTGGCCCGGCCGGGGATCGCGTCCGGGTTCAGGATCGCGGCCGGCACGCCCGATTCGCGCGCCGCGACGACGGCCGGCCCCGCGGCGTATCCGCCCAGTCCCAGCACCGCTGCCGCGCGGCGCTGGCGGAGCACCCGCGCGGCACGCCGCACGCTCGCATACCAGTGAAAGGCGAACGCCGGCCATTCCCACGGCGCCGCGGGAAAAGGCCGCACGCTCTGCGCCATCCGCTCAAACCCCGTGGGATCGAGCAGGGTCGCGTCGAGGGCGCGCGTCGTGCACAGGAACAGCACCGGTGCCCCCGGCAGGATGCCGCGCAGCGCCGCGGCGACGGCGATGCCGGGGAACAGGTGCCCGCCGGTCCCCCCGCCGGCGAAGATGAAGGCCCCGTCGGTGGCCATGTGCCGCGGCGCGCCTCAAGCCGGTTGCAGGTGCATGCGGAACGCCTCGCGGATCTTGCCCATCCGCGCCGACGGCGCCGGGCGAAAGCCGAAACGCTGCGCGTCGCGCGGCGCCTGGATCCGCGCCATCCGCTTCCACCCCGCGTTCATCCCCTGCACGAACAGCGCCGTGGTGAGCGAGCGCGTGCGGAGGAACGTACGGATGGCGCGCTTCCACACCCAGTTCTCGCGCGCCGCGGCGTGACGCAGCTCGTAAATCGCTTCGTCCAGCTCGCGCGCCGACATGTTGCGCGGGTGGTACACCGTCTCCGTGAACGTGTATCGCTCCCAGTCGCTCGGATAATTGGTGGCCAGCAGCCGACCCTCGGCCTTGAAGCGGTCGTACATCTTGGTCCCCGGCAGCGGCGTCAGGTTCGTCACCTGCACGATGTCGACGCCCAGCTTCACCGCCATCAGCGCCGTCTCGGCCACCGAGTCGGGCGTGTCCTGGTCGCTGCCGATGATGAATCCGCCGAAGACGGCGATCCCGGCCCGGTGGAAACCGCGGATCAGCTCCGGATAACGCGCCAGGTTGTTGCGGTTGATCCCCTTGTGGTAGTCCTTGAGCGACTGCGCGTTGAACGACTCGAATCCCACCAGCATGCCGCGGCAGCCCGCCCGGTACGCCAGGCGCATCCCTTCCGCGTCTTCCCCCATGTTGATCGTCGTCTGGCTGAACCACAGCCGCTTCTTGCCGTGCCGGATCAGCGCCCGGCACAGGTCCTTGGCCCACGCCGCGTGCTTCGGGCCCACGCCGAAGAAGTTGTCATCCACCACGAAGAGAAACTTCTGCGGCGTGCGGTTCCATTCGGCCACGATGTCGTCGATGCGGCGGCGGCGGATCGGCGCGCCGTTGAATTCCGTCACCGAGCAGTATTCGCAGCCCACCGGGCACCCACGCGACGTCTGAATCGCCGACACCGAGTACCGGCCGTTCAGCGGCTCAAGCCCTTGCCGCGCGCGGCCCAGGCGCGAGTCCTCCAGGTCCGACAGCTCCCCGCGGTAGACGCGCTGCATCTGGCCGGCGGCGGCGTGCCGGATGATCTCGGGCCACACCTGGTCGCATTCCCCGATCGCCACCGCGTCGAAGTTCAGCAGCGCTTCGTCCGGGCACGCCGACGCGTGCGGCCCGCCCATGATCGTCCGCACGCCGCGCTGCCGGCACATGGCCGCGATCTCGTAGGCGCGCGTCGCGCCGCTCGTGTAGCCGGTCAGGCCCACCAGGTCGTACCGGTCGGACGTCAGCAGCGCTTCGGTCGCGTCCGGACCGAAGACCTCGTCGATCAGGTCGACGCGGTGGCCCTCGGGCACGAGGTCCGCCAGGACCTGAAGCCCGAGCTGCGGGATGTAGCTGCCGACCGTGTGGTATCCCTGGCTGCGACGCGTGATCGGGTTGACGAGCGCAATACGCACATGAGCCTCGGCGGCGGGTGACGGTTTCGACGGAGGTTCGCGCCGGCGCAGACCGCGCGCGCCGGGCTGGCCGAACGGCGTCGATGATATCGCCGGGCGGGGACGTGGAACAGGCCCCCGGAGCGGGGGTGGGTCGAGCCCGGTGCGCGGGTCGCGGCGATCCGCGCCGCTAGAGCCCGGTCGCGGCGACGTTGAGGCTCGGGACCAGGTCGTTACGAATCCACACGACGCGCGAGTTGTTGGGATCGTCCGTCGCGTGGAGCACCGCGATCAGGTCGATGTCGCCGTCCGCATCGAGGTCGGCGTAGCCCAGCAGCCCGATCTCGGCCACCGGGTCGAAGTCCGTCACCACGAACGCGTCCCAGGCGCTGCGCACGTCGTCCGGCGCGGAGAAGTACCGCACGGCGCCCTGCTTCGAGCCGACCACCAGTTCCGGGTAGCCGTCACCGGTCAGGTCCAGCGCCTTCACGTCCGTGGGTTGCAGGTTCTGGAAATCAACGAGCACGAAGGAGTCCCAGTCGTAGTCGCGCATCGGGCCTTCGGCCGGCTGTTCGAAGAGCAGGAGCTGCTTCTGCTCACCTCCCACCGCCACCACGTCCACGCGGCCGTCGCCGGTCACGTCGGCCAGGTCGACCCCCAGCGCGTCGCGCACGCTGCCGATGCGCCACTGCGTCCAGGGCGACTCCGTGCTGGGCACGCCGCCCGGGTTCTCGAACCACGCCACCTGCACGTTGTTGTCGTCCCGTGCGGCCGAGATCAGGTCGAGGTCGCCGTCGCGGTCGATGTCGCGGACGCGCAGGGCGCTGGCGCCGTCGCGATCGAGTCCCAGCGCCGGCCGCTCGTGCACACCCAGGCTCGCCAGCGTCCACCCGGTCCCGCCGGAGGCGAACCCGGGATTGACGAAGACCATCACGTCGCCGGCGACAATGTCGATCGGCTCGACCGGCTTGTCCGGCAGCGGGGTGAGCGAGAGCTTGAAACGCCGCGCCGCGGCCACGTCGTTGTCCCCGTCGCGGTCGAAGTCGGCGATCTCCACGTCGGCATAGACCTGCTCGAGGGTGACGATGTAGTTGTCGAGGTTCACCCCCGGGCCCAGCGCCTGCGTGATGATGGCCTGAATCTCGTCGTTGGACAGAATCTGCGCGCTGGCGTCGATCTGCTCGACGCCCCACTCCCGCAACACGGTCGTCGCGCGCCCGGCGGGATGGTGCAGATACCACACCGCGCCCTCGGCGCCGGCAATGACGTCCAGCGCCCCGTCGCCGTCGACGTCTCCCACGGCCACGTCGGCCAGCTTGCTCATGTCGCGGCGGTTGTCGAGCGTCAGGCTCGTGAACGCGACCGTCCCGCGCGGACCGTCGCTCATCAGGATCTGGACCACGCCCGTGTTCCCGCCGTACCCGGCCACCGCGTCCGCCTTCCCGTCGCCGTTGAAGTCGAAATTGCGCGGGACGCGGTCGAGGTCCTCGATGTCGTAGGTGCAGCTCGTGACGACCGTTCCGCTCACGAACGTGCGCGACTGGATCAGGTCCTGCGTAAAGGGCGTTCCAAACACGCCGGCGACCGACCCGCCACCGACGAACGGGATCGCGTTTCGAGCGCAGCCGGCCGCCCAGCACAGCCCGCCCACCAGGATGATCGGACAAACCCAACGCGTCATCGTGAACTCCACGAGCGTACGGACCGGCGCTCCGCGCGCGGCGCGGAAATCGCTTCGCGGCGCCTTCCCGCCCATCGGGTCGGCGTTCCGGCGGTGTGGGTTCAATAAGCGTGCCGCCGCACCCGGCCGGGCGCGCATCGCCGCCATTCAACTATCCGATTCGCGCCCCCCAAAAGGCGATCGCCGGACTCGGCGCGCGCGCCGCGCGTCCGAGAACCGGGGGCCGCCAGGTGCTCCGCCCCGGCGTGGACCGCATTCGCGCGCGGACTCGCGCGTCAGATGTCGAAGTAGAGGCAGAACTCGTAGGGGTGCGGGCGCGCCCGCAGGGCCTGGACTTCGTTCTCGATCTTGTACTCGGTCCAGTAATGAATGACGTCCTCGGTGAACACGCCGCCCTTGAGCAGATAGGCGTGGTCGTCGCGCAGGGCGTCGAGCGCCTCTTCCAGGGAGGCCGGGGTGCGCTTGATCCGGGCGGCGTCCTCGGCGGAAAGCTCGTAGAGGTTCTTGTCGCAGGCCGGACCGGGGTCGATGCGGTTTTCGATGCCGTCGAGGCACGCCATCAGGATGGCGCTGAATGCCAGGTAGGGGTTGCAGCTTGAATCGGGGCAGCGGAACTCGATGCGCTTCGTCTTCGGGTTGTGCTGGTACATCGGGATGCGGACGAACGCCGAGCGGTTCCGCATGGAGTAGATCAGGTTGACCGGCGCCTCATAGCCCGGCACAAGCCGCTTGTAGCTGTTGGTGGTCGGGCAGCAGAACGCCAGCAGGCTGGGGGCGTGCTTCATCAGTCCCCCGATGGACCACAACGCGATGTCGGATAGCTCGGCGTACTTGTTGCCGTAGAACAGCGGCTTGCCGTCCTTCCACAACGAGAAGTGCGTGTGCATGCCGCTCCCGTTGTCGCCGAACATCGGCTTGGGCATAAACGTGACCACCTTCCCGCGGCGGTTGGCGACGTTCTTGACGATGTACTTGTAGAGCATGCACTTGTCGCCCATGTCCACCAGCGACGAGAAACGCATGTCGATCTCGGCCTGCCCGCCGGTCGCCACCTCGTGATGGTGCGTTTCGACCTCGATGCCGCACTGCTGCAGCACGCTGACCATCTCGGCCCGCAGGTTATGGGTCTGGTCGGCGGGCGGCAGCGGAAAATAGCCTTCCTTGGCGCGGAGCTGATACCCGAGGTTGCTCGGATCGTCTCGCCCGCGACGCCACACCCCCTCGGACGAATCCACCTCGTACCGCGCGCTGTTCATCGTCTGGTCGTAATGCACCCGGTCGAAAATGAAGAACTCCAACTCGGGCCCGCAGAAGGCCGTGTCCGCGATGCCGGTCGAGCGGAGGAAATCCTCGGCCTTGCGGGCCACCGAGCGCGGGTCGCGGCTGTATCGCTGCTTGGTGATGGGGTCCTTGATGTCGCAGATCATCGACAGGGTCGGAAACTGGAAAAACGGGTCGAGGATGGCGGTGCTCGCGACCGGCATCACGAGCATGTCGGATTCATTGATCGCCTGCCATCCGCGGATGGAGGACCCGTCGAAACCAAAGCCGTTCTCGAACGACTCGAGGCTGAGTTCGCGCGCCGGGACGGTCAGGTGCTGCCACATGCCCGGAAAATCGAGGAAGCGCAGGTCGATCTGCTCGACGTTCTTGGCCTTGACGAGCTTCAGGACATCATCGGGGGTCATAAAGGCTTGGTTCCCTGTCAGCTTCGCCGCGCAGTATTCGGGCGGCGTCGAATGCAACCGCGGACGCGCGGATTCTACGGTGCCGCGCCGGCGTTCGCCAATCCCGGCCTGCCCCGCCCGATCGCAGCCCGATGCGCCCCTCTCCGGCGCAGAACTTGCCGGTCGCCCGCACGCGGAAGTCCGCGCGCGAGCCGCCTTCAGCCGGCGCAGACACGCGACCGATTCTAGGAGCATCCGTCCGGCCGAGCGCGCTGCGGCCGTACCCCGAGACAGGTCGGCACGCTCGCGGACGGCCGCGTGAACCGGTAAGGAGCTGCGGATGCGTTGGACGATTTTCTGGGGCGCCGCCTGCGTCGCCGGGTTGCTCGGTTGCAACCAGCCGGACTCGCGCATGAACGCGCCGCCGCACGGCATGCCCGAAAACGTGCACGAGATGCAGGGAACCTACACCTACATGGCCGACAACGCGATGCTCGCCGACATGAGCATCTCGGACATGCACTTCCTCCCCCACCGGGCGCAGCTATCGTCCACCGGCGAGCAGCGCGTGGCGCGCCTGGCGGAGCTGATGCGAGCGTACGGTGGCACGCTGCGGCTCAGCAGCAACCGCGCCAAGGACGACGGGCTGTTGCAGCAGCGCGCCGCCGCCGTGCGCGCACGGCTGGCGGAGTGCGGGCTGGACACGACGCAGGAGCTGCTGGTGCAGGACATGCCGGGCGGGTCGGGCATGGACGCGACCCAGGCGATCCTGATCCGCAACCACCTGGGGGTCTTCAAGCCGGTCAAGCAGGACGGCGCCGGCGTCCCGAACGTGACCATCCCCGGTGTTCCGTCCGGCGACACGCCCTGACGCGGCGGCGCCGATTCGACTTCGTGCCTCGTTTCAGCATAGCTGGAGTCCCGGAATGCTCCCGACCTCGCGGACTACTCGTGAATTCCGATCCCGACGCTCGCGCCGTTGCGCAGCCGCGCTGCTGCTGGCCGCTGCCGGTTGTGCGGCGCCGCCCGGCAAGGCACCGAGCGCGACCCGCACCGAGGGCGGCGCCGGGCCGGCGACGAAGGTGCCGGCGCTGACGGCCGGTACGTACTGCGCGCACGCCAGCCTGCTGGAGCGGCAAGGCAACTTCGCCGGCGCCGAGGCGCATTACCGCAGCGCGCTGGCGCTTCAGCCGGACCACCTGGTGGCGTTGAACCGGCTGGGGATCACGCTGAACAAGCTGGGACGTCACGCGGAAGCTTCCGAGTCGTTCGCGAAGGCGATCGCGGTCCACCCCGACCAGGCCCACCTGTACAACAACCTCGGGTTCAGCCTGATTCTCGAGGGCCGATACACCGAAGCCGAAAAGGCCGCGCGCCGCGCGCTGGAGCTCCGCCCGCGGTTCGCGCGGGCACGCATGAACCACGCCGTGGCCCTGGCAAAGCTGTCGCGCTTCGACGAGGCGCATCGTGAGCTCATGCAGGTCAACGGACCGGCCGACGCGCTCTACAACCTGGCCATGCTCCAGGCCGACTCCGGCGCCTACGAAGCCGCCGTCACCTCGCTCGAACGCTCGCTGGTGATCAACCCGCAACGCGACGACGCGCGGCGCGAGCTGGAGAAGCTCCTGGCGCGGCGCCTGGCGGCAACGCCGGCCGCCGTGAAAGCGCCCGCGACGCCCGCCCCGTCGCCCAAACTGGCCGCCGATGCGACCGATGCCGCCGCGCAGGCCGACGCGGGGACACGCGCGGCGGCTCCGACCCCCGATGCCGACGCCCTCGCGCCGCTGGCCGCGGATCCTCCCGCCGCGGCCCCAACGCCCATCGTGGACGAAGCGGCCCCGCTGGTTGACGACGCGGGGTCGGACCGCGCCTCCACCGAGAACGCGGATTGCGGCGAGGCCAACCCAACACCGGACCTCGATGCTCCGGACGGCGTGGACAACGCGTACTTCTCCGGCGGAGCGGAGTCCCTCCGCGAATTCGAGGGTGATGACTCGGACTGCCAAGAGTTGGCGCCCGACGCCGAATGGGATGACGAACTGCCGGCCTGGTTCGGCGTCTCGCCGGACCCGGCGCTGCCGATCGGCCCGACGTGGTTCGCGGAGGGGTTCGAGCTGCTGGGAGCGGTGGAAGTCGTCCCGGCACCGACCCCCGACAAACTGCCGGATCAAGTCGCGCCAGCGGACGCAGGCGCGCCCCGCGATCCAGAGGCCGCGCTGTGGGCGATCCCGGACCGCTACGAGGAGCTCATCGCCTGGCTGCGCACGCGCGTTTTCGCGCCGGCCGGACGGATCCTCGCCGGTTCAGGCCAGACGGCGGCCGGCGCGCCGCGCGGCTCGGAAGCGCGCGACTGACGCCGGGCGTCACGGAATCTGCCCGGACTGCACGCATTCCCACTCGACCGGGTCGAGATCCAGCGGCAGCGCCGCCAGGCCGAGCTGCCGTCGCATGTTCACAATCTGCGCCCGATGGTGGGCCCCGTGCAGCATCACGTGCACGAACGCCGCCGCGCGGGTGAAACGGTAGCTCTGCCCCTCCTCGGTCCGGAACTCCATCTCGGTCGACCAGCCGCCTTCGTCGGTGCGCCGCGCGGCCACCCGGCGCAGGTCTGCGTCCGCAGCGTGCAGCGCCGCGGACAATTGGTCGCACGTCATCACGGCGCCGGCGCGGTCGAACGACTCGCGCAGCGGAGCATCGCCGATCCGGTCGGCCCAGCGGCCCATGGCGCTGACGATGTGTCGGAGCGTGTCGTGGATGCTGCCCGGGCCGATCGCGAATCTCCGCTGGAACTGCTCGCTGGACAGGCCGCGCGCATCCTCGATCAGCACGCCCATCGCCCAGCGGTTGTGGTCGAGCATGATGTCCATCGGAACGGGGTTCATCGCAAGCTCCTCCAACCGGGCATGATAGGTTCGCACTCCCGCCGCCGCTCTCCCGCTCTCGCCGCGCCTCCCTCCGGCGTCCACCTGTCGCAGGCGGCGCGCGCGTGAAACGGGGGCGGTTCACGGTTACGATTCACGCTCAGATCGCCGCGGCCGTCGGCGTCGTCCTTCACGCGTTACCCCGATGTCGATCCCGGAATGGCAAGTCAACGCGGCACGATGGGTCAATCTGGCAGTACCCGGCGCCGGACTGCTGCTCCTGGGACATGGGTTTACCGGGGCGGCCAGCCTGCTGCTGTTCACGGCGGCGGGACACGGCGTCCTGTGGAGCCTCTACATCACTCCCGACGATTGGAGCCCCTGGGCGCCGGCGGCGCTGGGTGCGGCGACGGCGGCGTGCTACGTCGCATCGCAACTCCTCACGTCACAGGCGGTTCGGGCGGCCAAGCGCACACTCCAGCGGACGCAGCGCCGCCAGCTTATCGCCGCCAGCCAGCAACTCCGCGACGAAGGTGATCTCCGCGCAGCCCTCGCCCGACTCGAGCCGCTGCAACCCTCCCAAACACCTGACCTGCTGCTGGCGGTGCGCCACGCACAACTGCTGCTCGCGTCGCACGACTGGGCTGGCGCGCGGCGTGCTTGGGAGCGGGTGCGGCGCATGGACCGGCATCGCATATATCAGACCGTGTCGGACGAGGCCCTGCGAACCATCGCCGAGCACGCATCCGAGCTGTGACGCTCCGCGTTGGATTCGCGATCGTGCAAGGTCGATACTCAGACGGCGGCGCCGCCTGCGTTGGTTGTGGCCTGCGCCGGCGTACGCTAGAATCGACCGTTGCCGTCCTGTAATTTTCGCGTCCCGGGGTCGGAGCGGCCCGACGGACGCAGGGAGACATGCCCCCCATGTTCGAGCGATTCACGGACCGGGCACGGAAGGTGATGGCGCTGGCCAACCAGGAAGCCCAGCGCTTCAACCACGAGTACATCGGGACCGAGCACATCCTGCTCGGGCTCGTCAAGGAGGGCTCGGGCGTCGGCGCCAACGTCCTGAAAAACCTCGAGGTCGACCTGCGGAAAGTGCGCTTGGAGGTCGAGAAGCTCGTCAAGAGCGGCCCCGAAATGGTCACGATGGGCAAGCTGCCGCAGACGCCGCGGGCCAAGAAGGTGATCGAATACGCCATCGAAGAAGCGCGCAACCTCAACCACAACTACGTGGGTACCGAGCACCTCCTGCTCGGGTTGCTGCGGGAACAGGATGGCGTGGCGGCGCAGGTGCTGATGAACCTCGGGTTGAAGCTGGAGGACGTGCGCGAGGAAGTGCTCAATCTCCTCGGGGCCGGGATTGAGACCGAGGAGAACTCGAGCGTCGCCAGCCAGCCCGACGCCAAGAAAGGCAAGAGCAAGACGCCGGCGCTGGATTCCTTCGGGCGCGACCTGACCGAGCTGGCGCGCGAGCGCAAGCTCGACCCGGTCATCGGCCGCGCCAACGAGATCGAGCGCGTCATCACGGTCCTGTGCCGCCGCATGAAGAACAACCCGGTGCTGCTGGGCGAGGCGGGCGTGGGGAAGACGGCCATCGTGGAGGGGCTGGCCCAGCGGATCGTGTCGCACGACGTCCCGGAGATTCTCCAGGAGCGGCGCATCGTGGTGCTGGACCTGGCCATGATGGTCGCCGGCACCAAGTACCGCGGGCAGTTTGAGGAGCGCATCAAGGCGGTCATGAACGAGGTGCGCCGCGCGCGCAACGTGATCCTCTTCATCGACGAGCTGCACACGCTGGTCGGCGCCGGCGGCGCCGAGGGCGCGATCGACGCGTCGAACGTGCTCAAGCCCGCCCTGTCGCGCGGCGAGATCCAGTGCGTCGGCGCCACCACCCTCGACGAGTATCGCAAGTACATCGAGAAGGACAGCGCCCTGGAACGCCGGTTCCAGCAGATCATCGTTGAGCCGCCGAACAAGGACGAGACGATCAAGATCCTCCGCGGCCTGCGCGATCGCTACGAGGCGCACCACCGCGTGCAGTACACCGATGCCGCGCTGGAGTCGGCCGTTGAGCTGTCCGCCCGGTACATCTCGCGCGTCCAGCCCGACAAGGCCATCGACGTCATGGACGAGGCGGGCGCCCGCGTACGCCTCAAGAGCATGACCAAGCCACCGGATCTGACCGAGCTTGAGCGTGAAATCGAGCGCCTCAACGCGGAGAAGGACGAGGCGGTCAAGAACGCCGACTATGAGCGGGCCGCGCAGATGCGCGACCTGGCCGAGTCCATCAAGCTCAAGAAACGCGAGATGCAGCGCGAGTGGCGGGAGCGCACCCAGGAGGTCGACGGGGTCGTCGACGACGAGGTGATCGCCGAGGTCGTCAGCACGATGACCGGCATCCCGCTGAAGCGCCTGGGCCGCGACGAGGCCAACCGCCTGCTCGGCCTGGAGACTGAGCTGCACAAGCGAATCGTGTCGCAGGAGGAGGCCGTCAAGGCCGTTTCCCGCGCGGTGCGACGCAGCCGCAGCGGCCTGAAGGACCCGAATCGCCCGATGGGCAGCTTCATCTTCGTCGGCCCCTCCGGCGTGGGCAAGACCTACCTCGCCAAGTGCCTGGCGGAGTTCATGTTCGGCGATCCGGACGCACTGTTCGTGCTCGACATGTCTGAGTACATGGAGAAGCACAACGTGTCGCGTTTGATCGGCGCGCCCCCGGGCTACGTGGGCTACG
>CAYNYG010000019.1:63069-64178 GCA_964401365.1 uncultured Planctomycetales bacterium | reverse complement strand
GCCAGCCAAGCCGGTGACCGCACCGCTCCCCGTGCCAGGCAAGCCGCCGCCGGCACCGCTCCCCGCGCCAACCGCCTTCCGTCCCTTCCCGCCCCCAAACCGCGCGCGCCACCACTCCTCCGCCGCGGCCATTTCCGCGGCTGGGTAGAAGCGTTCACCGATGCGGCGGGCGAGCAGGGCTTTGGCGCGCATGGGGTGATCGGCGATCGCGGCGCGCCACTCGTGTTCGGGGACGGAGGTTGCGAGGCGGAACCACTCGTCGAGCAGCTCATCGGGGATGCTCATGGTCTTTCCGAACACGTCGCGGGGCGGGTCGTTGACGCCGATGTAGTTGCCCAGGCTCTTGGACATCTTCTTGACGCCGTCGGTGCCGCGGAGGATGGGCATGATCATGACGACCTGGGGCTCCTGTCCGGCGTCGATCTGAAGGTCGCGACCGACCAGGTTGTTGTAGGTCTGGTCGGTACCGCCCAGCTCCAGGTCCGCGTGGATGTTGACGGAGTCCCAGCCCTGTGCGAGGGGGTAGAGCAGCTCGTGGACGCTGATGGGAGTCTCGCTCTCGTAGCGCTTGCGGAAATCGTCGCGCTTGAGCATCTGCCCCACGGTCATCCTGGCCGCCAGTTTGATCACGTCGGCGAAGTTCATCCGGCCGAGCCACTCCGAGTTGTGCCGGACCTCCAGCTTTTCGGGGGACGTGTCGAGCACGCGGCCGGCCTGGGCCAGATAGGTCTGTGCGTTGGCTTCGATCTGGGCCTCGTTGAGCACGGGGCGGGTCTTGCTGCGGCCGGTGGGGTCGCCGATGGAGGCGGTGAAGTCGCCGATGATGAGGACGGCCTTATGGCCGAGGTCCTGGAACTGGCGCATCTTGGCCAGCACGACGCAGTGTCCGAGATGGATGTCCGGAGCGGTGGGGTCCATGCCGAGCTTGATTCGAAGCTGGCGGTTTTCGCGTTCGGCGCGGTTGAGCTTGTGGGCGAGCTCGACGTCGGAATAGACGTGCTCGCAGCCGGCGAGGAGCGCTGGAAGGGCGGGGTGGGACATGGCGGCGATCATAGGAGCGCGACGGACGGGTGAAAAGCGGGAGGAAGGCACGAAGGCACGGAGGCACG